>CAZLQR010000042.1:0-2530 GCA_964561915.1 uncultured Gammaproteobacteria bacterium | reverse complement strand
CGCCGCCGGCGCGCGGTCGGACAAGGACGAGAGCAAGCTCCGGATCGTCAAGCGCACGAGCGGGAAGATAGACCCGCTCGTCGCGTTGTCGATGGCCCGCGCAGTGTCACTTGATCTGAATCTGTAGGAGTGTAACTAATGCCTACCGTGGCAGGGTGGAAATCGCGAATCACCCGGGAGGCAGACGTTGACCCGGCAACGCTGACGGCGCACCCGTCTAACTGGCGCACGCATCCACAGTCTCAGCTTGATGCGCTCGATGAGGCGCTCGATACGATCGGCTGGATACAACGGGTCATTGTCAGCGAGCGGTCGGGCCGGGTTATCGATGGCCACGCCCGGATCGCTCAGGCGGTGAAGCGGAGAGAGCCGACCATCCCGGTGGTCTATGTAGACCTGAACGACGATGAGGAGCGGCTAGCGCTGGCGACGCTGGATCCGTTGAGCGCGATGGCTGGGGGGGACGACGAGCGCCTACGTGCGCTGCTCGCGGAGATCGAGGCTCCGGCCGGCCCGCTCGCGGACCTGCTCGACAGCATCGCTCCGCTAGTAGTACTTGGCATAGGCGAGGGTGTGGTTGGTGTTAGCGAGCGTGCGGGGTCGTCTCCATGGGGTCGCGTCGATGCATCCGAGACGGTGCGCTGTCTGATTGGTGACGTTGAATTTGGCGCCCCGGCAGGGGTGATCAACGAGTGGATCGCGGGACTCGATCCATCGATGACGACGAGGGAGGCGGCAGCAGCATGGTTTCTCCGCGTATCGCGGTCATAGATGCGACAGTCTCACATACCGAGCTGCGATTTCGCGGCATGGCGGCACGATATGTTCAATGGGAGATCGAGCATTCCGGTGGGCAGATCGTTGAGGCACGGGATGCTGATGTGGTGGCGGTCACTATCGTTGCCCCCCACGAATATGAATACCTCCCGCGTGCCCTCAAGCGTCATGGCATAGAGCCATTAGCCTCACGCCGCCGGGAGCGAGGCGGCCCAGCCGTCGTGCTAGGTGGCCAGGGTGCGTTGAGTCCAGCCATTTTTGATCCGTATATCGACGTGGCCTGTGTGGGAGAGGGGCGTACCTTTCTCCAATCGCTCGTATCTGGGGGGGTGGATGAGGCAAAGCACCTCCCTAATGCGTGGGTGCCAGGTGAGACTCGTGATGTCATACCCGACGAGGATTTTCCGTGGGACGCGCCGCCGATTATCTCAGAGGATGGGGTGGTGCGCATCTATGCCTCGCGGGGGTGCCATAAGAAGTGCCTTTTTTGCCAGACGGGGTGGGCGAATACGTATCGCGAAAACGACTCCGAGCGGTTAATGCGACAGTATAGAAAACTAGTAGCTGCCGGATACCGCGTTAACGTGGTAACGAACGATGCTCCCGCGCTCTCGTTTTTTGACGAGATTGACGTGCTGGAGCATTTCTCTGCATCGTATTCCCAGACGAGGGAGTTGATATCCGACGGTGGGATTGCGGCGCTCGCCGGAAAGGTCAGGCAGGTACGTTTTGGCGTGGAGTCACCGTCATCACGGCTGCGGAGGTGGATAGGAAAGCCAATTGACACACCAGACCTCTATGAACTTAGCGTGAGGCTGCTAAATGCTGGCATTGGGGTGCGGTGGTTCATGATCGCCGGCCTGCCCGGCGAAGTGGACGAGGATTACGACGAACTCCGGGAGGTGGTGAGGCTTGCACGGCATGACGTGCGCAAGGGGGCGCTGCAGTTGAGCTTCACGGCATTCTGCCCCGACCCCGCCGCCCCTCTGTGCGTTGCGCCTCTGGACGATTCCTATGCGGAGCGGTTCGACTCTTTTAAGGCCTGGTTCTTCGAACGCGGATACACCCGCAAGGTGGCAGTGTTCAAGTGCGCTGGCGCCAAGTCACGCCTGCGGCATGCAATGGGATCGATGGCGGCGACCGAGGAGGAGTTGCGGCTGGGATGGCTAGACCGCGACCCACCAAACTGGCGAGTGCGCTATCCGCTGTCCGATCGGGTAACGACGGCGTACAACGTCTACGCTCGTAGGGCTGGACTCCCGCTGCGCCATCTACCTCGCTCGCGCTAAACCTGTAGGATTGCAGCAGTGCGACGGCCAGTCGCACGATCCGGTTTCGGTCAGCACTACCCCACGAGAACGTAGGCACGCCAGGAGGTATAAGCAGCGTGTACGAGGTCAAGATCATCAGGTCAGACGACGCCGTCCCGGTCAGCGAGCTGGTGCCGCATCCGCTCAACCCGCGGACGCACCCGCAGTCGCAGGTCGACGCGCTCGACGCGGCGCTCGGCACGGTCGGCTGGATCGACCGCGTCAAGGTCAACGAGCGGACGCGGCGCATCGTCAACGGTCACGCGCGGTACGAGCTCGCGATCGCGCGCGGCGAGCCGACGGTCCCCGTCGACTGGCTCGGTTTGAACGACGACGCGCGGCTGTCCGCGCTGCTCGCGGAGGTCGTCGATAGGTGATCGCCTTGTTGGTGCTATCATCGCGGCATGGTGACAGCCGAGGAGACCATCCGCCGCTCGGTACAG
>CAZLQR010000041.1:0-2567 GCA_964561915.1 uncultured Gammaproteobacteria bacterium | reverse complement strand
GCGCTTGACATCCCCCGGCTCATCAGTATAATTATTACTATAAGACTATGTCACGTCATGAAAGAAACCTAGGGTCACGGTCAAAAATTCGTCGTATGGGCGCAGGCTTGGTTGTTGCCACAACATTATCAGCCTGCGCCCCGGGCAATGAGGGAGGATCCACACCTACCACCCCCTTTAAACCTCCGGACACACCAAGTTCAATCGTATTGGATACAACAACATCTGTTCCCGGATCTATTGAGATCGAACTTGCTCCCGGCTCGACTGCCGTTGTGGCTGACGAATCAGTCACCGCCGCTCCAACCACTGAACCTGCAACAACCGCAGCTCCAACTTCCACCGAGGCTCCAGTTAAGACTGAACCAATATTTTATGTTGAAACAGGCGAATGGGTAGACAAGAATGGCAAAGAAATTCCATTGGGTGTTTATGGTGAGCCGTGGATAGAACACTTTAACTCAGACCCGGACAACCCAGCGACACGTTGGGGTATATACGCCATGGGCGTTATATCAGATATATCCGAGGAGCCTTATACGTATAATCCAACGAATTTTGCTCCAGACGGAACACGTCTAGAACCCGGTGTGTCCGATAAAATAAGTGGCAAGTCTTACACGTTTAATTGTGTATTTGCAACAATCGGATTCGGGTATAATGAAAACGGCAACCCAATTGAAGCGAAAATGTTGTTGGGTGTACATGAACCGGACGCAAAAGATGCTATGTCAGATGATGGCATTAATTTTTTCAATTCAGTGAACATGATCGCACCGTTCAGTCCCAATTTTCCAAAACTTGCAAACCCATCCCTTCAAAGTTTCGAAAAAGTGCTATATCCGGAAAATAGGAAAACAGGTATAAGGCCAGGACTTCAAGTCTTGGTTGGTATCCCCACCGGCTCAATCGGGATTTACCTTGATGACGAGGAATTACGATCCCAAAGATTTATTGCGTATCCTTTCTTGGAAAATGCGACATTTGGCACAAACTACTCTCTTGCTCAGGCGCTTGAAGATGGTAAATTACCAAATGGTGGGTTAGCGCCTACAGGATCGTTGGTCACTGAACCTATTGGTCGACCAAACCTCCTAATGCTTCCTGCTATACCGTTTTCATAACCTGTATATTGTCTTTTTCCCCAACAATTGTCATCTGTTATTATTCCTATGAAAGCGCACGCTACATTTATAATGTAGCACTGAAGGTGACAATAACAAATGTGAAATCCTAGAATCAGTAAAAAATGATGATATATTTCTCCAACCAAAATTTGGTATATAATGTTTTCATGGTCATTACCCTGCCTTACAGGAAGAGGGCGCTGATCGGGTTTATCTTTTATGTGTTGGTTGTTGTTTTATTTGGATTGTTCATAACATATAGATCGTCAGCACAGAAAAAATTTATCGCTGATGCCCTTATGTCAAAACTGTTCCCCTTGTCGACCAATGATTTTGTATACTCCCCGGGTTCACTGAATCCTCCGGAAATCCCCAGAATGCGTTTCTTGGGCATATTCGAGAAGTTTGAAAATGACAAACAGATTGTCATAAAGGTCAAAAATGAAAATCAAATCACGATTGATTTATATGATCCCATTATCACGCTCCGGGCGCCAAAGGGTGTCATTCCGACAAAGACACAGGAGTGGCGCGGAATGAAAGTCGAACAAATTAGGAAAATAATAAAGAGGGGAGATCCTATCATTGTGGAAGTTCCCTATCTAACTACCAGTGAGATTGATTCACTTAAACAGATACGCTGCGAAAATGATTATTGCACTGACACAATAAACAAACTGCAAAAAAATTACAGAAATAATAAATCCGTTATCGATTCATTCAAGTTAGGCTATCGTAATGATCCGCAGGAAATGCGCGTGGGACCATTAATGGCGCTCGTTATTTATGAATAATTTTTTTTTTAAATCACTTCTTGCCGCTTTTATTTTCATATATACCCTACTAGCGGTCCCGTTTCTCAACGGTGGGGTATCCGCCCAATCATGCAGCGGCTCAGCTACATACACCATATACGGATATCAATGTCTACCGCCATCAAAAAGTGGAGCTAACTGGACATGTGGATCGCAGGTACCGTTATCCACCGCTTCTTCGCCATGTATAAGCTCAGGTGCAAGTTGCATCGCTTTAACCCAGATCACTGGATGTAATGGAAATGCCTCCGGATGTAGTTATAGTACATATGGGGGAGCTATGGCTTGTGCGTCGGCGCCGCCGCCGACACCGACAGGATTCTGCGGAAATGGAGTATGTGGCACCAATGAGGTTTGTGGCGGCCCATCCTATTGTCTGGCGGACTGTGGATCATGTCCAACGGAACCGAAACCGTCATCGACGTGTCCGGGAGGTATAAGGTGTGATGGCTCCGCGGTTACCGGAAATGAAGGAGACGTCGTGTGCGGACAGGCAGGAAGAGAGCATATATGTTCGGGAGGGACATGGGTGCAGACGGGTAACAGCTGTACACAAGGGTGTCCTACAACGCCGCCGCCATCTACGGGCTGTTCCGGTGTTCGGTGCGACGGTGTGACGGTATCT
>CAZLQR010000040.1:0-2774 GCA_964561915.1 uncultured Gammaproteobacteria bacterium | reverse complement strand
CGTCGTCGAGAACCCTCGCCGAAACGACCGTCCCCTTCGAAACAGGCGCGTCGTCATTGACCTGGATCTTGAGATAGCCTGCAGCACCGTCACCGTCACCATCGGTGACCGTGAAGCCGAGGCTCAGCGTCTTGTTCTCTTCCGTTGCGCTGTTCTTGTCATGCGCAACAGGCGCCTTCAGCTCGAACTTGTAGGAGCCATCGGCATTGATCGTCCAGACAGCAGCCGTCTGTTTGGAATCCTTACCCGTCGCCGTGAAGGTCGTCGCGCCGCCAGGGCCCTGCACACCAGCGCTCCACTCGACACTCTCAACCTTGGCAAAGCCGCCCTGAGAGTAGATCACCTTGAAGCCGGCATCGAAGATCGACACCTTCGACACACCATCGGCGCCTGCCGAGAACAGCGAACCCTTGCCACCTTCGGCAATGCTGACATTGGCAACACCGTCGTCTGGCGTGTCGTTGCCGGCAAAGAGCGCCTGGGCTTCGTCATCCAGCACCGTCGAGGCAAACTCGACAGAGCCAATCGGCGTCGGCGTGTCGTCGTTGACCAGAACCTTCAGCCAGCCGCTCGACGTGTCGTTGTCGCCGTCTGTGACCGTGAAGCGGATCGCAAGCCTCTCGTCCTCCTCAAAACCGGGGAAAGAGAAGCCATGCGCAACCGGCGCCATCATCGTCAGCTTGTAGGAACCATCGGCACGGATCTCGAGAACAGCTCCGGTCACAGTGCCGCCAGTGCTGCCAGCGGCGCCGACCGCATTAAACGTCGTCACACCGTTGGCACCGGGAACACCGGCACCCCACGAAACGGTCGTGGTCTGGGCAAAGCCGTTCGCATCCTTGTAGATGACGTCGAACGAACCGCTGACCGAGACCGACTTCACACCGTCAGCACCGGCTGCAAACAAGGCGCCGGCACCACCCGTGGCCTCCTTGTAGTTCTGGCTAACGTCGCCACCCAGGTCAGCACCAGGGTTCGTCGGGATGAACAGCGTCTGGGCTTCGTCGTCCAGAACCGTCCTCTCGATCACCAGGCTATTGGCATCTGGCGTATCGTCGTTGACGCGAACCTGAAGCTGGCCAGTCGCCGTATCGCCATCACCGTCCGTGACCGTGAAGTTGATCGAAAGCGTCTCGTTCTCTTCCGTCTTGCCTGGCTGGTCATGCACAACTGGTGCATTCAGCGTCAGCTTGTAGGAGCCATCGGCACCGATCTCCAGAACCGCTCCGGTCACACCACCAGCGCCGACCGCATTGAACGTCGTCACGCCATTGGCGCCCGTGGTACCAGCGCCCCAGGTAACCGTTACCGGCGTCGCAAAGCCGTTCTGCGTCGTCAGGACCTCGAACGAGCCGCTGACAGCAACCGACTTCACGCCATCGGCGCCGGCCGTAAACAGAGCACCAGCGACACCGGTCGCGATCTTCTCGTTCTCGACGAAGTCACGCGGCCTATCATTGCCATTGCCCTGGGCCTCGTCGTCGAGAACCCTCGCCGAAACGACCGTCCCCTTCGAAACAGGCGCGTCGTCGTTCACATGGATCAGCAACTGACCTACCGCAGTATCGCCGTCGCCATCTGTGACCGTGAACCCAAAAGTGATGGCCTCATTTTCTTCCGTGTCACCCACCGCGTCATGCGCAACAGGGGCCTTCAGTTCAAACGAGTATGATCCATCGGCATTGATTCTCAATACCGCAGCGCCGCCGGCAGAGGCCGGATAGTTGGTGCTGTTTGCCGTAAAGGTAGTTGAGCCGTCAGCGGCCCGGACACCAGCGCCCCATGTGACGCTTTCAACCTTGCCAAAGCCATCCTCCGAGAAGATAACCTCGAAAGCGCCGCCAGAAATTGTCACAGCCGACACGCCGTCTGCACCAGCTGCGAACAGAGAACCGGCAAGGCCGGTTGCGATCTTTACGTCGCCGACATCGCCGCTACCGCCGGCATTGCCAGTGAACAACGTCTGCGCCTCGTCATCCAGCGTCACTGCATTCGACACAAGCTGAGCAACCGGTGCATCATCCTGAATATCGATATTGAATGTGCCCGTTACGAAATCGCCGTCGCGGTCGGTCACGGTATAGGTGAAGCCGAGGCGAAGCAGATCTGCAAGGTCGCTTTGACCCGCATCCGGGTGATCGAGCTTGCCGACAAGTTCGAAGGTGAAGGCGCCTGACACGCGGTTGTCGACCGTGATCGTGAAGATCACGTTCCCCTGCGCATCCACGCCCCGGAGAGCCAGGAAGTTCAAAACCGTTCCAACGGTGGGAGCAGGGAAAGTCTCGATAGAAATTGCCGAGCCGCCAGAGGTGAAGCCGGCGAGGGTCTGCGGCCCGGCTCCCTCTTCATCAACATTGATAGCGCCTGCGAAACCAATCGCCGAGATGGTGCCGAAATCAGGGCCGGGCTCGAAGGGCAGGACGCTGCTGAAGCGCTGATTTCCTGCAATGTTATCTGCGATCGTCGCTTCATCGAAAAGGAATGGCGCCGTCAGCGGGAACAAAATCGATGGACGACCGGCTCCTCCGAATATGGCGGCCGAATTCACTTCATCGCCAAAGCTGGTATCGCCCAGCAGATCGGCGAGAGTGAAATCTTCCGGACCAGCGTTGATCGGATCGTCATTGAAATTGCGGCTCGCAGCAGGTGTCGACTGGGCCGAGACGGTGCCATCGGGACCAGCCGCAACGTTGATGTTACTCTCTTCGAGCGCCGCAAAGAGCGCGACCTGCGGCAGCTCGACATCGCCAATCACAAAGGTCGGGATGTTGGCG
>CAZLQR010000039.1:0-2976 GCA_964561915.1 uncultured Gammaproteobacteria bacterium | reverse complement strand
GGAGCGGTACAAGTTCGCTTGGGAGCGAAGCCCAGCTCAACGTCTCCCGCGGCGGCACCGGGGTCGATGGTTCGGCGGTTTCCAACGGATCGCTCCTGATCGGCCATGATGCCAACAACAACTTCTCACTCGCCACGTTGACGCAGGGGGCCGGTATTACTATCAGTAATGGCGCTGGCACCATCACCATCGCGGCTGATCTCGGGGCGAGCATCGCGGGCGGGGAAGTAGATGATGACACGCTGGACTATGTCGATTTCGAGGATACCATGGATCTCGATGCCAATCTCACCCTCAACCAGACCAGCAATACCTGGACCCAGAGCTTCACCGGCACCACGACGACCGGCTTCTCCTATACGGCCAACTCACTGACGACGGGGAGTGCCTTCTCGCTCACGGCGGCCAATGCGGCGACCTCCAATACCGCCCTCACTGGAGCGCTCATGAGCTTTACCAATAATCAGACGACGACGTCCAATACCAACGGCATCGTCGGTCTCGCGGTTAACTTCACCCAGAATCCGAGCTCGAGCGCGACTGGCAATACCGAGTACGCACTCCAGGTCCAGAATCAGGCGACAGCCGACGGAGATGACACGAGCGTCTCGGCATTGCTGAGGCTCGACAACGCAGATACGAGCGCAAGCAACTCGACCGGCATCGTGGATGCTATCGTCATGAGTGCGTCGGGTGGCCTCTCGACGACGACTGCTTTCACCGGCAACTGGATCAATACGCCCAATATCGATATCACCTCCGCCGGTACTATCACGGGGGCTACTGGTATCACCTCGAGCGGAACGATCACCTTTTCCGGCCTCTCGACATCTGGACTCGTTACCAATACGTCGGGCGGCGTCATCGGGACGACGGCCACTATCGGCTCGAGCTACATCACCGATGGCTCGCTCGACGAGGTCGATCTCAATGCGACCAATGGCCCGACGGCCGGCTACATTCTCTCATATGATTCGGGCGGCGGCTTCACCTGGATCGCCAATACCGGAGGATCGGGTGCTTCCAAGTGGACTGATTCCGGCACCATCACCTACCTCACCGATACTACCGACGATGTCGCTATCGGCGGCTCGACGGGGACCGCTTCCCGCTTCTTTTTCGATGTCACGACCGGCAATCAGATCGTCTTCGAGGGCACGGGCGCGGATGATGCGAATGAGACGACTTTGGTTATTACCAACGCGACAGCCGACCGTACCATCACGGTGCCCAATATCACGGGTACGCTCGTCACGACCGGCGATACCGGGTCGGTGACGGGGACGATGATCGCGGACAATACCATAGAGGAAATCGACCTGGAGGCGACGAACTCACCCACCAACGGCTATATCCTCTCATATGACAACACGACGGGCGGCTTCACCTGGATCGACAATACTGGCGGCACAGGCTCATCCAAGTGGACGGATGGCGGGACGCTGACGTATCTCACCAATACTGGAGACGATCTTGCGATCGGCGGCTCGGGTCTTTCTTCCGCCCGCTTCGTCTTTGATGTCAGCACAACCGGTAATACGATCTATTTCGAAGGCACCGGCGCCGACGATGCCAATGAGACTGCGGTCGTCGTGACCAATCCCTCGGCTGATCGGACCGTCACTATCCCGGATCTCTCCGGTACGGTCCTTCTTTCCGGTCATACCTTCACCGGCGATGTGACCGCTACGCTCGACTCGGACAACTCAACCGCTCTCACCATCGCCTCGGACTCGGTGGCGCTCGGCACCGACACCACCGGCAATTATGTGGCGAGCATCACAGCTGGGGCTGGTATCAGTGGCACGGTGGCGACCGAAGGCGCAACCCCTACCCTCGACCTCGACCTCCTCGATAGCGATGACTCGACAGGCTCGATCGCGAGCAACTCCGGGCTCGAGTTTGCCGGCGTCGGGAGCGATGAACTCTCGCTACTCCAGGGATGTGCCGATCTCGATGTCCTTGCCTGGGACAATACGACCAATGAATGGGAGTGCGCCACCGTCTCGGGCGTGGGCGGGATTACAGGGTCCGGCGTGAACGGTCATGTTACGTATTGGACCGGTACTTCGACCCTTTCGTCCGAAGCCCAGCTCAACGTCTCCCGCGGCGGCACCGGGGTCGATGGCACCACAGTTACCAATGGTCAGCTCCTCATCGGGCATGACGCCAACAATAACTTCTCACTTGCTACGTTGACGCAGGGGAGCGGCATCACCATCACCAACGGCGCTGGCTCGATCACGATCGACTCGACGCTCGGTACTTCGATTACGGCGTCTGAAGTGGCGGCCGACACGCTCGACTTCACCGAGTTCCAGGACACCCTCGACCTCGACGCAGCCCTCACACTCAACCAGACCACCAATACCTGGAGTCAGACCTTTACCGGCACGACGACGACTGGCTTCTCCTATACGGCCAACTCGCTGACGACTGGTGGAGCATTTGCATTGACCGCAGCTTCTACGCCGACGACGTCATCGTCAGCTAGCGGTGCAGCCCAGTTCAACCTCACACAGAGCGCGGCGACCAATGCCACGACTTACACCGGCCTCGACATCAATTTCACCAACAATCCGAGCGTGGCCGGCAATACCGAATACGCTTTCGAGATTCAAAACCAGGCCACCACCAATACCACGGACAATGCCGTGGCGGCCCTCCTCCGGCTCGACAATGCCGACACGAGCGCAACGGGGACGACGGTCATCACTGATGCTATCCTCATCACCAACTCTGGTGGCGCCGGGTATACCAATTTCCTCAACACGCCCACGATCGACATATCGGCCGCCGGCGCCATCAGCGGCGCGGCCGGGATCGTCTCCTCGGGTACGATCACGTTCTCCGGGCTCTCGACCGGTGTCGTCATCAACACGAGCGGCACCCTTTCGAGCGAAGCGCAGCTCGCCGTCTCTCGCGGCGGTACCGGCGCCTCCACCCTCACTACCAATGGCGTCCTCTACGGCAATG
>CAZLQR010000038.1:0-3024 GCA_964561915.1 uncultured Gammaproteobacteria bacterium | reverse complement strand
TGATGCCCGATCCTGAAGTGAAGGCGCCTGCTCCGCCGTCATCCGTGCCGCAGGTGAGGACTCCTGATCCGTCTGTCTCAAGGGCAGTGCAGGAGGTGAAATTGGTGAGTGTGACGCCGGCATCAAGTCGTGTCGTGCCGGCGTCCACCCACAATGCATAAGTCGCTGCACCCGCAACGTAGATTCCATAATCGTTGGTCGTGTTTAAGATAGTTTGATCATCGACATAAATGCCGTAGTTGTCTGTTATCGTACCCCCGCCGCTGTTGACCGTCGGGAAGATGTAGATACCAGACATACCTGCAATAGTGTCTGTGCTGGCGTTTCTGCTTTGTACTTCAATAACATCGATTATCTGTCCGCCGCCTCCTGAAGCCGCTCCCGCTTCGATATACATCCCACGCATAAATCCGCTATTCATATTTGCCGTTGAGCTCACGACGATATTGAGGCCGTCGTAGGTATTGGTTGATGCGGAACTTGGAGTAACAGTGTATTCAAGAGACATTGCCTGAGAGTTGCCAGTGCTTGTGGTAGACGTGGTTATGGTGAAGTTCTCTGTACCTGCCTGTACGAAGTCCACATCACCATTTGCAGTAGTAGTCCCTGATATGGCTATATTTCCCGTTGTTCCTGCGTCGGTGATCGTCATGAGGTCATTCCCTGAGGTATCTTCAAACGTCCATACGGTTGAGGAGGAGGAGAATTGTCGTATTCCATCTCCCAGGATGAAGTTTTGTCCTACGTTCAGTGCGTTGACTATCTCTGCGTCTGATACATCCAGTGCATCAGTGATGGCTCCTGAGGAAGAGTTTGCCATGAGGAGGCCGTCAGCAGTTGTTCCTGATCCCGATGCAACCAGGTTGAAGAAAAGTCCGGTGGAAGAGTTGGTGACTTCAAGGGAATCTCCTGTTCCGTCCTGGAGGATACGGATACCGTCTACAGCTCCGGTGTTATTCTGATCTACCTGGAATGCGAAGCCTGAATCGGTGCCTGACGAAGATGGATTATCGATCTCTATTGAATCCTGTGTGCCGTCCAGGGTGATGATCTGATCTCCTGCCGAGCCTGCGTCGTATGCCTGTTGAAGGGTGCCCCCGCCGCCACCGCAGCCTGTGCAGGATGCAACAGTGAGGACTCCTGCATCTGTAATACTCCACTGGTCACCGGTTATGGAGACATTATCCAGGACATCACCGATGATGATGGTATCTGCATCGGTTGTTGCGAGGTTGCCGATATTGACGGTGTCACAGTTGGCGGAGTTACAAAGATCTACTGAGGTTGCATTGGCTTTGCCAAGCTCAAGTGCTCCTGCCCCGTTGGTGTCTAAGCCTTCAGCAGCGGCTACGGTGATTCCACCTGCCGCATCCACATCAAAGTTGGTGTAGTTGATGAGTCCTGTGGTGCCGGTTATCGCATTTGCTCCCACACTGAGAGCTGTGGTGATCTCTCCGTCAGATACGTCAATGGCAGTGGCGATTGAGTCATTGGTGGTTGCACGGATGAGGATACCGGTTGTCAAATCAATATCAGTAGCTTGGAGATTATCAATGACAAGTCCGGCAGTCACGACCTGTCCCCCTGCGTCTTCGGCAATGATTTGCATACCGTAGGTGGTGGATGTGGCGTCATTGGCAGTGATGCCGATGTACTGACCGGTGACTGTCTGTGATTGTGAGGCATCACTGTCTACGGTGACGTCAGTTCTTTGCCCATATGCCGTGATGTTGCCTGCGGTGTCTCCGACCTGGAAGTTCAGGTTGAGGCCTGATGCGGTATCGGTGATGGTATCTACGTCGATGTCTATGGTTCCGGTTGTTGCGGTTGAGTCCACATTGGTTGCTGCGTCAACAACCAACTGGCCTGCAGCCGTTAAGGTGATGATGGTGTCGTCTTCGGCTTTGAGCTCAATGTCATTACCATTACCAATGGTTGTGGCTTCATTGTCACCTGCAATGATACGTACTCCTGAGGCGTCTGTTGAGGAGTCAAGGACGATGGCGTCAACTGCCGCTTCTGCAGCTGAGATATTGACGCTTGCCGAGGAGGAGAAATCAAAGTCCTCACCTGCTGCAGCACCTGTTGAAGTGATGTCTATGCCTCCCCCGGTTGAGGTGAGGACAATACCGTCTGCCACTCCTTCTGTTGAGGTGAGGTTGACGGAGGAACCCGTTGCGGTGATATCGATGTCTTCTCCCGCTCCGGCACCTGAAGCGAAGATGTCGATGCCGCCGAGGGTTGATTCGAGTTTGAGGGCCGAGGCGGCATTGGCAGTTGATTCATATTCCAGGCTGGATGCGGAGCTCTCAGTGATGGTTGATCCTGCTGTTTCGCCAAAGTCCACGTTCAGGGTAAGACCGCCTTCAACAATGTCCAGATCCGCATCCGATGTCTGTGCGATAGTCAAGCCATCATCCAGGATAAGGTCTGTTGTTGAGGAACCTGAGGAAAGATCAATGGCGGTGGTGAAGGTCGCACCTCCCACGATACCTGTAGTAAGGGTGCCGGAGTAATTAATACCGGTGGTGATGAGTCCTCCTGCGTCATCTGCGATGTTGATTGCGTTGGTAAGATTACCTCCCGAGTTGGTTATCTCGATAGCATCTGTTATAGCACTGTTTGCGGCAGAATCGATCTTCAATGCATTGTCTACAATGGTAGTCCCTGATGCAGTGGTGTCTAGCTGCTGGAGAAGAAGAAGGTTCTCGGTGTTTAAGTCTACCCCTCCTGAGTTGGTGGAGACTGCGTTGTTGATGACGACGAAGTTGTCGGTGCCGGCTGATGAATCATTGTTGTCGAAGTTGAAGGCGAAGTAGGAGCCATCGGTATTGGAGTCTGTCCAGTCCATGGTCTGAAGGTATGAGGCAAACTCGATGCCGGCACTTGCAGCGGCATCTCCGATAGTATTCCAGTACGTAGTACCGCCGTCATCACTTCCACAGGTCAGATCACCCGATGCATCTGTCTCAAGGGCGGTACAGGAGGCAAATGAGGCATCAGCAAATGTGATACCTGTCCCTG
>CAZLQR010000037.1:0-3648 GCA_964561915.1 uncultured Gammaproteobacteria bacterium | reverse complement strand
CCGATCTGATTAGGCATTTTTCCTCTCCTCGGGGTTTTACTGATTATGTCGAAGGGTTTTACAGATTTTACTCAGCTGAGCAAATTCAGGGCTTAGGAGTACCGAAACTTACAGATGTTGCCGGAGGCCTATCATTGGGAACTCTTTTAAGCTTGGGTGCAGTAAGAAGTCTTAATGGAGTTGGGAAAGAAGATTCTGGATTTAGAGATGCCGTAAAAAGCGCACTAAATAAAGCTTTGTTTGGATTTAATCCTGGCGTTATGAAGCAAGTTGCGCCAAATATCGCAGGTTTTATTGATTCTTATCCACTACTTGAAGCAGCCACAGAGCATGCCCTAACCTCTCGCTAGATCTAAAAAAGTAAATTTATAATTTTCATCTTCTCTTTCTTCCCTTTTAATCTCCTTATATTTTGAATAATCTGGGAAAAAAGTATCAGCTCCGAAATCCCCTTCCACCACTGTTAAATGTAAGACATCAACTAAATCTTTCTCAACTGCTTCTGTAAAAATTTGTCCTCCGCCAAAAATAACTATTTCCTCACTCCCCGGTTTCTCTTTCGCTAAATGAATTGCCTCCTCCAATGACCTTACTACAAAAAGATTCGACTCTTCATATATCGATATATCAAGAGTGCTAGGATCTCGAGTTATAATTATATTAGTTCTCCCAGGCAATACTCTACCGATGGATTCAAAAGTTTTTCGCCCCATTATAATAGGATGCCCCATCGTAAGCTTTTGCATTCTTTTAAAGTCCTCCGGAATTTTAAAAAGGAGATCATTATTCTTCCCAAGTCCCCTCTTAGAATCAATTGCAGCAACTATACTAATCATATTTACAAAATGAGTTTAAACGATTATATTATACAGCGAAAGAGGTAAATAAATTCATAAGAGAAAGAAGAATTCTTCAAATCCCGTATAGATTGGATCGACATCCAGGCAACACAACCAAACAAGCTGCAAGACAAAACCCAGCAGATGGAATGAATTGCCAGCTTTTTACCGGAGTAATGGTAGAGGCTCTTGGAAGAAAAATTCTCGATGTACCCCGCTCAGCTGAACTTTGGGCCGACGAAGAACATACAAAATTTGTAAACCCAGGTGAACCTCTTGCTACGGGTGATATTGCCTTCTTAACTAATAATCCAGATAAAGATCCCAGATTATTTCATGTAGGAGTCGTGCTGGTTGCTGATGACGGAATAAATTGGCTTACTCATAACGCCACACATCATGGAACAGCTGTTGTTGAAAGGCTAGAAGATGCCGTTACCCATCCTTCTTATGGTACAATCGCAGGAATAAAAAGACCCGTTGGAGAAAATCCAAACGGAGCAGATCGTGCATTTTTAGAAGAACATGGTCTTTCTGATTTAGTACAAACAGCATGAAAGTAACACCAATAAAAACCAAAAAAGTAGAGGTTGGAAATGAGTTATTCCCCATCCTTGATGAATTTCTTCCAAAGCTTCACGAGAAAGACGTAGTTATTATCACTTCAAAAATTATTTCCATAACCCAAGGAAGAGTTTTAAAAAATAATGGAACTATAGATAAGGCAAAGCTAGTCAAACAAGAAGCTGATCTTTATCTGCCTGAAGAATATGTTAACTTCGGCGTATTTTTAACTATTAAAAATAGTATCTTGATCGCATCAGCTGGAATCGATGAATCCAATGGACATGGTTACTACATATTTTGGCCTGAAAATTTAGTAGAAACCACAAATAAAATCTGGGAATATTTAAGAAAAAAACACAATGTCAAACAGTTGGGAATCGTCATTACGGATAGCAAGCTAGCTCCAATGAGGCGTGGCGTTACTGCAGTCGGACTTTCCTGGTGTGGATTTGAACCAATCAGAAGCTATATCGGAAAACCTGATATTTTTGGAAAACCTTTAAGAGTCGAGACTCTAAACATTGTGGACTGTATCGCTGCTGCTTCTGTTTTAGAAATGGGAGAAGCTTATGAACAGACTCCACTAGGAATAGTTAATGAAATCGGCCAAATAGAATTTGTGGATAGAACTCCAAAAAAACAAGAATTAGCAGAAATGAAAATAGATTTAGGTGAAGACGTTTTTACAGGAATTCTAAAATCTGTCGAGTGGAAAAAAGGCGGAAAATAATTTACTTCTTTTTCTTTTCGTAAAATCCACCGGCTACTGTAAGCTCAGCTTTAATAGAAGGATGAGGCTCGTATCCCATTAGCTCTACCATTTCAGGCTTGAAATCATCAAGTTTAGAAATTTTTCCATTAAGTTTTACTTTTGGAAATGCTTTAGGCTTTCTTTTTATCTCCTCTTTAACTTGCTCTATATGATTTTCATAAATATGTATATCTCCATACATGTGTATAAACTTACCAGGCTTAAGTCCCATGACTTTTGCAAGAACTATACAGAGAAGTGAATAGCTAGCGATATTAAATGGAACACCCAGGAAATAATCGCAGCTTCTTTGATAAAGAATTAAGTCCAGTTTTCCATTTCTGTTACTTACCTGATACATGTTATGACAAATTGGAAATCTGGAAGCGTCTTCCTTATCTGCCATTGTGTAAAGATATTCAGGATTCCAGGAATTAACTATTAGATTATGAGCATTTGGATCTGCTTTTACCTCGTCCACTATCCACTGGAGTTGATCCACTGTCTTTCCCTTCTTTCGCGTTGGCCATTTTCTCCACATCTCTCCATAAATTCTAGGAAGTTCACCATGAAGTTTTGCAAATTTAGCATCCATCTTAATTTTTTCAATAAATTCTTCCT
This sequence comes from uncultured Gammaproteobacteria bacterium, assembly GCA_964561915.1. Lineage (GTDB taxonomy): Bacteria > Patescibacteriota > Microgenomatia > UBA1406 > GWC2-37-13 > CAZLQR01. Next base: position 870 of record CAZLQR010000037.1, on the reverse strand, counting down.
TGGTCATCTTAGACTTAGGATTTTTCTCCAAGTAGATTTTATAAGGATAATCATCCCAAATATGGGTATTATGATCGACTAAATATTTGATGTTGGTTTGACCTGAGAAAAACCAGTAAAGCTCCTGAATAACTCCATTCCAATAGACTCTCTTTGTAGTAAGAAGAGGAAAACTTTCGGATAAATCGTATTCAGATTTTCTCCCAAACAAAGAATATGTGACTACTCCAGTTCCGCGGTCTATCTGCTTGATTCCGTCTTTTAGAATTTCTTTACCAATTTCGAGGTACTGATACTCGGGGTGTCTCTTTCCTGCCATGTGTTAATTTATATGCTTTTGGGAGCCATTTTTCAACCCGATAAAACTGTATCAGACCTGTTTTTCGCGTTTGGTTGCGCTGACTCGGCCGCCTTGCCATTGGCCTCTATATTTTGCGCCTAAACCTTTTATCTCGTGGAAAATAAGATGTGTAAATCTGGCTCCCATTTCAATTTCGACTGTGATAGGACCCTCGTTCTTCAAGCCAAACGTCAACTCGCCACTATAACCTGGCTGAATGGGCCCGGTTCTAATAAACAAACCTGAGCGAAATGTGGTAGTCCTAGGCAAAATTACTGCAGATAAATTAAGAGGTAAATTTATTTTTTCAATGGTTTTTACTAAGTAAAAATCTCCGGGTTTTATTTTTATGCTGCTTGGTTTTTTAGGGTCATAAACTTTTACTGATGTTATATCTGGAGTTTGGCGATGAGTCTCCCCCAGAAATGCTTTTCCAGAAATCTTAAATACTTCGCCGAGTCGAAGATCAAAACCCGTTCCCTCAGGATTTGTGAGTTCCCTCTCAGAAAGATTCTCAACAAGCTTATTTT
>CAZLQR010000036.1:0-4003 GCA_964561915.1 uncultured Gammaproteobacteria bacterium | reverse complement strand
TACCGTGGTCAATGGCTCAGGTCAGGTAGTCTCAACGACAATCAACGGGACATTGTTCTCCATCACAGACAGTTCAACAACTGAAACTATAGCACAGTCAAACACAATCACCTTTGCTGACTCAAGTACTATAAATGCCGCAGTATCCGCCACGGATACCGTCACATTCAATGTTATTGCCGATTCTCTTGATTTTGCTGAATTCCAGAACTCACTAGATGTTGATGAAACGACTGACATTAACGTAGGAACAAGCACACTCACCGTTGACTTGGATTCCACAGGAACATTCGAGGTACGCGACGGCACCACCACATTCTTCGCATTTGACGATGATTCAACGATTGACATTGACTTCCCTGCAGCAGGAGCCATGACAATCAATGCTCCGGCACCGTCAACAGTCACTACCGGTGTAATTGATCTGAACATAAATGCTGGGAATGCCGCTGTACTTGGGTTCAATATCGATTTGGTGCAAAACAATGGTGCTTCAGCAGCGACAGAGGCTGTCGCGCATAACATCGTCATATCCGAAAATGATGCAGACGCGAATATGATAGGACTCTCCATACGGTCAGCCTCAACCGCAAATGCCACAACAGGATCATTTGAAGCACTTATACGGCTTCAGAATTCCGAAGCGACAGCGGCAACGGTCACCGATGCCATCCTCGTTGATTCCCTATCGGCAACTGACGGTGACATCACGGACGGTCTTGACGTATCGGACTCAAATATTACTAATGCAGTGAATGTAGGATCCAATATCATCTTGGGCACTACTGCGGTAATCAACTTCACCGGCTTCGATGTGGATGCGGCGGGCAACATCACGGTAGCAGCCGCCGAGGGACTGGACACCAATGGCGCCGGTGCCCTTGAGCTTGGTAAAGCAAATGCAACATCGGTCGATCTCTGTAACTCTGCAAACTGTGATACCGTCAATATCGGCAACCTTGCAACAACAGACGCAGATACCATCACAATCGGAGACGTTCTTGATACAGTGGCGATAAACGGAGCAACTGTAGGTATCACCGCAGATACGACAAACACCGGGAGCTTCACGGTTGATGGAAATCAAAATGAAACTCAAGTAATTATTGAGGCGAATAGTTCTCAAACTAGTGATCTTTTACTGATTCGCGATTCATCTACGAACACACTTAGCGGTTTCAATAGTAGCGGCGATCTTTATCTAGGACGACCGAGCGGGAGAACAGGTGTCATTTCATTTGTCAATTCCGGAACGAATTATGTTACCTCAATTCAAGCCTCAACAAGTACTTCGGAGCACTTCACCCTGATACTGCCAACTACAGATGGCGCCGCAAACGAATGTTTATCGAATTCTGCAACACCAGGTACGCTCACGTGGAGTACTTGTTCGGCCAGTTCTATTACCCTTCAACAGGCATACGACGCAGGCTCGGCAGGAGATCAGATCATCACCCTGGACGGCACACAGGATTCAATAGAGATCGATAATCCATCTTCGTCAGGCACCGATTCAGGCTTCGCATTCCAGGTAGATCAGAATAACACCGGAGCTGTAGACGGTATCCGTATCCTCCAGGACGGAACAGGAGATTCCCTTGAAGTCACCAACTCTTCCACCGGACTTTTCTTCAACCTGGTTGCATCGGGATCAGGAACAACTGCTGACGGCCTCCTCATGGCAAACTCTTCCTCAGGAGCCATCACTGATGCACTGGATGTATCAGACGCAGAGATAGTCAACGCACTGAACGTAGGATCCAACTTCATACTTGGTAATGGTATTCGCCAATTTTCAGCATCATCAACGATGTGGACTTTCGAGGATACATCGGGAAACGATTTCGTGAATATTGTAGATGGTGGATCGACAGGAAGCCTCGGAATCAATACCACTCCCAGCTACTCTCTCGATGTATCGGGTGATGCGCGCGTGAAGAGCTCAACGAATTCCGAAACGGCGTTCCTCGTACAAAATACGTCAAATGATACAATCCTCGGTGTTGATACCTCAACGAATAAAATTTCTTCAAGCATGAGACAGGCTACGGCAGCAACAAGCTCGACAGATGCGGATCTTGTTACGTCTCCCGCAATTGGCAATGGGGTAGCAATTGCGATCGGGAGAAATGGGAATCCATATATAGCTTATTATGACAGTACCAATAGCGATCTTGAAATTTATGCATGTTCAAATTCGAGCTGTTCTGCCGGATCTTCCTATACAGTTGATTCAGGCGACAGCGGTGCAGACACAGGCAGTATGATCGGTATGGAAATTGGCACCGATGGATTCCCATTAATTGCATATCGGGACAGCACGAATAATGACCTTTTATACGCAGACTGTAATGATGCCACATGCAGTAGTCCGACCATTACTACTGTAGACTCCACAAACAGTGTGGGACTTTATGCCGATTTGGCAATAAGACCTGATGGAACCCCGATCATATCATACCAATACGATACGGGTAATGATTTGAGAGTTGCAGCCTATGTTGGAAGCGGAGGAACCGGTTGTGCGAGCGCCGCATGGACATGCACAACTCTTGTATCTGCTACAGCTTCAGGATATGACTCAGATATAGAAATCGGGGCAAACGGGTATGCTGTGATTGCACACAGAGAAGATACTACCACCGATGATGCTGAGCTGTATTCATGTTCAAATGCAAACTGCACTTCCGGATCCAATGTTGAGGTCGATACGAATATATCAACTGTGGGTACCTCTAGCGTGTCGATGGCGATAGGTGCTAACGGTTTCCCCGTCTTAGCATATGGTAATACCGATGGCTTAACCAATGTCGGAATGGCGATCTGTTATAGCGCTGATTGTTCGGCCGCCTATTTATTATCAGGCGGCGATTTTGCGTCTTTCGGAACTGATGTTGAAATTGGCGCAAATGGCGTTCCTATTCTAACCACTAGCTCCTTTTATCCTCAGAGGTTCTACTCATGTACCACGATGGAGTGTTCTGCTCTGAATACTGGTGTAGATATTGATGCATCCGATGGAGGATATTCCGATATGGCGATCGGCGATGATGGTTTGCCAATTATTGCTTTCATTCAAGATAATACGTCCGATGATCTTCATATTTATAAATGCGCGAATGTTACATGTTCATCATCTACTGGTACAGCACTGACAGCGGGTGTCGACATCGGCGACATCCTGAATTCGATTCGCGGACTGTATGTAGAAACGATTAATGTGGGTAAAGAAGGTGCTGCATTGCGCTTAGACGAATATGGAAACTTCAGTGCAGGTACGATTTTTTCAAGCTCGGGAGGATCAACAACTGTGACGGGTAAGTCGTATTTCAGAATAATAGAATCAGCAGATACGACCGACGCAATGACTATAGAAGATTATGATGCAACTTGTACGTACTCTCCTGAAACATCCGGTGGCGGATGGTCATGTTCCTCTGACGCACGATTGAAATCGGATATAAATGATTCTGAAATGGATGGACTTGTCTTTCTGAGTGACTTTAATATCAAAGACTTTACCGTAATCAAATCGGGTGAGCGTAAAACAGGTATAATCGCACAAGAAGTGTTGGAGACTCACCCCGATATGGTTCATTTGGGTTCGGACGGATATTACACTGTGGAAACGCCAAACAGCTGGATTATTGTAAAGGCCATCCAGGAGCTTGACAAGCGGACGAAACAGTCTTTCGTTTCCGTCACAGTTGATGAAGAGGGACGATTCGCGTTGGCGGGAACTGATATTGATGATATTGACCCGGTCATGGCGCGTGTAGTGGACAGACTCAATGCGATTGATGATCTCGAAGGGCGTGTCGATACGCTTGAAACAGCCACGGAATCCGCGTCGTTTGAGCAGACTGCGGATGGACTGACGGAAGAACAGCGCGAGATACTCGGTAAGCTCAGTGTGGATGCGGATGGCAACCTTGTCACAGGCTCAATAAGGGCTGAGAGGCTTGAGGCGCAAAAGATCAGTTTGGCCCAGCCTCAAGCCTCA
>CAZLQR010000035.1:0-4284 GCA_964561915.1 uncultured Gammaproteobacteria bacterium | reverse complement strand
CGTTACCACCACCAGCATCAATGGTGCCATTGTTAACAATGGTGTCAGCCCCAACGTAGATAATGCCACCGCCTCGGCCACCAGCTCCTCCAGCAATACCCCATGAAGTTCCATTGTAACCCCAGGCACCACCGCCACCACCAGAGCCAAGGGTTAAGGTTGAGGCAGTGCTACTACCATAAGTTGATCCAGAGGTGGGAGCGGTGCCACCACACCATGAACCACTGAAGTTAGAACTTGCACCAGTTGAGGCATGTGATCCACCAGCGCCACCACGACAACGATAGCCGCCACCACCCCCTCCGTCTGCACGGTAGACATAGGTTTGGGAGGTGGCATCATTAGTAGTTGAAGAACCTTGATAACCATAAGCAAGTTCATTAACACCAGCTCCACCAGCATATCCACGACCGGAAGTATATCCCAGAGTACCAGCGATACTAACAGTACCAGACGCTCTAAAGGCTATTACTCCACGTCTTGCTCCACCGTAAGCATATGACAGGAAGGAAACTCCAGAACCAATGCTTACATTACGATAGTTAGGCACCCGCATCAGCATGACTCGTTGAGTGCCATCGGTCGTACCCAGCCCAGCATCAGAGCCAGCAGTAGAACCATAGTACTTAGTTTTGCTAGTAGTGAAGGTAACAGTGCTACCAGAAACATTTTGAATTCTTAAAAATTCATAATTACCCAGATTGGTAGTAGCGCCACTAGTACCTTGTAGATTAATCAACATAATTTCATCACCAACAGCCAAACAATTAGTGGTAATAGCAGGAGTAACTGTGGCGGTAGTACTAGTTAAAGCTGTTACGTTGTAGTCAATTCCATCAGCACAGGTACGGCCAGCAGCAAAAGCTGTAGCATTAATATTTGGGGTAGAGCCATGAGCAGCGGTCGTGAGATTAATATCACCATCCGCACCAGTACCGGTGTCAGCGGAGGCAGAGGCGGAGTATTTGGTGACTAAGTAGTCTGGGTTGGTGGTAATATTGTCATGTTTAAACCAGCCACCGATGGTGAAAGAGCCATCACCAAAGTCAAAGTTATCTTTATCGGTACAAGTGGAGCCGGTACCGGTACAGAAGAAATCGGTAGAACCATCCAAGTCGATGGCGTTATTAATTTTGCCAGTGACAGAGTAAGTGGCAGAGCCTTTAGCAATTAAATCTCTACTCGAAGTACCTTCGGCATTATCTAGATTCCCGGAGGTTTCTTCTGCTTTGTACCAACCGATTAAGTTGGGGTCATAGATGTTGTGAGCAACCCGGCCCATATCATCGATTTCTACCCAGTTGGTGCCGTTATGAATCCAACCAGTGGCAATGACGTTATAAGTACCTTGGTTATGAACAACATCAAGATAGGAGCCAGCAGCGACAGCAGCATTAGTATTGGTAAAGAATTTGTTTGAACCAGCAGTGCCAAAGTCATACCAACTGGTACCATCATGAGAGTATTGCATCATGTTGCTACTAGAGTTGTAGCGGATACCAGCATTATTGGCGGTACCATTATCAAAGTAGATGTAGCGGGTGCCATCAGTGGTGCCTAGTTGGATATCACCTGTAGTATTGAGAGAGGTTTCTGGAGTATCAGTGCCGATACCAACATTTCCAGTGTTGTAGTAGGCATCATTACCATTTTGTGACCAGATTCCACCAGAACTAGAGAAAGCATTCCAAGTCACACCGTCATCAGAAAATTCCATAGCATCGGTAGTGGAGTTGTAACGGAAACCAGCATTGTTGGCGGTACCATTATCAAAGTAGATGTAGCGGGTGCCATCAGTGGCGCCTAACTGGAGATTGCCATCAGCATGGAGAACTTGTTCTGGAGAAGCAGTCCCGATACCAATGTTACCAGTGGCATCTTGTAAGAATAAACCTAGCACTCCACCATCGTCATATAAGGAGAGACCAGCGGCAGAGGAGGCTCTCAGAGCAGTTAGATCAATATCATCTTCTAGGGTAATAGTAGCGTTAGTAGTACCAGTGATATCAATGTCATCACCAGCGGTGAGAAGTGAGGCGATATTAGACCAGGAAGGAGCGGCGGCGCCACCAGAGATAAGAAGTTGATTAGAGGAGCCAGCGGCTAGGGAGTCATAAGCGGAGGTACCAGTGGAGTAAAGTAATTCACCAGCACCAGCAGGGGTAACGTTAGCACCCAGGCCACCTCTGGTGACACTCAGGTATTGTTCAGCGGTCAGGGTATTAGCATCAGACCAGTAGGTGACATAACCACCAGTGCCAGAACCATCTACCAAAGAAGAGCCCCAGATTCTGGAGTCAATAGTTCTGGCGGTGAGAGTGCCATCAGTCTCTCTAGTGATAACAGAATCAGTAGTACCAACACCGGCTGTTCCAAGGACAAAGTTGTCATCAGTTTTGAGGGTGTTGATGGCTGAACGGTAAATGTTGGTATCACCACCAAAATCGATGCCTCCTATAGCTAGAGTACTAGCAGCAAAGCTTAATTTGGCTGTGGTTGAAACGGTACCAATTCCCACATTACCAGAGCTACCCTCGACAAAGACGTTATCATTGAGGTTAATATCAACATCACCACCATCACCAAGCTTGACAATATCCTGAGTTGAGTTTTCAGTTAGATTAATTAATGTTTCACCACCTACTTGAATCGCAATATTGTCATCAGTGAAGTTAAGGAACGTATCGGCATCACCGGCATGTCTTAAGTACTGAGCAAAGTCAGTATAAGTATTGTTGAAGGTTTGCAAACCAGTCCAGGTGTTAGCGTTAGCTAGATTGAGAGAAGCGATGACATCACCAGTAGTTGGGGAGATAGTTAAGGTACCATCAGCGTTAGTTACAGAAGTGACAGCCCCACCTCCCAAAGCGTTAATCGCTGACCAGGTTACACCGTCATCAGAATACTCGATTTCATCAGTGGTGGCGTTATAGCGGAAACCAGCATTGTTAAGAGTACCATTGTCGAAGTAGATATAGTGATCACCGTCAGCGATGCCTAGTTGCAAGTTACCAGTGGTAGTAAGTTGTTGTTCTGGTGAGGAGGTACCAATACCGACATTACCAGTAGCGTCTTGGATAAATAGACCAAGTATTCCACCATCGTCATATAAGGAGAGACCAGCGGCAGAGGAGGCTCTCAGAGCAGTTAGATCAATATCATCTTCTAGGGTAATAGTAGCGTTAGTAGTACCAGTGATATCAATGTCATCACCAGCGGTGAGAAGTGAGGCGATATTAGACCAGGAAGGAGCGGCGGCGCCACCAGAGATAAGAAGTTGATTAGAGGAGCCAGCGGCTAGGGAGTCATAAGCGGAGGTACCAGTGGAGTAAAGTAATTCACCAGCACCAGCAGGGGTAACGTTAGCACCCAGGCCACCTCTGGTGACACTCAGGTATTGTTCAGCGGTCAGGGTATTAGCATCAGACCAGTAGGTGACATAACCGGTGGTACCAGAGCCATCAACCAAGGAGGAGCCCCAGACTCTGGAGTCGATAGTTCTGGCAGTGAGAGTACCATCAGTTTCTCTGGTAACTACGGAGTCAGTGGTGCCAGTACCTACTGTACCAAGGTTAATAGAGCCAGCTACAGCCAAATTATCATCGGTTTTCAAGGTATCAGCAGCGGAGCGGTATAAGGTAGTATCACCACCGAAGTCAATGCCATCAGCAGCGGTGGTACCAGTGGCAAAGGTGAGTTTGGCAGTAGGCGAAGAGTCACCAATACCCAGGTTGCCACTACTATCTAAGGTTAGTAATTCAGAGCTATCCCAGGAGAAAGCTAATCTACCAGCTTCATTAACAGTAGTGGAGGCAATGTTTTGCAATTTGAAGGAGTGTAGAGTTTCAGCAGCACCAGTCCAGAAAGAGCCAGTTAAAGCTAGGTCACCAGAGTTACTTTGGGTTAAGGTAGAGGAGGCAGTACTTGATTTACCGAGGTTAAGTTTGGCAGTTGGGGAGGTGGTACCAATACCGACATTACCAGCAGTATCGATGATGGTGCTACCAGGGAAGTAAGTATTAGCATTAAAGGTTTGAGCACCAGTCCAGGTGTTAGCGTTAGCTAGATTGAGAGAGGCAACGACATTGCCAGTGGTGGGAGAGATAGTAAGAGTACCATCTGCGTTAGAAACGGTATCTACACCACCAGTTCCAATAGTATTAAATGCTGACCAAGCAATGCCGTTGTCTGAGTATTCAAGTTGATCATCAGTAGCGTTATATCTAAATCCGGCATTGTTAGCGGTACCATTATCAAAATAGATGTATCTGTCACCGTCAGCGA
>CAZLQR010000034.1:0-4432 GCA_964561915.1 uncultured Gammaproteobacteria bacterium | reverse complement strand
GCCGTGGCGAACAGCGCGTTGAGGTAGGCGAGGCTGGCCGAGTCCTGGAGGTCGACCGTCATCAGCTCGACAGTGGCGGGCACGCCCGTGACGAGGCCGTCGGTCAGCGTGATCGCATCGGTCGGGCCCATGAGGAAGGGCAGGCACCAGTCGGGCGTCAGCGAACGGGTGTAGAGCGCCACGTCCAGGTTGTTGGGCGCGGGGACATCGTTGTTGCCGGCGGTGTTCTCGGCGGCGTTCTCCGTCCGCACGGTCAGGGTCATGAGGGCCGCCGCGATGTCGCAGCGAGCGATGACCAGCTGGCCGATGCGACCCGTCTGCCCGAGGTCAGCGTAGGACAGGCGACCGATGGTCGACTGGTTCATGTAGCTGCGGGGCTGGCTCTTGGGCGAGGGGTCGGGCTGCCAGAGCGTCGACGTGGCCTTGACGGTCGTCCCGTCGAACGTGGTGCCAGAGATGACGAAGAATGACGGGGACTCGTTGGATGGCATGGGGGTTCACTCCGCAGGAATTCGTTGGGTCGGCCCCGCTGCGCAGCGAGGTCGACGGTCGGCACATGTCGCCGCGAACATCAGCCGCGAGCAGGTGGTGTCACTTGCTCGCGGCTGTCAGGTGGGCCTAGCCCTTGTTGCAGCCGCGGTAGATGTTGGTCCACTTGTCGCACTGGGCCGTCGCGCGCTTGAGCACCGTGACCGAGTAGCTCGACAGCGTCGCCGTACCGACCGCACCGACACGGACCTCGACGTAGACGCGGCGGGTGTCCGGGATCGCGTTGGTCCCGCAGCCGAACAGCTTGGGCCACGGCGCCAGGTAGCAGTCCTGCGCGCACTCGAAGTCGCTGAGCTTGTAGCTGCTGCCGATCTGGATCAGGCCCGCCGTGACGGGATCGCCGATGTTGGTGATGCCGGCGATGCCCGACCAGAAGTTGATCGTCACCAGGCTGGGGGCCTTGGTGCCGGTCCAGTCGGCGTTCAGCTTGATCAGGCCAGGCTGCCACGGCAGCTGCTGCGCCGCGTTCTGGACCAGGATCGCCTGCTGACCAGCCGCGAGGGGCTGCGCGGGCACCTGGTAGGTGACGCCGTCGCCGACGTTGGTGTCGAGGTGGACCACGTCGATCTCACGCTTGCTGAGCTCGAGCCACGACCACTCGTCGAAGCGCTTGCGGGCCTCGAGCAGGAACTGGTAGAGGCACGGGTCGATGCCGTCGCACTCGGAGTAGCAGCCCGGGACCACCATGATCGGCGGGCCGCCCGGCTGCTGCGGGATCGGCTGGGGACCGTTGGGGTAGCCGCCGCCGTAGATGACCGGGCCGCCGCCGCCGCCCATGCTGCCGTTGCCGAACGAGCACTTGCCGCCCGCGCAGCCGCCACCGCAGCCCTGGCAGCCGCCGCCGCCCGGCACGACGCGCTGGGGCATGGCGAGCCCCTCACGGCTCATCTGGCCGCTGGTCGTGGCCGCAGGCGCGGCGTTCATGTTGCCCTGCTGGCAGATGTTGGCCAGGGCCTGCTCGGCGCGCTGAAGGAAGCTGCTGAACTTCCCTTCGTACGGGGCGAACATCTTGGCGGCCTCGGCGGCAGCCGCGGCAGCATACGGGTTCTGGGGGACGAGACTGGTATCCATGACGTGCTACTCCTGCACCGCGCTCATTGCGGGTGGCTGACCGAACTGGATTTGCGCAGCAGGCAGTTGGCGGGAATCGCCAGTGTCTCTTTCATCGCCTCTGCTTGCTGCCGGGGCGGCGACGAAGAGCAGAGGTTCAGGGGGTGTCGAGCAGTGCCGAGGTGAGCGCGCCGCCCGCGACGCCCGCGCCGCCACCCATCACCGCGGCGGCGATCGAGCCGTTGGGAATGAAGGCGCCGCCGATGGCCAGCGCGATGCCGACGCCGACCGGAACGCCCGTGCGGATCGCCTTGGCGCCGAAGGTCGGCTCGCCCTTCTCGTTCAGGGCCTGCGCGGCGGTCGTGCCTGCCAGGTACTTCTGCAGCTTGAAGCCGCCCATGCCGCCCGCGACGCTGGAGCCCGCGCCGATCAGGATCTGCTCCATGTTGGGGGCCGCCTTCAGGTAGCGCACGTCCTTCTCGGCGGCGCGCTTCTTGATCTCCAGACTTCGAACGTAAGCCTTCTGGGCCTTCTCCTTCAGGGAGAGTCGTTCGTCAGCCTTGGCCGCCTTGACGATCTGTTGAACTGCCTTGGGTTCGGATGCCATGTTGTTGTCTGCCTCGGGTCGTTGTCGCCGTAGGTGGCGGAAGTTGGAGGCCATCGTGAGGCAGAGAAAAATGCTTTGGTATGCTACTAGAACATGCTAGAAGCTACACAGCACATATCCATTTATTTCTGGATGGGAGAACGACAGGGTTTCATGGAGTCAAAGAGGATCGCAGCGTCGGACATCATGACCACCACTGAGGCGGCTGACTATCTTCGCGTGACGAAGCAGTCGCTCGAGCGCCTCAGGTTCAAGAACAAGGGTCCCACCTACTCGAAGATCGAGGGGGTTGGGGTCAGGTATCTGCGGGCGGATCTCGAGGCGTACGTTCAGCAGTCACGAGTCCGGCGGCTTCCGCTACCAGCCCCTGCCCGAACGTCGGGGTGACTCACTCGGCTTCGGGCGCCCGTTTCATAAACAGCCCGATTATGCCGTTGAAGACCTCCATCGGCTTGATCTCCCTGCCCTTCTCAGCCAGCATGTCTTTGAGGCGGTCGGTTGCGGTTGATGGGCGCTCCCCTTCCGGAATCGGCACCAGCGAGTCGAGCTGATCAAGCTTGCTCTCCTCGAGGGCCAGGTGGGCCTGCTGGGTGCGCGTCAGGGCAAGCTGAAGCTCATGTCGCCGAGCCGAGACTTGCTTTGCGGCGCCGAGCTCGTCCTCCAGGCTTCTGCTGAGCTCGGACAGGTGGGCTTGGCGCTCCTTGACGTGGTTCTCGAACAGTGAGGAGATGGGCTCCATCGTCTTGATGGACGCCATTGTGACAGCCTCGACTTGAGCCTGAATCCTGGCCTCATCGGCTGCCGCGATGGCTCGGCGGTTACGGAGCATCTCGTCCATCGACTGGGTCTCTCGTGCCAGCCGCTCCTCGGCCTGGCGAATCTCGCGGGCGCAGCGCTCACGCTCGCTGGCGAGAAGCGCTCGGCATGCCGCGATCTCCGACCGTATGGCCTGGAGCGACGCCTCCGCCCCGCTGTTCTGTTCTTGGAGCTGGCGCTCGCGGGCGGCCAGCTGGGCAACCTCCTGGTTGCGCTGTGTCACGATGGCCTGCGACTCGCGCAGAGACTCGATCGTGACCTCCACCTCGGCATCAAGCCCCGCTGACTCAGGGGCCGAGGTCTGGGTGTGCGACATGACCTCCTCCCATCCAGATTCGGGGTCCCGTCGCTTGTAGACGTAGAACGCGCCGCAGCGATGCGGGATGGGGAGCTTTTTGAGGCCGTACTGCTCCATCAAGTACTCACCCCAGTGAGGCGGAGCCTTGATCTCCAAGAACACATGCCCTCGTCTTCCATCTGGATTGAAGGCGCGCCCCCTCTGGTTCCCCACACCGAAGGAGAACTCGATGTCTTCGTTCTGAACTACCCTTGCCCCAGCCATAATGCTTTTCTAATAACACGCGCCTGGATTTGCGACTCTCACAAATAAAAAGATATGTTCTAGCATGTTCTAGCATGCTCCATCACGCGAGGCCCGGTGTATAACCAGCCCGTGGCAACCGACTTCTACGCCGCATTGGGCGTCGATCGCCGCGCTTCTACACGAGAAATTAAAGCCCGCTACCGCCTCCTGGCCGATACCGAGCATCCAGACAAGTGCGGACACCTTCCGCCCCAGAAACGCGAGGCCAAGGAAAGAGCATGGAGGGCGATCGGCGAGGCATACACGGTCCTGAAGGATCCAGACCTGCGGTCGAAGTACGACTTCGAGCAGGACGTCCTACGCGACATCGAGAGGGAGGCGGAGCGAGCGCGAGCAGCAGCCCAGGCTCCCCCTCGCCAGTTTCCTGGCCAGCACATCCACGCCACGATCCGGGTTCCGCTGCTCACCGCGATCAAGGGCGGCAAGGTCAGGCACGGGATATTCGAGGTCCCGATCCCTCGGGGGACGCAGTCGGGGCTGGAGCTGCGCGTCATCGGTCGGGGCCACCCAGGGCATCCTCCTGGCGACCTTCTTCTCACGGTCCAGGTCGAGACCCACCAGACCATCGCCCGAGTCACCCACGCCACCCAGGGCGACAAGCAAGTCAAGCTGCCCGCCCCAAACATCCACATGACGCTCGTCGCTACATGGTCCGAGGCGTACAGCGGCGGCGTCTTGCAGGTGCCCACGCCATGGGGGCCGACGCCCTTTCGGGTCAACCCATCCGACCCCGAGCACAACCTCTACGACGGGCTCGAGATCCGAATTCCTGGCTACGGGCAGCGGTGCAACTGCCAGTCCCCGTG
>CAZLQR010000033.1:0-5532 GCA_964561915.1 uncultured Gammaproteobacteria bacterium | reverse complement strand
ATCCGCCATTGCCCGCTGGAGCTGACCCGTGGCGACAATAAAAGCGGAGACGTTCACGGCTCGAGTCCTTCCAGCGACGGGGCCAAAAGCTTGGCGATGTCAGCCTTGCTCATAGATCTCACGATGCTCCCTGCCTTCTCCTCGACAGCCTGTGTCAGGGCCGCCAGTAGGCGCTCACGAATCGCCGAGGCCACAGCCTTGTCATCCACCAGATCACGAACCTGGCTGGAGATCAGATCGATAAGATTTTTCCGGTATCCGTTGACGACGTGCCGCGCGGCCTGAAGCAGCGGTGCCTCGTCGTGGCTGTAGGGCGAGCGCTCAAGCAATGCTTTTTTGAGCGCGGATTCTACGTCGGCCTGCGCAACCGTGAATGTGATCGTGTCGCTCATTTGCCAACCTTGATCGAACCGCCAGCCGACATCGAACCACCGACCTTGGCAGCACGCACCGACCCGCCAGCGTTCACCTTCCCGCCGACATCTCCGCACTCGACGGAACCGCCAGCATTCACGTTGCCATGGACTGCTCCGCACGTCACAGGACCGTCAGCCTCAAGCGAGGCGAGGTCGCCCTCAAACTTCACGTTGACATCTCCGCTGAGCCCAGTCGTTATTGTGACACCGTCGACCGTGACCGTGCCGTTGCGAACGGAGATGTTTCGACCAGTAACCTGGAAATTCTTGCCGTTGATGGTGATGCTAGACATCTAAGCCTTTCAAGATGAACCGTTGCGGGAGCAGGTCGGACCGCTGGTACAGAGGATGCGCTGGGCTTCCGTTCGCGTTGACCTTCAACGCGGACAGGTCGATGTCGCGGAGCAATTTGGACAGCGCGTCGCGTCGATCGTTGCGGAGGTTGGCGCCCCAGCCACAGACCACGTTGTTGGTCTCTCTGCACGCTGCCAAGATCGCTGCGTCATTCTCGGGTCCGTTCGGGTCCTCGACCTTCCACAGGCCCTTGGGATCCGTCGAGCGGAGAGCATAGGCGTTGACGATGATCAGACCGTCGAAGCCCCACGACTTCGAAAAGTCCTTGCAGCGCCTAATCGTCGGGTCGTCCTGCGTCTCGTCCGCGGTGCTTGGGTTCAGGAGAATCCACGTCACCAACTTGCACCCTGCGTTGCCCCACATCCTGCGGAGCGTGTAGCGGTAGAGACCACAGGGCGACCAGGTTGCAAGAGCGCATGGAGCCGTCGCTCCGCATGAGACAGGCGCGCTCATTGGTCGCCCCCCTGGCGTTCGGCTGGCTCGCAGAGCCCCCAGCGCACGCAACCTGGTTCAGACGGGGCGTCAAGCAGCAACATCTGTCGCCCCCCCCTACCGCTTCGGGCCCACTCGCGGACGCGCTCGATGGGCATGAAGCCAGAGGCGTGGTTCACGGGGTCGTGAAGGTGAAAAAATGCCCGCTCAGGGCGTGCGACTCCACGGGCCACGGCATCCGCGGTCAGTTCATGCTCAAGCGGGGAAAGACGGTCCACGACGGCCTGTGGTAGCGCGGCGATCTCAGCCTTGCGGGCATAGATGCACGGGTAACAGCCAACCCGCTCGGCGCCGCGGAGGTAGAGCGGGTTCGGGGCGAGGCCGTTGCGAGTGTGGATGTCGATGACATCCTGCTCGCTCCACGAAATCAGCGGACGCCAGGTCCAGCAGTCGAAATCGTTGTTCCACTCCCACTCTTCGAGCATCGACCGGGCCTGCGACTCGGCGGCCCGAATACCAATGGCGTTGATGACTGGCTTGTCATCCGCAAGGCGGGACATGTGCGCCTTGAGAGGGACCAGCTTGAGCTGTTCCGTGCAGAAACGGCGCGTGCGACTCGGAAACATCTGCTTGCGGCGGATGAGGGTGAGCATACCGCCCTCGCCATCGCGGGCCTCTGCCCATAATTTCTCGTTGCGGACGGTCTCGATGGGTCCGAGTTTGTCGCGCAGGATGTCCAGGTAGGCGTAGGTCTCTGGGGCCTCCCAGCCCGTGTCAGCAAAGACCCGCAAGTGCTCGATGCCTTGCTCCGTAAGCCAGAGCGACATGGCGGTGCTGTCCTTTCCGCCCGACACTGCGGCGCATACCTGATGTCCAGCAAGTCTCGTCATGGTTTCGTCGCTCAGCATGGCTTGACCTCCGTGACCACGATCTCAGCCTTGCGCCTCGCTGAGGCCGCCACAACTTTCAGCGCCGCTCGATAGTTGATCACGCCGATCCACACGCCAGATCCGCACCATCCGAGCACCATCACCCAGGCGAGATCTGGTCGGTACCAGAGTACCAACGCAACGCCAAGCATGACGCAGATCGCCTTGGCTAGCTGGGCACGGGCACCAGAAAGGAACAGGTCAGTGTCACGCATGGTCTGAGCCCTTGCTGAGCAACTTCCGAAGCTCGGCCAGCTTGTCCGCCTTGATCAACGGCGCCTTCAGTGGACGGGTCGGCATCACGGCACGATCTCGAATGTCGATGGTGGTGGAGCCGATGCTCGACGCCCACACGCGCGCGTCGGTGTCAGCCCGCATCGTCGGCCTCCCGCAGGATGTTGGGGACGACGCCAGCCTCAGCGCAGAACCTCACGATGTCTGTCCAGGGATCTCCCGGGATAGAGACTTGCTCGTGGTGACAAGGTACGCCTCGACGCTGCATTCGCACTGCTATGGCCAGGCAGTTGCGGAGCGCTACCTCGAGCTTCTTTTCGCGGTCAGCGTGTTCATGACGGTCCGAAGCCAGCGCCGCCAGCTTGGCACCAAACAGCACCTCCCGCTCAGGCGTGTTCGGAGGATGGTCGTCGAAGTTGTGGGCGATCAACGCGATGGAGAACGCACGATCGAAGCCATCAAACGGGTGCGGCTTGCATCCTTGGTCGGCGCGGATCGCCGTGATCATCCCGCGCGACTGCAGCATGTTGAAAGCGACCGAGGCTCGCATGAGCAGTTCGTCAGGCAGAGCATCCTCTCCACTCTCCCGAATGAATGACTTGGCATCGCGTGCATAGTCGATGATGGCCTGCGAGACCTTGACCGGGACTTCTTCGCTCATACGACTGCCTCCGTTCTGAGATCAAGGCGAACCTCGTGTGGGCGCTCCCAGTAGCCCTGCTCGTCGGCGACTTCAAGAAGCGCTCGGAAATCGTAGCCCCAACCGAACGCCGTCACAGAACAGTCTGCCTCAACACCGTTCTCGCGCACCACCGCCACCCGCACCTCGCTCCCGTCGACCACGGCGTAGACCTCGTCGAGGGCGCTGGTCACTTCCTTGAGTGATTGGTGCCACCAACGGCGACCATCGGCCAGCGACCATGGGAGCTTCCACATCGCGCGTGGGTTTGCCCCGACAACCGCTGCCCGCAAGTCAGTGAACGTCACGGGCTTGGGGTAGCGACGGCGAAGGATCAGCGAGGTGATTGAGGCGGCGCGCTCCGTGGCAACCTCAGCGGCCGCACGTGTATGCAACGCCCACAGATTGGCAGCGAGGATATTCATACCACTCCCTCCATCCGCAGCTCGTGATCCACCGCCGCGGCCGCCACTGCCCCCTCCGCCGCAGCGACAATGGCGAAGGTCACGTCCTTGCTCGCGTCCCCGACGACGTAGACGCCTCGGACCCGCGTCTTCCCCTGGTCGCCGTGCTCCATCCCTCCATCGCCACGAGGCGGCACGCCGAGCTGCTGGGCGATGTTCGACCGCTGCGACCGTCCTGGCAGGCTCAGGAAAAGCGCCTGGCAGGGGATGCGAGTGCGGGATGCCGGCAGACCTGCCTCGCCCCTCGAGCTCACCACGACCGCGGTCAAGAGCCCCGCGAAGGTCCCGTCGAGCGACTCGACCTTCCCGCCGACCACCCGGACCCCAGCACGGGTGAGTCGCTGGAGCTCGGCCTGGCCGAGCACCTGCCCGTCGCTGAAGAACAGCACCGTCGGCGACCACGACCGCAGCATGATCGCGGTGTTGACCCCGCCAGCCCCGAGCACGCCGATCGTCTGGTTGCGGAACTCCCACGCGTCGCAGTACGGGCACAGGAACACGCTTCGACCGTAGAACTGGTCCAGACCCGTGATGCTCGGGAGGGGGTCGACCACACCCGTGGCCACGATGACTTTCTTGGCTTCGACGACCACGCCGCTGGACATCTGCAGGCGAAACCCTCCCGGAATCGTCTGGCCGCTCTGAACGGCAGCGTTCAGCACGGTCACGTTGTCGTAGGGCATGAGCTGCTCCCGACCGATCCGGCGGAGCTCGCCAGGAGGGAGTCCGTCGCGGGACAGGAACCCGTGCATCGCATGCGAAGGTCCGTTGCGGGACTGGTTGCTGTCCACGAGCAGGACCTTTCGGCTCGGCACTCGGCCAAGCAAAAGGGCTGCACTCAGGCCAGCTGGCCCACCTCCGATGATCACCACGTCGTACTGCATTAGAATCCTCTCCTCGACTTCTTGCCCTGCCGCGCCTTGCGGGCGCTCGCCTGGTGTCCGCGATTCTGTCGGCGGAGTTTACAGACAGCTTTGCGCCGCTCCTCAGCAGCGGCCTCGTCGGCCTCCCGCTTGCCAGCCGACCTGATGAAAAGCGCTGTAACTCAGGTGGATCTTCGTGCTCCGTCCGTCCAAGAAGTCGCGCTACATCCACAATGTCAGGGCAGCCATGTTCGGCGAGGAGCGCCTTGTTGGCGATGCAGAGGTTCGCCATCGCTGCAAACCGTTCAGGACCGCCAGAAAACTCCAGCACCTCGGGCGCGCTGATACCAGCCGCGCTCAAGGCATCCATAGCGTGCTCAACAGCTCGGGGGTCGACCGCAGCCGGAGCGCGTGATGGCAACATGGGGATGGCGCCCAGCGCAAGCAGGCTGAGACCAAGGCGCCCGATCATGTGAGATTTTAATTTCACTGCGAGTCCTTTCCAGCGACAGATGCGATCAGCGTCCGTTCACAAAGCCTCATCGCCGCCTCGATGTCCTCGCGTTCACGCTGCAAAGAATCAAGTAACGGTGTCACAGCTCCGATCTGCTGCTCCTTTGGCACCCTCTTGTTTGCCTGCTGGGCATACTTGGCCAAGGCGTGGGCACCCACGACAGACCAGTGTTGGCGCTCGAGCTCTTGGTTGAGCAATGCGAACGCGTGTCGCAGGTGGTGAAGAGCGTTGCCGACAGGCGCCGTCGAACGCGGAGGAATCTCGTCAGGAGAAATAACCTTCACGGAACAGGCCCTCCAGCGTTCGCCACGAACCACAGCCCCTGCATGCCGAGGCACGGGATCGGCGTGGCAAGAATCTCGATCTCTCCGAGCTTCCACCCATACGTGTCGGCCTTCCACAGCTCACCCGTCGCGGTGTCGTCCGTCACATCAGCGATGAGGGCCGTTGCGACAAGCGCGCCCTTGAGAATATCGTCGGGGATCATGACCTCCGAGCGGTCGCCCTTGCTGAAGGTCAGCGCGACCTTCTCAGGTCCGCCCGTTGCGTCGACGGTCCACCCAGCTCGACGCGCCATCCTGGCGACCGCCTCCAGGCCCTCCGACCGCGCCTCCATCCCCTTGCGTCCCCCGATGTTGGCGCCCGCG
>CAZLQR010000032.1:1603-5534 GCA_964561915.1 uncultured Gammaproteobacteria bacterium | reverse complement strand
AGTGACTAAAAGGCGCATTCTAATCACCGCACTACGGCCGTTTTGACCCATCGAAAGGCGCGATTTTGGGAGTTGACAAAATACGCCGGAAATGCTTGCGAAACTCTCAGTGAACGCCGAACTGCTGGAACACTTGGCGGATCTCGTCCGCCCGCTTTGGGCGCTCCGCGATCATCCGCTCCATGAGCGACCCGGTCGACGTGCCCTTGTTGTTGAGCGGTCGCCCTCAGCGATCTTCGAGACGACCGCGCGGACGGCATCGCTGCGGTCCGTGAGGCCCGCCAGCAGCGGGTTCATGCGACCAGCTGGTACACTCGCCTCGCCTGTTGCAGCTCTCGGACTTCAGCGGGGGGTGGCGACCTCGAGTGTCGCGTCGTCGTAGAGGACCTCGGCTCGTAGTTTCTTCACGAGGTCGGCGGGGAGGTTCAGGGAGTCGATCTTGGTGGTGGTCATTTGATCCTCAGCGGCTGGAATTGGTGAACATCTCATTGTCGTAGCCCGATCTCGTAAGAGCAGGTGATCGCAACTTGGAGACGCGAGCGCGAAACAGATGGCCGAGCTCGACGAGGTCTCCGCTCGCGGCGCGCTCCCACGCAATCCAGCCGTAGAGGCATCCGCTCGGTGCTACCCATCGTGACGCCGCCCGTTCGCCAGGCCCATTCCCCGCATGTCGGGCAGGGGGGCAGCTCGGGGTGGAGGTTGTTGCCGTGACGAGTGCGGGTCACGAGAACCCCCAGCGGCCCCGGATGGCCTTCATCTCCTGGTTGTCAGCCTCGCTACCCGACCCATCGGTCTCGACGCAGAGGAGCACGTAGCGAACGCCGTCGCGGTACTTCTCGTCGCTGTCCTCAGACTTGAACTCGTCGACCCACGGATAGGCAGCGAGGATCTTGGCGGCCCATTCGCGCCACGGATTGAGGTACCCCACTGCGTCTAACTTGCGTCGCTCGAGGCACGTGCTCGTCGTGTACATGCGACATCGGCCGTCACAAAAAGTCGTGCCTCCGATTGGACCGCTTGCCCTCTGCTCATGACCTCGGCATGTGTCGTCATCACAGGCCCACAGCGGACGGCGGCAACCGATGCAGAACCAGTCAACCTCACCGCCGTTGAGCCGCTTGGAGAATGATAGGGGTGGAGGGGGCTCGGCCATGGGATCGTGTTCGTCGACGTCCATCGCTCACCCACCCTTCCCGTGCTTCGCCTCGAACTCCGAGACCGTGAGGTCCGCCCCATGGAAGTGCTGGTCCCCTCGACGGAAGTAGTAGGCGTACCTGGCCTGACCGTTGTCGTCGTGGCTCATCGCCTCGCCGACCAGGAAGGCCCCGCCGATCCAGCGAGCTGGCGGGAGGACCTCGAGCATCCGCTGGTACTGGTCCGCGTCGATCGCCTCGGGCTTAGCAGCGAGCCATCGCTGCTGCTCGGCGTGGTCGCGCGTCAGGTCGGCGAGTTCCGCATCCACGCATGTGTCGCATGGGCAGGACTCGTCATGCTCGGCGGCCTCGACACGATCGCGATGCTCACCATCGGTCTCAGCGAGGGGCGACTCGCCGATCGCCTCGATCGCGGCCTCGCGCTCGTCAGCACTGCCGGAGGCAGCAGGCGATCGCCCGCAGCACCCCTTGGTCATGCACTTCTTGCACAGGTTCTTGCTGCACGAGGCGCAGTAGTCGAAAAGCTGGTATCCGCTCGTGGTGGCGGTGCATCGCTCGCAATTCATGACGGAACCTCCGTAGCCGTAGCGGGTCGCAGGAGTGCGACCTCTAAAACCTTGAACTCCACCGTTGATGGAAAATCGCTTCGCCTTAGCATCTCCTCAAGCAAGTCCAGGCACTCCCAGAGGCCATCCGCAGCACGTTCTGCATCCGACCAGCGCTCCATTTCCAATACGTGCCGGAAGCACGTCGCGAGCGCATCCGCATCATCCTTCGAGTCGCAGATGGAAAGCGGCCGCAGGTCCGGCTCGCCAAGCGGCTCGCCGCTGTGCCGTCCAATATCAAACAGCTGCATGGCCGCGACGACTTGGTACCTGACGCATCGCTCGAACCTCATGATCTCTACCGCACCCTTCTGCCGTGAACCGACTGTGACCACTGGGCCTCCTCGACATCACATGTCGAGGACTGCCAGCCCTGCTCGTTCACCCGAGCAGCGATCCATCGGTTGCGGGCGGTGGCCGCGATCGCCTTACTGGCTGGAAGCTGAGAGCGCAGCGTGACCTCGCCGCAGACAAACGCCTCACCGTCGTACGTGACGGGCGGAGCATCGCTCGCGGCCGCTTGGACCGCCTTGACGAACTCGGGCGTAAACGCGTCTGGGCCGAAAGTCGTGTGCTTGCTGGCCGTCGACGTGGGGAGGATGTGATTGAGGAACATGATCAGGCACCCATCCTTCGCTCGGCCGCGCTCTCCCACTCATAGCGGGCGCGCTCGTCGAGCATCGCGTCAATGCGGGCGAGTACCGCCGCGTCGATGCTGTCGCGGTCGAGCTCGAGGACCACGCGCTGGCCCTTGCACCCGTAGCAACTCACGTCGTAGCGGCCTGACATGTACTCCTCACGGAAATCCGGATCCTCCGCAAAGTCCTCGGCCGTCAGCCCGTCGCAGTCGATCGACGGGTTGACGTGCTTTCCCTTGCCCTCGCAGGTCGGGCAGACCTCGTACTTGAGGCTCACCGTAACGCTCTCCTCTTCGCCATCGTCGTCCTCCAGATCGATGGTTCCGGTCATCTGATCGGTATCGGTCGAGGAATAAAGCGGGTGGCGCTCGCCAGCCCGTACCCGGTGGTCGTCGTGGTAGCACATGCTCACTCAGACGAGCCGCGAACCGAAGTGTTCAAGCGGGGCTGAAATTTCTTGCCCCATGCCGAGGAACACCGTTACAGCCAGGGCTCGGCCTCGCACAGGCCATGGAACGGGTTAAAGGTCTCGACGGTGACGAAGAACTGGCGTCCAGGACTGGGCCTGACAGGCTCGCCATCGCCTCCCACGACCTCGAAGTCAGGCGGGAGCGGGTACCACTCGACATCCGCCCTGGCGATGCTCAGCGAGCCGCCCTGAACCTGCAGGCGCCTCTTGGCAACGAGCTCAACCGTGACCATGGCCCACGGCTTCCCGAGGACCAGGGTCCGTAGCGGTCCAGGCTCAAGAAGTGCGCCACCTACTCAGTCTCACGGTGCCAGAGTACCTCGGTGGTCTTACGATGCGAAGAACCCACCACCGTGGTCACTGGTTGGAAGGGAAGCCAAGAGGAGCCCTCGCTCTCACAAACAAGGACTTGTCCAGTCCGCGAGCAACACCAAGAGGCGAGCGTTGAAAAGTCCTTCACCCGGCAAGGGTAGTGATGACCCTGCCTCTCATAGGTCGGATCGATAAACCATGTGGCAGTGACGTTTGGTGCCAGCGTGTAGTCGCCATGGATTACCCTCCAATGCCTGATGTGCTCAACCTGAACTGCTAGCCGCCTTCTAATAAACTCTCCCCATGTTCCTGCCCGTTGGTTGGAAGCGCGCCCGAGTCGTCTTTTCGGGGTAGCGCTGCCGGGATTACACCAGAAGCCAAGAAGCCATTTTGCTTCCTGCGCGATGGGCAAACTCAGGACGTCTTCTCCGGGAGCAAGCAAAGGCAAACTCATGATTTCTGCTGGCGTAACGCTAATTAGATACTGCCAAATGCCACACACCTTCTCGCTGGCATCAATGAGGATGACGTTTTTTCTATGATGGCGAACCGAGTATCCGGCCGCCCCAGCGAAAGGCTCGATAAGCAAATCGTAGCGCGGAGGCGGGTATTTTGGCGCACGCATGTACTTCGCTCCGAAATATGGGAAGAATACGGCCAGATTAGTCGACATCACCGCATCCTCATCGAGTAGACAGACTGTCCTCGGATCCCCCCCCCCCCACCCCTTTGATTGACCCCGCGCCAGTCGGT
>CAZLQR010000032.1:0-1593 GCA_964561915.1 uncultured Gammaproteobacteria bacterium | reverse complement strand
CAGGCGCATGTCGTTCCCCAGCGAGGCGACCTGCTGGCGCGGCCGCGAAGGGTGGAGGTAGGACCAGACCTCGAGCTTGTCCTCTTCGGTGATCTCGACGCAGACCCCGCTCTCCAGGCAGACGAAGTTCAAACCCGCTGGCGTGATGTCGTCGACTCGGGCCACCAGCTGGGCAGACTCGGCCGCCTCATCCACCACGAAGGTCAGGCGGGCATAGGACCCGCCCTTGCCAGCGACCACCTGGAGCACCCCATGGCGGTTCGCCCCGTCGTACTTCGCATCGACCACCTTGAGCCCATCGAGCTCGCGGACCCGGACCTGGCGGTGGCTGCCAGCCTCAGGGAAGATCGAGGCGTAGGAGGCCCCGAGCATGTTGGTGAGCGCCACGCCGTTATACAGGTGAGTCGCGTGCTCGAGGACATTGGCGACGATGTTGGGGCGGACGGAGACGCTGCCCATCGCCTCGTGGAGCGTCAGATCGACGCCTTGGCGTATATCCGACCTTGGTAGGCCATGACCCCAGAGATGGTTGTCATGGGCGCCACGAACAGCTCACGCCGCCCTGGCTCAGCGCGGAGCACGTATCGCGGCGAATTCGGATCTACCGTCTCCACGGCGATGCTGACGACCTCGCTCAGGTGGCGGGACACCCCAATCGCGCGCACTCCTGGCGCTTGGATGAGGCGGCTGACTCGATCATGGAGAATCTCGCGATCGGTCCACGCGACGTGCTCGTAGTAGCCGACGATCGGCCTGCTCATCGTAAGCACAGCGACGATCTCCAGCCGTCCCGCGATGGGGCTGTCCGACATCCGTGTCGGAGTCCGCCCCAAGGTCACGGGCGCCGTGGTGGCGAGCGGGTCGCTAGGTGGCGCGAGCCGCTTGCCGTCCTGCAACACGGCCTTGAACCACGCCAGATAGCCCGAGGGCATCTCGTTGAAGGGGTAGACGACCGCGGGCACCTTCACGTCCGGGCCGAGGACTGAGGCATTGGCCTTCATGCGGGCCTCGAAGCCCTTGAGCGTCGGGTGCTGGCCCTTGTAGGGGTGGATCCCGACGAACATCTGGAACGCCACGCAGGCAAAGGAGAACCAGTCTGAGAGGGTGGTGAAGTGCGAACCCACGACCTGCCAGTCCTTGACCGAGGGCATGAGCGCCGACGCTGGGTAGCTCCGCGTCTGGTACGAGTCGACATCGATCGCCAGGACCGACTGGAAGCGGCGATCCACGATGAAGTTCATCTCGTTGAGATCCACGATCACGATGCCAGCGGCGTGGACCGCCGCCACGCGGCGCTGCAGCTCCTGTACCAGGCGGAGCATCTGGGCGTGGTCCAGGCCCTCGCGCTCGCGGAAGGCCCGCGTGAAGATCTGGCAGAGCGGCATGGTGTCGGGGACGAAGCGCATCGTGTAGCCCACAGGCGAGCTCGACTTCGTGTCGAGCAGGACCACGTCAGGCTTGATCACGTCTTTGTCGGAGATTGCGGCCAGTTCGGCCATCTTGCCAAGCGGGAGCATCCGTTTGGGGTCGGCGTAGATTTTGTAGGCCGTGGTGCCCTTGCAGTAGATCGATCCCTCGCCGCCGGCGGCGACG
>CAZLQR010000031.1:0-6215 GCA_964561915.1 uncultured Gammaproteobacteria bacterium | reverse complement strand
TCGTCGTTTCCTTCAACAATAACACCTGTGCAGGAATTCAGTGGGTCAATACAGACTGCGCCACCAGCTTGATCCCCAAGGCTTGGCACACCTTCGCCACGGTAGCAAACTGGGGCCGGGATGTGGGCCGCAACGCGTTGTAGAGCGCCTCCCGCGTTAGGCCGGACTGCTCGGCCACTTGCGTCATGCCGCGTGCGCGGGCCACATCGCCCAGCACCAGCAGCAACAAGGCCGGGTCGCCATCTTCCAGCGCCAGATTGACGTAAGCAGTGATGTCCGCGTCGTCCTTGAGGTAGTCGGCGGCATGGAATGCGCCCAGACGTACAGGCAGTGAGGTGTGTCGTGGGGGCATGAAGGCTCCTAGGTGATTGTTGACTGTACCAGCAGTGCAGGACACGTCATCCTTCGCCTTCGTACTCGGCACCTACAGGGTTTCCCTCGTCAATCCCTTTGTAAAGTAGCATCGTAGAGCTACATCATGAAACTTAAATGATATATTAGTTTTTATTCATGGTTCTAGAGTACTGCGTCGATACCTTAAGCACCGGTGGTCGCTGCTGTCGACGCGCAACATCCGGAAGCATCGTCATCGTATTTTTCCCATTTTGGGAATACAATTGTTCTTGACCTGATTACGTACTTCACCCATGCAAATCCTGGGTTTGCCCAAGCTTGAGACATTCAAAGACAAACATGCAGACGCACGCGGCCCACTGGATGCGTGGAGGGCGTACGTTGAGCGGCAGAGCTGGAAATCGCCCCAGGACATCAAGCGCCAGTTCGCTTCAGCGGACTTCCTGGCTGGCAACAGGGTGATCTTCAACATCAAGGGCAATCACCATCGACTGGTGGTGCAGGTCAGGTACAGCAATGGGCTGGTACTGGTGGAATGGGTGGGTACCCACGCCGAATACAGCAAGAAAAAATTTTCATGATGCCTGGCAACGTATCCAGGCAGTGACTGGAGAGGACGATGGACATCAAGATCATCAAGAGCGAAAAAGACTATGACGCGGCTATCGAGCGCCTGTCTGCGCTCATGTCTTGTGATATTCAGCCAGACTCCAGTGAAGAGAGCGAGATGGAGTTGCTGACGCTGGTCATAGCGGAGTACGAGCGCAAGACCGTTCCTGATATCAAACCTGATCCCATCGAAGCGATCCTGTTCCGTATGGATCAGATGGGATTGCAGCGCAAGGATCTGGTGCCTTACCTCGGCTCCTTGTCCAAGGTCTCGGAAGTACTTACGCGCAAGCGCTCGCTGTCATTGCCCATGATTCGAAGGCTGCATAAGGGGCTGGATATCCCGGCGGAGATCCTGATTGAGGACGTGGCGGTTCTGGATGAAGAGCCGGAAATTGACTACACGCGTTTTCCCCTCAAGGAAATGTTTGAACGTGGATACTTTGGCGACTTCCCTGGGGGAGTGCGTCGGGTCAAGGAATTTGCCGAAGAGTTGATGACCAAATTTGCACAACCCTTCATGCACAAGCAGGAATCAAGACTATTGCTGCGTGCGCCGATGCACCAGCGAGGCAGCCGGCAGGCAGATGAAATGGCGTTGCGGGCTTGGCGTCTATGCGTACTGCGACGGGCCAAGGAGGCTGCTTCTGTCAGGGAGTACAAACCTGAGAGCATCACCCTCGAATTGATGCAGAAGCTGGCACGCCTGTCGGTATTTGAAGAAGGTCCAAAACTGGCAAGGGAGTTTCTGGCTCGTTACGGTATCGTGCTGGTAATCGAGCCGCACTTTAACCGTACCTTCTTGGATGGTGCAGCCATGCTGGAAGACGGGCGACCCATCATCGCATTAACGTTGCGACATGATCGGCTGGACAATTTCTGGTTTGCCTTGATGCACGAGTTGGCGCATGTTGCAAAACATCTTGGTCCAGACCACGTCCTATTCATGGATGACCTGGATGGGCAAAGCTCGGAACTGCTGGAGGCAGAGGCTGACGAAATGGCCAAGGATGCCCTAATCCCGCCGGAGCGCTGGGCCGAGGCGACTGTGCGTACAACGCTGACTACGGCCGATGTGGTGGCATTTGCAGATGAGGTTGGCATTAACCCCGCCATTGTGGCGGGGCGCTTGCGCTATGAGCAGAACGACTATCGACTTTTTAATCACCTGATCGGTAAAAAAGGACAGGTGAGCGCCATATTCTCCAGCTAGCTTCCGCATAAGGGAAGTCAGTCATTTCATTCATTCCCGTTTGGTGTATCATCTGTCCATGCTCTGGCCGGGCGATCTTGTGTCGTTCAATGGCAGGCATGAAAAAGGCCCTGAAGTGCTACAACACTCAGGGCCTGTGGGGAGGTGATCAGGGACTCCTCGCCACCTATCACACACCACGTCTTGGGGAAGACAGCGAATTTTAACAGTTCGCAGTGTGATGGCAAGCCAAAGACCCTCCAACCTTCAGAGGGAGTGAGCTATGGCTCGATACCGTTTGAAGAGCGTTTTTGTAAGCGCATACACAAGGCTGCGCCGCGGCCGACTTGAGTATGTGTGCCAGCACTGGCGCTCCCATCCGGGCCAAATGACCTTGTTTGTTTGACCCTTTTTGTGGAAGAGGCGGCCTGCCGCCTCTTCCGTCGCACTGCTTTGACTGTTATGAAAGGAATGCAAATGGCATCCAAAAAAACTCCGCACGAGTTCACTTCTGCACGCGTGGCCTCCAAGGCCGGCAAGTTGCTGAGCAACCCTAAAACACCGGCAAATGTGAAATCCGTGGCTGCTCCGCGCTGACCCAGAAAGCGAACACCTCCAGATCGAAACGCAAGTAACCGGCATTCTTCCATCACTGGTAACCCATGGCCCGCCTCGGCGGGCTTTTTTGCACCGGTTACGACAGGAGAGTGACATCAAATGGATGAGTCCGTGTTCGGTTCTGCAGCGTGGAAGATACACTTGTCTTCAGAAAAGATTTGTCGATAGTGACCACGCTCCGCATGATCCCCATCCACCTCGAAACAGAAGCCGACACCCGCGCCAACCGCATCGATCCGGTGCTGCGTGCAGCAGGCTGGGGCGTGGAAGAGGGCGCGCATGTGCACCGTGAGCAGATCTGTCCCGGCCGCATCCTCAGCGGTGGCCAGCGCGGCACCCCCTTGTCGGCCGACTACGTGCTGAGTTACCGTGGCCGCAAGCTCGCCGTGATTGAGGCCAAGAAGGCCAGCTTGGGTCATACCGCTGGCGTGGGACAGGCCAAGGATTACGCCACGCGCCTGCAAGCGCGCTTTGCCTACGCCACCAATGGCATCGGTTGGTACGGCATTGACATGCACACGGGCGAAGAGGCTGATCTGGCGCTGCCTTTTCCCACGCCGCAGGAGTTGTGGCTGCGCTGCTATCCGCTGGGCAATGACTGGCGTGAGCGCTTTGGTGCCATTCCGTTTGAGACTGGCGGTGGCAAGTGGCAGCCGCGCTACTACCAGCACAATGCCATCACTGCGGTGCTGGAGGCCATTGCGCAGGATCGCAAGCGCATTCTGCTGACGCTGGCCACGGGAACTGGCAAGACCTCGATTGCCTTCCAGATTGCCTGGAAGCTATTCCACGCCAAATGGAACCTGAGCCGCGACCCGGTGCGTCGTCCGCGCATCCTGTTCCTGGCCGACCGCAACATTCTGGCCGATCAGGCCTACAACGCCTTCAGTGCCTTTGCCCCGGATGCGCTGGCGCGCATCAGCCCGGAAGAAATTCGCCGCCAGGGCCGTATTCCGCGCAACGCCAGCGTGTTCTTCACCATTTTCCAGACCTTCATGACCGGTGAAGATAAGTTCACCTTCGAGGGCTACGAGCCGGACTTTTTTGATTTCATCGTTATCGACGAATGTCATCGGGGCGGTGCGCGTGATGAAAGCAGCTGGCGCGGCATTCTGGAGTACTTTGCCCCGGCCGTGCAGTTGGGCCTGACCGCCACGCCCAAGCGTGACGTCAACGCCGACACCTACGCCTGGTTTGGCGAGCCGGTCTACACCTACGCGCTCAAGGATGGCATTGGTGATGGCTTTCTGACGCCGTTCAAGGTGCGCCAGATGGCATCGACCATGGACACCTACCAACTTGCTGATGGTGATGTGGTGATGTCCGGGCAGATTGATCCGGAGAAGGTCTATACCGAGGCGGATTTCAACACGCGGCTGATCATAGACCAGCGAGAACTGAGCCGTGTGCAGGAGTTCATGGACCAGATCGACCAGCGCCAGAAGACGCTGGTGTTCTGTGCCACGCAGGAGCATGCCGCGCGTGTGCGCAACTTTATCAACCAGGTCAAGGACGATCCCGATCCACACTACTGTGAACGCGTCACGGCTGATGACGGCAAGCTGGGCGAACAACATCTGCGTGAATTCCAGGACAACGAGAAAACACTGCCCACCATCCTGACCACCTCGCAAAAGCTGAGCACCGGGGTGGACGCCCGCAATATCCGCAATATCGTGCTGTTGCGCCCGATCACCTCAATGATCGAGTTCAAGCAGATCATTGGCCGCGGCACGCGCACCTTTGACGGCAAGGACTATTTCACCATTTACGACTTCGTGAAGGCCTACGAGCACTTCAACGATCCGGAGTGGGATGGCGAGCCCTTGCCGCCTGAAGAGCTGAGGCCCATGGGCCCGTTGCGCCCGCCACTGGAAGGGCCTTATCCGCCGCTGGGTCCGGGCGGGGAAACCGTGGAGGAGCCCGAGCCGCCACCACCGCCTGAGAAGATAGAAATCCGGCTGGCCGATGGCCGCGCTCGCAGCATTCGCTATCTGGCCGCCACCAGCTACTGGTCGCACGATGGCCGGCTGATTTCGGCGCAGGAGTTCATGCAGCAGCTGTTTGGCGATCTGGGCTCGCTGGTGACCAGTGAAGAGGAGTTGCGTGGGATTTGGAGTGACCCGGTGCAGCGCGAAGCCATGTTGCGGCGCCTCGCGGACCTGGGCTACGACGACGAGCGACTGGACGACATGCGCCGCCTGATCGATGCACCGCGCAGCGATATTTTCGATGTGCTGGCCTATGTGCGCTTCACGCTTGAGCCACTGGCGCGAACGGACCGGGCGCAGGCTGCGCGCAACACGGGTCTGGCCGGCTATGAGCCACAGATGCGCGAATTCCTCGATCATGTGCTGAATGCCTACGCGCAGTACGGGAGTCAGGAGCTTTCACCCCGAAAGTTGGGCGATTTCCTGCGTATCCGCTATGGAGGCACCAACGATGCCCGCCGTGCGCTCGGGGATATGGTTGCCATACGGGAAGCCTTTGTGGGTATCCAGCGGCACTTGTTCGGGGCGCATTGAGGCTGGAGGGCTTCGGATGGCAGATGACGATGAGATCGTACCCCGTCGGATGCGTGTACTGGGCGAAGCGCTGCAACCCGTGCTGGAGGGCTTGCGGCGCCGTATTGCTAGCCCGGAGCCTGCGCAGCTTCCGCAAGGGGCAGACGCGCATACGCAGGTCGAGCTGCTGACCGAGCAATTCCAGCAGGCCACTACCCGGCTGGAGCAGCGCATCGGTGCCTTCATGGACGAGGTAATCCATGCACCGGCGGCACGGGATGCCGATGTGTACCGCAGCGTGGCCCGTTTCGAGGCGGCGCTGGAAACCCTGCTGCATGGCCATGAAACGGCCTGCGCCATGGCTGCAGATCCGGTATGGTGGGAGGCGCATTATCCGGCAGGGCTGCTCAAGGCAGTCTACCGGCGTCTGCTGGATGAAATCGCCGAATGGCTCGAACCGCTGGTGAGGGCGCTGGCAGATCCCCTTGCGGAATTGCAGCGACGCGGCTTGCCTGCGTGTGGGCGGGTCGAGCTGGATATGCGACTGGTCGCCAGCACGGCGCCCGAATCGTACGAGCTGGCGAACTGGATCAGTTCCCGGCGCCGCAAGGCTTCTGGCGGCCCCAGCTTGCTGAATACCCTGGGCGTAGCCTTGGTGGGCTGGAAAATTGGCGACGCCTTGTTTGGCGACAAGGAGCGGGACGGCTGATATCCATCCCGCTGCGACGCGTCACGGCGCGGTTGGCATGTGCCGGGGCATGGCGTTCAGTCGTTGCGTCGTCGGCGCAGCAATGTGATGACCGGCGTCTGGCGCGGCCCGTGTTCCACCGTGGCCTGTTCGCCCGCCTGCAAGGTGCCCGCACGCTGCACGGCCAGATACCAGCCGCTGTAGCCGCTGCTCACCATGTCCTTGGCCGCCTGCGCATAGCCCATGATGT
>CAZLQR010000030.1:0-7289 GCA_964561915.1 uncultured Gammaproteobacteria bacterium | reverse complement strand
GCCGCGAAGGACGCCAAGGAGGAGGCGAAGGCCCGCGCGCAGTCTGAGAAGGAAGCGGCCGCAGCGAAGCGCGCCGCAATGAAGCAGAACAAGATCAGCGCCAAGCAGGTCACGATCGAGGCCGCGATCGCCCCGAAGGTCAACGCCCGCCAGGGCGCGCAGGGTAAGGGCAGGGGTCGAGGTCGCAAGTGAAAATCTACGGCCTGGAGGTCTCGCCCGAGCAGGAGGCCGCGGTTATGGAGCGGATGAAGTCTCCATTTACCAACCGCGATCTCCGGAAGGTCTGGACCACTGTCGGGTTCCCGTACGACACGTCAGCGACAGACCAGATCATCAGGCGAGAAAAGGCCGCTGGTAGGATTGTCCGCCGCGGCACTGAGTGGCACCCCAAGGAGAAGTGATGGCCGACGTGACCCAAGCCGAGATCGAGCAGCTTCAATACTTGTTCGACGAGGCCAGAAAGCAGTCTCAGCATCCGCTCGTGCCACCGAATGCTCGTGAGGCAAGGCTAGCGTTCAGCCTCGCTGACCAGGTTCTCAAGTCCATCGAGACGATGAAGCGCGCCATCGCGAAGGATAAGAGCATCCGCGACGCCAAGGCCATGCTTCGTCTTTCGATCGCCAGCGTGATCCACAGCCAAGTTCTGGCGGTCCGCGACGGACGTAGTCGTGAGGCGGCGGCCACAGCTCCAGCTGACAAGCCGATGGCCTTCCACTCAGTGATGGTCGAGTGCTTCCACGACGAGACGTTTAAGGTGCGAGTCGAGAGCGGCATCCTGCAGTACGAAGGCGACCAGCCAAGCAGGTGCGTCGATGTGCATGCTTATGCGCCAGCCCAGGGTCGAAGGACAGCCGAGCAAGCGGCCCATGATGTGATCGTGGGCGCGCGGATGCTGTCAAAGGCGATCGCTGACAGGCCGCTCACCGCGGTTGCTCCCGAGGTCGTGCCATGACCGAGCAGCCCCACGGCACAGGTATCGAGTGGACCCACGTCCCCGGATACAAGGGGGAGACGTGGAACCCTGTGCGGGGATGCACGAAGATCTCGCCAGGGTGCAAGCACTGCTACGCGGAGACCTTCGCCAAGCGCTGGCGCGGCATCCCTGGGCATCCGTACGAACAGGGCTTTGACCTCCGCCTGGTGCCTGAGAAGCTTAGCGAGCCGCTGCACCACAAGAGCCCGCGGGCGTACTTCGTCAACAGCATGAGCGACCTTCATCAGGACGGCGTGCCGCACAATTTCTTACGCGCCGCGTACTCCGTCATGGGAGCTTGCCGTCGTCACATCTTCATGGTCTTGACGAAGCGGGCCGAGGGAATGCGAGTCGATCTTGGCGCACTCTGCATGGATCGTGGACCATTTGAGAGCTACGAAGATCTCAGCGGTCCGTTCATCCAGGAGAACATGCGTTCGTTCGCAGAGGCGCCGCTGCCGAACGTCTGGCTCGGCGTTAGCGTCGAGGACCGCAAGTACGGGCTTCCCCGCGTCGACATCCTCCGCACCATCCCCTCCGCGGTCCGCTTCCTGTCCGTCGAGCCGCTGCTTGAGGACCTCGGTCCGCTGGACCTGTCGGGCATCCAGTGGGTGATTATTGGCGGCGAGTCTGGTGATGGAGCCCGCCCGTTCGACATCGACTGGGCAGAGAAGATCGTCATTCAGTGCAAGGAGCAGGGAGTGCCCGTGTTCCTCAAGCAACTGGGCGCCGCACCAATCCAGACCATTGGAGGCGCAAGGAGCCAGGTAGAGCTGGGCGGTGGCTTGGTTTCCATCCGTCTCAAACTAAAGTCGAAGAAAGGCAACAACGAGGCTGAGTGGCCAATGCACCTTCGAGGTCTGAAGCAGTACCCTGCGATCGTGAGGGCCGTATGATAGAGCGCGTCGAAGGGATGGTCTTGCCGCCTGTCGTTGGGAAGCGGTACTGGGTTCCTTGTGTTCTCGTGCCTCGCCAGGGCATTGGAAGTACTCCTGGTGGATGGTGGCCAGTGAACGGCCGCCTCCACGATGATGCGGATATCGGGGTGCCTGAAGAACACTATCACTTCGACCCACGCTTCATGACTAAGCGCCAATTTGCTAGCAAGGTGAGGTTTTGGGTTCGCAGAGTCGAACTGCTCATGCCGCCTGGAAGCAGATCTGACGAGTCCGATGTGCTGCTTAGCGTGCTACCAGATTCGGAACCGAGGTCTTTGCGTCAAGACCATCGGCGCATGACGTGCGTGCGTGCGATGCCCACTTTCCCCAGGGACCGTGTCCTGTCGTCATGGCTTCCCGGTCTTGAAGAAGCGCATAAGGACGTTGTCGCAAAGAACTGCCGGACATGCCCACATCGTGGGCTTCCATTGGCTTCCCTGCCAGCTGATGAGCATGGTGTCGTGACCTGCTCAGGTCACGGATTGCGATGGAACCGTGCGACGGGCGCTTTGGTGCGCGATGGGCAGGTGTGCTGATGTCTCAAGAGATTCTTTTTCAGGGACCCACAGGCCGGACGGATGACGCCAAGACTCTGACCAAGGACGAGGTCGACTACACACCCGAAGGTGGCGCTGTCCTTGGGGTGATGGGGCTTCGCCTGGAGATGCCTGAGCGGCTGAGCCGAGTACGTCGCGTATTGCACCCATCGCTCGGTTCAGGCGTGTGGGCCAGGGCGATCGCCGCCTGTTACCCACAGACCACGCCCGAGATCGTGGGCGTGGAGCGCCGCGAGAGTGAGCGACAGAACGTGGTCGAGGCGTGTCCCGATGGGGTCTACATGATGGACTTCGAGGAGTTCATCCAAATCAAGCACGAGCCGTTCGACCTCGTCATCGATAACATCCCCTTCAGCGGCTTCCCACGGCGGGACAAGAAGCGGAGGGTTGACACCTGGGGCTGGCACATCGAGCTGCTGCGTGCTGGGCTTCTCACAGACGACGCGGTTGTGGCGTTTTACGGCCTGACCCAGATGGGGCAGGGCGAAGCTGCCCAGGCCAGCATGCGAGAATGGTCCCCAGTGCTGGCGCTCCGATACGGTGGGCGCAACGAACACCGAGGCGAGGGCACCAAGCGTGTGGCGCCGATCCCAAAAAAGTATCAGGTGCCAGGTGGGCCCACCCACGAGACGAGAGAGAACGGGGGAGACTCCCGCGAATACACGCTGTGGGTCTGGTCTGTCGCCGATCGCAACGATCGTGTTCGCCGTCTACGCGAGGTCGATGGGTTCAAGCCTGGAGGCCATAATGATCCGCTGCTCTACAGAAGGCGAAGCCCCAGATGGGAGACCGCCCAGTTGCCTGTTCTCCCAAAGCACCTGCGTTGCTGGTCCCCTGACGCGGTCCCAGGCACCAGGCCGATCCCGCAAGAGACCGTCGACACGGTCGCAGTTCTGTTGCGAGGTGGCTTATGAGGCAACGAAGGAAAGCTTTTCGCCGCTCTAGGCTGGCGTCTGTCCGCTTCCCAAAGCGCAAGGAAGAGCCTGCACCGCAGGAGTACGTCGAGCTGTTTGAGCCTCCATTCGCGGCCTGGTCGTGGGAGACATACGCTCGGCGTGCTCGGTGGTCGATGCGGTCGATGACCAAGCGAAGGGCAGCACGGTGGAAGGCAGAGAAGTGGGAAGAGCACTTCATGTTGTACGCCGAGGCTGGCCATCGCCGCATTTGCGCCGACTGCGGAGCGGCGACGACTCCACGTGACCCGGTTTTCGATCTGTGCCGACGATGCGAGCAGCAGTGGAGAATGGCGCGATGAGTCACGGCTACGACGACATCGCTCTGGTGCTACTCCGGTTCGCGGAACCGAAGATGGTGGTCCGCAAGGGGTCGATCTTCGAGCTGAAGCTGCCGGTCGATGCTGATCTGCTGGCGATCAACGCTGTGGTTTGCCGCGAGCTCCGCCGCTACCAAGATGCGTTCCTGCTGTCGTCGTCGTTCGACAGGACTACCGACCGCACGTCAGAGTTCTGGATCGACATACCAAGTGACCCTGAAGAGGTGCGAGTCGGCGCTCGCACGTACGAAGGAGACTTCTGTGGCCACTGACCCACACGCCGAGGTCATGCAGGCAGCTGCGGCTGCGATGGCAGCGTTCCAGGCAAGGTCTGCAGGCCACGGCTTTCCTGGTGCCGTTCAGCGCAAGCCACGATCTAAGCGCAAGCCGAAGGAGCAGGTGTCGTTGTGGGAACCCAGCCAGCTGGGTGAGCCAGATAAGTTAGGGACTGCACTGAAGGAGTCCACGGTCAAAGAGCCCGAGATCAACCTGATACAGCGTGCGCTGCGGGCTTCGCCGAGGCCATGGCCGAAGCTTGAGCGGTCTGGTCGAATGCTCGACGTTGCCCGGGAGGTCGTGTTGATCGACGACGCGAAGTTTGTCGTCAGAACACAGGTTGGCCTGTCGAGCGTGTACTGCCTATTTGTGAATAACGAGCGCTCACACGATGTCAGAGCGGCTGATGAGATCCTCGGCGCTTGCCCCGAGGCGAAGGGAACGGTTTGGCGTGGATGTGTCGTCGTGGGCCCGAGTGGTCCATCATCTGAAGACCTGCCGTTTTTACGACGATGGTTGCTGCAGCAGGTAGATCGCGAGGCGATGTTTCGTCGCCACGACCCCAGGGCATGGAGAACTCGGTCATGAAGAAAGCTGAGCAGCGCCAAGCCAGTCCTCGGGACCTGATGAGTGATCAGGAGGTGGTCCGTTGTGCTGGCGATCTTGGCTTCGTGCTGCGCGAGCGCGTCTACGACATCCGTGAGGACGGCTCAAAGGGATCTGAGAGGTTCATTCGGTACACAGCATGGGAGCCGATTGCAATCGGCTCCGCGTACGCAGTTTCCAGCGTGCTTGGACCAGACGCGAAGCCGTGGGGGCGAGTGGACACCAAGCGATCCCCAGAGCGGCTGCTGGTGGCGAGCGACGCTGGCTGGCTTGCCCAACAAAGCCGTCTGCGTCAGCACGAGATGTTGGAGCAGGCGCGCGCCAGGAAGATGATTGTTGACACGTGCCAGGAGACATCCGATGGTTACTTCGGCCCTGAGGGCATAAAGCTGGCGTTGATGCGTGGTGCGAACCTTGAGATCGAGAAGCTCGACTACCGTAGGAGCCCACCCGGTGCGGCTGCATGGGCTGACTATAAGATGCGCAACGATCCTCCAGGCATGTCGTGGTGGTGCCACGTAGCCGAGGGTCTCTCTGGTAGGACTGTGGCCTGGACCTGGTACGATCGTCGCCTCGCGCTCTCCCTGCGACTCAGACGAGAAGCTCACTGGCCGCACATGTTGAGGTGGTCCGACGACCAGGTCGTGCAGGTTGAGCGCTGGCTTGACAGCGTGGTCACGATAGCGACGGTACCAGTCGCAGAAATTCCGGAGGTGCTCCGTGGGTGACATCCAAAAGCTCGACTACAGCAAGCCGCCGCCGGGGTTCCGTATTTCCGGCCCGCCATCCCATCGTGAGCACACCCAGGCGGCAATCCGCGACGCGTGGGCGCACTACAAGGCCAACAGCGATCCTCCGGGTATGCTGACTGGCTCCTACGGAGACACCGTGTTCTGGGTTCACGTGCAGGTCGATGGAGACCTCCCAGTCGACGGCCCGTTTCGCGCCCACGAACAAGGCGGGGTCTCACAAGCTGAGGCCGCGTGTCGTGCTGCAGCATGGGCCTGGTACGACGCCCGTCTGGGTCTAGCGAATACTCACTCTGCGGCTTGGCCCGAGTGTCTCGGTTACACTGACGAGACCTGCGCCGAGCTGCTCGAGGGCCCCACCTCAGCGGA
The DNA here is from genome assembly GCA_964561915.1 of uncultured Gammaproteobacteria bacterium. GTDB lineage: Bacteria > Patescibacteriota > Microgenomatia > UBA1406 > GWC2-37-13 > CAZLQR01. Next base: position 1,548 of record CAZLQR010000030.1, on the reverse strand, counting down.
GAGGGAGCGTCAGAGTGAGGAGCACAACGCTTCATCCTTGGCGCTTCTCGACTACAGCTCCGCCCCTCCAGGGTGGGTGCAGGATCCCAACAGGGAGTGGGCCTACGAAGCAGATACTGGACCGGGCTCGAAGTGCAGGCGTCGCCCGATCGATGTCGCGTGGTCACACTACAAGGCCGAGCACAATCCTCCGGGTATGTGGTGCGGGTTTTCTCGTGGCGCACATGAAATGGAGACCTGCTCGCTTCGTGCTGGGGTCTCGGCATGCGGAGCTCGATGGGAGCTGATGCTTGGCCTCCGTGTCCCATTCAAGGGATACCTGGCCAAGTGCCGCGCGTGGGCCTGGGCGTGGCATGATCGGCGGCACGCGCTGGCGCGCCGCATGATGCAGGACGTGGAGGTCGCTGACGTGGTCCAGTTTCATCTGATCTTGTGCTGGCACGACGAATGGGTCGCGGCAGTCGATGCGTGGCTCGTGAAAAAATCTGCGCCACCGCCCGAAGCGTTGGCAACGCTGCGGAGAAAGCAGGTGAGGCGATGAGGGCCTTTGATCAAGTCGAGCACCAGGTGGATCTTCCACTTTCTCGGCGCGCGTCTGGCGATCCGCTGGCGATGGTAGGTGCCTCACGTGTTGTCGCGTCAGGCAGGCTCTACCGCGACAGAAGTGCCGTGATCACACACGCCGAGAACGGTGGCATGGAGCTGTTGTTGTCAGACATCCTTTCAAGTCGTTCGGTCAGGATCAGGTCGATGCCTGGAGAGACACGGGCGCAACTGATCGTCCGTGGTCATGTGGCGTTCGACGAGAAGTATGAGGGAGGCGAGCAGCGATGAGTGGTCTGCAAGACGTAAACTACCCAGCAGGCAAACAAGAGGGTGCCAAAGGAACAGCAGATCGGAGCTTTGACACCGTTACTTGATTCTTTGCAGCGTGAACGCGAGGACATCGAGGCGGCGATGAGGCTTTGTGAACGGACGCTGATTGCATCTGTCGCCGGAAAGGACTTGCAGTGAAATCTCATATGATCGGGCGCCTTGGTCTCAGCCTGCTTGCGCTGGGCGTCATCCCCATGACGCCATCACGCGCTCCGGCTGCGGTCGACCCCCGTGCCGTTGACCATGCTCTCAATGCCTTGAGCGCGGCTGGTATCAGCGCGCCCCAGGTGCTGGAGTTTGCTGGCGGTCCTGAACGGTTTGCAGCGCTGGCGAACCTCTGCATCGCCAACAAGGCGCTCCTCGCCGAGCATGGTTGCCCTGACATCGTGGATGTAGCGCGACTCCTTGGGCGGACGGAGCACGATGATCCACCTGAGTTACAGCGCCTTTCATCAGGTCGGCTGGCAAAGCGTGCGCCGCCACGGCCCGTGGTGAGCACTGGGTTTGACGGTCAAGCCGAGATTCTGGGTGCGATGCTGCATCCGTGCGGATACTGCTGCTGCGGCGGCGACAGTGTTTGCCAGTGGTGTGTGATGAACGCCAAGCGGGAGGCCGACGAGGCCGCTGCTGAGGAGCGGCACAAAGCTATCTGCGAACTCCGCCGACGGAATC
>CAZLQR010000029.1:0-11071 GCA_964561915.1 uncultured Gammaproteobacteria bacterium | reverse complement strand
CCCGTTTGAAAGTTACACAATCAAACGTGATGGGGAACTCTGCTTTCGCATTAGAACAGCTTTAACAGCAATCTGAATATCAGCCTCTTTTGTAAATCCTGCTATATGAGGGGTAAGCATTACATTACCCAATTTCAAAAGCCTTTCATTTACATTAGGTTCATCTATGAATACATCAAGGGCGCATCCGGCAATTACTCCTTCTTGCAGAGCTTCGATTAAATCATTTTCAATAACTAACTCACCTCTTGAAGAATTGATAAGCATGCTAGTGGGTTTCATCTTTTTAAATTCATTCAAAGAAAACATATTCTTGGTTTCGGGTGTCAAAGGCAAGTGGAGAGAAAGTATGTCAGACCGTGTGAGTATATCTGAAAAGTCGCACTTTATAATATTGTGTTCCTTAAGCGTTTCTGCATTCAAGTATGGATCATATCCAATCACCTTATTATCAAATACCTTGAGTTTAGTTGACACGAGTCTGCCTATGGCACCGCATCCGACCAAACCAAGAGTTTTATTTTTTAGTTCTTCTCCTATGTGGTCTCTATCTCTCCATTGGTGCTGATGGATGCGATTAGACTGGTGGGGAATCCTGCGTAATAGTATGAAAATAACGGCAATTATATGTTCTGCAACTGCGTTAGCATTAGATCCAGGAGCATTAAATATCTGAATACCCCTTTCTTTGCATTCATCAATATCAATATTGTCGAGTCCAACTCCTGCTCGTAAAATATATTGCAGATTGGGAAATCGCTGCAGTAATTGTTTGCTAACTGTAGTATATGTTCTAATAAATAATCCAACCACTTCATTTAAACTGCTATTTTCATGAGGGTATGCAATTTTAAATCCATGCTTAGCAAGCAAGTCAGTTGCTACAGGACTAATGTCCTCTGGCTCAGTGATTAGGAAGATTTTTGATTTTTTCTCACGATTCATATGTGGTATTCTACTATGCTTGAGACCCTCAAGATAGCAATATCCTTAATGAACAATCGGCTAACTGTTTATATTCTTTCGTTGGAGTCTTAATGTTCTAGCTGGTTTGGGATACTGGGACGTCGACATATTTGAGGTTTGCTATAATAGGATTTGACTTGAGTAGATACAAGCTATAACCCAGCTCTATTTTCTTGTTCCTGAACAAGTCAATTAGGGGGAGCCAAAGTTTATTAGAAATATTTTTCGATGCCCCCGTAGCCGAATTGTGTACCCCTAGCTGTCTTCTTTATAAAATATTGGAGCTTCTTTTGGTACTCTCCAGGGATACTTCGGAATTCTTCTATATATGCTATTCTGATCCGCTTGTAGGAATCTGAGTATCTTTGAAAGTTTCTCCAAGCTTCTGCATTTGCTTGTATTGCAGCAATCGTGTCTTTCGGAAAGAGAAATTTCTCTTTGATCACAACTTTTATAGATTCCGAAATCTCTGGGATTACCTTGCCTTCTTTGGTCAACAATCGGAGTCTTTCAATGTTTGTTTGGGAGTACGGTCTGCCTTTCCGCCGGGGAGTGAATCGTTGGACGCTATTGTGTTCATCGTAATTTTTCACTGTGCTGTCTATCCAACCGAAGCATAGCGCCTCCTCAACAGAATCGTTGTACGTAATTTTTTTCTTGCCACTATCAGCGTGCGGAAGGATGAGCCATATATCATTTTCTTTATTGTAATTTTTCGCTAACCACTGCCTCCATTCCTTGGCGTCTTTTATATATAGTGTTTTGGTTATTTGAGGCATAATCTAATTATTTTACATAATAATAAGTTCTCGTTTGTTTCATTATTGGAGTCAAAGAAAAATGATATTTTTGCGATTTAACAAAATTACCTGGTATTATTAACAGATGACAAATTCAAGAAGAATATCTTTAACGGCTGGAATACTTTACCTACTTACTTTTGTCTCCATCCCAACACTTGCTCTCTATGGACAAGTCAAAAGTACAAAGTACATAATTGGTACTGGTCCTGACACGGCCGCTGTTGTGGGCGGAATCTTAGAGATCATCGTTGCGCTGGCGGGTATTGGCACTGCGGTAGTATTGTTCCGTGTCCTCAAAAAGCAAAACGAAACACTTGCTATTAGCTTAATTGCCTCCCGTGTTTTAGAAGCCAGCACAATATTCGTTGGTGTAGCCTTTATTTTATCGATCGTTACCCTGCGACAGGTAGGTGCCGGAGAGGCAGCGCTGACCACGAGTCAGGTTCTTGCTATTCTCTATAGCCGTATTTTTCTGCTGGGACAAAGCTTCCTTCCGGCTATAAATGACATATTGTTGGGTATATTACTATACCAGTCACGTCTAGTTCCTCGGGCTCTTTCTCTTATTGGAGTTGTCGGGGGTCCCGTGCTTTTTATTGGCTATTTCGCGGTGCTGTTTGGCATTGTTGGGCAACAGGCTCCCTTGGCAGGATTATCCGCAGTTCCGGTTGCATTATTTGAGTTTTCTCTGGGCCTCTGGCTGGTTATCAAAGGCTTTAATAAATCGTCTCCGATAACAATATAAGCTTTATGGTTTTCGATATTGAACAAGCAATTCGAGAGTATCTCCCTGGTGTCGTTCATCTGTCTTTGGCGACAATCGATGATGGCAAGCCTTGGATATGTGAGGTCCACTACGCCTATGATGATAATTTAAATTTATACTTCGTTACCAGACCCTCGAAAAGACATAGTGTAGAAATTATGAAAAACGGAGCAGTTGCAGGTAGCATTGTAAAACAACATTCAGCAAAGGAAAAAGTGCGCGGAGTGTTTTTTGAAGGTAAAGCGAAGAAGATAGAACATATTAATAAAGAGCATGTAGCGTATAAAGTGTTTACTGAGAGGTTTGGGGTTGATGAGACTCTATTGGAGGGTGGCAAAGTTCCTGATGCCCGTACGTTTTACCGTATTATCGTAAGTAAATATTATCTCTTTGACAGCATAGAATCAAAAAGTGGTGAAAAATACGAGCTGCCATGGAATATTGATTAAGAATGGAAATTAGCACAGAGAGAAGAAGACGAGTGGCTTAATCCAGATAATATGGAGTCCGAAAAAAGTCGTGTAGTTTTTTTCTGCAACCTTCAGCGTTTAATCTTGAGTGTGCATTATCTTCTTCTTGACTGAATCTTTATGTTCGACTTTAAGGATCACATTTGGTTTAACATTTGTGACGGCCGGTAACAGAGTATTCAGTACCTGTTCCGCCGTCATTCGGAATTCATTACCCCGTGCAGATATTTTTAACCACCTCTTGGTATCTTTGTAATACTTTTCAGTAAAATTTTTTGTACCAATGTAGATGTAGCCAACTTGATCCAACTTATCTGCAGAAAAACCTCTTTGATGTGAGATTTCACTGACAACTTTTTTATCTGACGTAGTGCAAAATATGATATATTTCTGCTGTAGATACCAAGGTGCAGAATTATTTTGATAGACAGGAACCTGCAAAAAAAGAGATATGTATCAGGCTAAGAAAAATAATTCTTAACGCCTATCCCGGAATTGTCGAGGAAATGAAATGGGGTGTGCCGGTGTATGATGGAGGGAAGTTTTATATCGGAGCTGTAAAACGTGGGGTAAATCTCGGATTCTCGATGGAAGGTTTGAGCTTAAGAGAGATGGAAAAATTCAAAGGGAAAGGTAACCTGATGAGACATATAAAAATACTCGATGAAAAAATAATTAATGAAAAAGAAATTATTGAGTTGCTGCATCTCGTTAAACAGTCTTAAAATAAGTTCTGATGTTTTCTACCAGCTTGAGTAGTGGGGTTGCAGTTAAGAATATGTTAGACTAAACGTATGAGCAAGCTGATTACATGCATCTGGTTTGTCAACAATGACGGGGAAGAGGCGACAAAATACTACGTAGACACTTTTAAATCAGCCCCTGGTAATCATGAAGCGAAACTCGGAGATATCACAAAGGCACCTAAGGCATCCGAAGAGGTATCCGGCAGGCCTGAAGGGTCTGTTCTGACAGCGGAATGTGAACTTGATGGGATGAGCTTTATGGCTCTTAATGGTGGTCCTTATGGTCAATATAAACTTAATGGATCAACTTCGTATATTATTGAATGCGAAACACAAGAAGAAATTGATTTTTTCTGGGATAAGCTTTGTGCAGATCCTGAAGCCGCACAATGCGGATGGTGCACAGACAAATTCGGCATCACATGGCAAATTGTTCCGAGAATATTGGACGAAATGATGAGAGACCCTCAAAAAGCAGAAGCAGTAACCGCCGCATTTATGCCTATGAAGAAAATAGACCTTGATACGATTAAGAACGCTGGGAAATGAAAACGGGAAGGCGTGCAAGAGTCTGCCAAAGGGTAGTAAGTAAAAATTGAGTATTTCCATATGACCAAGAATCCGTTAATGAATGCTTTGGGGGCTTTGGCGTATATACTTTTTGTCGTTGCTCTCCTTAATATGGTGTCTCGTGCGCAAGGAGCCAAACCTGATACTGCATTTGCACCGATTGCATTCTTGTCGTTACTCACCCTATCTGCTGCCGTCATGGCGTACCTATTTTTTTATCAACCGGTCATCCTTTTCATTGAGGGGAAGAAGAAAAACGCGGTAAATCTGTTTGTCAAAACAGTTGGTATCTTTGCCGCTTTCACGGTAATTATCTGGCTTCTTCTTATCACCGGTTTGGTGTAGTCGCCATTATTTGGTGAAAGAAATTTTTTAGTGCGATACAATGAGTGGATATGAATGATGGAAAACCAAATGAAGTGCCCGAAGGTAAGCCGAAAAAGATACAGATGGGAATCTTCACATTCAGCTGCTGTGAAGATTCTTCGATACTGTTTACGGAGCTCCTGAACGATTACTTCTTCGAGTGGCGCGAGCGGATAGACTTCGTGGAGGCGCGCATCCTGCGCAAATCGAAGACGGATGCGCGCCTGGATGTGGCTCTTGTTGAAGGTGCAATAATCGCCGACGAACAGGCAAATGAACTGAGGGCGATACGTGAGCGGTCGACGAAGCTCGTGGCGTTTGGCGCCTGTGCCTGTACAGGGATGCCGTCGGCTATCCGGAATGATTTTGATGACGAGCGCAAAGAAGAGATCCAATTCATACTCGACCGCTTTAAATACGCAGACAAAGTGCGTAAACTGTCCGATGTTGTCAAAGTAGACGCGACTATTCCCGGGTGTCCGATGATCGTGCCAACGTTTCTCGAGACGCTGAACGGAATATTCACGGAGTTCGGGTTCGAGCCGGTACCGATTAAACCGGAACACGCCCACCCCTGACTATGCACGTAATAGATTTTGATATTAATTTGGACCAGATCAGCAAGATCGAGGGCGACGCCGGTCTGGAGGTAAATGTACGCAACGGCAAAGTAACAAACGTAAAATTCAAAATACAGGAATACAAACGGTTTTACACTCAGGGTATGCGCGGCAAGGACGCGATGGTGGTGCCGCAGTTCGTGGCACGAATCTGCGGCACATGTTCCAATGCTCATCTGCTTGCCAGTCTTGAGGCGGTGGAGGCGGGTCTGGGGATCACAGTGTCACCGCAAACACAGATTCTTAAACGACTCATGGTAAACGGGCTTATGATCCGCGATCATGCGCTCCACCTCTACGTCTTCTCCCTGCCTGATATTTTCGAAAAAGATTCGCTCGTGGACTTCGATGAGAACGACCCCAAACAGCACCAGTATCTCCACGATGCGCTCGATGTGAAGGCGGCCGGCAATAATCTGCAGATATACATAGCCGGCCGCAGCGTACACGCGCCCTATGCAGCCGTCGGAGGATTCACCAAAATACCGGACAATGCAAAGAAAGCAGAAATTATTAATCAACTCAAATCGGTGCGGCCGGCCATCCTCCGCCTGCTCTATGCATTTCTGGAAAAAATAGAATTCTTTGGTAAACCAACTGTCTACGCATCGCTCAGGGGCAAATCGGAATGGTCATTTCTCACAGGTAATATACATCTTACCGACGGCACTATCATACCTGAAACGGAACTTAACAACCACGTTGAACACGTCGTCATCCCCTACTCACACGCATCGGGATATACCTATAAAGGAAAATCCTACATGACCGGTGCTATGGCACGGATCAACATGAACAAAGATCAACTCCATCCCGACACCTTGCGTGATGTGGAAAAAGTATTGACGCTGTTCCCCACTTCTAATATTTATTTGAATAACGTGGCGCAGGCAATAGAAATGCTCCATTGTGTGGACGACAGCATTGAGCTCCTGGAAAAAACAACATTTGTACCGGAAGAAAGAGCCAAACCAACACGTACCGATGGCGTGGGAGTAGGTGTAATCGAGGCCCCGCGCGGACTACTGTTCTATAAATTTGACATTAAAGACCGAAAGATCGTTAAGGGCCAAGTAGTGATTCCGACCGGTCAGAATCAGGGCAATATACAGCGCGACCTCGGTTCGTATATTCAGAATAATCTGGGTAAAGACCGGGAAAAATTGGAGATGAAACTTGAGCAGCTCATACGTGCATATGATCCGTGTATGAGCTGCGCCTCACACTTTCTCAAAGTCAAGTGGAGCGTGAAGTGACGATGCTTCCGATCGCTTTCACGACTTGTTGACGGGCAGCGACACTCTTCATTGCGAGCGGCACCGCAATGATTGTCACAGGAGGAAGCTGACCGGTTTTCTTTAGTAACGTGAGCTCCATTGAAAGGTCGTAGTCGTGAGTCGTGAGCGACCGTGTGGTAATAAACGGATCGATAGAATTGTATACCGTCACCTTTTTTATGCCATCCGCGCTGTCAAGAATTATCCAGTCGTCCCCGGGGATTGTGAGATTTTCCGTCGGATCCTGATTAGTAAATAAAATATCCGGAAACTTTTTTTGTAAATACGGTATCATGCGGACCAGTACTCCGTCATTTTCCAGATCGCGGTTACCGAAAACGGAAATTGTCATAGCGTCGAGTTGGCAAGCGCGAGACTCAACTTCGTATAATAATTGAGGTATTGTGCATCACGTATTGTTATAGTATCGCACACCCATCCCCAGTGATAAGAAACAAGATCACCGGCTTTATATCGGGCAGGCTCCATTGTTTTAACGGTCCGTTTGATACCCCGTTTTATCCTGAGCCTGCCCTCATGAAGCTCTATTTTTTGTGACGTTAGAGTCAGTTCCGTACCGTTTTTTTTCAGCACTTTACCCCATCCGATACGGCAGTTGTCCATACTCTCTACGGTAATAGGAAGCGTCAGGTGCCCGGTGCGGATAAATACATTAAAGACATGAAAACTGTGATGAAGCCGTGCACCGATACTGATCTTGCTATAAATCCACTTGAGCATTGACCGGGGGAAACGTCTTTCCAGTTGTTGCCCTTTTGCAAGTTCGGTATGAACATCCTGTTCGTTCAGCGACTCCAGAAGCGGATTGCCGAGCCAATATGCACGGACCACCCGCGGATCGAATGGATCTTCGATATTGTTCGCATGTGCGATCGCGGCAAGATACGAATACAATGTCGGGAATTGTTTGAGCAATCCGGAGAGACGATGATCGTGTGATTGTGCACGCAAGTATTCGGATAACGTCCTGTTTTCATCGGGACCGCAGTACTGGAAATAGTTGGGAGGGAATGCGTAACGCGTACAGAGTAGTGTGCCGTTCATACCACGAGCCGTTTTCCGGAGGAGTGTGACGGCCGGACACGGTTCATGAGAACGACGAGTCCGATGCCGACGAGTATCAGTATGCCCTGTGCCGCTTCGGGTGCCGAAAGCGTGTGTGTGACAAAAAGTGCGGAGAGAATATTGGTGATGACGGTGGCCGCCACGAGGATGGCGGCCACACTCGTTGCCGGCAGCAGCGCAAGTGCGCTGTACCACGTCGCAACATACCCAAATAACAACACGCTTGTGATGCCGATCAGAGTCCATTGTGCGGCGGTATAACTCGCTACTTCCGGTACAGCGCCTTTCGATATCATGATCGCCACAAGAACAACCGCTCCGATCCCCATTCTCATCATGCCGACAAAAACAGGATGCACAGACGAAAGCGTTTTTTTGGCGATGATATTCTCAATGCTCCACAAAAGTGTAGCGGCAAGTATCATAAATTCGCCTGTTGAAAACGTGAAACCTTTGAATCCGCCGATTACCAGATTGCTGAGGAATAATAAGGCAATGCCCGCAATTTGCCAGGGAGTAAGCCGTTCCCGCAGGAACGGCATCGCGAGAATTGCGATCCATACGACAAGCGATTTGTGAATCAGCGATGCGTTGACTGCCGGAATGCGGGAAAGCCCTTCGAAAAATAAATAAAAGGGTATTGATCCGCCGATGATACCGATTGCCAATAATTTGTACCAATCTTTTCTCGAAGGTCGCCGGATCTTAGCTTTTTGGGTTCTGGTGATGAACAGGAACAGGGCGGTAAGGAGGAAAAATGCTCCGATATTCTTAAGTGTTGTGAAGGGAAGCGGTGGTATCTTGGCAACGGCGATCTTGCCGACGAAATTGGAGACTCCGGAAATGACAGCGGTAGTACCGGCTAGCAAAAGACCTCTTCGAATCATCGATTCATTATACCGACTTTTTGAGGCGCCGCAATATCATTCGCGCACGTGCGGCGCCAATCTTCTCAACCGCGATATTCGATTGAACAAGAAGGTATTGACCGGGCCGGCACCGGCCTACGAGATCGAGCTTTACTCTCTTCCCCCTACAATCGACAGCTTCATTTTTTTCTATACCAACTACTTTGAACGGAACCGCAAAACACATACATTCCAAGTATACCACCGTTACGATTCATTCTATTTTTTCTTCCACAGTGGGCGTATCCCGAGCGGTAGTAACGGATGTAATGTAAATCACTGATTCGCTGGCGCGTCTGGATTATTCTGAAGCCATAATTGATGGTATTTGTGTGGAGGTGAGAGAATGAGTAAAAAAGTGATGGTGGTCGGAGCTTTGATTGTAGCCGTTGGTATCGGGATTTTCTTCACCGGTCGTCGCAACAATACCGCTCCACTGACGAACACGAATGCACCGCAAGAGCAGACTGGGAATGCGGAGGTCCAAACGGCACAGTCCGGATGCAGTGCCGGCTTTTCCAAAACGGTCGTTGGCTTGACCTATACGGTTGTAGGCAGCGAAACACACACGATCAAAGGACAAACGTATGATTTATGCTGTTGGGCGACCGGTGAGGGAACCAGGAAAAAGAAAATCTGCTCCGACAGGACGACAAGTCCTGTCGGATATGATAATGGAGTCGTTTTCGAGAATGACGACAAATCCGGTCAATATATCAAAACGATGGAAACCTACCGGGAAGGGAATACCATATGCCAACAATATTATGAGTCTGACGGTACACCAGGGTCCCTCAACTGCAGAAACAGACTCAATTGAATATCAATTCTTCCAGTTCCACCACTTGAGTTTGTGTGGATCGCGGCCTCCGGCCGCATAATATACTGCACACCGGAACACATAGAGCAGGCATCTGTCTTGGGTGGTGCCGGCGCGTTTGTTGGACTGTTGGTAGAGTATCTCCGGATTTTTGTTTTTGAGATCGTCAACAGACCGGATACCGATAGCCTGCAGATCACGGGCAATGGATTTGCCCACTCCGGGAATTACTTCGAGAGGACTTTTCATAAATGTGTTAGTATACGAATTAGCACGTATGGAGTAAATAGTATCATGAATGAATAGTGGGGCCATCATTTGATAGTATGTTTGTATTATCTAGAGGATAGCGTATGAACATGTTCAAGCCGGTGAAGGCGAAGACAATCAAGGAATACTTCGAGGGGCTCCCGCCGGAACGGCGGGAGCCAATGGAGTTCCTTCACCACTTCATCCGTAAAATTGCCCCGTCACTCGCTCCCCACTTCGCTTACAACATGCCCGGATACGGCAGTTTCAAATACAAAAATTATAAAAAAGAAATCATTGACTGGCCGACCGTCTCCATTGCGAGCCAGAAAAATTATATGAGCATTTATATTTGTTCCGTCAAGGATGGACAATACGTAGCGGAAAAATATCAGGACAAACTCGGGAAAGTCAGTGTCGGGAAGAGCTGCATACGGTTCAAGAACGTGGGAGACCTTAATCTTGCCGTGCTTGAGGAAGTCATCAGGGCGGCCGCGAAGAATCCGGGGCTTGTAAAAACCTGACCGTTCATTTGGTACTGCGGTTTTTCTTCCTGTTCCTCGGAACAAACGCTATCATAATGACGACCAGGGACGATGCCGACAGCATGATCCCTGTCTTCAATGTATCCGGTTCGTAGCGCAGCGATACCTTGTGTGTCCCCGGTTCGGGTATCGCTGCGCCGATGACGAGGCTGTCGGCCATAAACACCGGAATCGATTGGCCGTCGAGGTCCGCCTTCCATCCCGGATAATACACATCCGCGTAAGTCATATATGCAGGTCTGTCGATTGTGAAATCAAGTTGCAACGACCCCGGCAGTTCGCGGGATTTTATTACGTTCGATCGTATAGGTGGCTTTTCAACGTCTGTTGAATTACCCCATTGCGGCACCGTACGTGACGGTTCCTCCGATGAGAATACCGTCATACGGAATGGGTCGTAATCATCACGAAATACCAGATTCCGGGCGGATTCGAAACCGGCGAATCCGCCCGCATCGGAATATTTCAATGGTAAAACTGTGGGAATGAACGAGATCCTCTCACGAGCATTCTGTTCAAGTACGATGCCCGCATCGTCTCCCGATTTTCCCTTATACGCACGAATGATGGTGTAGTCCGGATCGTCCCGATAGCGCTTCGGCGATGCGAGAAGATACTTGGCGTTGAGTATTGCGAGCAGTTTCTTGGAGTCATCGAAGGCTGTATGGGGAGTAGCGTCATCCCCGTTGAACCACAGCGGTTCAATACGATAGTGTTTCGTTATCATTCCTGCGTAGAGCGGCATGACCGTAGAGTACCCTTCCCTGACTGCGCCATAATTGCTGATCAAGTAGCGGTCGCCGCCTTCGATTGGGACACCGTTGTAAATGCGGTACTGCGTCAATTGTTTGGCATGTGATTTCAGAAAATCCGAATAGA
>CAZLQR010000028.1:1939-13106 GCA_964561915.1 uncultured Gammaproteobacteria bacterium | reverse complement strand
ACGACGTTCTGAACCCAGCTCGCGTACCACTTTAATGGGCGAACAGCCCAACCCTTGGAAGGTACTACCCCTCCAGGATGTGATGAGCCGACATCGAGGTGCCGAACCGCATCGTCGATATGAACTCTCGGATGCGACTAGCCTGTTATCCCCGGGGTAGCTTTTATCCGTTAAGCCCGATCCGCAATCACGGCGGATTCGAGGATCACTAACGCCTGCTTTCGCACCTGCTCGGATAGTCATCCTCACAGTCAAGCCGGCTTTTGCGTTTGCGAGTACACTGCGATTTCCATCCGCAGTAAGCCGACCGTTGCACTTCTCCGTTACCTTTTTGGAGAAGGCCGCCCCAGCCAAACTGACCATCTAACACTATCCCCCGCCATAGGCGGGGTAAGACTCTGGAAATTGAAAGAGAGGTGTTTCATTGGTGACCGAAGTCTCCCTCCTACGCTCAACAGTTCAAGATCCATTATCAATGTCAAATTTCAGTAAAGCTCCCGGGGTCTTTTTGTCCGGGTGCAAGTAGGCCGCATCTTCACAGCCATTTCAATTTCGTCGGGCAGCAGTTCAAGACAGTTATCAACTCGTTAAACCTTTCATGCGGGCCGGAACTTACCCGGCAAGGGGCTACGCTACCTTAGAACTCTCAGGGTTAGAGCTGTCGTTCACTGGAGCTTATACCGCAACCTTCCTACGATAAATCGTCGGTCAGCCGCAGTAGTTGACTTACCAGTACTGGACAGGTTTCAGCCTCTATACGTCCCCTTTTGGGGTTTGCAGAGACCTGAGTTTTTGCTAAACAGTCGGTTGATAAACGTTTGTTGAAACCCGCCAGAGGCGGGTAGAGCTTCTCGCAAAGCTTACGCTCAACTTTTTTGCCGAGTTCCTTGAACCACCATTACCCGTTTACCTAGGTCTACTCGACCAAACCACCAGTGTTGGATTGCGGTACGGTTACATACACAACTCCTACGCATTACTTTTCCTGGAGACATAACGCCACACGCTTTTATCCTTACGGACAATTGTATTCGCAGCTCATTCGAAAACTTACTGCTTAAACCCCCATATAGAAGGCCATGTGTATCATATCTCGTCATAATGCAAGTGTCTGACGCGGTGCATGCAGTAGCCGAATATTAACGGCTTGTACATCCCGTCCCGCCGATCGGCGGGACAGTTAGATCCGACTAACCCTCAGTCGAAAGACGTTGCTGAGGAATCCTTGGATTTTCGGCATGTCTGATTTTCACAGACAGATTCACTACTCATGTCAGCATTCTCACTTCTCATCGCTCCACAGTCGCTTACACTCCTGCTTCACTGCTCTGAGAACGCTCCCCTACCATAAACCCCGCTAAAAGCGGGGAGAATTTCCGTCTTCGGTGTATTGTTTGAGCTCCGATCATTTTCGGCGCCCATTCTCCGACCCCGCCAAAGGCGGGGACTATTCAGGTGAGCTGTTACGCACTCTTTAAAGGATGGCTGCTTCTGAGCCAACCTCCCTGCTGTATTGGAAAATAAACGGCCTTAACCACTTAACAATAACTTAGGAACCTTATACGGGAATCTGGGATGTTTCCCTCTTGACCTCACCGGCTTATCCCGGCAGGACTGACTCCCTTGCAATCATCCGCGTATTCGGAGTTTAGTTGGTCTCACTCGCCAAAGGCTCGTAAGACCATCTAGTAGCTCTACCCCACGAATGTCCACAAGAGGCTATACCCAAATATATTTCGGGGAGAACCAGCTATCTCCAGGTTCGATAGGCATATTACCACTAACCACAAGTCGTCCCATGTCGTTACACCGACAACGGGTACGGGCCTCCACGCTCCTTTCGGAACGCTTCACCCTGCTCATGGTTAGCTCACCTGGTTTCGGGTCTCTGGCATATTCTCAAAATCGCGCTATTCACACTTGGTTTCCCTATGCTTCCCTACCATCAAAGTAGTTAGACAAAGAATATGCAAGAACTCGCTGACTCATTCTTCAATAGGCACGACATCACCCCGCCAAAGGCGAGGCTCTGTCTGTTTGTTAGCCACTGGTTTCAGGTACTATTTCACACCCCTTCCGGGGTTCTTTTCACCTTTCCCTCACGGTACTAGTTCACTATCGGTCAGTTTGAGTGTTTAGTCTTGGATCGTGACCGACCCGGCTTCCCACAAGGTTTGCCGTGCCTCGTGGTACTTGGGAAACCCACCAGGGTATATCTCAGTTTCGGATACGGGGCTGTCACCCGCTATGGCTGTCCGTTCCAGGACATTCTCCTACCGAAATATACTCCCTACTGTGGTCCCGCAACACCCCGCCCGAGGGCGGGGTTTAGACTCTTCCGCTTTCGCTCGCCGCTACTTACGGAATCTCGTATGATTTCTTTTCCTCCGGGTACTTAGATGTTTCAGTTTCCCGGGTTCCCCTCCCGTCTTGCGACGGGATCCCGTAGATTACGCTACGGAGGATTGCTCCATTCGGAGACCAACGGCTGGTAACGACTGCTAAAGGTCTTACCGTTGTTTTCGCTCTCTTGCACGCGTCCTTCTTCGGCTCAAACTGCCAAGGCATCCGCCAATGGCATTGGTTCTTCCATCTCTCTCATTAATCAACATGTTTTCAACGAAATAAAAAGTAACACTGTATATTTCCGAGGAAATTTTCAGTGCAACCTTACTTACACGTTTTTAAAAAGACCACCAATTGTTAATGTGCATTTCTGACGCTTCGACAACCGTTTCGCTCATCGCTCCACTTTTGTCTGCGCTCCATCAGTGTAAACAGCAATCAGTTTACACCAGTGGACCCGACCGGAATCGAACCGGTGACCTTCGCATTGCAAATGCGATGTTCTAGCCGACTGAACTACAGGCCCTACGAACGCTTTGGCAACCGCTTCCGCTTTTGCCTTCGCTCCCTCAGGGTAAACCCTTCGTTTAATTCCAATGTGCGGGAACACTTTTCGACGCAAAAAAAAACAGCCCTCTTGTCTTGTGCCTGCTTTCGCGGGCAGTTTGCGTCGGCTGTTAGGTGAGCAGGTCGGTGGGATGCTCCCAATCGTGCCTCAGATGATTGCCATCTTCATGCGTAAGTGTTATTGTAGTCCCCACGTGATAGAAAATCAAGGGGTAAATTCGTCTATTTACCCCAGGAAGCCGGATCTTTGATCCAGTCGAGGACGAGGGCGCGGTCGCTCTCTTTCATGCGACCGCGCCGAATCGCAACTTCCACAATAGTCGGGAAGTCTGTCAAGGTTTGAAGCGTAACTCCAACCGATTGAAAGTTATCAACCGATTTCTGCATTGTATAGGTCGTAATACCGACAATATGATTCACGATGCACCCTACGTTCCGCAATCCGTTCACGGTGCCGATTGAACTCTGGCCGGTGGAGATAAGGTCTTCGATGATGATCGCGGTTTGACCTTTTTCATAATATCCTTCGACGAGATTCTGTTTCCCGTGTTTCTTGGGTTTGTCCCGTACATAGACCATGGGAATATCAAGTATATCTGCTACCCATGCGGCGTGCGGTATCGCGCCCATTGCGGTGCCGGCGACAAACGCCGGCACCCCGATCTTCTTCACTTCATCGGCAAGAAGACCCGCAATTATTCTCCGTTCCTTCGGATATCCCATCAGCTGGCGATGGTCGGAGTACACGGGACTTTTAATCCCACTGGAGAAAGTGAACGGCTCTTCCGGCCTCAACGTAACTGCGTTTACCGAGAGAAGAATCTCGGCAACCTGTTCAGAAATTTTCATAATACTACGCTCCTAGTATGCAATAAACGAGAAACTTGTTCAATTGGAATACCCAATCTATCAGATATCATACAAACACAACGTAATTCAATAGTGGCTAATTTTTGTTCACGCTTCAATCTCTTTTCGACAGTTATGGTCCCATTTTTTCCATATGTTGAAGTACCGACAAGCAAATCCCGATACTCCTTTGACATCGCCAAACCTTGATCTGAATGAAAAAGCGCTTCATAATATTCTGCAATGATCGTCCGGGCATTTTCCCAATATTCACTATACGGAATATTAAAACTGGTTTGAAAATTCTCAATGAAATCACCACGAAAACTACCATTGCTTGTCAGTAAATCGCCTGAACTCACATATTCTTGTTTATCCGGATTCAAGCGCCCACCCCAGCGTTGGAAAAAATATAATTTTGAAGATCCCCATAAGTTGCTTATTCTCTCAGTTGTTATAGGCGGTACTTCAAGACCTTGCGCCAGATGGTATCGATCCAATACTTTCATTACACCATCCAATTGGGCGAACGTAAGTCGGGAGTTTGCAAACTCAGTCCAATCTACCTCCAATCCGCTATTCATTAGCGTATGCAAAAGCGCTATGGGTATGCCTAAGTTTGACTGAGGGAATGCTCTGTTGCCTATCATGTAGGCATGGAGCCACGCCGGTCGGACCGGAGGGCTTTCTCCAATCAGACGTGATTCAATAATACCCGGCACAGATCCGAATTGTATCAAATTATATTAATAAAATATAGTAAACGCTATAAAACGCGATCATATCATTACATTTGCATTGCGCGAGGGAAAATTTGTATAGTGTAACTATCAATGCAGAAACGTAAAATCGTTTGGTTCGAAGAGGTGCAGAAGGATGATGTTGGATTGGTCGGCGGCAAAGGTGCGAATCTCGGGGAGATGACGAATGCACAGCTGCCGATCCCTTACGGATTCGTCGTAACGTCCAATGCATACTTCTGGTTTATTGACGAAGCGGGAATACAGCCCAAGATCAAAGAATTTCTTTCAATACTTAATTACGACGATCCCAACGAACTCAAGCAGGTATCGGACCATATCCAGGAACTGATCCTGAAATCCCCGATCCCGAAGAAGCTCGTCGACGGTATCATCGCGTATTACAATCATCTGAATATCAAGGAAGATGAGTATCTGAGGCGGCGCCGCAGTCTCATCGGTAGGGCGGCGCGCGTATTGAAAAATGCGTACACATCTCCCCTTGTTGCGGTGAGGTCTTCGGCTACCGCCGAAGACCTCCCGGGTGCTTCATTTGCCGGCCAGCAGGAAACATACCTGAATGTCAAAGGCGAATCGGCGCTCATCCGCAAAGTCCAGGAGTGCTGGGCCTCTCTTTTCACACCCCGGGCTATTTACTATCGGCATGAGCAGAAATTTGATCATTTCAAAGTCGGGCTCGCGGCTGTGGTGCAGCGGATGGTCCAGTCGCAGAAATCCGGCATTGCGTTCAGCATCGATCCTGTCACGAATGAGAAAAACAAGATCGTCATCGAAGCGATAGACGGACTCGGCGAATACATCGTTCAGGGCAAAGTGACTCCGGATCATTATGAAGTAGATAAAAATTCTTTCGTCATCCTCAAGAAAGAAGTAAAGTATCAGAATGCGAAATTCGTACGGTCCGGAAGCGGCAACCGTGAAGTGAAACTAAATAAATCGGACGGATCCCACCAGAAACTCACGGATGAGCAAATCATAAGCGTCGCAATCCTTGTCAAGGACATCGAGAAACACTACTTTTTCCCCCAGGATATCGAATGGGCGATTGAGAACAATACGGTATTCATCGTGCAGTCGCGTCCGATCACGACGATGGGGAGCGCCGATGCAAAGGGGAAAAAGGGCGACAAGACGGTGCAGCAGATCAAATCCGAGCTCGTGATGCCGGTCGTCACAGGTTCGCCGGCATCACCGGGTATTGGCGTCGGGCCGGTCATCATCAGCAAATCACCGAAGGATATCGATCGGGTCAAGAAAGGCGATGTACTCGTTGCACCCCAGACGAATCCGGATTATGTACCCGCTATGAAGAAGGCGGCCGCCATCGTCACGGAGAAAGGCGGCCGCACATCACATGCAGCAATTGTGTCTCGTGAACTCGGGATACCTGCCGTCGTAGGCGCCGAATCGGCTACCAGCAAACTGAAGGCAGGGACCATCGTGAGCGTCAACGGGGGTTCGGGTGAAGTATTCAAGGGCAGTATCCTCTCGGAAAAGACGGCGAAGTCAGCCGCTACTGAGCAGAAACATAAGCCTGTAGCAAAACACCATCTCAAAACGCTCACGAAAGTGTATGTCAATCTTGCCGAGCCGGAGCAGGCGGAGCGCGTCGCAGCAATGGATGTTGATGGCGTCGGACTGCTCCGCGCCGAGTTCATGATTGCCGGCATCGGCGTCCATCCCAAGGAGTACATCAAACAGAAAAAAGAATTTCTCTTCACCCACAAACTTACCCATGATCTCCGGAAATTCGCGAAAGCGTTCAGCCCCCGTCCGATTATTTACCGCGCAACTGACTTCAAGACCAATGAGTACCGACATTTGCGCGGCGGAGCGCATGTTGAACCGCACGAGGAGAATCCGATGCTCGGATTCCGCGGAGCCAGCAGGTATATCGCCAATCCCGAAGTGTTTATGATGGAGCTCCAGGCAATCGCCCAGATCTGGAAAGACGGATACACAAATCTCCACCTTATGATTCCGTTTGTCCGCCGACCTTGGGAACTCATTAAGATCAAGAGTATCGTGAAAGACAGCGGACTCCTTGATCTCCCGGGTTTCAAACTCCTCATAATGGTCGAAGTACCCGCTGCTGCACTGGAACTCGAAGAATTCCTCAAAATCGGTGTAGACGGCGTATCGATCGGTACGAACGATCTCACGATGATGCTTCTTGGCGTCGACCGCGACAACGAAGAAGTGGCTCATATATACGACGAACGGTCGTCAGCTGTCATGCAAGTGCTCGAACATATCGTCAAGACATGTGACGCCTACGGCGTCACCTGCTCTATCTGCGGACAAGCCGCCTCAGACTATCCGGAGATTGTGGAGCGGCTCATCAAGCTCGGCATCACAAGCGTCTCCATCAATCCCGATGTCGTAGACCGGACACGGGAACAGATTTTTGAAATAGAAAAAAAACAGTATCGTCAGTTGCAGGAGAGGAAATGACGTCCTGCACATGCTCGTATGGCAAATGTTAAGGCAATCAGAGCATACGAAATTCTTGACTCGCGCGGTTATCCCACGATTGAGGCACGACTCCTCACCGATGCGGGATGGGAGGTGCATACATCTATTCCTTCCGGTACCTCAATCGGCAAGTATGAAGCACTTGAGTTACGTGACAACGACAAACTCAGATATGACGGAATGGGAGTGCTCAAGGCCGTCGGCATCATCAACGACGTCCTGGGGCCCAAACTCGTCGGGATCGACGTGTCCCGCCAAAACGAACTTGACTCGTGGCTCGTCGCCGCGGACGGGACGAAGAATAAAGAGCGTTTGGGCGCCAACACTACGCTTGCCGTTTCGCAACTGTTCATGAAAGCGGCTGCCCGCTCAAGCGGGCAGCCCCTCTTCCGCCACATCAACGCGTTTTATACGTCCCACTTCAAACAGGCGCTCCATATCGAACGCATACCGACACCCATTTTCAACATCATTAACGGCGGAAAGCACGCGAACAATAATTTGGAGTTTCAGGAGTTCCAGATCATTCCTTCTTCATCATTCAACTTCACCAAATCTCTCCAGCTAGGCGCCGATATTTTCCACGAACTCAAGCGGGTACTACTCTACCGGAACGCCAATATTTCCGTCGGCGAAGAGGGAGGATTCGCACCGAACTTCAGCACCAATCTCGATGCGATCGAAGTGATCAACGAAACGGTGATCCAGAAGGGATTCAAGCTCGGCCTCGATATTTTCCTTGGTCTGGACATTGCGGCATCCCATTTCTTCCATGAAGACCGGTATCACATCAAGGATAAACCCCATCCTATGACGAAAGACGAATACCTCCATTTCATCCTCCAATTGACGAAAAATTATGCATTTTTATATATCGAAGACCCACTTAACCAGGACGACTTCAATCTGTGGGCACATCTTGAGAAGGAAATTGCGAAAAACATCTATCTTGTCGGTGACGACCTTATCGCCGCCGACGAAGTGAGGATGCAAAAAGCAATCAAGGAAAAAGCGTGCACGACGGTCCTTCTCAAACCCAATCAGGTCGGCACGATCACCGAACTTCTCGGCATCATCGCCATGACTCGCCAGCACGGTCTGAATTACGTGATTTCACAGCGATCCGGCGAAACAAATGATACATTTATTGCCGACCTCAGCGTTGCGGTCCAGAGCGACTTCGTCAAATTCGGTGCTCCATCCCGCGGCGAACGCGTCTCCAAATACAACCGCTTGTGGAAGATCGAGCGCGAAGAAATGAAAGCCGAATAGCCTGCTCCTTCGGAATGCGAAATATATATTCTTCTCAAAATACGTCAATACCCTTTATTGATCAGGAAGGAATACTCCGTTCTTGTGCCATATTCTCAAAGCGCAATAAATACCCGTTGACCGTTCAACCTCATTATTGTTGTACTATCATTTTGTTTGTTATCCCTTCCGGCGCGGTGAGAATATGTCAAATCCCGCAGTATTCCTTCCATCTATATCCCGTGAAGAAATCAATACCGAATGGATTGCATATGTTCAAACGCTCCCGAAATGTCTGTCAGATCCTCTTGTTCTCATTGTGCTACCACGAGAGGAGAGTCAATGTATGAATATGGAATCTGTACCAACAGTAACAAGTTCCACCTTTGGAGCACAATCGGAGGTGCTTTGAGAACAAGAAGTATGGACGGATACGGAGGATAGGTAGAGAAATCCATGAGGTATGATATCGAGCGGGATATAGAGCGTGTATAATCTATGCTATGATCGGGAAAGTGAAAGGTATTCTCACGGAAGTGGACGGGAACGTTGGATTGATTGAGACGGCGGGAGGCGTGTCATATGAAGTGAGCCTCCCGCCTGCGATACTCCTTACCCCGCTTCAAAGCCCGGTCGAAGTATATACGTATCTCCAGATTCGGGATGATGCGCACGTGCTGTTCGGATTTTCCGATAAATCGCACGTGCGCATTTTCAAACTGCTGATCGGCGTGTCCGGAGTCGGCCCCAAGACTGCGTTTGGCATCGTCTCATTCGCAACCGCCGACGAGATCGTCCAGGCGGTGCGCGACAACGACTCAGCTTTTTTCTCGCGGGTACCGGGTCTCGGGAAGAAAACCGCCCTGAAAATAATTCTTGAGTTATCTGAAAAACTTGACAGCGAGTTTGAGATGAAACAGATGTATTTATCAGCGGACGACAAGACCGTCATTGATGCACTCGTATCGCTTGGATTCAACTCGCATGATGCACGGGACATCCTCTCCAAACTGCCCAAAGATCTCCCGCTGGAGAAAAAAATCAGCGAAGGTATCAGACTCGGGTCCAAAAAATAGCATCGAACCGTTCGTGATATAATCTTTGCATGACTGATACGAGCACTACATTGAGGCCGCAGCGCCTTCACGAATACGTCGGACAGGAAAATGCGATTAATACGCTCCGTGTGTTTCTTGAAGCGGTCAAGAGCCGCGGAACGGTGACCGAGCATCTCCTGTTTTACGGTCCTCCCGGAATCGGCAAGACGACGCTTGCGTCGATCATCGCAAACGAACTCCAGGGAGAGATCAAAGTGACATCCGGGGCGGCGATCCAGAAGACAGGCGATCTCGCCGCCATCCTCACGAATCTCAAAGACAACGACGTGCTGTTCATCGATGAGATTCACCGGATACCCAAAAGCGTCGAGGAAATGCTCTACCCCGTCATGGAGGACAATTTCCTCGACATCATCATCGGCAAAGGTCCGTCGGCGCGCACCGTGAGACTCCCGGTCGCGCCGATCACCATCATCGGCGCGACTACCCGGCTGGCGATGCTCTCAGCACCGCTCAGAGACCGCTTCGGGCTCATTCTCCGTCTCGATTATTACAGTGACACTGAAATGCAGCATATTATCACCCGTTCAAGCACGATTCTCAATGTCCCGATCACGAAAGAAGCGGCGCGGGCGATCGCCGTACGGTCGCGTCATACTCCCCGCCTTGCAAACAGGATTCTCAAACGTGCGCACGATATTCTCCTCGTCGACAAGCACAAGAATATCAATGACCAGCTGTTGGAGAAGTTGTTCACACTTCTTGAACTTGACGAGTACGGGCTGACGGAAATTGATCGGAAATATCTCCGCACTATCGGCGAGAAATTCCAGAACAATCCGGTCGGCATTGAGACGATTTCCTCCGCGCTCTCTGAAGATCGACAGACGATCGAGGAGTTCATCGAGCCGTATCTCCTCCAAATCGGATTCATCAAAAAAACATCCCGCGGTCGTGTCCTCACCACCAAAGCGCTCGGACACCTGAAAATCAAATCTCTAGGAAAAAAGGAAGACGGCCAAGAACCTCTTCTCTGAGCGCGTATGCTGTTATAATTATCTGTGGCACTTGCCGAGGTGCCCGCGCCGCGGCAAGTACAATTTTCAGAGAAACTTGCCGAGGTGGCGGAACTGGCATACGCGCAGGACTTAAAATCCTGTGACTGCAAAGTCATAAGGGTTCGATTCCCTTCCTCGGCACGCCCTTCTAGCTCAATGGCAGAGCAGCGGTTTTGTAAACCGTCGACCGGAGTTCGATTCTCCGGAAGGGCTCACTGAATCCCGCCTTGGCGGGATTCAGTACAGGCACTTCTATAAATATTTCCACGTGTGGAGGCTGAGCGATTCGCGTGCCTTGCGCAGTTTTTCGATGTTTTTGATGATGAAAACAGCGCCGTGCTGGGCGACGATCCCTTCATTCTTGAGTCTGCTTATCTGGATCGTCGCCGTCTCCCGCGTCGTTCCGAGGAATGACGCGATATCTTTGTGTGTCATATTAACCTGGATAATGATTTGATTATTCACCGTGTGTCCGAATTGTGACGCAAGCACGTCAAACAATCCGACCGCTTTATCATACATCGTGCCGAATGCCATCGTTTCCAGCCGCGTAAGAGTCTGGTTGTATCTCCGTATCGTTATTTTCATACAGGTATATACAACGGATTTATTCTGCATCTGGAGAGCAAGGAAATGGTCTTTGGGGCACCGGTATATCTGCACATCCGAAAACGCTTGAAAATCATAAATCGTCGGATTATCCGTGAATGCCCATACCATCGGGAAGATATCTCCCGGACCATACAACATGAGGGTAAATTCTTTCCCTTCGAGCGAGAGGGAAACCAGCCGGACGAAACCG
>CAZLQR010000028.1:0-1929 GCA_964561915.1 uncultured Gammaproteobacteria bacterium | reverse complement strand
GGGGTCTTCGCCACCGTGGATTATCGTTTCGCCCCGACGATAGTGGATGGTGTTGTACTGTGCGAAGAACCCTGTCAGTTCCTGCACGCTTCTCAGCTTCATCCAAGGGGCAGTATACCACATGTATGATTTATTACACCCTTTGTGTATGAAATGTTACTGTTATATTTATTTCGTGTGGTCTACTGTAAACAGTTATTTATGAGAAGAAATCAACCATGCCGACAGATTTCAGCCATTTCGTCACATTCGGGGATGAGAAGATCATCCTGGCTGCCCGGCAGCACAAATTCCTTCTCGTGCTGCCTGTAGCTGTCATAGGGCTCGTCGCCTTCGTTTCGTCCGTCTTGCTCCTCACACTGTATTCGGGCGGGTTTTTCTCTGTTCAGGTCTTTATCACCCTCACCATGTTATTAATCGTTCTTATGAATGCGGCAGTGATCAAACTCGTATCGGACTGGTATTACCATTTTTATGTCGTCACAAGCAGGAAGATCGTAGAGGTGTCGTGCAATCCTCTCTTCTCCCGTGTCATCAGCGGGATTCTCCTGGAGCAGGTACGGATCACGGAAGTGGATGTCGAAGTGAACGGCATGGTCAATGACATTCTTAATATGGGGCATGTCATCATAGATTTCGACCGGATGGCGCACGAGGAACGGTTCATACTCCTCAACATCGAACATCCGCACGAAACAAGCAGACTGCTCGCGCACTCCTTCGAGCTCATCATGCAGCACGGGACACTGAACAGAAGTCAGATGAAGCCGAGGAACATGTTCAAGATCCCGAGTGTCGGGAGACGTGTGAGAGTATTTAACTGATATGTCATACCTGTTTTCCATGTCCGGCGCGGCAGTTCTCATACATACGGCATCCGTGTTCCTTGCGGTCCTTCTCGTATTTTATTATTGGCTCTATCGTATCAGCTCCGCTCGTACACTGAAGTACACAGGTATTCAGATGCATCCGTTCATATACCGATATATGTGGTTCAATATCACTCTTGCAGTCACCTCAATCCTCCTGAATCTCATCTTTATCACGCTCCATCTGTTCTGATATAATTTGAGCGGGAGACCCCATAGTTCAACGGATAGAACAAGTCCCTTCTAAGGATTAGATGCAAGTTCGATTCTTGCTGGGGTCACTTAAGTTTTCGGCGGAAAACTTCAGTACACGCACCAAAAATATGAAAACAGCTGCATCAAAGATCACGCCGGTCGTCATCGGCGTAGTCCGCAACAGAGAAAATAAATATCTGTTCACTGACAGGGTTGAAAAAGATAAAGCAGACATGGGAATCCGGTTTGGTGAGAATTTCTGGCAGCTTCCAGGCGGTGAAGTGGAAGTCGGGGAAACGCTCGAGGAAGCGCTTCGCCGCGAACTTCGTGAAGAGACCGGTATCGAAGTTCGCGACATCACTCTGTTACATACCTACACTTCCTTAAGACCTGGATGGCACGGGCTGCTCATTCATTTCGTATGTTATCCGGCGGACGATAATCCCGTCATTACACTCAACCATGAATCATCCAAGTACCGGTGGCTAACTGCGGAAGAAACAGCCTCAATCGATACGTTTCCGGAAACAATGGAAGTAATACGCCGTGCAGAAAGCGTATAGATTTAGTGTGTCGAGGAGAGGACTTGAACCTCCACGCCTTGCGGCACACGCCCCTCAAGCGTGCGCGTCTGCCAGTTCCGCCACCTCGACTAATAGCAACCCTCATTGTACCAGTAACGATCAATTTTTACATCTTCAATTGTTAATCCCGCTCGATATCACTCCTCATGGATTCGGTTATTTATCCCCCGTATCCGTCCATACTTCTTTTTCTCAAGAGATAAGACTCGGAAGTAATACTCCGTTATTGTGCCATATTCTCAAAGCGCAATAAATACCCGTTGACCGCTCAACCTCATTAT
>CAZLQR010000027.1:11523-14745 GCA_964561915.1 uncultured Gammaproteobacteria bacterium | reverse complement strand
GTCTTCGATTCTCTTCAAGACTGAATCGCTCGATAACTTTGAAGAGCTACGCCGGCAGCACCGGATCAAGGGGGAAACCCTGCTGGGGAAAACAATCAGAGCCAGCATGAGCAAACGCGCATCGAAAGCCAGCGGCAACGGCTACTTTGCGGTCGAATTTGAAGTAGTCAGCGAAGGGAAATACGCCGCCGCCATCGCGCAATTCCGGCAGCTTCACTATTCGCCGGACTTTATCCGCTTGATCGAATCCAAGCCCGCCGATAACGGCGGCAAGTAATCCACGTCCGAGCCAAGGATGGCGCACTCTCTCGGGGAATACGCGATGAATAACGCCGACTACCAAGATATGCCCTGCATTAGTAGCCACTGGCTGATCGACATGCTGGTCAGCCCCGCCCACTGCTACCGCCGTCACCTCGACCCAGCCCGCACGATTGACGCGCCCTCCGACGCGCTCCGGCTTGGAACCCTGGTTCACTGTTTGGCGTTGACGCCCAAGCAGTTCACCCAGGAATTTCGCGTCATCACGCAAGACCGCCGTTCCCGCGCCGGACGCGCCGAATGGGAGTGGACGCTCTGCCAGGGATGGACGCCGATCCGCCCCGCCGAACTCGACCGCGCCCGCGCCATCGTGGCGGCCCTGAAAGCCCATGCAACCGCCCGGAAACTGCTGGCGCATGGCAAGAAAGAACGCACGATCATCCAGCCGCGCCCCAACGGCTTGCTTCCCCTCAAAGCGCGGCTGGACATCCACGACGAAGCACGCCGCCATGTGATCGAACTCAAAACCACCTGGAACCTGGACAGCATCGAAGCCGCCATGACCCGCTATCGCTATCCCCTCAGCGCCGCATTCTATCGCGATATGGTACGCGGCCAGCACACGACCTTTGTGTTCGTGCAGACCCGCGAGCCAATCACCATCAAAGTCATCGAGATGAGCCACGCCGACCTGCAAGACGGGCGGATGATGTGGCAGACCGCGCTCGAATTGTTTGATACCTGTTGGCGCTTGAACCAGTGGCCAGAAATGGAAAGCGCCCCGACTGAATTGGACGACGACCCGCTGCTGTTGCCGGGAACCCCTATGTTTCACCGCGCCGGCCCGCGCTTCGATCTCCCCGTGGGCGAATTGACCCTATAACCCAACACCGAGGCCCCCACCGGCAACGGCGGGCGCAACCCCATGATGACCATGAACTACGGATTCAGCGGCCTGAACGCCGCAGGAAATGACCTGTACGACCTGATCGAGACGCTCAGAGACGCCGACGCCGAACGGTATTGGCCACTGTACGACGCCTACAGCGCGCTCAGCAGCGCCCTGGCCGAGATGCTCACCGTCAACCGCCTGATTCGAGACCGCCTCGACGCGCTCGATACGCTCCCGCCCGCCGACGCCCAGCGCGAAATTCGGGCCTGCGCCGACGCCCTCTTTGCGCCGCCCCGGCCCCCACAGCCACCGCCACAGTACGACGACCAGCCCTTTTGAGTCAAATAGCGATCAAGCAAATCAATCAGTTAGCGCGGGTTAATGGGCTGGAATTGGCTGCAATTGGCGCTATTTGGCGCGGTTTGGTCTAAATCGCGCCTACACCTCCACCACCGCGCCGGGCAATTCCGGCGCTTCGTCCTGAATCTTCCCGCCCTGCACAAACACCCGTTGCCCGATGGCATAGCCGGCCCCGGTGACGCGAATCTCGCCGCCGCCCGGCAACTCGACCGTACTCGTCTCATCCTCCCACGTCGCGATCACCGTCGCGCTGAGTAACGGGTCAGTGGGCAACAACCGGCGAAACCGCGCAAAGGCATTGCCCCGCCCTTCGCCAAACCCCAGCGTCTGCGTCACCTGGCCAAACCGCACCTCAATCGTGCAACTCATCACCAGGTCCAGCCAATGCACGGCATCAACGATCAATTCCACCAGCGTCCCCGGCACCACCACTCCGGGTGGATTGGGCGCGGTGTTCAGCACCGTGGTGACACTGAGGCTTTTTTGATTCGCAGCGGCCGCCAGCACTTGCCGGCCCCGTTCGCGATTCGCCAGCACCTCGGTCAGGTAGGCGTCGGTCACCATCGCGGCGGGACGCTCACCGGGCGCGCCGGTCAACTTCACCTGCGCCAACACGCCCGTATCGGTCCCGCTGACATACACGCTGTCATAGGGCATCGCCTGCGCTAACCCCAGCGTGGCGTCGGTGATCAGCCCGCTCAGCACCAGCGCCGGGGTCTGCCCCGCCCACTCCCAGGGGGCGAGCGGATAGCGCGGCGTCAGGATGAGCGTATCGCCGGCCAGGGGCGATTGCAGCGTCGCGCCCACGGCCTCGGCCAGGCGACTCAGCCGGGTTTTCGGTGTGGCGGCCGTCCAGGTGTGGCGGCCGGCCGGGAGCGCCCAGTCTACCGGAAGGTCCCACTGCACGGTGAACCCGGTGTCCGCCACGATGGCATCGGCGATTTGATGCGCGGTCAAACTGGCGGCGACGACCCCCGCGCTGGCCGTGGCAAACGGCGCGTCCAGCAGGGCGGTGCGGCTGTTGCAGGGAATCGTATAGCCGCGCTGGCCGAACGCGCGGGTCTGCTGATACGACAGCGGTTGCAGATGCCAGGTATGGCCGTTGATGACCGCGCCGAACGAGGCGGGCGGATCGCTGGCGAACAGCGCTTCGACGGTGGCGGCGTCGGGCGTGGTCAGCGTCGCCGACCAGCCGTAGGAACTCCGGTCGCTGCTGAGCGTCAGGCTTGCCCCCACCAGGGGGAGGTTGTCAGAGAGCCGGTAAAGGTGCACGGTGGGCCGCATGAGCAGACTCCTTAGCGCCGTGATCAGGAACGGCGCCCCCAGGAACAGACGAAAATCCCGCCCCGGCGGCGGCGTGCGGGCGCGCAGGAACAGACGGAAGGTGTCGGCATGGAACGGCGGCACCGGTACGGGGTCGACCGTGCGGGGCGGGCGGGGCCAGACCCAGCGGGGGGCGATCAGCCGCCCCCAGCGAATCCGAAACCGAATCCATGGGGTGCGCAGGTCATTCCAGCGGGCGCGCACCGGAGCGGAGGGCGTGGCCTGCACCGCGCCCCAGCGGGCGCGCACCCATCGCCAGACCGTCCCGAGCGCGGGCCAGACCGCCCGCACCGGCGCCGAAGGCCGGGACTGCACCGCGCTCCAGACCACCCGGCGCACCGCCTGAATCGAGGGGAGACCGGGCCAGTGCGCCCACCGCGACGCCG
>CAZLQR010000027.1:0-11423 GCA_964561915.1 uncultured Gammaproteobacteria bacterium | reverse complement strand
ATAAGGGGGCCAGGCCGCCCCAGACCGCCCGGCGCACCGCCTGAATGGAGGGCAAGCCGGGCCAGTGGGCGCGCCGCGACGCCGATAAGGGGGCCAGGCCGCCCCAGACCGCCCGGCGCACCGCCTGAATGGAGGGCAAACTGGGCCAGTTCACCCGCCGCACGGGCGCGTGCGTCGCCAGCCCCGTCCAGGGGGCACGCGCCTGAACGGCGATGAAGCGGTGAATCGCCACTGCCCCCAGGGCGCGGCCGACCGGAGCGACCGCGCCGCCGCCGATGATCTGCGTGGTGCTGACCTGAATCAGCCCGCTGGCGCGGCCGACCGGAGCGACCGCGCCGCCGCCGACCGCTATCTCCGCTGCCGCCCCGGTATATCCCGGAACCAGGCGAAAATCCCGCCCCGCGCCCGGAGTCCGGGCCGCCGGGCGCAGGGTAAAGTCGGTCATTTAGGCGGCGGCTTTCGGCGCTTGATACCGGAACGTCCCGGTCAACACCTGCCCGTCGCTCAGGGTCAGGCTGGACACCTCGATCCCGCCGACCACGGGCGGGTCTTCCGTGGCGTATACCGGCCCATCCAGCAGCGGGGCGGCGTCGGCATCCAGGGCGCGCCACCAGCCGACCGTCCCATCGGCCTGCACGGCGACGCTGGTAAACGGGTATTCGATCAGCCCGTCTTCCGCCGGGGCAAAACTGCCGAAATCCACCTGTGCCAACACGGATTCCGCGCTGGCGTCATCGGGTTGCGCCGGCGGGTCGCCGGTCAGGAATTGCAGCGCGCCGCCGGTCAACAGGACGCCCAGCGCGTCGGCCAGGGCGTTGACGGCCAGATTGGATTGCCGGGTAGCGGTCATGGCATCGGACTCGGAAACAGCCGGTCCCACCAGTCGCCGATCACATACGAGGCATCCGGCAAGGGCACGGCCGGGATGAAGGCGGCGAATTCATGCCCTTCCCGCACATAATCGAAGGTCACTGCCCCGGCACGATCGGTGATCTGTTCCGCCATGATGATCTTTTCTGGCAAGGCCATCAGCAACACCCGCTGGCGCTCCAGAAACAGATCGCCGCTGCCGGCCGGATCGCCGCTCACCCGAGCGCGCACCACCTCGCCCGTCAAACGTCCGTGGCCGCCGAAGAGCATATTGCGCCGTAAACCGGTATTCATCACGCGCCCGGCCATGAGCTACCTCCAGGGGCCGATCAGGTCGAGGGCTAGCCGGGAGTAGGTGTCATACTCCTGGCGGACCTGGAGCACCCGCCCGGGGAGCTGCGGAATGGCGTCAATCAGCGTTCCGTGAGGCGGCTGGCCGGCGTGCAGCGGATTCCACAGTCCCGGCATCAGGCCGCGCGCCGCCGTCGTGCCGTCCCAGACCTCGACCGGCCAGGCGTGGAACCCCGAATCGGCGGCGGCCGGCCAGGCGTTACCCGCATACCCCAGATAACTGCCGCTTTTGGCATGTGAATACCGCGCCGCGCCCACGGTCGCCGCTTGCGCCAGATTGCGGCACCAGTCCGCGCCGGTGACCGATCCCAGATCCCGTATTCTGGCGCCGTAGGCCGACGACGCCGTTGCGGCGATCAGCAGGGCGTGATAGGCATCGCCCGCTTTGTAGGACAGGGCATCGCCGAAGAACAGGCTTTCGGCCCAGTAGTTGCCGGAGTTCGTCCAGACATAGACGGCGCACGCATCGCCGATCACCGCCCAGCTCACCGGCGTGCTGTTGGCGGCTTTGTACAGATAGCGCGCCGCCGAGGGCCAGGCCCCGCTGCCGGTGTCGACGTCGGTCATGGCCTCATAGCCCTTGACCGTGGCGTAGGTCGTCGTGGTGTCGTCCACCCGCAGCACCATGGCGGTGGCCAGCGGGTCCACGCGCTGATAGGCCGCCTTGTTCGTGCCGGTATGGGCGACACAGGACGTCGTGGCGGTGCTCCACAGCGGCGCGCGTTTGGCGGTGATCGTGCCGGAGGCGGTCTGGTCGCTGATCCCGGGAGTGGCGAAGGTGAAGGTATCGGCGTCTGGAATACTGGCCAGGCGCCAGTCGCCATTCAGCTCGGCGGGCGTGGCTCCGCTGATGCGGATCACCGGGTAGACGCGGATCGTCCCATCGGTCAGCGCGGCAAAGCCGTGGTTTGCTTTGGTGGCCGTCGCCACGTGGCTGCTGACCGCCAGGCTGGTCAGGGTGACGCTGTTAAAGCCGGTATCCAGGCAGGCGTTCAGGACGCTGAGCAGCCCGCCGGCGGCGTTATTGACGGTGTTCGGCGCGCCGGTCATCGTCGAATCGTAGTACCGCACCGTGGTGTCGGTCATGGGTCCACTTCTCCGAGGGATTGGAAGGCGTAGACATCGCCGCTCCCGTCCCAGTCATGCGGTTGCGTACAGCGGATATGCCAGTGGGGGAAACTGGCGGCGACGGTGGCGAAGCGTAAAGCGTTGCCGTAGGCGTAGCCCTGGCCCCAGCCGTCCGGGTCGATGCTGAAATAGGCCAGTCCGGTGAGTGTGCTGGTGGGGGCAATCGTGCCGGTGATGCTCAGGCCGGACGCGATCTGCCCGACGCGCGCGCCGATGACTTTCACCGTGTTGGCCGTTTCAAACACGATGGCCCAGTCTTCCTCAATGCACCCCTCGTTGGTGACCTGCAGCGGATAATCGACCTCGTTGTAATCCACAGTGGCCAGAGCGCCGTCGGTGGTGAAATCACCCTGCCAACTGGCGATCACCCGCAGGTCGGCATAGCGCGCATAGCGGTCGCCGGCCGTCAGCAGGGTGGATAAATAACTGCCGACCGGAAAGGTTTTGGTCAGCGCGCGCGCCAGGCGCACCGCCCCGGAAATCTCGACGTCCACGACGCGCGCCATCTCGCGCAGCGTGTGCTGGGCGGTGAGCGGCTGGATATAGGCCGACAAGTCCAGGGGATTCGCCATCGTGATGATCCCCGTGGTCAAATTGACGCTGTATTTCGTCGTCGCGACCTGGGTTCCGGCGGTGTCGAGCAGGATCACCTGGCTGAGGTGGCCACGCTGGCAATCAACCTGTTGCCCGGCGCTCAGCGGGGCGGGCAGGGTCAGGTTGGCGGTATGATGCAGGATGGCCGTATCGCCGGGCTGAATGACCTGTACGCGGCCATCGGCGGGCAGGCGGGCGGTATCCACGCCGATCAGCGTCGAATCAACCGGCGCATAGGTATAGACCACGGCGTTATAGACCAGCGAGGTGGGAATGACCGGCGCCGGCACCAGCACCTTCCCGTCCGCATCGATCAGGTCCGCGTCATACCAGGATTCGGCTTTCTGTTCCGGGGTCAGGTCGGCATCCAACACTCGCTCGCCAAACCGCGCCTGGTAGATGCCGGTTTGCCAGTCGATGCTCCCGATCATGGCGTCGGTTTCAAACGACCCGGCAGAGTCGGCGGTGGCGCTGATCGCCACGCCCAGGGCGGTGGTGGCGCGCAACTGGAAACTGCCCGGCCGCACCGGCGCGCCGCTCACCCGCCCGCAGACCTGAATCGTGCTCCACGCCCCGCGCACCGTCGCCAGGGCCTGCACCGTCAGGGCGAGGCTGGACAGGGCGCGCCAATCGGTGAGCGTCGCTTGTCCGGTGGTGTAATTGACGCTGCCAACGGGCGTCCCGCTGCCGGTAGTGGCCGAGGGCGCGCGGTAGAGCGTGCCCAGCCGATCCACATGCACCTGCCCGCCCAGCAGGAACCGCACGCTGCCCGGCAAAATCACGTCCAGGGTCGTCGGGGTCAGGTCCACGGTGAGCGCGGGGGCGGCGATGAGTTCCTGCACGGTCGCCACGCCGTCGGCGGCCTTGCGCACCTGATAGCCGAAGGCGTAGGTATTCGCCAGCAGCGGCACCTCGCCCGTGGGATTCCAGGTCAGGGCCATATGCCACCACCCGACGTAAGGACGGGTCACCGTGTCGGCCAGGATCAGGATCACCTCCCCAGTGGTGTAGTTGACCGCGCTGCCGACCGCCAGCGGCTCGCCGGTCATCGCCCCCGCGCCATCATCGTCCAGGGTAAAGGATTCGCTCGCCGTGCCCAGACTGGCGATGGTGCCCACATAGCGGGTTAGGGTCACGGTGAGCCGCACACTGCCCGGCGTCAGGGGATAGGTTCCCTCCGGCAGTTGCAGGGTATAGCTGCGGCCGGTGGGGGCGATGGCGGCGAGCGTGCCGGAGTAGGTGACGCGCCGGTCGTAATCGACGGTGAAGACGCTGCCGGCGTCCGGGAAGGCGGCCGTTGCCGGCGTCACCACCAGGGTTTTGGTTTCATGGCCAATCATGCCGGTGGCGTCGCCGCTGAGCACCCCCTGGGCGCTCGCCGTCGCGGTCTTCGTCAGGCCCCCGGATGGCCAGGAGACGGTCAGGGTGGCCGGTTCGACGGCGTGTTCCAGGGAGACGGTCAGGCTGGGCGCGGGGATACTTACCTCGCCGTCGCGGCGCTCCGCCGCCAGAGGCAGGGCATAGGCGAACAGGAGCGCGGTGTTGGTGTCTGGCAGGGTCTGCAACGACAGTTGCGCGGTGCCGGTGCCGAAATCCAGGGTGCCCGAACCGTGGGCGGAACTCGCGCCGGCGAGGACGCCATCGCCGCGGTCGGTGAGCCGATACCATTTGCCCAGGGCCAGATAATCCACCACCAGCGTGCCCGGCGCCGGAATGGGCGTGAGCGTCGTCACATAGACCAGGGCGCGGGTCTGGGTCGTGATCGGCAAGGCGACGGTATAGGCCGGGCCGATGAGCGGCGCGGCCGGTTGCGCCGTGACGGTCCAGGTTCCGCTCGCCGGAAAGACGATCAGCCCTTCCGCGTAATCAATCTCGGCCGTGACCTCGTCGGCGCGCACCAGCGTTCCCGTGCCGGTATCGGTGTAGGTCTGCGTGCCGGTGACGCTGACTGAGCCCGGCGTGACGGCCATTCCCAGATACAGCGTGGTGGCGGTGACGGTGCTCACCAGCGTCAGGACATTGCCGCAGGGGAAAAGCTGTTGCGGCAACGCCTGGGCGGGCAGATCGGCCTGGGCGGTTTCGGTCTGGGTCGAGGGCACCAGCGATTCCTGGAGGCGCGTCAGAGAGACCTGCGCCTGCCCGGCGGCGGCTTCGGCGGCCAGCGGTAACAGCCCGTAATAGCGGGCGGCGTCGGCCACCGTGGTGTAGCGAATCCGCGTCGGCGCCGTCGTGGACACCAGGCGGGCCGGGTATTCCACCCCGGCAAAATCGTAGCGTAACGGTTCCGCCAGATAGAGGGTCAACAGGCGTCGGGTAAACACGCCCTGGGTATCCTCGAACTCCAGATCGACAAACTCCACGTCCGTCAGCCGCACGTATTGCGCGACGGCGGGATAGCCCGATTTTTCCTGACTGATCAGATAGGTTTCGCCGGTTTCCGGCCGCGGCGCGTTCACCCCCTGATACGCGCGCACCGCGCGTTGGCCGATGACCGCGTTGCCGTAGAACGTCATTAAGGTGACGGGTCCCTGGGTCAGGTAGGACTCGACCCGGGTGATCAAATCGGCGCGCTCTTCGCCGAACGCCGAGGCGCGGGCCAGCAGCGCGGAGATGGAGCTGTTCTCCGGGGGGGCACTCAGGTAGACGCCGGCGCCGTAATACCACAGGGTGTCCGGGGAGACGATGGCCAGATAGAGCAGCCGGGCGCTGACCCGACCGTTGACGGCATCCAGGTTGGAGACGCCCGGAAACAGGTTGTTGCTGACGTTATCCGGCAACGGCGTCGCGGTGATCTGGCCGCCACCGTCCACCTGATCGGTGAGTCGAGCGGATTTGAGGAATTGGATGTGACTGCTGTTCAGGGCCATTACGCGGCGCTCCGTTGGGCGGTTTCCAGGGCGGCGAGCACGTCTTCCGCCGACATCCGGGCCAGGGCTTCGGCCCGCAGTTTCAGTTGCTTCTCAGCCTCGGCGCGCAGCGCCTCGATCCGTTTTTGCAGCCCGGACAGATCAGACTGGGCGATGCCGTTGAGTCCTTCCGTGATCGTGGCGGCCATTACAGGACACTCCGTAGCCATTCCGCGCCGGTCGCCAGATTGTTCATTTGAGTGTTCAGCCCCGAAAGGTCGGTTTCTGCGACGCCGAGCGCCGCGCCCCGTGCTTCCTTCAGCGCCTCGCCGACGCCACGAATGGCCTTTTCGGCGCGCTCCCAGCCGGCAGCGGTCTTATCGCCGGCGGTTTCGGCCTCTTTGTCGGCGGCGATGTTGGCGAGCTTGGCGCTGTAAATCGCGCGCAAGGTCGCGGCCTGCTGATTCAGGAGGCTCACCAGCGCGTCGTTGCCGGACAGTTCCGCTTCACGGCGGCGCTTCTCGATGTCGGCCAGCCGCTCCTGATAATCAATCTTGGCCCGCAACCGCTCGGCCTGGACGTCCATGCCCTTCTCTTCCAGTAGCTCGGCATTCAGGGCTTGCAGTTCCATCCGTGCGTCCTGCGTTTCTTCCTTCATCTGGCGCAGCTTGGCGTTGGCCGAATCAATCGCCGAACGCAACCGGGACAGGTCTTGCTCGTTGAGCAGGCTAAAACCATTTAGCGCGTTGTACGCGGATTCACCCAGGTGAATCTGGGCCTCGCTGGCGGACATCGTTCCGTCCGCAAAGCCTTCGTACCGATCGATCAGGCTTTCTAATGAGTCCTTCTGGCCGTGAAATGAGCTTTTCACCCCGTCTACTGCGAGCTGCAAGCGACGAGACCAGCCCGCGAACCCTTCTGTGATCCCGGAAAACCCGCTCATGGCTACACGTTGTGATTCGGCAAACACCTCCATCAGCCGCTCGGTATTGCCGCCTAAATTTTGGATAGCCTGGTTGGCCTCGCTCAGCGCGTTGGAGACGAACTTACCCGCGCCGGCGCGTTGCCGATCTGCTTCGGCGGCCTCCTTGGCGGCCTCGGCGGCCTCTTTGTCCGCTTCGGCTTTTTCACGGGCCGCTTCGGCGGCGGCCTCCTGCTCGGCGGCGGATTGTCGGATTGCAGCGACTTGGGCACGGGCGGCCTCGACACTGGCTTCCGTAGCTTTGATGTCGACCTTCTTGGAGGCGATCCCGGCGTCCAGGGTAGCGATGTAGGCCTGCTCTTCCTGAGTCAACACCTTATCGCTGAGCGCCTTTTGCTCCTCCGCGTCTCGCAGCTCCTTCATGACGACCAATTCAGCGCGACGGGCCTCCACGTTGGCTTGCGCCTGACGGACCGCCATCTCCGCCGCCTGGACTTGCAGCCGCGTCGCTTCCGCTTCGTTGCCCCGCGCCCGCGCCAAGTCCGATGCCGCTTTCACGGCGGCGATGTCGGCAGACCGGCCCTGATCCTGAATCTGGTTTTTGCGTTCGAGTTGCGTGAGGACCGTGCCCAGTTGGGTTTCGTACAGCTTCAGCGCGGCGTTGTACTTCAGTTGGGCGTCGGTCACGCCTTCGCCGCTGGCCTTGGCTTCATCCAGTTTTTGCTTGTACTGCGCCACCGTAGCGGCGGTCATGGCCCGCTCTTCGCGGTAGCCCTTGGCGGCGTTGCGGGCGGCCTCTTCGGCCAGCACCACCTCGTTCATCTTGGCGGCCAATTCGGACAACGGGGCGCCGCTGGCTCGCATGGCTTCGTACTCGGCGCGGAGTCCCGCCGCCTTGGATCTGGCTTCCTCGGCGCTCAGTCCTTGTTGTTCGATTTGCGCCAGGATCACCTCACTGGCGGCCTTGACGGCGGCGGCCTGTTGGCCCGCAGCGGTGGCAGCGGCCAGCGCCGCGTCCGCTTCGGCCTGCTTGGCGATGGCGTCTTTTTGCGCGGCCTCGATCACGTTCGGCATGACCCCGGCTTGCTGCTTCAAGGCCTCATAGTAGCTTTGCGCATCCGCCGCCAACCGGGACGCGGCGGCGGCTTGTTGCCACTTCAGTTTTTCATCTTGGGCGGCGACGGTTACGGCCAGTTGCAGTTGCCGGACGTAATCACCGGTTTGCTCAGCGGCGGTCTGGCTGATCTGACCGAAGGCCGTAGTCGCGTTGGCCAGATTGTCGAGTTGGGTCTTCTGGAGTTCAGCGGCTTCGCTGGCCTTCTGGTGGGCGAATTGCAGCTTGGTCAGCGTGCCGGCAGTGGCGGTGCTTTGGTCGGCGGCCTTTTGCCCGGCCGTGGTGACGCCCTCGAGCGCCTTGGCGTGCCCCGTCGCGGCGGCGTCGGCCTGGTTGAAGGCGGGGCCGATGATGTCGGAATACTGAGCGACCGCCGCCACTTGGGCGCGGACTTTTTGATTGGCCTCCTCCATGGTGGCGTTGAACTGGCTGAAATCCAGACTGACCAGCGCGCCCGCCAACGCGCCCAGCGCCGTTCCGATCATTTGCAGCGCGCCGTGCAGGGTAGTTACTCCTACCGCCGCGCCAATCGCCAGTTCTTTGAAGGCCGTCAGCCCGCCGCTTTCGCCGATCTGGGTGAACACGGCGGTGAGGGCATTTTGCAGCCGGGCCAGT
This sequence comes from uncultured Gammaproteobacteria bacterium, assembly GCA_964561915.1. GTDB lineage: Bacteria > Patescibacteriota > Microgenomatia > UBA1406 > GWC2-37-13 > CAZLQR01. Next base: position 2,983 of record CAZLQR010000027.1, on the reverse strand, counting down.
TGCGCCGTCAGCGTGGTAGCGCCGTCGCCGCCCACGTTGTAGGTTTTCTTCAGTTCGGCGGCCAGCGCGGGCAACACGTCGCTGGATACAATCCCCCCAGTGGTGGCGAGCTTGTCCAGGTCGGCGACAGTCATATTCAGGGCGCGGGCCAGGGCTTGGGTGGCGCCCGGCAAGGCTTCTTCCAACTGCCCGCGCAGTTCTTCGGCTTGCACGACGCCCTTGCCCATCATTTGCGCCACGGCGGTCAGCGCGTTTTGCGCGTCCGCGCTGCTCTTGCCCAGCGTCGCCATGGCGCCGATGACGGCTTCAAAGATGTCGCGGGTCGCCTTCCCCTCCAGTTGCGTGCCTTTGGAAGCGGCGGCTAACCCGACATACGCCTTGGACGCCGCGCCCAACTCTACGCCGAGCCGGTTGGCGGTTTCGGTGAGCCACTGGACTTCTTCGGCGCTTTTCTGGCTGGAGCCGGTCAGCGCGGTCAGGGTGTTGCGCAAGGCTTCGGCGTTTTTGTTCGCCTCGACGAACTGCTGAACGACCAGAGCGCCGGCCAGGGCCTGAAACGCACCGCCCAGGTTGCCGATGGCGCTCCCCGACGTTTTCGCCGACTGGCCGGCGTGCTCGATGCCGTCGCTGGCTTCGATCAGCGGCGTTTCGGCCTCTTGCGCCGCCTGCGCCAGTTGCCGCAGATCACCCTTCATCTGCTGGAGCGGGGCCGGGGTGGCGCGGGTGGCCCGGCCCAGATCATCAACGCTTTGCTGCGCCCCATCCAGAGGCGCGGCGGCGGCTTTGGCGCTTTGGCCTACCGCCTTGAGGTGGTCCTCCAGCGCCGCCACCGGCGTTTCGGCCCGCTGGGCGTCTTGGCTGAGTTCGGCCAGTTGCTCGCCCAGCGCCCCGGCAGGCGCTTCCGCGCGCTTGGCTTCCTGGGCCAGCGCGGCCAGGTCGTCGCTCAGGGCTTCGACCGATTCCGCGCCCTCCACCAGTGCCTTGATGCGAAGAGCCAGTTCCAAATTACGGTCGGCCATGCGGCTAGACCTCGATCAGCTTGAGGGTTTCCAGGATGTAGCGCGCGCCGCTGGAGGGATTGGCGGGGCCAGAGTCTTTCACGACGGGGAGGGCGCGGACGGTGAGCGGTTCGTCACCCGCCGGCAGGACGGTAAAGGTGCGGTTGTCGTGCAGGGTCAGGGTCATTTCTTCCCCGGCATCGAGCAGCGCCTTGAGGGCGGCGACTTCGGTCCGGGTGAGCCAGGCGAATTCCCTGCCCCCCTCCAGGGTGATGGGGCGACCGGCCTGCTTTTCGGCCTGCTCGATGATCAGCGCGCCGGTCAGGCTGTACTGGGTCGCCTGCGTGAGGGGCGACCAGTCAAATTCATCCGCCCAGCGACATCCTTGAGGGATAGGGACCTCGTTGAGCGTGATGGCCATGGGTTACGCCGCGAGGTCGGAGAGCTGGAACACCCAGGGCGAGGTGGGCGCTGGGCTGATACCGAGCGCCGGGGTGAGCATCTTGCCGCTGAACTGGCCCTTGATATAGGTGCCGGTCACCGGATCGAACGCCGCCGAGCCGGCCAGGTTGACCTTGTAAACTACGATCCGTCCGCGCTTGCCGCTCACCTTCTCGGTCGCGCTCCCGATCAACATCACGTAGTTGCTGACGGCCTTACCGGCGGCGTAGTTTTCAATACTGCGCGTGGTGGTTTTGTAACTGACCTTGGTCACGGTCGCGCCGGTCGAATCCAGCGCCTTGAACAGCCCGTTCACCGTGTCTACGGTGTAATGATCGCTGGTAATAGTGGCGTCGGCGGCGGTCTTGGCCACAATCTCAGTCCCGGTCCCGTGCGGCGCGATGTACTTGTGCGCCAGCGGTACCCACAGGCCCACGGCGGCGGTGATGGGGTCATCAGTGACCGTTTCGGCGGCCTGCGTCACCTCGGTCAAAGTGGCGCCGAGCAACACCGAGAACAATTGCGGCGGCATGTAATCCGCTTCCGCCGACAACGAGCCGGCTTCCGTGGTCTTGTTGACGCTGGCGAGCAGTTCGCCCGCCGAACCCTCCATGTTGGACAGCAGGTCGTCGGATTCCTGGACTTGGCTCTGGAGTTCCAGCTTGGTCCAGTTCACCGGGTCATAAAACTGCGTCGGGGCGGTATCGCCCGACCAGAAGCCAAACTTGATGGCGCAATTCAAATAGAGAGATTTGGAGGCAACAGCAACGGCCATGACGGTTTACTCCGGGCGGCGCTTTTTGGGCGGCGCGGGTTCAGATTCGAGAACGAGGGGCGGCGCCGCGATGGCGGCCCGGCGGGCGGCGATCAGCCGTTCCCGCCGCAGCCGCTCGGTTTGCTGGCGCTTCCAGTGCTGGTAGATCGCCGGATTCATGCGGGCTACCAGGTCAGCGTGAGTTCACGGTAGAGCAGGCGCAGCTTGAGCGGACTGTCGCCGGTGGCGATTTCTCCGGTACTCAAGTGCAGCACCAGCGGCGCTTCGGCGACTGGGGTGATCGCCGCCGTCGTGGTCGGCTCCACGTACCGAAAGGCATCGGCCTCGGCGGCCAGAAACGGATCGGTTTCGATGGTCGCCAGCAGCGCGCCCGATCCATCGGTGTACCGGATGGTCAGGTCTTCGCCCGCCGCGATGCCGTCGTATTTGGTAGTCGCGAAGTCCAGCCACAATTCCGCCGCGACCAGGATCAACGCTTTGCCTGCCGCCGGGGCGGCGATTAAGGTCTTGGGCGAGGCGTTCAACGCCAGCAGTTCCGCACTGGACACGGTGACCGTGGCCGTTTTCAGCGGCGCGGCATAGAGCGGCGCGAACAGGGTGGCGCCCCAGGTGGCCGGGGCGGCCCCCAGCAGGGTTTCCAGCCACGTTTCGGCGCGGGCGTCGGTGTGATACTGCAAGTGGTCGTCGCTTTCCAGCGCGCCCAGGTCGGCATGATCAATGCTGGCCGGGTTCGCCACGTCTCCAATTCGGATGCGCATGGCGATCTCCT
>CAZLQR010000026.1:0-14765 GCA_964561915.1 uncultured Gammaproteobacteria bacterium | reverse complement strand
TAGGCGTGGGCTCTACGGTGCGCGTGGGGTTGTGTGTGGCCCACCACCCGTGGCCCGTTTGTTTTGAATGCATGTAGTCACGTTGTTCACGAATGAATGCTTGGTGTGAAATCGTGGTCATCCATCCTTTCAAAACAAGGGAGTGACACTGACCCAAGCACCAGTGGGCCAGACATCTGTGCCGACGTCGCCGTCGATGCGCACACCAATGTTGGCGTTGGCCGCAAACGTGAAAAAATAACGTGCTGCCAGTGGTCCCGTGTACAAAGCCGTTACGGCCGCTCCCAACATGCCTATGCTCGTGGGGACGCCAACCAGGAAAGGATTGTCTGCTCCCGTGCTGGTCACAAAAATCACCTCAAGATTGTTCACGTTGTTGAGCGTGACTGCGGCTGAAAATTCCACCACGTAATTTCCGCCCTGGAGGACACGCCAGAACGACCACGGATCACCAGTCACTGGAACAACATAGTCTGCGTTGGCAATCAGTGTGGTTACCGTGTAGTTGCCTCCCTCGCCAGTGTAACTCGAGGATCCCAAGCGCGTTTGGAAACTTTGGCGCACGACGTTGGTGAACTGAACCACCAACCCGGTTTTGGCGGCGGGTGCGACCCAAGACGCCGTAGTGCCGTTGGATGTCAGCACCGTACCGTCCGCACCCAAAGCCAGACGAACCGGTTCGCCAGTGACGTTGCCCACGATGAGGTCCCCTTCTGTCGTGATGGGTGTAGGCACTGCGCCCCAGACCACAGTGACTCCATTGCCAACCAAAACTGTGTCAGCGGGGCCAACAGGCAATCGGCTGGGTTGTCCCGCGGCGCTGCCGACCACCAAATCTCCCTCGGCAAGGATGACATCAGGCATGACTTCCGTGACGCCGTTGATCGATCCGGCCACAACCGTGCCCGCATCGAGTACGTCGCACACAGATCTGGAAGTGGTCACAGTCGAACTGGATCGCAGATTGACCAAACTCAAATCCGAACGTTGAGGGGTGAGTCCAAAGGACATGGCCGCTTTCATGTCCGTGTCATTTTTTTTTGTTCCAACCAACCTGCTTCTGAAAGACACGTGTACACCACCACTGCCGTGTTACAAGAACAAACATACGGCTGAGAGTGTGGCAACCGGAACACGTGAGTGTTGCCCGGGTGTGCCAATAAAAAACATGATAAATCTGCGTGAGACTATGCAACACGGTGATCGAATGACACCCTTCCAAAACACCATGAGTCGGCACATCAGTGCCTTTGAAACTGTTCCCTCCCACCTCGTGGATGCCATCCGCGGGTACTGTACGCTTCCTCCGTTTCGTGGACGCTTGGTTTGGTCGTTGCCGATAAGGAACGTCGGTGGCGTGGCGGTCTCCCGAGACAATGAGGTGTTTGTTACCATATGTAGCCTTGGCATCGTTGAGGTGTATGCTTTGGACGGCACGCGTTTGCGCCAGTGGGGGTCGTTCGGGCCTGCGCCGGGACAACTGAACCACCCCCGTGGCATCGCCGTAACCAAGCACGACGAGGTGGTGGTGGCGGATTACAACAACGACCGGGTGCAAGTGTTTCGCACCGACGGCACATTTGTGCGCCAGTTGCAAGCCACGTTCAAGTTTCCACAAGCCGTGGCGGTGAATGACCGGGGCTGGGTTTTTGTGGCACATCATTGCGAATGGGTGTTTGTGTGTTGTGTCAAGACTGGACGGATGCTCGATCGTTTCAAACTGGAACGACCTCCCGGTGGGTTTCCTCTGAATTGGACGTGGCCCAGTGTTACCAGTCTGCATGTGTTTGCGAAGGGCATCCTAGTGTGTGTGCACGACAAGGGATCGATCATCACCCGTTACCAAGTGGTTAGTTCCACCCGACCCTTTCGGATCAATCGGATCCAAACCGTAATGCGCCACTCGATGCGGTTCGAACACACGTGGTGCATGGACGTGATTGAGCGTGGCCACGCCACCGTGTTTTTGCATGGCACGCACATCCGCGTGGCACGTGATTGTGTGAGCACTACATTCGAGTTGGCGGCATCGTTTGGCGTGGCCAAGTCATCGGCATTGTGCAATGTGCATGCCTCCAGTGTGTCACGCAACGGCCGTTTGATAGTGGTTGACGATGACGTGGACAATGACTGGGCCAAATTCAACTGTCGACTGATGGCGTTTGAATGAACAAACTCAGTCAACGTGGTAGAACTCTTACACTTCATTCAAACACGTGCACAGACGACGTGTACGTGTATGGCCAACGCGTCGAAACAATGCTGACCGCCACATGACCAGCGAGTGTCACCGTCACCGCATCTGGCACTCCCAACATGGCGACATCCCACATTTTAGTGAGTGTGCCGTCGGAGCCGAACACTCGCACGTCACGGTCGTGATGGTCAGTGACCACCACCTCGTTGCCGCGTGCCGCCACCGCATAGTGAATGATTGCTTTGTTGATTTGATCAACTTTGTCGTCCGAGTACAACTTCCACTTGCGCAACGGCGTTCCGTCGAGGGAATACGCATGCATGCAAAAATCACGCCCGCCAACGATGAACACCTGCACATGGTCAGAACCACGTCCCATAGAGACGCAACACACAGCCACGCACTTCGTTGGCCGCCGTAACACACACATCTCCTCCGGGGGGAATGGCCATCAATGTAACAACATCCGGACCCTTCCATTTCCTCAAAAACGCGCCGTCGGACAGCCGAAACACTTGGACGCGACGACTGCCGCGACGACTGCTGTGATTGTACCCATCCTCGTCGGGTACGACCTCATCGTCGAGCACGATCACCTCGGCTCCGGACGGCGTCACCGCCACGCTCCGCGGCCAGTTGAACTGGCCGTTGCCCGCGCCTTCCGAGCCCCACATCCGTACAAAGGCACCATCCGCGCGGAACACTTGTATGCGGTGGTTGCCCGAGTCCGCAACGACGATGTCGCCTTCCTTCGTCACCGCGACGCCGTACGGGTATTTAAACCGTCCAACGCCGGTGCCTGGGCAATTCCGCGAACCCAACGCAAATATGAGTGTGCCGTCAGCCGAAAACACGTCTACACAATGGTTGTTGTTGTCGCACACCACCACTAGGTTGGTTGGTGTTACCGCCATGCACACGGTAGACTTTTGTATAGGCCACGTGGCCACCCGCGTTCCGCGCAAGGGTGACCAGTCGCGAAAGGCACAGATCGCGCCGTGCAAGTGCCGCGCCACCCGCCGAAAGGCACGCGCCGCCACGAAGGGCGGTGCGGTCAATGTCTCCGCCTTCGCCTCGCACGTTTTGGTCTCCTCCATAGGGATCGAACGATGAATTTGTGCGCATGTAACGGCGACATATCCTCGTTTGATTGGCGCGCCAACGTAACGAACGTAACCGACGTAACCGTTCTGCGCAACACGCGAGAGTTACACGAAGAACAAGTCAATCACGCATTTCTGGTGGTGTTGCGTCGTTGCCGTTCCATCGTGTCAAGCATCAAAATGGATCGGATCGTTCCGTGCGGCCAGAACAACAAAAAACGTTACACTCTTGATGCGTGCCGCAACCTCTGCCAAGGTCTGTGCCCGGGCCTTGCGTGCGGTGCCCCCGCATTTGATCTGGCACATCCGTCAGTACTGCCCATGGGCTTTGTTTCGCGACCACGTGGCCTGGCGGGTTCGGTTGCCCCTGTTGGCCAAGGTCTCGGGTTTGGCTGTCTCGCGGCGCGGCGAAATCTTTGTCACCGAGTGGGACACGCACGGCGTGCACGTGTTCTCGGCCACCGGAACGTGGTTGCGTCACTGGGGTACATACGGCGGTGCACCGGGCCAGTTTTGTTACCCCGCGGGGATTGCAGTAACGGATGCGGACCAAGTCGTGGTGGCCGACCGCTACAACAACCGTGTGCAAGTGTTTGACCCCGACGGCCGCTTCGTACGCGCGTGGCAACCGTTTGGAGGCTACAAATTCCCGGTGGACCTTGCCGTGGTGGGTGAAGACGCCCTGGCAGTCACGGACGGATTCGACTGCGTGTTTGTGTTTCGCCTGTCGGACGGCGCGTTCCTTCGGCAACTGTTGGGTTGCAACCGGCTCATATTGGCGTTGCACGCCACACCGCAACGGACGGGCATGATTTTGGTTCTGTCGGATGGGCTACAAAGTTGGGGCCTGGATGGGCGACTCGAGTGGGTCTGGCCCAAGCATTCCACAACGGAACGTCCCGATGCCTACGCGTCCACGTCGGCCAAAGTGTTGGAGGTGCTGCGCGGTGTCCGCAGCACAACGTGTGCCTCACTGACGGCTCTGGCGGTTGTTCCGTGCGGCCGTGTCATCGGTGTCGGCGCGGGCGAGTTGGTGGCCTTGGATTAAAATTACAAACGCCCCAGTCCATCACAAGCCTTGTTTATTTGCCAAACCCGGCAACGAACTTGCAAAATTCCACAAAGAAGTAGACACCCGCGAAGGCGACCAGTTGCACCGGTGCAGTTAGGCCGACGATGCCCGCATGCATGGCCAATGTGTCGCTTCGAGATGTGGATGGGCCGGCCAAGCCAAACGCCACCGGCAAGGTCACGGCATACACGGCCACCATGTATTGGCCAAACTGTATGAAGTCGTCCGGAGCCTGGTCTTTGGTTGGCCTGACACACCACAGTGTGCCAGCACAGATAACACCTCCCACGACGAGAACGCGTGCACTCGTGGGCGTCAACGGCATCGCGTCCACGTCAAAAAAATGTGGAACATGTTATGACGCGTGTATGCGCGGTCGTGGTGCATTCTGCTTCGAGGTCTCTCTCTCTTCCGGCACACGTACGCGACCGTCAAGACATGAGGTTCTGTGTTCCCGGACGTCAAGGTGTGCCACCTTGCGGGTTGGACACACTCTTTCAAACAAAGATGTGCAGTGTCGTTCAAGCCTTAGCCAATGTGCCACAACACCTGCGACAATGTGTACACCAATACCGGACGCGGCCGCCGTTTCGCAATCAAGAGGCTTGGCGCAGACGTGTGCCACTTCGCATGATCGGTGGCTTTGCCGTGTCCAAAGATGACGAAATCTTTGTCACCGACTGCGAAGACGACCGTGTGCACGTGTTTTCCGCGCGGGATGGCACAACGTTGCGCCGGTGGGGATCGCACGGCCATGCGCCGGGGCAAATGAATCGGCCCATGGGTGTGGTGGTGACGCGCCAAGATGAGGTGTTGGTGGCGGATGCCGGCAACGATCGCATTCAAGTGTTCACCACACACGGCACGTTTTGTCGCTCGTGGGGGATGTATGGGCCATTAACGAGCCCCATGGCGTTGGCTCTGACCCACGGTGGTGCGGTGGTGGTGCTGAAAACTGGAGCGCAACCTGTGTCCATGTTCCGGGTGGCGGATGGCACCTTCGTGTGCGATTTGGTGCCGTGGGAACGGGCGATACCCAGGAGAGTGTACGTGACACTGCGGGACGAGGTAAGTCGACGCCAGTGTTTGTTGTCCACACGTGTTCTAGGTGATTGTTGATTTTGATGATTACACGATGCGGTGTTTTGCTTCCGATGGAACGTTGCAGTATGAGAAGCCAACCGACAGCCACGGCATCTACACTCGAATGTTTGAATCGCTTCGCGGCACCTCGGCGGCTTTGGCCACGGTGCCGACCATGTGTTCAACCACGACAACCCGCAACTACACGATCAACACCCACATGGTGGTGACACGGTGTGGCCGTGTGATTGCCCAAAAGTTCCAAGAGTTGGTGGCTTATGATTAAACTGAATGCTTTACTCGAGCACCCACACGCGAGCCTGGCCACCGCGGCCTTGTTGAACCGCCACGTGACCCGTACGCAGTACCGCTAGACCGGTTACATCGTTCAAACTCCCGTCTCCGGAACCTGGGCATTCGAACCGGCATACCAGTTTGCCGTCGAGGCGAAAAACCTGCACGCGGTGGTTGTCGCGGTCTCCCACCAAGATTTTGTGGCCCCGCACGGCTACGTTCCATGGATACTCGAATCGGTTGCCGTGGATCGAACCCCATTGGCGCAACAATACTCCGTCCAGTGAAAACACCTGGATGCGGTGGTTCCCGTGGTCGCAAACTACAACCTAACCCGTCGGTTAGTCCGTACGCAGTGTGTCACGCCAAACTTACCTCTCCGGCCGCCGTGACGCACACGTCGGTAGGAATGTTGAATTGTCGTGGTTCCGACCCCGGTACACCCCACCGACGCACGAATGTGCCATCGGCCAGCCGAAATACTTGCACGCAATGGTTATGTTCTTCGGTGACCAACACTTCTCGTCCGGACGGCGTTACTGCCACACCCAGCGGCTTTTTGAAGTACTCCAAACTCCACATGCGTACAAACGTGCCATCGGTGCGAAACACTTGTACCCGGTGGTTGTTGCGGTCGGCTACTACCACCTCGTCCGCGGCGGTCACGGCTATGCCACGGCAGTTCATGAAACGTCCCTGGTAGGACCCCCACGATCCCCATTGGCGCACCACAGTGCCGTCAACGGAGTAGACCAGCACACGATCGCAGTCGGTGATGAACAGGTGATTGGTGTTGGGTGATGCGGCCATGTATTTTGACTGCATGGGCGAATCCTTCGCCAAGGGCCAAGCCCTCACAACCCGGGCCGCAAAGGGTGGCAACCTTCGGTACGCTCGAATGGTTTGTTGCAGATGCCTGGGTACAAAACGAAACGCCACGATTGTCATTGCGTCATCAACAGTCAGACATTAACGTCGAAGATCCGTACTATGATGCATAAACATGGGGGAGAGGATGTGTTTAGTCTGTGTCATTCACTTTGCGGCAGACATGTCTTGAAGATACTCCTGCAGTCGCTGTTGAAGAGTCTCTTCTGGGAGTCGCTCCTGTTCGGCACACAGTTTCTTGATTTCGGCATCCAGAATTTCATTCTGGCCCAATTTCGGTCGACACACCAAATAGGACCAATTAAAGTAGCCCCGGATGCGCGCGTCTGACCAGCCTACCGGTGGAGACTGGCACAACGAACGCAGATTGGAAATCTTGTCGGCCAACTTAATCAACTGTGCTGGGCGCGACACTTGAGCGGCGTTTGTGATTTGCAATTGTTTGCGCGTGGCCTTGGGCAGCCGTTTGTCGTCCGTGCATTCTTGCACCAGCCCAGCCACAACCTCGCCAAACTTGTCTACCAGTTCCACGTGGGTGGTGTCGGTGTCCTCCACCGTGTCGTGCAACAGGGCCGCGGCCAACACGGCACTGTCCGAAACTCCCGCGTTTTGGAGGATGTCTCTCACTTCGATGGGGTGGGTGATGTACGGTGTTTGGGCGGCATCCTTGCGCCGCTGGTTGCGGTGCTTGTGCGTGGCAAACTCCAACGCCGATGCCAACATTCTCAAGGGTGGGTTTCTTGGCCGTGTGGGCCACCTGAAGGCAACAAGGCGTTTCATGGACGTGTCGTTCACAGACACTGATTCCGTGGCCGAAATTTGCAGAGTTGCAACTACTCGTTTGGCGTTTCTGCGATTCACAAACACCGAGGGCCATAGGCCCAATCCATGGCCGCGTATTCCTTCCAACTTGTTGCCAGTCAACTGGATCGTGGCATCGTTGTTCCCGGTGCGGAAGGCATGCTCCGCCACGTGCGAGAGAGGAGGCGTCAGTACATTGAACGAACCCGTTGTGTTTTTCGAGGTAGTTGCGTGATGCACGTGAATGCGTCGGCCATCTCGGTGTTTGACGGGGAGGCGGACGAGGCGTTTTTGGCGGCAACGCAATGGCAAACGCCTTGGCTGCCCACGGCCCTCGTGGACATCGTCTGTGCTTACATCCCCCATGACGATTTCGTTGTTGAAGGTGCGTGGCCTGTTGTTACTTGCCTCATGGGCGCAGTCCAATGGAAGTGCACTGTGTGCGGCAAGAGGAACGGCGCATCTCAAAGCCAGTGCATGGTGTGCAAAATAGAGCACGAAGATCCACGGACGCGTCCTCAAAAGGCACGGAATACGCTGACCGTATTTGAAGTGTAGTTGGACACGTACACGCGTTGATTTGTTGGGTCCACTTTCACGAACGACGGGGATTGTCCCACGGCAATTGTACCGGGGATCACTTCCAGCGTACTTGTGTCAATGACTGTCACTGTGCCTTGTCCGGCCGTCAACCCGCTGAACGTAGGACTGCCCTGTTGGTACAACGTGTTGTAGTTGGACACGTACAGATACTTGCCATCGGGGGACACGTCAAGGCCCGAGGGTTGAATGCCACCTGTGTCTACTTCATGCGCAACCTCCAACGTTTGCAAGTCGATGACGGCCACCGTGGTGCCAAACGGATCAAAGTTGTTGCTGCCAAAGTTGGTGACATAGGCCCAGTTGCCGCTGGGGTGGAGCACAATGCCAAAGGGCCCGAAGAGCCCCGTGACAGTGGCCAGGATGGTGCGAGTCGCCGTGTCGACAACATTGACCGTGCCGGCAAATTCCAGGCCCGTAGTGTAGTTTGCCACGTACAGGCGGGTGTCGTCGGCAGAAAGCACCACCGCCGCCGGCGCTTGGTCCACTTTGATCTCGGTGGCAATGGTGCCACTGGCCACATCCACCACAGAGACTGTGTTGCCACTGCCACTGCCGACACCACCCGCGGCGCCGTAGTTGTTGACGTAGGCCCACGCGCCATCTTGCGTGATGGCCACTCCGGAAGGTCCGTCAAACCCGAGCCACGTGGTCACCACAGTGTCAGTGGCCACGTCAATGCCAAAGACGGTGCCGGACTCCATCACGTTCACGGGACTGGCACTGTTGGTGACGTACACCCGCGTGCCCGTGGGATCGGCGGTCACGGTGTAGGGCTGTGCCCATGCATCGTTGTAAATGCGGCTAAACCCTCCAGTGTCCACGTGCAACACAGTCACAAACTGGCCAGCCACGGTGCCATAGTTGTTGTTGTTGGCCACGTAGATTTTTGCACCCACGCAGGCCAGTCCGGCCGGAGTTACGCCGGCATTCCACGTTTCCACGTCCAAGGGTGCGCCGCTCCATACAGCCCGGCCGGCGCCGGCATTGACCAGGACATCACCCGGACTGCCGCCGGCCACAGTCAATGTGCCGATTTTGGCGCTTTTCAAGGTGGCCCGGTCTGCCGTCAACACGGAGGTGACGCCAAAGTTGGTGTGGGATCGGTCGCTCGGTACTGCCATACCACGTTTAATGTTGCATCGTCGAATGTTTTTGTTACCGTGACTGCAATTCTGGGAACTCTCTCTGTGGTAGCACCGGAGGTGTGACCTTTGCCAACAAACTTTTACACCTCACACTGCCATCATGGGTGGCACGCCATCGTTCGAAACGTCCAACGAGTTGTTGCGGCGCTCGCAACACCTCGAGCAACGTGCGTGGGAAGTCAAGGCCACTCCCATGCAGTTGCAACAGTTTTATGCTTGCATGTCCGCCCTCCAAAACCAGCGACTTCACCCAGAGCGCAACTGCCCCCGGCTCCACCGTCATGTGACGTGTGAGTTGGCGCCCGATGTACTTCGTCGGTTTGTCGCTCTGGGCTACCGGACTTCGCCGGCGCCAGACGGAGACACGTTTGTAAAGTGCGTCGCCACTGACAGCACATCGAGAGATTTGGAATGAAGGTTTTTACTGAATGCGGTGTTGGTTTAGTTGGACCCACAGTTGATCCGCGGCGGGTTAGGGATGACGTAGGGATCCATCCACTGGTTCGATTTGAAAACAAGCGTCCAAGGGATTGTCGTGGCAGTCCTTGACATGGAGTGGGGTGTTGTCGTGGCTGTCCTTGACGTGGATTGGGTTGTTGCGTGGCACTTGACCGCGGGTTTTGCCACCGGTTGGGCAACCCACACTCACCCGCATGCGGTTGGAATCGCCCGGTTCGTCTGTCACCGTGTAGCCCAGAGATTTGAACCGCTGAATGGAGAAGAGACCCAGCACGCACGATGCCGTGCCCGGCTCTAGCCCCGCCCGCTTTGGCAGATCACCCCGCAATTGGGCCATGCACGAATGGAACTGACGGACCGTTTCGAGCGGCGCCTTGTATTGTTCCCAGTCCAGTTGTTCGGCTTGCAAGGCTTTGTCCTCCCAGGCTTCCGCCTCCACCATACGTTCGGTCTTGTTGCAGCGGCATTGACGGGCTTCTTCCTTCAAGATGGCCTCCAGACGTTCCGCCGTGACCACGGGTTTGGTCTTGGCATTGCCCATTGCGTCGCGATGCGTTTCTTGGTGGTGTGGCCTCCAAAGTGGCCTTGTCGGTGGCATGTTAGCCTACAATCTGGATGCGGACAGACTTCTACTGCGGCAACACCAATGTCGCACGCCTGGTGCCGCCATGCTGTGAACGAGTAACGTTGCAATGCAAATGATTCATTTGCGTGCCATGGGGTTAGTTGGACGCTGCATATGCGTACAACACCGGGGATGCGGCTGAGAGAACGGCAATGGGAGCGCCGAAAAACACACTCACAACCCGCTCGCCGAAGGTGGTGTTGGAACATTGTTGCGGTGGCTCTTCTCGCACAACCCACTGGCCGTTCATGAGTGGGGTTTGCACCCATCCCGAGTTGGCATGGCAGTTGTGTCGGCACATGGGTCTAGCCCGAATGATGCTCTTTGTTGCCACGTGCGTCAAAATTGCATCTTGCAAGATGCGCAACAAAATCTCCGCCTTCGGCATCAAACTCACTACGGCCGTGCCGTGCGCCAGGTCCACCCTCGCCGTTACGCGCAACTCGGACTCATGGAGTAACACGTTGGGCTCGGGCTGTGCCATCATGAACCAATCGGTGGTCGATGCCACTGGGATCATCTTTGAAGGCGTTCCCCACTCACGATGCATGGTCCAGCCCTCGGCAAACCACGTCACCGAGATGGCATCCAATTCATGGTTCAAAGCCCTCCACGTATGTTCAACCACATCGGTTTGTCGCCGCCACTGGGGACGAAACTTGTCGACGTTGACAAATTGCATCTTGTCGGCGCGAAACAGTGAAATGGTGGAAGATGACGATGTGTTAGGCGTGTTGGGTAAACATTGGGCCAAATTCGATGCAACGGCAGTGGCAATGGTTTTGAGGTTCACAAAGTGCACCTTGACTTGGGGTGCTACCGGATCAGTTGGTGTACAATCAAACGGGTTCCATGCCATCCAACTCACGAGGCCTACATAGAACAGGAACGCCACAACTGCACCTATGGCGCCGACCCATGTGCGCAAGGCTTGCATCGGAAAATGCCACATGCAAGGTTGGATTTGCGGGTGCATCCAAAGTTTCTGTGATTTCTGTTTCTGGCAACACACGGAACAAAGTCACACAAACCAGGTGTATTCAAAACTGGAACGTTGTGCCTTTCGGTGCCACGTTCTTCAATTTTTCCATTTCGCTGGCCACGTCTCGTCCGTTGCCCAAGTGCAGGGTCAAGATCCCACTTTGGTCCAGACGTACTTCGTTGCGTGCGACATCCTCGGGATCGGCCAGGTTGCAACCGCGCGCCAGTGCATGGGTGTGCGCTTGGGTCCAGTCTCCCAAACACATCCACAGTTGGTATTGCCTCTCCTGGCCCCGAAACATCAGTTTGGTAGACCCGTTGGCTGGCAACTCAAAGGTGGCCGCCACGAAACGTGTGTGGCGGCCTGTACCTCGGTTGCGTTGTAGGAACTCACGGGCAATGTCCGACATTTTCGGTCGGAATTGACCCCGGTTGATGAACGTGCCGAGTGCCTCCAAAAACTGGACGAACCGGTCGTGTCGCAACGGAGCCTGCGACACATAATAGGCGTTTTCCGCCCGTATGAGGGCTTGGTACAGTGGGTCGTTTACGAACGGAAACTCGGACGCGGCGCTCATGGCCACGAAAGAGTGACGGCCTTCGTAAGATCTTGCGACGTTCTGCGCAACGTGATTCGCGTCGGTTGAGCGGCACCATCCATTCTGTGTCACCATGTTGAAACACACGCAAGGCTCCTTTGATGTTCCGTAACTGCGTTACCAAACTTCAAACCGCGTTCACAACCTACATGGCGGCGGTGGCACCCGAGCCACTGTTGCCTTACCGGCTGCAGGCTTTGTCATGTCCAGTGTGCATGGAACTGGCGTTTGACGCCATGTCCAATCGCTGCGGGCACACGTTTTGTGGTGTATGCGCCAAAAAACTGAAGCGGTGTCCACTGTGTCGCGAAAACGTTGAGTTGTTGACCAACTACATGGTTCGGTCGGTGCTGGACGACGATCCTGAGGTGGAAGATCACCGTAAACGCTACAAACAACGCGTGCATTTGGAAACTCCCGAAGGTCGCATCCACACCCTGAAGGAGAAGCACCCGGGCTTGACGTACACCAAAGAAAAGTTCACCACGGCGGAGGTAGCGTGCATTCTCGAATGGATCAATGTCAAACTGTCCGATCCGGCGTCGCCCCGCAACGTGCATCCCTTTGGACCTCGCTTTCTGACCGTGTGGAGTCCCAGCGCCAATGTGACCTTGGGAGGCTGCCAAACTCAACATTTCCAATGCTGCGTGGGCAACGAAACCATTTTGGTGTTGCCGTTCAAGCACACCACCAAACTGGTGATGGGGTCTTGTGATAATCACTACGAAGAGCCCGTAGGCTCTTATTCGGATGAGGACGATTGAGCATTTGACAAAACCATGGACTGTGTTTATTCCAAGGCTACTAGCGTACTGTCGTTTTGCAGCACCACGACCCGTCCACTGCGTGACACGGCCACGGACGTAACATTCGGCACAGGCACCGAGCCCTCAAACATGGATCCGCCACGCAACAGCCACACAGTGAGGTCTGCGATGGATGCACTGTCACCATGCCACGACAACTGGGTTCCGTCCGGGCGGTAGCAACGGATCATACCGCCATACACCAAAACGATCGCCGCCTCGCGCGTGAAATAGATGCCGTCCATGGTGAGGTGGATGGGTATGGCCGTAAAACGCCGAGCAAAGGCACCATCAAGCAACCGAAACACTTGCACGGCACGTTGGGCATGGTCAGATACAAACACCTCGTCGTCTGGTGACACCGCCACACCGGAAGGACACTTCAAAAACCCACTGGTCCAACCCTCTTTGCCCCACATGCGAAGAAAGGTGCCATCCGCACGAAAGATTTGGATTCGGCTGTTGCCCGTGTCGGCCACCACTACTTCGCCGGCTTTTGTCACGGCAATACCGTTGGGACCCAGAAATTGGCCAGGACGTTGTCCAGGTCCACCCCACCGCCGCAAGGGCACTCCATCCAGAGAATACACGCGCACGTCGTCGGTCGTGTGATGCGTCACAAACACTTCGTTGTCCCCGGACACAGCGATGCCCCGCAAGGCGAAGGGCGCAATCGCAAGTGACCACACCACGCGATTTTGAAAGGGTGGCACACTGCGGTAGGTGCACGCGACGTGGAGCAAGTGCAAGGCCACGTGGTCCCACGCCCGTATGTGGCGGTACTTCATGGGGCAATGCCCATGTATGCCGTTCAAGGTGTGGGACTGGTTCTGTGTGCTCACTATGCATACCCCGAAATGACCGCCTTCAGGGTAACACTCAAGATGTCCATCTCATCGCCACTGGATGACGATCCGTTCACGCCAGCCCAACATGCCGTGCATGACAAACTGAATGCATCGGGTCTGGCGCATTTCGTCATTCAAGTTGACATCGACAACGGGTGTTTGCATGTGCACCGTGATCCGCGACACCGTCATGTGGATGCCAGGCTTCGCCAACTGTTTGAATCTTCCGGCGCAGTACCACATTACGCAGTGCGACTGTGTGATCTAGTGCTTGAAGAGCAATGAACCCAGAATGACGTGGCGCGGGGTTGACGGGTTGAACCTTGGCCACAACTTCACGCCACACGTTGAACCCCGCGATGTCCACCGAGCGGCAGTTGATTGATGCGGCCAAACGTGTGATACGCCTGATCATGCGCCAGAAGAACGAGTGTCCCAACAAGTTCACCATAAACGAAGTAGCCCAAATGATTGACGTGTGGAAGTCGCAAGTGTCGCCACATGGCCTCCTGGAGATTTTGGACGATTGTCCTTCCGGCATATCGCCTCAGTTCCAATACTTCGTCAACACGAACGTGCGGGCGTGCAACCGTGCCATCTTTTCGAGTACAGCGCGCGCGTCCCCGTCGGCTCCGGTTGCCGAAGGGGCAGCCGACGGCGCGGAAGGCGTGCCTGCTTCCGAGGACCCGGCCACTACTGCGGAATAACGAATAAAGGGTTTAATCAAACGCATACAGTACGCTACGGCACAGCACAAAGACCCGTCCAGTATGCGAAGCAACCATGGCTTGCGTAACGCCAAAATCAAAGTCCCGGGTCCATTTGGCACAACGTGTCCCATGCCTGTCGGTAAGATAGAGACTGGGTCGCCGTGTTTCGACCACCAGAAAGTGTTGCCCACGTACAGTTGCCCGACAACGGTGGTCACATTGTTCCGCACACCAGTGTTGCACTGGCTTAATGGCGTCTAGGGATGGCAGCAACACCAAACCAGACTCGTCTTCGGTGTGGTAACCCATCAACACCTGTGCCAAACCATGACTGTCACGTGATGGTGAGCACACACCTGGCCTTGTGGCGTAAAGCACAGCGAATGTAGAGATTTGTCGTAATGCCCACTGTGAACACCTCGCAACACGCCATCGAGCACTCGAAGCACTTGGATGAAGCCTTCCGAATCACCGATGACCGCATGCTCCCCGTTGGGCGTCACGGCGAGGCACGTGATGAAATTGCACCCAGTTTGGCCGGAACAAATGGC
>CAZLQR010000025.1:0-16271 GCA_964561915.1 uncultured Gammaproteobacteria bacterium | reverse complement strand
TGGAAAGCGGATGTCGTCGTAAGGCGACCGGGAGTTCGAATCTCCCACTCTCCGCATCAGGATTTTTCAAGGGGAAAATTTTTTGCAAGCCAATCGCCTGATTTTTCCATAAAAGTAGGTTTTATATATTCCCTGTATGGGAGGTGTCTAACAAGAATATCCTTAGCGTGATCTTTCGAGATATCCCCTAATGTAATTGTTAAAATTCCAGGAAAAATACTTTTTGTCCTAATATTTAAAATTTCCTCCCCGTTTCTTTTAGTAAAGTAGAAATCATAAAGCTCCCGCCAGATATAAAAATGGTCTTCAAGCATAAATCCTTCTGTCGAAATTTTATAGTGAAAATTTTTCGGAGGAACATATGCAAAAGCAAAAGACACAAAAACAAGTGAAGCCACCACAAACATTAACATATATTGGGAAAAGAGAAAAAGTATTACTTCTATAAAGAATGCAATTAATATGGCGGTCATATAAAACTGCTTCCCTCGTTGCTTGAATGGCCTTCCCGGTGCAGACCATGAAAGAAGAGTTCTTACTGTGTGGTCATAATAATTATTCTGCGCATATTCATTGCGTGGCTGTTCCCTTTCGAACTCTTTATTTTCTGGGGCAGAATCCATACCTATACTTTAGCTCAACCCGTATCTATCGTCAATATTTGCTATTTGATTTTTATAAATTTGTATAGATAATAGGACTATGAATCTAGCTGAAGAAGTTGAATTAGTAAAAAAAGAATTACTTGAATTAATTGTAGAACATTTAAAAACAAATAAAATCCACGCTCCCGAAGCTCAACAACTAGCCCGTGATTTTTTAGCAGTTCTTCCTATAAAAGACCAAGCCGATTTACTTAACAAATTAAAAGGCTTAGGTCAAAAATATAAAGAGGCAAATGAAGTTTATTTGGAAGAGCTTGAAAAAGCAACTGATGAAAAAAGAGATTTAGCTCTTAATTCTATTAGAGACTCTATAAAACAAGGACAAATTGATCAGGCAATATTTACTGCAAAAACATTAACTTCAAATCCTCAAGAAACCTAAATCTATAATTCTTTTATAAAGTTAATATCAAGCCTAGTCTCATCTTTCTAATTATAATTTGCATAGTTTTTAAGCAAAATTGACAAACAAAGCTTATAAAACTAGACTTATGATAGAAAGTATGAGCACAACACCAGGAATAGGAGACGGAGCGCCAAGGCCTGCGCCTCAAGAGGCGACACGGCCACCTATGGCTCCTTCTATGCCAAAGGCGCCTGATGCAAGCGTAATTGCAGCTGATAATTCTCTTGCTGCTGAAATTACAACCGATCTAACAGCTGTGCCTCCAAGACTAGACGCTGCGCTAGCCGATGCAGCAGGTCTTCCTGCTCCTACCGAAGCTCAAGAGCCAAAACAGCAGGGTCTAACACCTGAGGAAATGAGATCTTTTGGGACAAAAGCAGAAAGGTTTATAGAAGAACATCCAAATGAAATCGTGAATGGTCAGGAAGTTCCCTATGATCAATTTATGCTTACTGACGCTAGAAGATCAGTAGATCCCCAAATCGGCCAAAGATTTGATGCTCATGGAATCGATACTCTTTCCGCAGATGGAATTCAAAGATTAAATGATCTTCTCGTTAATGGTGTCGACCCAAGTAGACCTTTTTTTACTGCTCAACTTTCTTCAGAGCCTAACTCTGGAGCAGTGAGCCCTAGAGATACCGGCTCTTTTATATTAATAGGAAAACCAGATCAACAGATAAAGGACGGTGGAATCGGAGGAGTAATTGTCCATGAGGCATATTATGATGCAATCCCTAGACTTCAGGAAGCATATCCGGGAGTCAAATTTATCAGAGCAGATCAAATGACTGAGGGTCTTAGCGAAATGCTAAAACCAGCTGCATCACCCGAACCATTAACTGAGACTGGTTCAGCTGCTTCAGATTCAACACCAACCCCTGAACCTTCAGAGACAATAGCTCCTGAAGCTGCTACTCCTGAGACTAGTCCAGCCGAACAACCAACAACTGAACCCACACCACAGCCTACAGAATCTACTCCACCCAATGCGCCTGCTGAAGACTCCACCCCAACTGATGGCTTATCGCAAGATCAATTAGCGGAAATTGTGGCTGATATTGCAAGAGATACTGAACCTCAGGGTGGATTTTCATTTGGTCTAGGAGAAAAGGCAAGAGCGGCTCTTGCAACAGCGGAAGCAAAAGGGGAATTAAGCGTAGCAGACAGAAAAACGCTGGAAGACGAAATTGCGCGCGCAGATTATCAAGAAGCATTGTTGTTAACTAACGTAAGTGTTATAACTTCAAAACAAAATTTTGAAGGTCAGAAGACAACACCTGAAGAAGTAGCAAATGCAGGGCAAACAGTTAGGGAGGCTATTGCTATAAGAAAAGAAACCTACAAGGAAATGTTTGCAGGAATTAAAAAATCCGCCAAAGCAGCACACCGTGAATACGGAGATGCTCTTAGTGATTTAAAATCAGACGCTAGAGCCCAAATGGAAACTTATGAATCAGCTTATGAAGCTGCAAAAGAAAAAGGTACCCCGCAAGATATTGCCGATGCAAAAATGCGATTTGAAGCTGCAAAAGAACATTATCTAATAATTAATAAAGAAAAAAGGAAAGAACTTCTAAAGGGGTTATTAAAAGCACTTGGTTTATCTATGGTAACTACGCTAATTTCTGATTCCACAAAACAAGTTAAGGGTGGAGCCATGGGCCCTCAAAGACACTAAGTGCGGAGAGGGCGAGATTCGAACTCGCGGTAGGCTTGCACCCACAGCTGTTTTCAAGACAGCCGCACTAGTCCACTATGCGACCTCTCCGTGTGTGTATTTTATCAGCTTTTATGCGTGAATCCAACTTGACATATTTTTCAAAATGAATCAAACTTAAATTAATGAAATTCTCTGCCCGAGTCTTGTTTTTGTTTGTCTTTTTAGGCTCCTTTTTTCTTCTATTTACTAAAAACTCTTTTGCCCAAACAACTGTAACCTCTGAAATAGAATCTGGGGAAGTTGTTAATACAAGGCAATACTCAAATATTGATCCTAATGTCCCTAGAGACCAAAGGACATACGTGCAAAGCACATTCATAGAGCTTATGGCTGCAGCGGTATGTCAACTTGGCGGAATAGACCCAATTCGACAGGATCATAAATGCCTAGGCGTAGATCCTGTTACAGGTAAAATTGGATTCGTAGAAAATGGTGGTGGTGTACTAGGCCTCATGGGAACCTTAATCGCTGCCACTTTTACTGCCCCCACTAGCGCCGGTCAATATGCAAATTATATGGCTGAAAATTTTGGTATTGCTAAAAACACATACGCTCAACAACCATCAGCTAGTAACTGTGCTGGTGCAGGACAAGGAGTAGGATTTTGCGGAATTCGCCCGCTTCTTGAGGTATGGGTAGCTATGAGAAATATCGCATATCTTCTTTTTGTAATTATTTTTGTACTTATTGGTCTCGCTATTATGTTTAGGGTTCACATTGATCCACGCACAGTTATGACCATAGAAAATCAGATACCGAGAATTATTATGGGAATCGTTCTAGTTACATTTTCGTTCGCAATCGCGGGACTCTTGATTGACGTTATGTATGTATCCATTTATTTAGTTGGGGGAGTCCTAGCAAATATACCTGGGCACGAAATAAATAACCTTGGCCAAATTGCGACATCCCCTACTCCCTTCGATGCCATAAATAGACTGTGGCCAGGTGACTCAAGCGACGATCTAGGAGCAGGATTTGGAGGCGGATTTCCTGAGCTTGCCCTCCAAGGCTCTGATACAGTTAGAAACTTAGTAATGAATGCTTTAAATGGATCACCTACCGGTAGAGGGTCTGTTAATTTTGAGCCTGGATTATTTGATTTTGTAGGTAATTTATTTACTGCGGTAGTTGGCTTAATAGTAGGACTCGCATCAGCATTAATTATATTTTTAGCTTTGATTTATACTGCTATAAGACTTTGGATAATTCTTATTACCTCCTATATAAATATACTTCTAGACATAGTCTTTGCGCCATTCTGGTTTTTGATTGGACTTTTCCCAGGTTCAAGCACCGGAGTAGGAGCATGGTTCAAGGATATGCTTGCAAATCTAGCAGTATTTCCTACTGCGATGTCCATGCTTATACTTGGAAAGGTATTTAGTGATATAGCTTCACAACCACAAAATACAGTCTCAACTGGTGCACTGTTTATTCCACCCTTGGCAGGAGGAGGAACTGGCGACTCAAGCCAAATTTTTGCAGGCGTAATTGCATTAGGATTTTTATTCATGACTCCTCACGTACTTCAGATTACAAGAGGCGCTATTAAAGCTCCAAACATTAATTATGGACCTGTCTTCCAGCCTGCAGGCGAAGCTGCTGGCACAGTTGGATCTGCAATCTCCACATATGCTGCTATGCAAGCAAAAGTTCCTCTACCTGGACAAAAGGGTGGACGTGAAGCTCTTATGCGAAGGATTCTTAAGTTTTAATTAGGAGACTGCTCCCTTAAATGACCTCTTAGTTATCTCAGTTGTTCCGACTAAAAGAGCACCCTTTGTGCCTCTCATTACCCCTTCAAGAACCATTCTCGTTATAAATCCAAAAATGCCTTTTGGCCCACCTTTCCCAGCAAATCTCTTTTTAAATTCTTCTTCTTGATCATGTCCCATTAATCCTGCTGCCGCTAGATCTTCCATAGCTTCATACATCTGTCCCCTATCAAGAGTCAATGCTTTTATGTTGTAGTACATTTGAGCTTCTGAATTAGGCTTGTGCAGTTTTTGTGCAATTTCATGTACCTCATCTTGCTGCTTAATCCATCTCACAAGCTTTTGTTTAGGAGAAAGCTTACCTTCCCCCTCGTACTTATCTCCTTTATCGATCAGGTTTTCTCCTCTTCTGAAAAATGCCACTGTAGCCTCGATCACAGGATATGCCTTTTCTTTAGCGGTATCATCCCCGTGAACCCCTGTAATTCCTTTTGCGAACTTAGCGATAAATTCTACCATTCCATGGTAGTCCTTTATAAGACCTAGGTTATCCATTGCCTCAGCAATAGCCCCATTTGTAGCATTAAATTGAGCCATATCTCTAAAATGCCTAACGAAAGCTTCTTGGCCAGGCTGATCGTAATCTGTATCTTCTAAAATTACATCATTCATGAATGGTGCAAAGGCGAATTTTACATTTGCCATATCACGAGAAACATGATGCGCTTCAGTTTTAACCTCAGCTAGAAATGCCTCCTCATCTGGAGACAAATTATGCATGTTTCTTGGATGATTTATGGGAAGTGCAGCTATATCGTATCCTCCTCCAAGAGCTGTTTGTACATGACTAATTGCGTCTTGAAGATTAAAATCTGAATCAGGAGGAATCAAATAAGCTCCTGCATTGTTGGGATCCCTTACGCCTCGAACCTTAGCTAATCTTATTTCATTTAAAAAGTCCAGTTTTCTCTGTAAAACAGGCCAATCAACTCCAGGAGTAGCTCTAAACACATCTCTACCACCAAACGTTTTATGAGTTACTCCACCATGTCCATACTCCATTTTGTTTAGATATGGGATGATTGCTAATGGATTATCCTCAGCTACTCTTTCCCAAATTTTGGTTCTTATATCTTCTTTAATTTTATTAAACTTAGGAAAACTCTCTATGCCATGGTGCCCACCAGATGGACTAAGCGAGACTCTATAGATAACTCCTAATGCTGATTGTAAATCTGGTCTTAATTCATCTGTTCCTGGCGTAAAAAATATAGATCTAAAATAATCAGTTCTCGCATTGTCCTTCATGTCTCCCCACTTAATCTCCGCCCCTGCAGCATCCGTGAAGATCAATGCGTCAGTGTTTAAAATTAATCCTAAGGAAGTTTCTGCTGGATTAATAGGTATTCTGTTGCTACCCGCTTCCTGATGGGCAACTTGAAATCCAGTTAGAGCGCCCTGAAACTGAAACTCTGCCCTTGTTTGCCTCATTGTCATTCCTACAGCCCTCCAGGAAGCCATCCAGTCTCTGACACCAGTCATAGTTGGTAATTCAAACATCTCAACATTATCATCCCTGATCTTGGTAATTCCAGAATGATTCCAACCTTCAGTATGTTTATATCTCTGCATAGCATCCGTGAATCTTTCAAACCATCTCATTCCTCCTCTTCCTTTTCCAATCGTAAACCTGCTATAAAGCCATCTTGCGGGGTTAAAAATCTTATTAAAACCTTCCAAAGGTGTTGATTCCCATGCTCTATTTCCAGCTGGCACCTGTCCTTGTGAAGTCCATGCAGCTTTTCTTTGCTGATTATTGAACAATGCTCTCCCTAAATTATATGCAAGGGATATTTCCCACTCCTCCATATTCCCAAAACCTGCAAGTGCTCCTACTCTTAATGCAGGGTTAGCGTTTAATGTCTCCATCAACTCTTTAAATTCGGCATAGACAGACCCTTCTTGTTTAGCTTCAAACTTACCAGTTACTTTGTTAATCTTAGTTCCCATCATTTCCTGATCATTGTCAACATTAATATACCCATCCCTTGATACCGTCACGCTATGCGCAGCCTCCAAGAGCCTTTCTACCAAAGCTACTCCTTTCCATTTCTGAAGAACTTGTTGGTATTTTGGAAGCACACCGTCTGCAATTTGCTGTGCACCCTCCAATCTACCAGTAACTATATATTTATTAAGCTCATGCATAGTTCTTACCCCCTGCATTATGTTGTTTATGTTTTCTTTTTGAGCATTTCGAGTGGCCCTTATAGCAGGATCCGGAGTAAGATTTGGATTCTCAGCTAATGTCTGCAAAAGATTGGTAATAGCATCTATGTTAATTTGGCCATAAAACCCTAAACTGTAATCGCCAGTTTCTGACTGCAAAGGTGCTCCAACAATTCTAAAAGCTAATCTCTCCAATGCCTCTTCATCTTGGACAACAATCTTTAACGTACTATCTCTTAATCCGGTTTCAAATGGATTTACCCGTCCAACAAAATCATTTATTGATTCTTTAAACTGAGCTCTTAGTAAAGCCTCCTGGGCAGCAGCTCCTGCTACTCCGACAGCAGCGGCCGCTGCAGCGGCATTAATTTCTCCAGCAAAATATCTAGCCTCGTCAGCAAAATCCTCTTCAATTCTTCCTGATCCCCTCATTAAGGAATCAAATTCACCAATCTCTGCAACTCTATTTGCGAAATCAATATATCTATCTGGGGGCGTAGTCTTAAGCTTACCTTCATCTCTCGCTCTTATCCATTGATTTAGTATTCCTACTAAGTTCTCTGAGGAAATCCCATCTGGACCAGATGCAGCATGAACTCCGGTTAGATGCTGTACTATCTCATTTAAATCAGCATTCCCAAAATCTATACCCATCATAGCGGTAATCCTGTTATTTCTTTCCACTCGATAGTCCGGGGGTGCAAGAGGCGGAGGTGGACCCATTGCAGCTAAGCCTGATTCTATGATTTCGCGTCTTTGTTCTTTATCAAAACCCGCATCTTTAAGAATTCTTGCTTTTTCAGCTAACTGCTCCTGGCTTACATTAAATACACCAGATTCTCTACTTTCAGCTTTTCCTTTTTCACCAAAACCCACAAAATGGGCTTTTAAGATTGCTTTTTTCTCAGTATCTGTTAATTCCCTACCTAGCGACTCCTTAAGTAACTCTTCTGCTTTTGAAATTCTCCCAGAGTTTGCTTGAAGTAGTTCTGCAGTCTCCTCTACTGTTAAATCTTCTTTATTTGCTAAATCGCGAGATCTTTTTAACACTACTGGATCCTGACTATCTAAGCCTGCATTTTCAACAACTGACTGAACCGTCTGCTCAGTTCTACCTTTAGAAGTCACTTCTTTTGGTTTAAGACCTAGATCCTCAATAAGCTTTATAGTTCTTTTGGCATCAATTTGTTGAGCCGGAGTCAATCCTTCAAGAGACATCCCCCCCACTCTCGGAAGAGCAGGTAATTCCCCGCTTGTTGCGACAGGTCTTACAGCTTGTGGTGCTTCAGTATTAATTCCAGCGTCTGACATAAAGATTTCTCCCCCTCTATTCAGTGTAGGATTTATGCCTCTTACTGTCAATTCAACTTGCCCTGTAAAAATTTCCTGTGTCATATGCCGCAAGTTTAGGCTAAAAGAGCCTAGCAAGCTTGATATAAACCTCACAAAACATTTACAATTAATTTACCGACTATGGAACCCAAGCATTTTGAATCACTTTATCCCGCAGACTCCAGAAAAAATGAAATAGAAAAGATCATTTCCTATATTAAAAGTGGAAATTCCGCGCAAGTTATTTCTCTTCCTGGCGTAGGAAGAAGTAATGTATTAAGAATTCTGGCATATAACTCTCAGGCTCGCACACTTCATCTTGGGGAAAATCAAAAATGGTTTCACTTCGTAATGCTAAATTTCTCTGAAATTAAAAAAAGACCTCTTTCTGACTCAACTAAATATATGTTTTTGGAAATTGTAGATTCACTAAACGACAGAAAAATGGATGAGGAGCATAAGTTTACAAAATCTCTTTTAGATGAAAGCCTAAAGTCAGGAGACGATTTAGTAATTTTCCAGGGACTTAAAAAAACAATTGATTATTTATGTCTTCAAAAAGAGCTAACAATTGTTCTTCTTTTTGACAAATTTGAAGAGTATGTGGGGGTAGTTGAACCTGTTTTTTTTGAAAATTTAAAAGTTTTAAGAGACAGAGCAAAATATAGATTTTCATGTGTATTCCCTTTAAATAGACCGCTTGAGGAAACAATCGGACATGATTCGCTTTCCACTTTTTATGAATTTTTAGTTGGAAATTTAGTCTATCTCTCTCTAGGAGACGAAAAAATTAGAGAATTTAGACTCTCATATATTAAAAAATCTACCGGGAAAAATATAGATAAATCAACTTTAGATGAAATTTATAAAGCTACAGGAGGGCTGGGAAAATTATGGTTAGTAAGCACA
Source organism: uncultured Gammaproteobacteria bacterium (assembly GCA_964561915.1). GTDB lineage: Bacteria > Patescibacteriota > Microgenomatia > UBA1406 > GWC2-37-13 > CAZLQR01. The sequence goes on along the minus strand of CAZLQR010000025.1, from coordinate 7,289 downwards.
GAATCCTGTATAAATGGGGACGTTAAAGAAAATATTTTTGATTTTCTTAAGTCAAGCCCGCGGGTAAAAGCTGTTCTATCAGAGATCTGGAAATCCCTAACTCCTTTTGAGCAGAACTTAATTGCACAGGGTAAATCCAACGAATCTTCCCATCTGGTGGCAGTAGATTTAGTAAAAAATAATAAATTTTCTGTTCCACTTTTAGAAGAATATGCAAAAAATGAACTAAAAAACTCTAAAGACGAAATTAAATTCGATGAATCAACAAATGAAATAAAAAAGGGAGACATTATTCTTTCAGAAGGCCTAACATCATCTGAATTCAAGCTCCTTAAGTTTTTTACTTTAAATCCTGAAAAAATCTTAGAAAGAGATGAAATAATTAGTAATGTTTGGGGCGATCAAGCCTCTACTGCTGGGGTAACAGAGCAAGCACTTGACCAGTTAATTTTTAGAGTTAGAAAAAAGATTGAGGAAAATCCCAACTCTCCAACACATATTATGACCATAAAAGGCCGTGGACTTAAATTTAGCCCTTGATTTGCAAATCTAACCTTATTCTTCTACGATAAATTTGTGAGGAAGATTCTGCTTCTGGTAATTTCTTTCATTGGATTAATTTTCCTTTTGCCTGATTCAGCACATGCAATTCCCGGTCCACCACAAAATCTAAGAGCTAATCCTTTTTGCGGAGGACCAAACAATGAAACTTCTAGGATAAGATTTGAATGGACATATTCTACTGCAGAAAGCAACAATTACTATTGGAAATTTAATGCAACCGGAATATCCGAAACAAGAATAACATCCTCCCCCTACACGATTGATGTCTCAAAAAGCCAGGAAGGGCAAACAATTAGCTGGACTCTATCGAAATGTGATAAAGACGGAGGGTTTGATCATGGCTGTAGCGACCAAACCGCAGGCTTCACTCCCGGACCTGATGTAGTTGCAGCTGATTGCTCTACGACTAATCCTCAACCCGCTACACCCCAAAGCTGCCCCAGATGCGCCTCAGGATTTACATGGAGCAATGCCGCAGATTTATGCGTAAAAGGTAACGAGAGAAGAGACCCCGTCTCTCGGGTTGACTGCTCTGCCCAAGGAACAAGATGTGTTGCCGGAGAAGGCAGATGCACGACACCAGATTCTGAAAGAGACTGGTGCGCAAACCGAGACCCACGATGTCCAGCATCTACTCACGACTGCAAACTAGTGAGAGGATCGGGAAATGTATGTGGGAACGGTGACGGAATTAATCCTATATGCAATCACTATAAAGGTGATCCGCGAAACACCGAAACTCAACAAACCTACTGCGCATATCCAAAGGGTTATCCACCACCAAGCTCTTGTAACGCAAATGGAGAAACATGCTCTGGAAACGCAGGATCCCAGGGAAGCTGCTGCGATAATTTAATATGCGATAAAAATGGTCGTGATGCTTCTGTAGGAACTTGCAAAGATGCTCCTAGTGAGTTTGGGGATTCATGTTATAAATGTAAAGAAAATCACACGTGGGATGGAGAGAAATGTGTAAATGCATCGGGCAATGAAGTACTTCCCGAGAGCAAAGGCTACTGCAGTAGCGGAAATAACCTCAAATGTGTTCAGGGTAAAGGCTGCATAAGCACCAATACATATGCTGAAAACGAGCCCCTCTCTCTTCCCTGTGCAAAGAATGGTCAGTCATACTCAGATGCTAAGGGATGCACAAGAATTAAAACAGCTCTAGGATTTGTAAGAACTGACTCAAATGGATTTACAAAATGGCTTCTTGGTTTTGTGTTAAGCATTGCAGGAGGAATTGTAATAATCATAATCATTGTGGCTGGATATAAACTCATGACCTCTCAGGGAGACCCTGAAAAAATAAAAAATGCGAGAGATCAACTCACAGCTGCAATTATAGGGCTTTTGTTTATAATATTTTCATTAGCTATACTTGAATTAATTACCCGTGATATATTAGGTTTACCGGGGTTTGGATCGTAATCCTACTTTCTTGCAATTATCTGAAAATTTACCTACGATAAAATGGTGAGAAAGTTAATTCTGTCTATTTTTTTCCTGTGCGTTATCTTTCTTTTAAAAACTCCTATTGCTAACGCTGGCCCCGATGATGCATGTGAAATAACTACAACCCCAGCCGAATTAAGAGCAAATAATTTAACAGGCATAACCTTTAGTAACGTTCGCGATGCAGGAACAAGCCTTTTTGTAGCTTTCAACACCTCAAATACCGGGCCCTGCCCGTTAAATTCTGATAACGCAGGTAAATTCCAGGAAGGATGCGTTTCGGAAACAATTCTCGCAAATCCGGGAGAAAGTGTAACTTTTAACACAAATGATCTTGGTGACCTAAGAAATCTCGCAGCCGGAACATATACAATTAGACTATGCACTACAAATGACCTAGACGGCACATGTCTTCCCGCATGTCGCAGTAATAATATTGTTGTAAAAAGTGCATCTGGAGGAAATCCAAGCCCTGATCCCGATGGAAGAGGCCAAGGTCAATCATGCCAAATTCAAGGAGGCTCAGAAGAATATAATAGCTGCACGAATGGCGGAAGAGTGAGAGGAAATTGCGCTACAGGCTTATACTGTGATGCTATGACATCTGGATCATGTCTCGAGGGCACATGTAAAGCAGGAGAGCTTACAAATGATGAACTTAAAACTAACGAGCCCCTCTCTCTTCCCTGTGCAAAGAATGGTCAGTCATACTCAGATGCTAAGGGATGCACAAGAATTAAAACAGCTCTAGGATTTGTAAGAACTGACTCAAATGGATTTACAAAATGGCTTCTTGGTTTTGTGTTAAGCATTGCAGGAGGAATTGTAATAATCATAATCATTGTGGCTGGATATAAACTCATGACCTCTCAGGGAGACCCTGAAAAAATAAAAAATGCGAGAGATCAACTCACAGCTGCAATTATAGGGCTTTTGTTTATAATATTTTCATTAGCTATACTTGAATTAATTACCCGTGATATATTAGGTTTACCGGGGTTTGGGAACTAAAATGATTGAAAAACTTGCACTTAATTTACCTGGACAATATAAAATTGACCCCATAATGGGAATGCCCTCAGGAGGAGATGAAACCCTTTTCAATTTAATTACCAATGGCATGACCATACTTTTCATTCTCCTAACTCTTACTGCTCTTCTTTTTCTAATTTGGGGTGGAATCTCATACATTACCTCTCAAGGTGACAAAAATAAAGTGGAAGCAGCTAGGAAAAAAATCATATATTCAATAATAGGACTAATAGTTGGATTTGCTTCATATTTTATAATCTTTACAGTCAGCAGGGCGTTTGGAGTTCAGGTGCTAAGTGGTGATGAGCCAGGAAGATTCTGCAACAGATCATCTGATTGCGGAAGACCAACTCAATGGGAATGTGTAAGCAATAGGTGCCGAGAAAGATAATAAATTTGAAGCTAAAATGACCCCTTGACAAACATTTCAAAACCTCATACGATCATATTACTAATGAAAAAATTATCTGCCCTGATATTTTCTACAGCAACTTATCTTAGTCTTACACCTCTAGCTTTTGCTCAAGATTTTGGACCGGTTGATCCTTGCGCGGATAATCCAGGCGGAGGATTGAACTTTAATGCGCTCTGTGGCCTAGGATCCGATGGAATAGGACCACTAATCTCAAATATAATCACAATCCTGTTTATTGTAGCTGTATTGCTAGCTATTGGATTTTTAGTATATGGAGGTATAAAATGGATTTCATCAGGTGGAGACAAAGGAAAAGTTGAAGCTGCAAGAGGTACAATAGTCGCAGCTCTAGTTGGGCTAGTGCTCGTTTTTGTATCATACTTCTTGATCAATTTCGTTTTACAGCTATTCGATGCAGGATCCTTGTCTGGAGGAAACATTGCTATCCCTAACCTCGTTGACTAATCAAGTCCCCTTGTTTTTTAAACCCCTCTTTGTTACGCTAATTTCATGTGGCAATCATTAAAAAATAGCGAATGTTTAGTTGGGGGAGGAAATCAAGTTGCCACAATCGACTGCTTCCCTATTATAGTTGGCAATGTAATTTTTTGGCTTTTAGTTTTATCCGCAATTGTTGCAGTAATATTTATTATTATTAGTGGATTTAAGTTCGTAACTTCAGGTGGAGACGCCAAACAAGCTGAAAGCGCCCGAAAAACGCTTACCTTTGCAGTTTTGGGATTCGCCTTAATACTCCTATCTTTTATCATCCTCCCCGTAATAGCAAAAGCCACCGGAGTAAGAGAAGCATGTATTACTAGGTTTGGGTTTAGTCAATGTGTACCAGAAGACGTATCATATCCATGTAGCGATGCACACCCAGAAGGATTTTGCTCTGGTGGTAGACAATGCGCTAGAGACGGAGGATCAGATAGCTATTCGTGCCGCTTCCCATGTAGCGATGCACACCACAATGGATATTGCAATACAGGTACTTGTAAAAGAATTGGTGGCCCAGATGAATGGGGCTGCAGAAATTAATTTTTAAAATCCTTTTCACGATTAGCCTCAGAATTCTCTAATTCTGATATATTTCGATAGCCTTGAATCGCTTTTTTTCACGTTATATTCTATTTACTAGCAAATAGGTACTAGATACTGGTAGATATTTGTTTGCTGCCTATGGAAAACCATCCAATACCGCAAGACATTACAGGTTTTCAATTTAAGCTAATCGGCAATATGACCGTTAAGCAGTTCGCCTACCTTGCAGGAGGAACAGTTCTAGCTTGGTTTTGTTTTTTCATACTGCCACTTTTTATAGTAATTAGACTCCCTTTAGCGATAATTTTCCTTGCTTCAGGAATTGGCTTAGCTTTTGTACCTATTGATGGTCGCCCAATGGATGTGATGATCATTAATCTTATTAAGGCCATGTTCGCCCCAACTCAATACATCTATAAAAAATCTGGCGGTAATCTTGCTTCAAGCGCAGCGCAAGTTCCTCAACCAGCTCAGGTTCCAGGCATAATATTAAGCAATCATCCTATTCCAGCTTCTTCCGCACAACCACAACCAAACCAAACCACCCCTCCGGGCCCACAGCCTGTGCCTGAGCCTCCACTTCAATCAAATATGCCAACTTCACAAATGCCTCCTGTCCAAATGCCCGTAGATCAACCGGGAAAAGTGATTGAGCTTCCAGATAACTCACTGCCACCTGTTATGTCTGGAAATCTAGATGATCTAGTAAACGCCAAAGCTGAAGAAGCAGAAGAAAAAATTGAAGAAAATGAAAAGAAACTTGAAGAAGAAGTGTCGACTCTTCAAAAAGAACTTGAACAAGCAAAAGCTATGGAAAACACAGAATCAAACTTAACAAATGCAAGCACAGCGCATCAAAAAGCACAGGAATTAGAAAAAGCGCTCATTGAAGCTACAAGACAACGAGAAGAGCTGGAAAAAGAATTACTGGCACTTAAATCAAAGCTCGAAAATCAGGCTCAACCTAAATTTAATCCGGCAACTCTTAATCCCATTCCCCAGACCCAACGGGTTAGAAAAGTACCACCTGGAATGGAGAAAAGCATTGGCCTACCGACCGCACCTCAAGATCCAAATCTAATTACAGGTATTGTAAAAGATCCCAGAGGAAATCCGTTACCAAACATCTTAGTTGAAGTTAAAGATCCTGAAGATAATCCAGTTAGAGCTTTTAAAACAAATGGACTGGGACAATTTGCGGCAGCTACTTCCCTAGCGAACGGCAATTATATTATTTCTTTTGAAGATCCAAAAGGACAGAATAAGTTCGATACTGTTGAAATCGAGGCTACCGGAGCGCCAATCATGCCTTTAGAAATATTCTCCGTTGACCCTCGCGAGGAGCTCAGAAGGGAGCTTTTTAACTAATGAAAAACTCTGCCCAAAAAATCACAGCAACCACACAAAAGTTTACGGAAATCGAGGATATCGTCGATAACTTAGTCCTTCTTTCAGGAGGAAAGGCATGTCTAATTATGGAAGTATTAGCAACCAACTTCGCACTACAATCAAAAGAGGAACAGCAAGTTAAAATCCTATCCTATGCATCTCTCCTTAACTCCTTGTCTTTCCCAATTCAAATTGTAATCTTAAGTAGAAAGCTTGACATAAGCTCATACGTAAAACTGCTTGAAGGTCAGGCTGCAAAAGCTGGGAATCCCAACTTAGCTTCACAAATAACAATGTATAAAGATTTTGTGGCGCAATTAGTACACGATAAATCAGTTTTAGATAAAAAGTTTTATCTTGCGATTTCATTTTCTTTCCTAGAAAGAGGAGCAAGCGGAGTTGCTAATGCAAAAAACAAGCAGGCTATGATAATTGACGCAAAAAATCTTCTTATGTCAAAAGCCCAGTCTATTATTCAGGAGCTTGTCAGAGCAGGATTAAAGTCTAAAATTCTTGAAAAAAATGAACTAATTAAGCTGTTCTATGAGATTTACAATTCTGATAGCGGTGCGCATATTTCCCAAGGTTCAAGCGAAATAATTGTTAAAAGCAAAGCCAATATGGGAGGAGGCCATGAAACTATTTAATAAAAACAAATCTGCTCAAGGTTCACTTAACACTGTACCAGGAGCAAGCACGCATCCAGCAAATGAGGGAATAAAAAGAATTGAAAGAGGCATGAATTCTGTTACCGACATCATCGCTCCTCCATCAATTGAAGTAGATTTTGGACATATTAGGGTTGGGGAGAAATTTTATAAAACTTTCTTTGTGGTCGGATATCCCAGGTTCGTTTCTCCAAATTGGCTAGAACCATTAATCGACTTTGATCATTCATTAAATATCTCAATGTTTGCATATCCCACCTCTTCGCCGGATGCGCTTGAAGACTTAAGAAGAAAAATCGGAGAAATGGAAGCCACTCTAATGGAGCAGCAAGAAAATAACAAAGTCCTTGATCCATCAGTTCAAGCTGCGCTAGAAGATGCGCTAGCGGTACAAGAGGAGCTTGCAAAAGGAATTGAAAGATTTTTTCAGTTTAGTCTTTATGTAACTTTAGTTTCGGAAGATAAACATGAACTTGACGAAGCCTCAAAGAGACTAAAGACACTTCTCGCTTCAATTTTAGTCATCGCAAAACCAGCTACGCTTCAAATGGAAGACGGATTTAAATCCACAATCCCGCTTGCCGATGATCAATTATTCCTGCCAAGAAATATGGATACTACCTCACTTGCCTCAACATTTCCATTTACTTCGGCTACACTAACACAAGATAAGGGAGTCATGTACGGAATCAACCAGCTAAATGGATCCTTAATTATTTTTG
>CAZLQR010000024.1:0-22898 GCA_964561915.1 uncultured Gammaproteobacteria bacterium | reverse complement strand
TTCTGGGACATTACATATGAGTGTATACAATACTGAAATATGCTGTCAAGAAAATACTTAGAATGTACAAAGTAACATAAAAAATCTTGATAAGAAAGACAGAGCAACTAAAAACACTGTATAAATAAAGTATACAAAATACACCTTGCAATCGTATTTTTATATACCTATACTCAAAGTATGCGACATATATTCATATGGTTTGTTACCATATGTTCATTTTTCTCTCTATCCCGATACGTTTACGGACAGTTGAACGTCGCACATTACGCTACAATCGACGCCTCCAATGTAAGGGAAGGATACCTCGTGTCCCAAATTGATGGGCAATTCAGCTTAAGCGAAGTGTCATATGATTCGAACTTCGCCGGTGTCGTAACCTCGAATCCGTCCGTCGTATTCCAGACAGAGGATCGTCCGGAGAACAGCTATCCAATCACTTCTGAGGGTACGGTAATTGTGTATGTATTGAATATTAACGGCGATATTAAAAAAGGAGACCTCATCACAACATCGGAAGTCCCCGGAATCGGAATGAAATCAACCCAGTCGGGATTCGTGATCGGCGTTGCTCAGGAAGATGCACCAACGAGTAATAATCCGAACGAAGCTTTTCCGATTGAGGCTTCACTAAAGGTTAGATATGCCACTGATACGAAAAATGTACGAACGAGCGTATATGATATTTACAACCTTTCTGCCATTGCTACGTACCAGGACCCGATACTTGTCGTGAAATATCTCGTTGCTTCTGTGACGATGATACTCACATTGGTTGCAGCTTTTTGGTATTTCGGAAAAGTAGCGCAAAAAGGTATCGAAGCGCTCGGAAGGAATCCTCTTGCGGCGAAATCAATACGCTTCAATATCGTACTTAATTTATTAGTCATTGTCGTGATTGTCGGTGCAGGAATAGGTGCCGTGGTATTAATTTTAAGAATTTAAATTATGGAACTCGTTGCATTCATCGCTATCATCACCAGCGCGGTGGTCATCGTTGGCGCATTGGTCTATGCGTTTGCAGTGCGGAGGAAAGAGCGCGCATTGTATGCTCAGGAAGTGGAGTTCGTCGGCAAAGTCGATCACGTACGTAAGGAAACGGAAACAATCCACGAAAAATCAGAACACCTCATCGAACACGCCCGCCAGACAGCACAGCGGATCCTTGAAGATGCCATGAATAAGTCTTCGAAATTGATCCGGGAATCCGATTCGTTCCAACAACAAATTGAACAAGAATCACGCACTGCATTCCTGGACGCTTCCTATGAATACAGTAAAAAATTCGAAAAAGAACTCCAGGATATGATTGTGAACTATAAAAAGCTGTTTGAAGATGCAGAGCGGATGACGATCGATACATCCAACAAAGTGCTTGAGGAACAAAAAGCGCTTACGACACAGGCGCTCCGGCAATATACCGAAGATCTTATGAAGACTGCATCCGTGGAGATTGCACAATTTAAGGAGAGTGAGAAGGGGAGGATTGCCGAGCGGGCGGGCGCTGCCGTCGCTGCCATTGTGAAGAGCATTATCGGCAGCTCTTTCAGCGCCCAGGACCATGAGGCGCTCATCAAGAAATCACTTGATCAAGCCAAAGAGGAGGGGCTGTTCGACATATGACAAGCAGATTCGAGGGATTTATCAGCGACATTGTCACGGTTACGCAACTAGATAGTGCGGTCGCAGATATCCAGGACCTGATCGCATGCCTCTACAAGACGTCGACTCCTCTTCGTAAGCAGATCGATTCTGTATTCCTCCATACGCAAGCAGAATGGCTCCTGAAGAATATCAAGCAGCCGCTCAACATTGAGCGGCTGCACACCACCGAGTCGATGCTGACCGAACTTATCAGTTTCCTTCAGCAGATCCGGGTGTGTACGCTCACTGTCGCGACCAGCCTCACTTTTTCCCAGATTCTCGATATCCAGGAATGGCTCATGCAAACGACACATTCACCTTGTCTCATAGACCTCCAAATCGATCGCTCCCTCATCGGGGGGGCGAAAATTCAGTACCAAGGCCGTATCGCGGATAAATCGCTCAAATTACTCTTAACAGATGATGAAATCTTACGACACATATCTTAAGGAAAACCGGGAGTTCGGCACGGTCATCGAGGTGAACTATCCCGTGCTCACCGCGCAGGGACTCCCCGGCGCTTCACTTGGGGAGCTCGTATTGTTTGAATCCGGGCAGACCGGACAGGTGTTCAACCTGAATGAAGATTCGCTGTCGATCATGCTCATGAGCAAACAGTCGCCGGCGGTAGGCACCGCTCTCGTTCGAACCAATATAGCTGCATCCGTCGCGGTCGGCGAAGGCTTGCTCGGAGCGGCGATAGATTCCCTCGGATCGTTCATCAATGCTTCACGTCTGACGAAGAATATGGAAGAAACAAGGGAAATAGATCCGGACGTGCAGCCAATAAGACAACTATCACTCATCAAGAAGCCATTGTTATCGGGAGTCACATTGGTTGATCTGCTGATTCCGCTTGGCAAAGGGCAAAAAGAACTCGTCGTCGGCGACCGCAAGACGGGAAAAAGCTCGTTTTTCCTCTCGCTCGCCAGATACCAAACGCTCGAAAAGGCAGTGGTGATCTACTGCCTCATCGGCAAAAACAAAGCGGATGCCAAAAACATATATCAGGAATACAAAAAGGCGGGACTGCTTGACAATATGGTATTTGTCGTCACGACATCGGATGATGCGCCGGGTCTCGTCTATCTCGCACCGTACACAGCGATGACGGTCGCGGAATACTTCCGCGACAAAGGGCGCGACGCGGTCGTGATTTTTGATGATATATCTACCCATGCCCGCTATTACCGGGAAATCAAGCTCATTTCGGGAGTATTCCCCGGACGCGAATCGTATCCGGGCGATGTTTTTTACCTCCACAGCCGGCTCCTTGAGAGAGCGGGCAACTACCTCACTCAGGATGGAAGCGAAGTATCCATCAGCTGCTTCCCGATCGTGGAGACGGTCGAGGGCGATCTTACGGGATATATCCCCACCAACGTGATGAGTATGACTGACGGGCACATTTTTTTTGACAGCAATGCGTATTACAACGGGCGGCGGCCCGCGATCAATATACATCTTTCAGTCACGCGGGTCGGCCGCCAGACCCAGAGCACGCTTCGGCGCGAACTTGGCCACGAGGTGATGATGTTCCTCACCAAGTATGAGAGCCTCCAGAATTTCTCACACTTCGGCGCCGAGCTCTCACAGCACGTCAAGGAAGTGCTCAACAAGGGCGAGTTGCTCTATAAACTCTTCGATCAGCACTACAGCAGCATCATCCCCGAGAATCTCCAGCTTGTGCTTTTTGCGGTGATATGGCTGGGGCTTGTGGACAAGGAGAAGGATATGACTTTCGAGCAGATCCGGGACCAGCTGATCGAGGCTTATTCGCACCCTGGAGCGAAAGAATTCTTCGCGAAAGTGATTCAGGCGGACAATTTTTACTCACTGCTCACAAACGTTACCAAATTTGAAGCGGATATCGCCCAGCTATGGAGAACAAAAAAACAATAAGGGAACAGCTGGACCTCTCGTCCGCGCTCCAAATCATCGCACAGGTCTACGAGGAAATCTCCATTTCCCAGATCAAACAGGTGCGTGATTCCGTGTTGAACAACCGCAAGTTCCTGGACGATCTCCTCGATCTCATCAACGATGTCAAGAATGCCTATCGTGAAACGCTGATGCAGATGAAAGAAGAAGCGAAGAAAAAGGGGGAGAAACTCAAACAGGAGAAAGAGCTGGACAAAACATTGTGCGTATTCCTCTCGGCGAACACCAAACTCTACGGCGACATCATCCAGCATGTGTTCGATGTATTTGAAAAAGCCGTAGAGGCGCCCGAAACGGATATCATGATCATCGGCCGTTTCGGGCGCGAGCTGTTCCGCGAACACCATATCAAGAAACCGTATTCTTACTTCGAAATTCCGGACAATAAAGTCTATCCCCAGGATCTGAAGCCGATCATTTTCAATATGGTCAAGTATCGGCGTGTCGTCGTGTACCACGGGCAATTCCAGAATATCATCACGCAAAAACCCACAATGTCGACGATCGCAGGCCACCTGATGAGCGAAGCCGACTCGGTGCCGGCCCAGCAGCAAAAGGAAACTCACCACTACCTGTTTGAGCCGTCACTTAAGGAAATAGTGAATTTTTTCGAAACACAGTTTACGACAACGCTTTTTTACCAGTCTATCCATGAGTCAGAGCTTGCGCGCAACGCATCGCGGGTGAAAGCGATGGAGGAGTCGCTCGAGAATATCCGTCAAAACGAGAAAAAACTCAGGATCACCCAGCGTCTCATCCGCAAACGGGAAGACAATAAGAAACAGTTAGAGCGCATGGCAAGCGTATCACTTTGGTAATACTATGATCAGAAACACAGGGAAAATTGTTGCAGTCAGAGGCCAGATGGTCGATGTGGAATTTCACCACAGCAAACCCAGGACTCATGATATCCTCACGCTCAAGGACTACCCCCATATCATGATGGAGGTGTATTCGTCTTCATCCGCGACCAAATTCCACTGCCTTCTGTTCAGACGGTCCAAGAAAGTGCGCCGCGGCGCATCGGTCATCAATACGAAAAAACCAGTCGAGATACCCGTTGGCAAAGAGCTCCTCGGCCGCGTAATCAACCTCTTCGGGGAGCCGCTCGATCACAAGGCACCGATTGAATCGTCTGTACAGCGCAGTATATTCGCCGATGAGCAGAGTTTCCGCGATGTGATCGTCCCCGACACGATCCTGGAAACGGGGATCAAGGCAATCGATTTCTTCGCGCCGATACTGAAAGGGGCGAAAGTCGGACTGTTCGGAGGGGCCGGTGTGGGGAAAACAGTCCTGCTGACCGAAATAATCCACAATGTTGTCATCCTTCACGAAGAAGACAATGTATCTGTTTTCGCCGGCGTAGGAGAGCGTGCACGGGAAGGCCAGGAACTCTATGAAGTGCTCGATCAAAATAAGGTGCTTCAGAAAGTGGCACTGGTCTACGGCCAGATGGGCGAGAACCCGGCGATGCGCTTCCGCACGGCTACGACGGGCGTGCGCATCGCAGAATACTTCCGCGATGAAGAAAAAAAGAACGTGCTGTTCTTCATCGATAACATTTTCCGATTCGTGCAAGCCGGGTATGAGTTGAGCACACTCCGGCGCATGATACCGTCCCAGGACGGGTACCAGCCGACACTCCCGTCCGAAGTGGCCCAGCTGCAGGAGCGGCTCGTATCCAACACGAAAGGGAATATCACTTCGATCGAGGCAATTTACGTGCCGTCTGACGACATAACGGATCACGGTGTGCAGTCGATTTTCCCGTTCCTTACTTCGAACGTGGTGCTGTCCCGGACGATCTATCAGGAAGGGAGGTTCCCCGCGATCGATCTCCTGTCATCCACCTCGTCGGGACTGACCCTGGAAATCGCAGGGGAGATGCATTATAACACTCTCATTAAGGCCCAGAATCTCCTCAAGAAGGCGGTATCACTCGAGCGGGTAGTATCCCTCATCGGCGAATCGGAATTGTCCGCAGGCGACAGGATTATTTATAAACGTGCACGAATCGTCAAGAATTACATGACGCAGAATTTCTTCGTGACGCAGACACAAACGGGGAAGAAAGGGCAGTACATCAAACGGGAAGAAACAGTCAAAGATGTTGATGCCATCCTGTCGGGCAAATACGACGACGTTCCTCCGGAGACATTCCTGTTTATCGGTTCCCTCAAGGATTTGCTCAAATAATATGGAACAGCCGCCGGCGACAGGCCTTCTCACCGTCAAGATCGTTACCGCGGTCGAGACCCTTTATGAAGGCTCCGCCTCGTCCGTCAGCTCGCTCAACGACACCGGTCCGTTTGATATCCTTCCGCTCCACACCAATTTCATCTCGCTCATCAAGGAGCAAGTCGTATTAAGGCTCCCTGATGGTTCAAAGCGTGAATTTTCACTATCCGATATTGGCCTCCTCCGGAACAGATCAAACAATGTCACGATCTTCCTCGGATTCCAGCTTCAATGACGGATTTTTCGGCGTCGGATTGATATAATAAGCATAAGCCCTTGTAGCTTAATTGGATAAAGCAGACCCGTCCTAAGGGTAAGACTGACCGTTCGATTCGGTCCAAGGGCACATATGAAACACACAAGGAAACGATCATATCTCCGCACCGCTTCAAACCTCCTCATCATCGGCGGCATGATCATTCTTGTTAAAACATTCTTTTTCCCGATCAAAGAAGAAATTGCTTTTGCGTTCAATTCGCTGCGCGGGGTGCAGTATGAAGTGGAGGCACCCCGCGACACCGGCAGACTGCGCGAAGTCCTCCGAAATAACAGGAAAGAAATTCTCGTGCCTGCTGATACGCAGTTTGGCATCGTGATCCCGAGAATTCACGCCAATGCGCGGGTCCTGCCCAATATCGACACGTCAGACGAGTCGGTCTATCTGGATGCGCTGAATCGCGGTGTTGCGCATGCAGCCGGCACTGCATTCCCCGGCGAAAACGGACACATTTTCCTATTCGCGCACTCATCCGATTATTTCTGGAACGTACAGAGTTACAATGCGGTTTTTTACCTGCTGTACAAGTTACAGAAAGGCGATGAGATAAGCCTTTTTCGCAACGGCAAGCGATTTGTGTATGAAATGACCGGGTCGACTGTCGTCGACCCGTCGGAGGTGGAGTATCTCACCCGCAAGACGGACAGCGAGACGCTTACGCTCCAGACATGCTGGCCGCCGGGTACCACACTGAAGCGCCTTCTCGTCTTCGCGGAGCCGAGGGTCGAGTGAACCCGTCCGTCACCGGATGCTCACCTGATATACGTCCGGGAATTTGTTGGAGAGCGGGTTGAGGTTGGCGAGTATGAGGACGCGGCCGTCTGTCGTGACTGCATAATAATCCTGTTGGATCGGGCCGGAATATACATTCTGATGAGCTTCCCCGTCATACAGGGAGATTGATATTTTGTCATTCTCTTTGTACACAAGCCTTTTGGAATCAATATACCAGACAATTTTGGAGAGGTTGGCGCCGCTGTCACCGATGTAATAATTCTTATCCTCCCTCTTATCGTATGTGTAGACACTGCCTTTCTTGAGTACGCGGTCTTCTTTGGTCTGGTTTGACGCGATAAGAGGAGGATTGATGATGAGAGGGAGCGTCACGTCCTTCGTAGCGCGATAGAGCATCTTAGTCTTATCGGGCGAGAATGCTATTTCGGAGAACGAATCCGACGCGATAGGCTGTATATCCCGGGGGAGCGCCTCGAGGAACTTGGCGGTTTCCTCGAGGCGCTGAGTTTCCCATGCCTCAAGGAGAGTTTGCTTTGAATTGGTGATGTCAAACGGTTCCTGATTTTCTTTATCAAGCGAGACGAGGTATGACACGGTATCGATATCGCTTGAGTTGAACTCGATGATCGCCTGGGTATAGTCATTGGCGAAGTACACTCTGGCAGTGTTGAAGTCGATGACAGCGGGGAGCTTGGACTTCATGAGGAGCGGGCGCAACGGAGGGAAGAGCGAGAGCGCCCGCCGCTGTGCATCAAACAGGTATATCCCGTCTTTTTCCGAATCGTCGTTTTGTGTGAACAATATGCTCCGGTCGGATCGATCCACCTGCACCGCCTTCAGAATACCAAGATTAGTAATCGGCGAGAGGGACGGATTGATCGGGAACAGGATAGGATCAACAGCTTCGACGATTTCTCCCCTCAATACGAGCGTTTTTGTGTAGCTGGTGTATCCGTCTTTCTTGATTTCGACCTTGTATGTGCCCGGTGGCAGTGTGAGATTGATATCCGTCACACCTTTGAAGTCTCCGTTAATATACACTTTTGCCGTTTTTGGCGAGGAGCTGACTGCAAGGATGCCGGTTGGGGAGAGGAGTCTGTTTTGCGTGTCGAAGCGGTATCCGCGTGCAAATAAGATAATAGTGATGGCGATCGCGAAAAATAATGCAAGTAAAACGAACTGAATGATAAGTGTCCTGAGTTGATGTACTTTCTCACTATTTAGATATGTTCTGATCGACTTTTTACTTTTCATTTTGTGTCGGGGCATGCCATATTATACAATAGGTCCTATGTTTCTTCGTAAAAAAATCGGCATCGATCTGGGCACGGCGAATACACTCGTTTATGTGAGCGGCAGGGGAGTCGTACTCAATGAACCGACCGTCGTGACGTATTCCAAAGAGGACAAACGGATTCTTGCGGTCGGCGATGAAGCGAAAGAGATGCTGGGGCGGACGCCGGGGAATATCACGGCGTCCCGCCCCATGAGAGAAGGAGTCATTGCCGACTATACCACCACTTCGGCAATGATCTCGTACTTCCTGCGCAAAGGCTTGCAGGGGCGCGTATTCTGGCCGCAGGTCATGATCAGCATACCGGGCGGCGCTTCTCAAGTGGAGAAGCGCGCGGTGGTGAGCGCCTGCCGTGCGGCAGGCGCCTCCGAAGTCTACCTCATCGAAGAGCCGCTTGCCGCCGCCATCGGCGCGAAGATCCCGATCGCTCAGGCATCGGGACATATGATCATCAATATGGGCGGCGGCACCGCCGAGATCGCCGTTATCTCACTTGGTCAGCTCGTATCGTTCAAGACGGTGCGTACTGCCGGTGTCAAGCTTGACGAGGCGATCATGCATCATCTCCGCAAGAAGCTCAACCTCATAATCGGTGAGAGGACGGCGGAAGACGTCAAGATGCGTATCGGCAACGCGTTCATGGAAGAATCGGAGAAAACCGACGGAAGCGCCCCTAAAACAATCGAAGTGAAGGGACGCAACTTCCAGACGGGGATGCCGATGGTGCTCGATGTCAGTGAAGGAGAGATCAATGAGGCTTTGCAACGGCCGTTGAAGGCAATTCTCGAGGGAGTCAAAGAGGTGCTCTCAGCCACGCCGCCGGAACTCGCGGCTGACATCGTCGATAGGGGAATCGTATTGTCAGGAGGGACTTCTATGCTCAAGAACTTCGACAGATACATCACATACTACACCGGCGTGCCCGCTTTCGTCGTCGAAGACCCGTTATTTTGTGTGATTCGAGGCATCGGAATGATGCTGGAAAACCTCCAAACATATAAAGATGCGATACGTTAGTATAGTATTTACTATGTATTTATTAAAAAACGTACATATTATAGAATAAGGCTGTATAGACAAGATGTGAGCCGTATAATAATAATGAACAAAAAACAGAAGTTTTATATTAATTAGTAATGAATAAGAGGATATAGTAACAACTATGAATACAACATCAGACATTTTCGGCATCCCGCTTTTTCCCCGGAAAAAACAGGAAATCCGACAGGAAATTCAACGATTTTTGTCCGGGAAATCGGACGAATTTTTCCATATCACATCCTTAAACCCCGAATTACTCGTCATCGCCCGGCATGACTTACAATTCGGGATGATACTTCGCGATTCCAGCCTCAAAATCGTGGATGGGGTGGGGGTTGTCGTGGCTGGCACGCTCCTTAAAAAGTCCGTAGGTGAAAGATATGCGGGCGTGGACGTAATGAAAGACATCCTGGACATGGCCGGCAGGGGGCGCTTAAGAACAGTACTAATCGGCGGAAAATCAAAACTGGCAGAGAGAATAGCTGACTGCTATAATGACAAATTCGGTCAAAAACTGTTCTTCGGCATCGAAACGCCGCAAAATATGTCGGCCTCTGATCGTGCGCAATCTTCCGCGATTATTTCTCAAGTGAACGCTCTCAAGCCCCGTATCGTCTTCGTTGCGTTCGGATCACCGCTCCAGGAGAAATGGATATACGAGAATAGAGCGTCCCTGAGCGGTAAAGTGTGTATGGGTGTCGGTGGAGCATTCGATTTCATTGGCGGAGAAGTGAAGCGGGCACCGGCCTTGGTACGTTCCGCGGGTTTTGAGTGGCTCTACCGATTGTTGATACAACCGTGGAGATTGAAGCGGCAACTACGTCTCATCGAATTTGCTACAATGGTGCTCGCTGAGAGGTTCACCCGCCATGTCCAATAACCAGATATTGAATACACTCCGATACTTCCACCAATTTTCGTATGCACCGACTCTCGAAGAGCTGTATGTGTTTCATCCCGTGAAGTTAAGTAACAAAAATTTCTTGAAACGTATCGAAAAATTGGTCAAAAATAAGAAGATTATCGAAAAAGATCTACAGGACAATGCCAAACGATATACTCTAGGGGGGTATAGGATTGGTGGTACGGTGAGCGTTGAACGGGCGCGGAATGCCCTTCGGAAGAGAGGGCGGGCGGCGGTATATGTGTCCGCCGCCCGCTTCATCCCGAGTGTTCAGCCCATCGGTTTGTCCGGCTCTGTCGCGATGAACAATGCCGGGACGGGCGATGATATCGACCTGTTCGTCATCGCCCGCAGGAACAGGATATTTACCGCACGTTTTTGGCTCGTAACTCTTGCAGTCCTCTTCGGCCAAAAACGCCCCAAAAACGCCCCGAAATCGCACATTACCGACAAACTGTGTCTCAATATGTTTTTTGACGAATCAGACCTTTCCGTGCCGAAATACAAGCGGAATTATTATGTGGCACATGAAGTCCTCCAAATGAAACCGATATTGGACAAAAACGGCACATATTCGATGTTTCTCCAGGCCAATTCGTGGGTATTCCGTTCCTTCCCGAATGCGAAGGATACCGTTAATGCGGGGCGCCGCGGCGCCCCGCACTCCCCACATATCAGCACTCTTTCACCGGTTAAACGTCTCGTTTATTTTCTCGGTGATCTCTTCGAATATGCCCTCAAAACGCTCCAGCTGTGGAAGATCAACAAGGGAAAAACCACCGAAATCGTCACCAATACCCAGCTGTGGTTTTTCCCCGACGACTTCGAGAAAAAAGTCCGGCATACAGCGTAAGGAAGTTTATCCGCGATTCGTAGGGACAATTTTTTCGAAATTCGTGATATTCAACCGATCGGTTGAATATCACAGATATCCATAATATCACGTACGCACCTGTCACCTTTTAGGCTTGCAAAGCCTATAGTAATATAGTACAATTCCCGGATGGCCGAAAAAATCGGAAAACATACACATCGCCCAAGACACCCACTTAGGTCAGCAATTGTGGCTGGAACATTACTTTTAACGGGTTGTTCGGCTGGCACCAATGTAAATCGTAGTGACGTAACCGAAGTGACGTCGACCACTATTTTGCCACCTGATAACCGCTACTCCGAATCGGAGTGGAGCCAATTAACGGCACAAAACAGAATTATCGCTCTTGAAAATAACGATCAATCAAAACTTACAGAGGAAGAGTCGAGGAGCGAAATGGTATCGGCAGTTTCCACATACTATTCAGACACATTAAAAACTATTCAAACGCCGGAACAACTTGCTGCCGCGGTACATTTCATATCAAGCGATGAGATGGTCAACGTGATGGTTATGAATACTTCACGCCAACTTTCCGATCAGGAAAAAGAGGCGATCAAACGCGAACAGATCGAGGCTGTAGTGAAGGGAACCGAGCAGAATGGAACCAAACAAATGTTTATCAACTTAGATGCTCTCAATTGGAAGGCAGATACCATGGCTGTTAATCCCGAATTTAATAAAGATAAGCGGTCAACTTTCTTGCGATTTGTTTTGCTCCATGCATTTGGTCATGTAGTACAAGAACATGAACCAGTAGACGTGACCGGACAAATACTGTATTACGATGCAAACTTAAATGCTATGGTTGCGGTACCTGCTGTAAACATCACCGATCTTGAGTATAAATTTCCTTCAGAAAATGGTGGTGAATTGGTCGGATTAGACGGACTCGATGAGGCAATGCCGCATCTGATAGCAAGCCAATTAAATTATTCAATCGATCAAACCCGTTTTCAGCTTGCACCTGAATATGATATTTCGAGTGCGGTGTTGGCTGCACTTCATGAAGTAAGCGGAATCTCGAACGAGGAATTGTATGATTATTTACAGGGCAAGCGACCCTTTTACGAGTATTTGGATAGGATCTCCGTTGCGAGTGTGAATAAAGTCACGCCTCGAAGTGGTGCGCTATGGAGCTTATTATTGCTTGGAGAGTATTTCACCGGCACAGAAAACATGTTGAAGGTGGAACCGAATGGTGAAATAGTCCGAGACACCCAAACGCTCGTCGAGCAAATAGAAGATCCAAACTTCGGAGGAATCACTTTGCCTGAGGAATATAAAAAGTTGATTTTGTAATAATTTTTCAGTCTTCGTGTTTATCTTCGTGCACGAGGTGGAGGATCCAGAGGATCAGATTGACGATTGAGAGGGCGAGGAAAACCGCGGTTTTTCCGAGCCCGAAGATGGCCGTGAAGAAAATCTCCAGGATAAACGAGCTGACGAGCAGGTATTCGAAAATGACGCTCACGAACTCTCTCTCCACGAGCTTCACATCGGACGGGTGGGACGGTGATTTCTCAATTTTTGAACCGGTTACGATGTGCTGGAAGTAGGGGAGGTGATGACGGAGCGGTATGCGGAGGCGCTTGTGAAATGAGAGGTATGTGAGTATGACGAACGCGAGCATGATGAAGAGCGCGGTGGCGCCGAGCAGTCTGTGCGAGGCGGCGAATTCCTGAACGGAGAATACGATGCTCTGGCACTCGTGCCAGATGATGGTGCCGTAGTAGGTGAAAAATGTGGTGAAATTG
Organism: uncultured Gammaproteobacteria bacterium; assembly: GCA_964561915.1. Classification (GTDB taxonomy): domain Bacteria; phylum Patescibacteriota; class Microgenomatia; order UBA1406; family GWC2-37-13; genus CAZLQR01. The sequence continues at coordinate 10,190 of CAZLQR010000024.1, read as the reverse complement.
AGGCCCGAAGAGGTGAGGGCGACACTCGGGAGCTCATCGCCTTTCTTCGGGCCGATCGCGAACTCAACTTCCTCGTTGCGGTATCCGGGGGCCGAGATGCGGGCGAGGTATCGTCCGTTGGGGAGTACGTACGATGCCTCGCCCAGATAGTCCGTGAATTGTGAATCACTAAGCGGGAACATCTCAGGCGTGATAGGCACATAATCCTGCCGTGAGGGGCTGAATATGAAAAGTTCGATATATGCGCCTTGTACCGGCTCTTTCGTCTTTTTGTCAATTATCATCATGGGGTCGGTCACTTTCACGTTGAACAGGTCGAACTCTTCGAGGTTGCCATATTCATCCCGTGCCCGTACGAAGACGGCATATATTCCCAATGCGTCGGGTGTGTGGAGAAGTCCGTTAAACATGCCGGGAGATGTCTCCACCAATTGCGCCTGATTTTCGTGGGGTTCGGCTGCAAATACGGTTGTATACATCCCAAGTACATCAGCGCCGCGGACTCCGACTCTGATTTCCTCAATCGTTACCTTTTTTTGGAATGAAAACCGGAAGCTATAGTTATTATCGCGGGGAATGACTACCGCACTCCCGACGTCGACTGAATTTTGGAGGAGGATTACGTTATTGCTTACTACAACGAGACTTTTTGAGTCAATTTCGGCAGGAGCGGACGGACGCGCCGTAGCAACAAGGTAAATATCCGAGCGTATTGTGGATCCTGACACATTGACCGCTTCGAAGCGGAAGTAATAGGCAGTATCCGGAAGAAGAGATGAAACGGTCGGAGTGTGGCTCCGAGACGGTACTTTGAAGGCAACAGTCTCCGTGAGTTTGTCAGGCGAGCGGCCGTATCGGACGGTGAGAGTGCTCGGCTGGGATGTGGGGACGAGGAAGGACACAAGGCTCTCTGTCACTTGTCTGATCTCGATCGAGCCAAATGTGAACGCTGATGAAGCTGGTGCGGTCGTCGGCGTCGGAGTGGGTGTGGATGTGACGGAGGATGTGGGGGCCGGGCCCGGCGTCGGGGTGTTGGTCGGGCCCGGCGTAGGTGTCGATGTTGCTGTTGAAACGTATTTATACGTCAGCGTGAGCGTATCGCTTGCACTCTGGACGTCTTGCGCGAGAACGCGGCCTTCGACGTCGAATGAAACCTGTGACGAACCGGTATAGTTGCTGGTAGTACGCAGTTTGAACGTGACACTCGCTGTTTCTCCGGCAGGGAGACTCGATATTTCCCAGCTGATCGTGCGGTTCATGAGGTCGATCACGGGGGCAGCGCTCCCGTATGCATTCGTCGCGCTGCCCGTAACATACTCAACAGTATCGACCGTCGCACTCCCGGCACCCTCCACCGTTCCAAGCGTCCATTCCGCCTCTACGGTCACCGGCGATGCGTAGGAAATATTCGATTCATAGTCTACTTGGATGGTGATCTCTTTGCTTTGAGGGTACGGCTGTCCCGTCGTACTCGTGCTTACCGAAGCGGCGAAATCAGTGGCGGCAAACGGCACTGAAGCGGATACGCTCACTTGGTCATTATTTGTGGGAAGCGCAAATGAACCTGAATCAATCGTTAACGCACCGGATGTGCGCGTCCCAATAGTTCCCGAATTGCTCGTCTGAGATGACGGATTGGTGAGTGCGCCACTGTCGGTCCAGCGGAAACAGTAGAGAGTATCGGCATTGAGATCCGAACTCGGGAATGTGACCGTTTGTCCCGATACACCGGTCGCATTCCCGATCCCCGGCCATGCCGTTGCGCCGGACGGGAGCGAACTCGTTGCAGCGGTCCAATTGCCGACCGATCCGACCGTGAATCCGGAAGGAAACGTCACTTGCACATCCGATTCAGTGCCGTTATTGGAAGCGGGGGTACGAGAACATACAAGTCCCGTGGATGCAGTTGACGCTTTGGTCCTGTCCAACCGGACATATACTTGGGAAAATGTGCCACCGAATACATCCGATTGTATCAAATATCCAACGCTGACCCACGCTATTAATAGTGCAAAGCAGATAATAAGGATTTTTTTCATGAGCTACATTCATATTATCAGAAAACGGGAAACGGAAACGAAGGGAAGAATGGTTTAGAAGCGTCCGGTCGCAACAACCGTGATGGTGTCAGCGTAGTCTGTCGCGGCGGGTTGTACCGAAGAAATTTTGGCACGAGCGGTAAGTGTGAGAACATCACCGTCAGTGGTGCCATCGGATGCTGCAATCGGTGTAAGCGTGGTGCACGGTGATCCGCCCGAGGAAGTGTCCGCACCTGCGTACTCCGCCCCCCATCCTGATGCCTGGGATACTGTTCCGGTCCCGGTCCCGGAGTCTGTAGTTATATCCACATCAAGAACATAGCCTGCCTGTGCCGCGAGAGAAGACGGAGAATTATCAGCACATGTTGAAGGTGCCGCAATACTTGCACTCGCAAGCGTAGATGTTAGCTGACCTATCGTAGATGATCCATTGGCACCCTTGACCCATGCGACCCAACCATCGGCCGCATTGGTATCTATTGTAAGAGTACGTGCAGTAGAGCTCGTGACTGATGAAGAAGACAAAGTGCCGAGAGGAAGTGTGGTACCGCTCAAAACAAGGCCGAATACGAGCGGCACCGTGGCAGTGACACTCAGTTGATCCTCGGCAATCACCGACACGGCATAATTTCCGGTATCAAGCGCGGAATCACCTGAAGTTGTAGTATCGACAGAACCACTCAAGTCATCACCCGCTGTTGGATTGGTGAGTGTCGTGCCGCCCGTCCAGCGGAAACAGTAGAGAGTGCTTGTTGAGAGTGCGGAGCTTGGGAATGTAACGGTTTGAGAAGATACTGTGGTCGCTGTATCGATCCCAGGCCATGCGGTCGCACCGGATGGGATATCAGACGTTGCGACGGTCCAGTTTCCTGCCGTACCATTCACCGTGAATCCTGACGGAAATGTCACCTTCACCTTCGCGTCGGTACCGGTATCAGATGCCGGTGTTTGTGCGCAGACAAGGCCGGTTGCCGCTGTTGAAGCTTTGACGCGGTCAAGCCTTACGTATGTCGAAAGAAATGTTGCAGCCTCTGCCTGTTGGGGGAGAAGCACGATGAAAACCGCAAGAAAAAGTGCTGAGGTCAGGAGCGTTCGGGCTTGCAGACGTACGTCTTTCATGTTGATGCTAATCAGACTATCAGAGAATCCGGACTATTGTCAAGCGATTCAATCTGTTGAAATTTCGTTTATAATGCATACAATGAGGAGTGTCTTTATTTTACGGCTCATGAAAAATATTGTATTGCCGACTCTTTCGATTCTACTCATTTCTCTTGCTCTCTCCACCTCTGTGCTTCTTCACACCGTTCGTGCGGAGACACCGACACCATCACCGTCCAAGAGCGTCAAGCAGGACATCCCTCTCCCTGAGGGTCCGATCAATCTCACCATGTCACCGACATTCGTCAATCTCGTTGCCGATCCGGGCAAACAGGTATCCTCGCAATTCACCATCACCAACAAGAATGCCTTCACGGAATACTTCAAACTTTCCCTTGTGCGCTACGAAGTCACTGATGCGGGGAGGGGACTCACCATTGTAGATCTCCCCAAAGACGATCCGTTCCCCTCATGGGTCACGCTCCCCGAGAAAGAGTTCCGGGTAGACGCCAATCAGGTCAAGACGGTGCGATTCAGCATCACGCCACCCAAAGACGCAACGCTCGGCTACTACTACGGCATTCTTGTCGCCCGCGCACGGGAGAATCTCCCCTCCGGACAGACAGCCGTTTCCGCATCCCCCGTATTCTCCGTCATACTCGAGATCAACACCCCCAATGCCAAGCGGGAGCTCCAGTTCCTGGACTTCTCAACAGACGCATTCATCTACGAATACCTCCCCACAACATTCAACATCTCGGTCAAGAACACAGGGAACATCCATATCGTCCCGACCGGCAACGTATTCATCGATTCGACAGGGGACAAGGATGTCGCCATCCTCTCCGCCAATCCCGGACGCGGCAATGTCCTCCCCAAGTCATATCGGACATTCACGACAAGCTGGGATGATGCCATGGTGACGAGAGTGCCCAAGATGGCAGACGGCAGACAGGTACTCGACAAAAACAACAAGATTGTCTACACCACCAAGTTTGATATTGATAAGCCTCTGAGTAAATTCCGCATCGGCAAATACACCGCACACCTCCTCATGGTCTACGACAACGGACAGCGCGACATCCCCCTGGAAGCCCGCCTCACCTTCTGGGTCCTCCCGTGGAAGATGATGCTCGGGGCTTTGGGACTTATTTTGTCACCGTTTATCCTCTATCGGTTTATTAGTGTTTTGAGGAGTAAGCGAAGGAAATAACACCGTATGAACCATAAAAATTTACTGAATCGTTTCATGAAACTGACGTTGTATAGCGCGGCTGCAATTCTTGTGTTTGGAGCAGCCGCTCTCTCCACCTCTGTGCTTCTTCACACCGTTCGTGCGGAGACACCGACACCATCACCGTCCAAGAGCGTCAAGCAGGACATCCCTCTCCCTGAGGGTCCGATCAATCTCACCATGTCACCGACATTCGTCAATCTCGTTGCCGATCCGGGCAAACAGGTATCCTCGCAATTCACCATCACCAACAAGAATGCCTTCACGGAATACTTCAAACTTTCCCTTGTGCGCTACGAAGTCACTGATGCGGGGAGGGGACTCACCATTGTAGATCTCCCCAAAGACGATCCGTTCCCCTCATGGGTCACGCTCCCCGAGAAAGAGTTCCGGGTAGACGCCAATCAGGTCAAGACGGTGCGATTCAGCATCACGCCACCCAAAGACGCAACGCTCGGCTACTACTACGGCATTCTTGTCGCCCGCGCACGGGAGAATCTCCCCTCCGGACAGACAGCCGTTTCCGCATCCCCCGTATTCTCCGTCATACTCGAGATCAACACCCCCAATGCCAAGCGGGAGCTCCAGTTCCTGGACTTCTCAACAGACGCATTCATCTACGAATACCTCCCCACAACATTCAACATCTCGGTCAAGAACACAGGGAACATCCATATCGTCCCGACCGGCAACGTATTCATCGATTCGACAGGGGACAAGGATGTCGCCATCCTCTCCGCCAATCCCGGACGCGGCAATGTCCTCCCCAAGTCATATCGGACATTCACGACAAGCTGGGATGATGCCATGGTGACGAGAGTGCCCAAGATGGCAGACGGCAGACAGGTACTCGACAAAAACAACAAGATTGTCTACACCACCAAGTTTGATATTGATAAGCCTCTGAGTAAATTCCGCATCGGCAAATACACCGCACACCTCCTCATGGTCTACGACAACGGACAGCGCGACATCCCCCTGGAAGCCCGCCTCACTTTCTGGGTCCTCCCGTGGAAGATGATGCTCGGCGCTGCCGTTATCGCGATCCTTGCGCTCATGGGCCTGCGTTCAACACTCGTTGGTTTCTTCCGGAGAGTGCGCGGACGGAAGTAAGCACAGTGTGTGAGATAATCATAATATGAGGCAGATTTCGTGCGCGTACCGCTGTTTTTTTCTCCTTTTTATGATTGCGCTTGTATTCTATTTGCCTGGTGTTACGATGGCGAAAGAGGGAGCTCTGACGGTTGCCCCCGCGTTCTCGGATATCACGCTTACCGAATCGGCTGATCGGGCAGAAGTCATACTTGAGTACAAGAATGGCGGCTCCGAAACTGTCGAATTGGAGATAGGGGCGATTGACTTCCGGCAGACGGACAACGGCGTCCTGCAGTATGTGGGGCAGGACGCCGGCTCCTATTCGTATTCACTCGCATCCTTTCTCACCCCGGAAGCTAACACACTTGTCCTTGATCCGGGAGAGAAGAAGGAATTCACCGTCACGATAAACAACAAAGAGAGCCTGAGTCCGGGCGGACATTATGCCGCGGTCACCGCCCGCATCATCAGCGCGGCCAAACGCGGTACCGCCCGCATACAACCTTCGGTGTCCGCACTCATCCTGCTTCGCAAGACCGGGGGAGAGCGCTTCAATCTCTCTCTCGTGGACGCCGACTGGCCGCAGGATTTATTCGTATTCCGTGTGCCCAATTCGATCAGGCTCACCTTCCAGAACGAAGGAAATGTACATTTGGTGCCGTATGGAACTGTTGAATTAATCGATATGTTCGGGAGGATGACTCACAAGGGCGTCATCAATACGTCCTCGCTCCGGATTTTCCCGGAAACGCGCCGGTATATCACCACAGACGTACGACCTATAGCAAATATATTCCCCCTCGCTCTCTATTCCGTGAAAATTACGGGTAATGACTCACTTAACAAGGTAACGTATTCACAACAACAATCATTTATTTATATCGATTACAGAGCCTCAATATTGTTATTCATTTCCGCATTTTTCGTATGGAAAATCCGCACACGCCGCCGAAACGGAAAAAAAGACTGATACTATTCTTTTTTACGGGTATTGCAATTATCCTTATAATATACATCACAACGTTGTACAATACGAAAAACAAAGGCACGGTGACTTCAGGCGGACTTTCGCAGCGGTCACAAGAATTCCTCAAGCAGCAGAAGCAGGCTCCGGAAAGCGAACTTTTCACCGCACAGTTTGACGAACAGACCGATACGACTGCCGGTACGCCATACAATGTCGATGGATGTTTCACGGTTGTTGCGGGATCACGGGTGACCAACAGCCACAATAATCAGAAATGCTCCATCACACTGACGCTCGAAGATCCAAGGGCGCACCTTACCGCGTTCCTCCAGGAGGGGAGCTACGCGACGCTTGATGATGTTTCAGGGGTGAAGATGCGCCGTCTCGACACGGACAAATACAAGGAGACGGCGCGTACGGTCGCAGGCAGGAAATACGCCGTATTCCGCGTCAACGACACATCGCTCTACGAAGCGACCGCATTCAGCCTTTTTGACGGTGCATATTTCGCGATCAGCCTTTCTGCAAACACCAATGAAGATCTGGATAGCAAATTGTTAGAAGTGATCGGGACTGTTAAATTCCCCTGAATTCCGATACGCTGATAGTATGAAACGAATTGCATTGTTCGGGGCAATCCTTGCAGCGGTCTTGTATACGGCGTACGGCGCCTACGGACAATCTTCGACCAACTACGAACTTCGAAGCTATGAATTCGGGAGCGGCGGCGGTGTCAATATGTCTGCGACCGGGTACCTTCTTGAGGGTATCGCGGGGGAGATTGCAGGTAAACAGTCATCCACCAATTATATGGCTAATTCCGGCCTCAATTTTTACCAGCAGGCGCATGTGCCGTCCGCACCGACGGTCGCGAACACGGGAGATTGGCACAACAAGCTGAAAGTGACAATCAATAAGTGGTCCGGTGATCCGACGGACGCGAAATACGCCATTGCGGCGAGTACGGACAATTTCGCGTCCGATGTCCGGTATGTCCAGAGCGACAATACCATCGGCGCCTCCCTGGGGGCGGAGGATTTCCAGACATACGCCACATGGGGAGGCGCCTCCGGCTTCAACGTCATCGGCCTTACATCCAGTACCACATATACCTTCAAAGTGAAGTCGACGGAGGGACGGTATACGGAGAGCCCGTGGGGGCCGACAGCGAACGCTGCCACGTCGGCTCTGGAAGTGTCCTTCGACATCGACGTTGGTGGCGCCTCCGACCCGGGAGAGACCGCTGCGCCCTACACAATCGCATTCGGTAACCTCACGCCGGGTTCCGTATCCACGGCTACGGACCGGATTTGGGTCGACTTCGCAACCAACGCGGACAATGGCGGATATATTTTCGTGTACGACCAGAATGCCGGCCTCAAAAGCACCGCACTTAACTACACCGTCACGTCAGCCACAGCTGACCTGAGCGGCGCATCGACCGGATTCGGCCTCAAGGGAGCGTCCAAAACACAATCGAGCGGCGGGCCGCTCGAATACACATCTCCGTACAACGGTTCGTCAGAGAACGTAGGCATTGTAAGCACAACAATCCGGGAGATATTCAACACGACCAGCGCGTCGATCGTGGGGGGCCGCGGGTCCGTACAGCTCAAAGCGAAAGTGTCATCCGTCACGCCCGCGGCCAACGACTACGCGGACACAATCACACTCGTGGCTACCGCCGCGTTTTGACGATTCAGATCTTCGTATAGTATGTCGAGCGGCCTTTCCCCAGCGGCACGACGAATCCGTATTGCGTGAGTTTGGCGAGGTCGCGTGCCGCCGTGATCGGAGATACCCTGAAGTGTTTCTGAATTTCGCGGTTGCTGACTTTCGAACCCGGTTCGGCCAGGGAGACAAGGATCGTTTTTTGCCGATCATTGAGCTCGACGATCGTATTATCGGCCGGTACTTCGTATTCCTTGCTTGAGATATGTTTGAGGAGTTTGGTGAGCTGGAACGACGCAGCCTCGACGACGAATTCCAGCCACGATGTTGCATTGTTTTCCCTCATGCTCTGCATGATGAGATTATGATACCGGTCTTTGTGCTTCACGAAGTATTCTTCAAGCACTATGAATCGGCGGAAATCATACCCGTATTTGAATAAGAAGAGATCGAATGTATGGTATTGCATTTGCTGTGTTCCGTGCCAGTACGAGGCTGAGAATATGAGCGTACACGCGAGTCCCGCCTGGATGAGCGGATTGTCCGGGTTCGTCTGAATATAGCGGAGATTATTCTGGAGATCCGTCTCGTCGTTTCCCAGATCGATTTTCCGCCCGGCGGTGATCTCATATATCGTCTTAAGCGTATTGGATGTGACGACCTTATTGCTGGCGAGCCAGTTTTGGAGGATGAAGTCGTGCGCTTTCTTGAATCGCACGACCTCTGTCTGCAGCGGGGTGAATCTGCTTTCCTGCGTGAGCGCAAGGTACTCTGCGATGAGCTTGCGCTCCACCGTCTTCCCCATGAGATCGAAAGAATAATGGATTTTGTCAAGAAGTGCATTCCACCGGAAGAATGCTTTGTCCTGGAGTGAAAGAGGAGTCATATGAAGACGTATACGCAATTGCTCAATTTTCTCGATTTCGCTCAACAGGAAGGAGGTTTTGGTGTATGAAAAAGCTTTCATAATCTCAAACTAATCATTTCATAATCATATCAAATTGTCAAGCGGACTCAAAATCCGAAGCTAATTACCGTAATGTGCTCAAATGATATGATTACGATATGATAATTGTTAGATGATAGTAGCCCTTGACAGCCTCCAATCAAAGCTGTTATCTTAATGATGTGATTGTGAAAGGTTTGTATATCAAGATATGAAGCCGAATTCCAAAATTTCACCATTATTTCTCCTTTTTTACTTCGTAATATCTCTCTTTTCAGCTTCATTAATCGCGGTCAAGAACCCGGCGCATGCCGCAGCTGGTATCAATGAGCAGATCAATTTCCAGGGGAAGGTAGTCAATACTAACGGCACGAATGTCTCAAACGGCGATTACGACTTTGTTTTCAAAATCTGGGATGATCCGACTGCAGGGAGCACGGTCTGGACAGAAACCTGGAATTCAGGAACTTCACAGGTCACAGTCACCGACGGGGTGTTTCGTGTAGCGCTTGGCACTCATACGACTTTGCCAGGATCGGTGGACTTCAATACCGACAACTTGTATCTGTCCGTCAACTTCAATGGGGATGGCGATATGACTCCGAGAGTGCGCTTCTCTGCAGTGCCGTATGCGTTCAATGCGATGATGCTCGGTGGCCAGAACAACGAAACGGTTGCGAACGGAACCGATGATGAGATCACATTCACCGGCGTCGGAGGATCCAACAATCAGGCACTCACCTTCGATCTTGACGATGCGAGCCGAACGGTCATCACATCCTCAACTTCGACATCAATCGGAATTGACGAAGATCTTGTCTTTATCGGTGCACAAACCATCTCCACCTCAACGGGAGATCTCACGATAGGGACCAATGACGTGAACTTCACCGCAACGGGAGGATCAACCGGGGACGCCGATGTTGATGTTGACGGCTATCTGCAAGTTGGCGGTACTGCCGAGTTTGACGGGGCTATCAATGCAGACTCCACCCTCACCGTCGCCTCAACACTTACGGCAAATGGTAATACCATCATCGGGAATGCAAACTCCGATACACTCACCATCAATGCAGGAACATCAGGGACAGGTATCACATTTGCTGATGCCTCATTTGCCTCCTGTACCGCCCTTGA
>CAZLQR010000023.1:11341-25564 GCA_964561915.1 uncultured Gammaproteobacteria bacterium | reverse complement strand
AGAAGATTGGGATTTTTCAGTAATTGGTTCATGAAGGTATCGGAAAGAATCTAATTATCCAGGTATTTCCGGAAAAAAGCTACCGTATTCGTCATCGCTTCCCCGAACGCGCCGTTGGATATATTGTGCCCTCCGTACGGATATTCATGATATTCGTGGGTGACGGTGGATTGATCAAGCAGTGCGTTGAGTCCGCGGCTGTACTCTACGGACACGACGTCGTCGTCGGCCGCATGATTGAGCTGGATCGCCCCTTCCAGATCATCGAGATAGTTGGTCGGGGCAACCTGATCCCAGAACGGGCTCTGTGCGGAGAATTCTCCATGCGTATTGAAAATTTGCTGTCTCCGCCTCAAACGGGCCGATGAAGTGGTCGGGGGACGATAGCTGTTGTCCTGGATGCCGTATTGCTGCATATCCGAATATGTGTATACGGCGCCCGCCCAGATGACTGCTGCCGGTATCGCGGGGCGGGCGGCGAGACTGCGGAGCACGACATTGCCCGCCATACTGTGTCCCCAGAGGCCGATTTTGTCGGGATCGACAAAATCGGCGCTTTGCAGAGCCGCGCGTGCGTTAAGCACATCAACAATATAGTCGCCCGAAAAATATGCCCCGCTTGCCTCGCCTTCCGATTGGTCATGGCCTCGCAAGTCGATCTTGAATACGACGAATCCGTTGCGTGCGAGGTAGTCGACATAATCGGCATATTGACCCTGAGTAGTATAAATCGACGGGGGGATATATCCATGAATGAATATGATGGCCGGCCACCCGGTGGCCGGCCTCTCCCCGGCGGGCTCCGTGAGTAATCCGTTGATCCGGAGCCCGTCCGACTCGTATGATGTGATGTGCGAAGAATATCCCTGCCCGCCTCCGGCGGCTACCCTCTCACCCAGCGTACTCGTATATTCACGTTCTCTTAAATACGGAATCGTCAATTCTCTGTATGGGAACGGCGTCGGCGACGGCGAAGGGGGGTGAATGAACTTCTCAATAATACTATCCGTGCCTTTCTTGCGCACGTTGGGACTGCTAATAATAAATAGACCTGAAATGACTGAAAGCGCAGCGGCAACAATTAGAAGTTTCCTGGATACCATACGCTTAATTATATCGAAGGAAGGATATCACTGGCCTTCAGCCGGCTGTGTCTGATACTGCTGCATCATTTGTTCCATTTCCTGTTGGTTCATCTGCTGCTGCATAGCGCCGCCGGTCGGCATCATTTGCTTCATCTGCTGCATCATCTGGGAATAGTCCTGAAACTGCACATTGGACGGGGGAGTGAAGAGGCTGTCGGGCACGACGGAAGGTTTGCAGGAATCCTTGTATTTCTCAAGGGCTTCCATCGTCTCCTGCCACGAAGCTCCCTGACCCTGCGTCTGCTGTTGCACCTGACCTTGAGCCTGGGTGTCGACCGTCATCTTGAACCCTTCGTTTTTCGCGTTCCAGATATAGAGCGTATTATCTTTCATGATCATGCTGCCGGATTCTTCCGGCGTTGCACCTGAGTAGTCGGACCGCACTGCTCCGTTCTTGATGAACGTTTTGGATCTGAGATTGTTCTCATCCGTGAACGAACATTGGAGACTTACCGACTTGCTAAGCGCATCCTTGATCGTGGTGAATGCGTTGGTCCCCATCTGTGACGCGCCGGTCTGTGCCGATTCCGGTGCATTACTCTTCTTCGTGACGAAAAATACCGCGAGCAGAAGGAGAAGTACGACCGCGATGATGACCGGAGTCTTGTTTTTCACCCCTTCAGCATACCATTATGCGCAGATATTTCAAGCGGATTTTGATTTTGTATACTGTTGGGGTGAGGAAACTGCTCATCTCAGCCCTGATCGGCGTTGTCTGTATCTCGATTGCGCTCCGGATACAGACGATCATGAATGTCCCTCCCGTCGGTGACGAGCCCGATGACTATAATATTCTCGTCACCGACATACCCAGAATTCGCGCTTTTTTTGCCGGTGTCAGGGCTTCCGATCAGTCCCGTTTGCCATTCCTTGCAGCTGCCCCGTTTGTTGCGCTCTATGAGAAGGGGGATACGGAATATCTCCAAGAAGAGTCGCTCATACCGATGCGATTCTGGTTCTTCGGCCTTTTCCTCATATTCGTAGGTGTGTGCTACACACTTGCGCGTACGGTATTCGGCCGCGGATCCGCAGGCATTTACACGGTATTATTACTCACCAGTGCATTCCTGAGTTCATTCTCGGTCTTCACGATGACTACGTCCGACACATTGTTCCTGCTTTTTTTCGCTCTGGCGTTCACCCTGTTTTATCGCGGATTTACGGGGGAGGCAAAAACTGCTATTTTCCCCGGCGTGCTGCCCGCATGTTTTGCGATGGCTCTCTGCATCGGAAGTAAATTGACAGGCGTCGTGTTCCTCGCGGCATTTTTCATCGTTCATTGTGCCCTTTTCAAGTCGCGCCCCGTCAATGTAACGATCCCGAATCCCATGAAGTTAACATTTATCACTCTCATTTCGATTGCGGGACTATTCTTCATCAATAGAGTGGACTTCTTCGGTCCTGTGGAAAAACTTTTTTTGGCGGGGTTATCGGGCGCTTCGTATATTTCGTATTTCCTCGTTCAATTGTGGAAGGAACGGAAGTACGTCAAGACTGTCGCCATTTCATTCTTCAATCTATGGATCCTCATAGTCTCCGTCTGTTTCCTCCTCACAGTCATCGTGTCGCCCATTTATCTCAATTTTGACAACATTGTCGCCGCAATCGGCTGGTTCTCGCGCTACGGCGGGGGAGAGGTGGTCGCGGACTCACATTGGTACGATATTTTTGTGATCATCGTGACCAAATTTGGTTTCATTTCAACATTTATGCTTATTATTCCTCTCTATGTGTATATTCGCGGGAAAAGGTTTAAAAAGCCGGGGATTTTCCTCATAATGTCGGCGGTTACGATTTTCATTTATATTCTGGTCACATCGATCATCAAGCATACGGTTGTTTGGTACGGTTTGCCGGTGATGATATTTCTCTACCTGCCCTTCGTGTGGCTCTATGACGGCGCATTGAAGACGGGCCGTAACCGGCTGACGACAGTGGCGCTTTTCTGCTTGGTCATAGTCATCGGCGACAATATGTCCCGGTATATTTCATGGTTCCCGTACGGACAATTCGACGGGGCACAATACGGGAGGCAGTTCATACGGTGGGACAAACCGGGATTTGTGAGTTTCGAGGCGCTTCCGTATGTGTATCGGCACCTTGCGGAAGCGGAGAAATCCACACCGGCTGATCGGCGCATTACGGTGGCGAGCAACACGATCCCGCTTACCGGCTTCAACGGGTGGGTGACGATCCTGCTCAATGAATACGCGAATGAAGTGAAGGACGATCCGCGATTCCGGTATATTGCTGTCCGCAATGATCAGATGCCGGTTCAGGAGCGTGAGTATGACTATATTCTGACGAGCCCTCTCTACAATCCCGAATCGGAACGGACGTTGAGATCATCCCGCTCATACTCACTGGAAAAAATAATCCGGCTGAAAAATCTTCCGGTACTCTCAATATGGGGTCGAAAGATGTAGAGTGGGCGGATCGGTGTTTATTTATGATCGGAGGTCACCTTGCGGCCGTATTTTTCTTTGGAATGTTTGATGATTTTGTCCCGGTTGTCGTTGTGGACCGCCGGGAGGGGGAGGGTGCGCGCCGGGAACGGCGCGCTCGTCATGTTGTCGATAGACAGTTTGAGGACGATCTCGAATTTGCCGAGTGATACGAGGTCGTTCTCGGTGTAGAGCTCGGCAAACTCTTTCGTGAGTATATATGCATCACGCGCTCCGATGACGAACGATATGAGCGTCCCGACGTTGCCGAAAATTGCTTTCTGGATCGATTCGTCAAGCTGTTCGATATATTGATTCGCGAGCGTGAGCGAGAGTCGGTATTTGCGCGCTTCCGAAAGGATTTTCGTGAATGACGATGTCGCGAAATTCTGGAACTCGTCTACATAAAGGAAGAAGTCGCGGCGTTCGTGCTCTTTGAGATATGAGCGCTCCATGGCGGCGAGCTGGATCTGTGTGATCATCATCGCGCCAAGGAGCGCCGCATTGTCTTCACCGAGCTTACCCTGCGACAGGTTGAGGATGAGGATCTTGCCCTCGTTCATGATCTTGGCAAGATCCACCGTCGACTTGGACCGGCCGAGAATATTGCGGATCATAGGCGCCGATACAAACTGTCCGACCTTATTTTGTATCGGCGCAAACGCCTCCGACTTCATCTTATCCGGCATTTTGGCGATTTCATGGTTCCAGAAATTGAGGAGCACCTGGTCTTTCACGTGTTCGGCGACGATTTTTTTCCGGTATTCCGCGTCGGCCAGCAGTTTGAGAATATCAACGAGTGTGGCTCCCGGAACCTCCAGAAGGGTAAGGATGATATTGCGGAGGATGTATTCGAGGCGGGGTCCCCAGCTGTCTCCGTACAGTTTGTAAAAAATCGAAACGATGCCGGAGGCAATGAGATGTTTGTGTTGTTTGTCCTTCACTTCCAGTACGTTGAGGCTGAACGGGCGTTCGAGGTCAAACGGTTCAAGGTATACCACATCATTGATCCTCCGTTTGGGGATATAGTCGAGGATCGTGTTGGAGAGGTCGCCGTGCGGGTCGATGATGCCGATGCCGCGCCCTTTGCGGATATCGTCAATTGCCATGTTGCTGATGAGTGTTGATTTACCGGTACCCGTCTTACCGATGATATATACATGTTTGCGTCTATCCGGCGTACTGATGCCGAAAATTGTCTCCTTATTCTTGAAATCCGTTTTAGCAAAAAAATTGATATCGAGTTTCTCATCAAGCGGCTTGCCTTGCTCCTTGACGACGGTGGTGGACACGACAGGCAGATTCTCGGGCGGCTCTCCCGAGAGCGTCTTACCCCACCCGATATTCTTGATGCCGGCGAGGAGGTAGCCCGGCGGGTGCCAGATCGTCGCGAGTTCCTGCGCATTGAGGATCTGGTACCTGTTTTCGATCACGCCGAGCCTGCGGTGGGCGATACGGTCAACCATACGTTTCTTGAACATGTATGTTTTCTTGAACACGAACTGGTTGCCCTCTCCCAGCGAGAAGCTCCCGAATGTTCCGGCGATATTGCGCGCGTGCATGAGCGCGATCTCTTCGGAGGTGTTGGTCCCGACGACGATCCGGATCCCGACTTTCCCTCCCTGAAACGATGCTTTCTTCATGATGAGGAGCTTCTCGGGATTCTGGGTATAGCGCTGGGCGGCCGCGTCGTACGCCATCTTCTTCGCGGCCGCCACCGCCCGATTCTGCCAGGCAAACGATGCGGGTGTGATGACAATCTGGATCCCGATCCGTATCCCGGCTTCCTGTTTGGAGAGGAATCCGACGAGCGATGAGAGCGTGTCAATGTCTCTGAAGTCAAAGTACGTCTTGATCGGGAGATAAAAGTATGAATTCAGCTTCATTTGTCCGAAACCGAGATATTTGGAGGACAGGACCGTCTTCATCGGATCCGTCGTTTTCTGAAGCGACGAATTGGGATATGCAGACGTCACGAGGCTCTGGACAAGTGTTTCGCTTTGTTTCGGCGCAGAGATATAGAAAAAAATCGTCTGTCCAAGGAGATACAGCTCAAACGCATACGTTTTGGGCTTCACGATGGCGCGACGCAGATATGAAACATACGGGTAAGACAGCAATGACGCGAATATCTGCGTCGCGCTCTCAATGGGCGTCTCATCATCCTTGGGATTGCGGACCTGGAAGTGTGTAAGCGCAGAAGCATCAGCCATACGATTCATTATACATAAAAGCAACCGTATCACGAATCGTAGGAATGGCGACGTTGTTTTCCGTGCTTTTCATCTTTTGTTGCTATGTCGTAGAGAAGCCATGCAATAGCAAGCAACAAGCCGATGATGAGAAAGGCGATATTGGTATTGAGAATGAATTCTGACATTATTTTCTGCACGCAACTGACAATCTGAAAAAGAGTATAGCTGCAATTGCATAGCACAATAATATCCCAAAAGCACGGAATTGCAACGGACTATATGCGACAAAATAGAGAGATTATTTGATGTTGAAGGCGAAACGCGCGGGGACAGCGTATGCGCGGGAGACGACGGTCTTGTAGTCGCGGATGATATGGGAGTTGTCGCGTTTTTTCGCGAGGGTGCGGGAAAACGCGACAAGCTTCTTATACAGGATTTTGTCCGTGCGGATACGCTGGAGGAGGGCGATGAACAGATCCTCCTCCAGCGGGAAGAACATGTCCGCGATGCCCAGACCCGCATGCTGCATCGCGTACGCGAAATCGGGCGACTTGGTATAGTCGATGAGACAGTCGCTGAAAATGACCGGCTTCCCGAAGCTCAATGCATAGTTCAGCGCGCTGGAATGCGAGATAAATTCGCGGTATGGGAGGACGACTACGTCGGCCGCGCTGAAGTACAGCTCAATCTCTTTCTCACCGACGAAACCGGCCGTATTGAGCCGCGAACTCCTGCTGAACATCCGTGTGATTGTGCGGCAGTACGCCTGGTATTCTTTTTTCCTGCGAAGAGCCGGATTCTTGCCTCCTGCAAGGAGCAGTTTGAGGCTCCGGGCGCTGGTATTGGCGAACGCTTGCGCGATCCAATCGGTTCCTTTGTTCCAGTCAAACAGCCCGAATGACAGTGCGGTGAAATCTGCGCTTTTCATACCGATCTTGTGTTTGGCGCGCGATTGGGGAAGTGGTGTATGGGGCGTGATGCCGACGGGGAGGACGGTCATTTTCTTCGGGTCAATCTCCGTGCTTAACCGCTCTTTGAGATCCTCTTCGAATACGATGATTTTGTCGCTCATGAGACCGATTATACGGTAAAAAAGGACAAGCGCACGGTCAAACACTTCCGACGCGACAGACGAAGTGAAGCGGTTGCGCCAGCTGAGGATGTTCATCTCAAACGGGATCTGGTGGAGTTCGAAATAGATATGCTTTCCGTACAGCCGGAGCAGTCCGAGCAGGAGCGGCAGACTCGCGAATACGCTCCAGAATCCGCCAAACGTGTCGAAATCGAACTGGATGAGAATATTGCGGATCTTGTCGTTACGGATCAGGTAGGGGAGCAGGCGGAACAGTGAGAACGGGTTGCCCTGCTCCCACATGCGCATCACGGTAAGCTGTTTGTTCTCGATCTGGGTCTTCTTGAGACCGGTGACCTGGGCAGCGACTACGATATTCTGCGTTTTGGACAGGTTAGTGAGGATGCGGCCGGCGTGCAGTGTGACCGGCCGCATCTCATGCCGCGCAGTCGCTTCGAAGTCGGGATAGCTGGTGACGACAAGAAGCGTGTTTTCATCGTTTGTCACAGGTCGTCTTTTTTTCATATGTTGTCAGATTCCTTTTTCCTTGAGACATTTGTTATAAAGTCCTTCGATGGGGTACGAGGCGACTGCATTCTGGCGTTCAATTTTTTGTTCAAACCTGCTTGCACGGGCACAGTCATCCATGGCTTTGATCTGCAGATACCGGTCAACGCGACCCATGATAAGGAGTAGGGAAACAAACAAGAAAATAAGGACGAAAAGGAGGCTCGCAACGCGCGCGATATTGTCGGAATGGCGGACCATCTCCTGGCTGGAATCGGTCCGGACAGGCTCATCGGGTGCCTGTTGGGGTACGCTCTCCAGAGGCGTGGTTTCGGCCACGTCTATATCGGGTTCGTACTGGTTGTGCGAATCCATAAGCCGATAGTATACCATATTTGTGAGGCTGATTCAAGCCTAGAATAAGGACACTGATGGAGCCTCCTGCCGTGATGAACCCGAAATATTCGAGTATTTGGGGTATGAATACGGGTATATAGCGTCCTGTTTCCGCTCTGTCCACAATCCAGCTGTTTGCCCAGTTGTTGGCCAAAATATGTTCCGGCCTGTCTGAAAAGAACGAAAGCGGATTTTTGGTGTCAAACAGGCTCCAGCCGGGATGGTAAGCCGAGTCGGTGATGATCACCGACTCGGCGTTGATAGTCTTATAGTCCTGCGGTTTGACAAAGAGAGCATCAAGGAATGATGACGGGACGGGGACTGCTACGACCTGCTTCACTTCGTTCACGCTCTCCATGCCGCGGAATGCGATATTGTCAAGCGACAGGCCATAGCCGATACCGGCGGAGGAGGGCGGGAGGAAGAAGTAATCGTCTGTGAATGAGTCCGACCGTGTCAGCTCGTCGTAGATGGTACATATATGGGTGAACAGATCGGCAAGACAAATACGCAACGGGAGGCCCCGGATAGTGCGCGAGCGCACGATGACGATATGTCCGGTGTCGTGCGCGAGTTCTTCCAGACCGATGTACGTACCTGCACGCCCTCCGTCCACATGGAAATACAACCGCGGGTCGCTCATCCCCTGTGTGACAGTCATATGATCAAGATTCCGCACGCGGGCGGCGAGGTCTTTCGCGGTGAATACTACCGGCTGGGCGCCGAAGCGGAGGTACAGATCCTGCACGGATTCGGCGTCATTAACACGTTTGAAAACGATCAGAACAGGCTTGTCATTGATCATATTCCGTTCATGTAAATACAACGATACTTCACCCAGATAGACCGGTCTGCCGTCTTTCAGCTGAGTACGATCCGGAATCTCGAGCGTCCGGCCGTTAATGACGATTTTTGCCATACCCGGAACGCCTGGACGGAACTCATATTCGGCGCTCCGGAGCAATCCCTGCGGTAGGAGAGGGATGAACTCGAGCGTGTATATGCCGGTGTCCGGCGACTGTGACAGCCGGACACCGGCCGCCATCTTCTCAAGCACATCTGTAGGCTCCGGAGCGGTCATAGCGCCGGTTACCGTTCCCGGCGAAACGATGCGATAAAGACCGTTTGCGGTATCCGCATTGACGAGCCGTGTATCCATACGGTCGGTATACGTGAGGATATTGCGGTAGGGGAAAGCGAGACCCGGCAGTGCCGGCGCAGTCAGATAATCACCAAACATCGCGTAGGCACGGTCCGCATATCCCCAGCGGTATGCGGGGAGGATATTGTGATAATCCGTTTTCACCGCGCGCTTCTCAGGAACCTCAAAGACTGTCAGGGATCCGAACGTGCCGATTTTTCTGAATTCATTCAGGATTGTCCGGTTTTGGCGCATGTAAGTGATCTGCGTCGTATTTTTCAGAGAAGGAGCGGTAATGCTCGTATCCCATAAAATATAGCGGATGCGATACTTGGCGAGCGTACGGCGCACATCTTCAATGGTGCCGGAATAAAACGAATAGTGAAGCTCACGGTATGCTTCTTCATTTGCGCCGTTCCACCGGTCGAAGTCACGATCCAGAAGAGGCTGCCGGAGGCCAAACCAGAGGAATCCCGATCCCTGATACCCCCAGTCATGGTACACCCATCCGGCAAACGAGTGGAGCGGGAGCGTAAGTATCCGTCCATCGGGTTGGCTCTTCATGAAGCGCCAGAACGTGAAATAGTCCGCCGGGATCTCTCTCCGGAACGACGGTGAGATCAACTGTCCGCCAAACGCCGGATACATATATGCAACAAGAGCCGTGAAAACAGCGAAGATGAGCACGAACCGAAGTTTCCGCGTCACTTGATTCAGTACGGAATAAATAAAATATCCGAAAAATACCGTATACCCGAACAACAAGAGGATCGAGAGCTTGCTGAACACGAACCGGAGCGCTTCTTCGAGTATCCCGAACGAGAGCAAGTAATCGAAGAAGCGCTCAAAAGGCCCCGTGCGGTTCAGCAACATGACTGCGGGGATGACGACAAACGGCAGGAACGGAATGAACCGCCTGTCGCGGCGGGCCAGAGCGAGTATCACGCCCGCCGCCACCCCACCGGCCATCACATATCCGATCGCGCGCACCCACGGTCTGTCCAGGTGCGCGCCCCACACCGGCATGAGCGACTCGAACTCCTGTTTTGGTACCGAGTAATACGGCCAGTCAAGATAAAATCCTTTGAGCAGCGCAACATCGGCGATATACCCGTTTTGCCTGTTGCGGAGACGGTACTCCTGCGAGAAGATCCTGTTCTGTTTGCTCTCCCGCGGTACGGAGCTTCCGACAGCCACGAAGTATATATTCGGCAGGAGCCAGTACGAATTCAGCGCGATTGTCAGCCCGATCAATACGAACACCTTTTTGAGCGGAATAGAGCCTGCAATTTTATATAAAAAAAGAAACAGCGCGTATAGTCCGAAGAACGCATACCACAGCTGCGCCGCATACGCCATTGGCGCCGCAAAGAGCGTCACAAAAGCAAAAACAAGCAGTTCGCGGCGTCCATCTTTTTGTTCTATGTATTTGAGAGAACAGAGGATAATCCACGGCAATACCGCCCACTGCGTTGTAAACATTTCAAACGGCGCGTAGAACTGCTGCACCGTAGACAAATTGAAAAGATAGAATAACGCCGCACAGAAGGCTGCAGCCGACTGTGCCATTGATCCGGATCCGAGCCGCCGAATCAAATAATACACACCCAGCGGTCCTGCGATGAGGCACAAAAAAACGTACGAATACCGCAGGAAATCCAGCGGCAGTATGAAGTGAAATAACCACAGGAGGGCCACTCGCGGCAGATCAGCCATGTGCGAGTGGCCGCTCAGCGCGCCCAAGCCCTGCTCGCCGCGCCACACGCCCGTCACGAGGCGCCCGAAGTTGAGCCCGAAATCGAGCTCCGGATGGAGCGTATCCCACCCGGTCAGCCACGTGCCGGGTGTATAGTTGCAAACAGCAATTAAGACCGTCAGGACGACGAGAATGGCAGGGTACAGAAGCTTCTTCACAGGAGCCAATTATACCACACTATAGGCTCACTATCCATACGGATCATATAATTCATGCGTTCCTATCGAGTGAAACCAAACAACACCGCTGTCCTTAAATTCAAATATTATTCTGTACTGAAAGTCAACCGAAAAGGCGAAAAAATCGCTCAACATTCCTTTCAGTTTATGTGTTTTGAGTCTAGGATCGCGTGGATTATTTCTGAATATTAACTCCCGTTTTTCAGCTTTTAGTTTGATGCCAAACGGTAATTTACGATACTGCCTGGCAAATTTCGAAGAGTAGATAATCTTCATTGGAAGTCCATTATCTCAAATCTTTGAGAGATCGCAAGACTTTGCCTTTACCACGAGCCAATTCTTTCCGGCTTACTTCCAATTCCTGTAACGCTATCCACTGGCGGAGTATATGGCGGAAAAATTCACTTTTACTTGCGAAAGAACCTTTTGCAACAGCTCTCTCAACCGTATTTGAGAGTTCGACAGGCAGGGAAATATTCATTATTGTTCTCATAGTTTGTAATAAATTGTATTACACAAATTGTAGCAACTGACGAAAAATAGTCAATAGCGATTATTTAATCCGCGGCGTGCCGATGTTTCTTGTTCGGGCGGTCAGAATCACGGAAGAACACGATATACATGAGACTTATTGCAATAATCATGAGCAGACTGACAATTATAAACCAGACATTGAAACGATAAAAAGCCTCGCTACTCATAGTTTTGTTTTTAATTTAACCGATAAACCAAAGAAAAGTATACTGACGATCCCGTTCAATATCAATAATGTTATCGTATCGGTTCTGTCAAATTTATAAATGGACGGCGTATAAATAATCACGCCAAAACCTCCCGCAGACATATTGGTACAAAAGTCGGCGAGCGTGTCAAATAACGAGGATCTCATCCGGCAAATCTATCATAAGCAAATAAAATTGCAACGGACTATCCGCCACAAAATCGAATAAATGAAGCGTCATGATAAGGTTTAGGGAACGATAATGATTATCTAATCCGAAGCTGGTTGGTGTTTCTTTTTGTATCGTTGTTGGTTTTGTGACGCTATGGCCAATAGCAAGTATGCAATTGCGATCAGCACGCCGATTATCATAAACACAACATTCGACCGAAAAAACCAATCTGCGTTATCTGTCATATTCAAGGGAATAAACTGACAATCCAAAAAAGAGTATAGACAACATCAAATTAATAGTCAACGTCAAGAGGGAAAACGGAAACTGGGCATGTGAAATATTCAGATTGAAAACGATATAGCCAAGATATGCTGCCGACATATTGATACATAAGCCGGAAAAAGATTGATTAAATGAATGTCTCTCAAACGAAAAGCGTACCATGCGGGATGGTATAAAAATCCGCAATAATGTCAACGGACTATCCACCGCAAAATAAGTTTAAAGGAGCGTCATGATAAGGTTTCGGGCATGGAATGCCGCACATACGGGGGGGTGCATATGCAGCCCCGGCATCCGGCGCGCGTGCAATTGTGTCGCCACAATCATATGCCTGCGACGGACCTCCGTCTCCATGCCCGAAACCCAACCACGAAATTGTTTTGTAAATGTTCAGATAATTCCCGTTCTCTCACTACAATGTACCAGGTTTCCCCGGCAATTATACCGATAGAACGAGAGAAAAGGTGGGTATGGATTGATAACGTGCAAGAATGAGCACGGCGTTAAGCGGGTGAGGCTCAACAATCCACTCTGGGCGATCCAGAATCTTTTCTCCTGACGGAGTTCTTAATAACCGTACTGATTATAAGAGCAACGACCGAATCCGGGTCATCCACAGATCTCTTGCGAGAAGGGGAATCGCCAAACAGGCGTCGTCTTAAAAAAAGACGGTAGAAACCAAACTCCAAACCTTCGAGGCAGTGGGGACACGTTGTCCTATATCCGAACACTTCGGACATATTGCGGCGGTAAAACGCACGCACCACTGCCAGAACGATTGGTATCTCCGGGGTGAATCTCGACGTCGTTGTCGATTTTCACAAAGTGGTTCAGCGTGTGCAAGCACAAGCACTGTTCCACACCCGGAGAAGGGGTTGAGTCAAGAACCTCCTGACATTCTCCAATCCTGTGAAGGACCAGAAAACCTCGGAAAGCTCCCGACGGGTGGATGGGGAAGGCCATTCTGTTTGAGATCGCATCGCACGCGTCTCATAGTCGTCTTCGGGGACCGACACAGAAATGGCAGGTGTGGCTCACGGCACGAGTTCGAGGAATCGAACCTGTCGGTGTGACGTACCTCCGGCGCTACCATCTTCATGGGAGCACGCAAAAAGGAACATCATCGCCTTTCCGATCTTCGGGTCAAACGTGAACCCCATTCCATCTGCCTTGTAGGGCACGACGGCGGAGAACACTACCTTGTATCGGTAGACAATACCAACAGAGTCGGTAACCTCGACAATTTCACCGTCGACGAGCTTCTCGATCTCCAGCAGGAGATGAGGGTCGTGCGTACGATGACAGCCGATGATCATCCAGCCCAATTGTCCGGGAAGGACAGAGGCGGGGTGATACCCACAACCGTGATTGAACTGCTCGTCGGTGAGCCCTTCAATCAGATCGCCAGAGGTACCAAGAATCGGGAACGAGATCGTTCCGAAACCGGTCGCCAAAGGCGTGGTCGTGGTCGTCGGCAGTGCCGTGGTCGTCGAGCTGGTGCTCGTCGACGGATCAGTCTCCTCGAGTGAGGGGACTGCAGCCTGGTCTGTGATGACCGGCGCATCCGTCGTCGAAGCGGTGCTCGACGTCGTCGTAGCTGAGGTAATCGCGGGTGCGACTTCCTCCTTATTGTTTGATCCGCAAGCCGTGAGGCCGAGGATTGAAGCAAAGAGTGCTACGACGGCAACCTTTCCATGTCTCAATTTCACCTCCCTTCAAAGTTTTGTTTGGTGAGACGTGGATTACTTCTCTCGAGAGGGAGAGGGTGTAGTACGGAACGGTTGGAGACCGTCACATTGCCTGGTGTGGATGAAACACCTAGTAGTATCAAAACTACTTCAACTCGAAAGTTGATCTACGGCAAACGTACTTTTCTTTCCCTCCCCCTTACGAGATTGTGAGGTATCTGGTTGAATCCAGATAAGTAGTGCTGGCGTCATCACCCGCGCACATACTCTAGACGATCACGTCTATGTTCCTCAACCTTATCACGAGCCCCAGATGGACAATCCATCAGGACACTGATTCCTCCGTCGCAACGGCTGGATCTTCGACTGGAACGAGACCAGTCGGTGAGTAACCACGAAACTCAGGACGTTACTGGAAGGGTATCCAGTACAACCGGCGGAGCAGGCTCGACCTCAACGGGCGGAGTAGGCTCGACCTCAACGGGCGGAGCAGGCTCGACCTCAACGGGCGGAGCAGGCTCG
>CAZLQR010000023.1:0-11241 GCA_964561915.1 uncultured Gammaproteobacteria bacterium | reverse complement strand
GACCTCAACGGGCGGAGCAGGCTCGACCTCAACGGGCGGAGCAGGCTCGACCTCAACGGGCGGAGCAGGCTCGACCTCACGGGTCCAGACACCTCCGGGCAAAACCGGGGTGGGCTTGGGCTGACAGTCATCTGACTGCTCGATGCCCTTGCCGTCGTGGTCCTCGCCGTGGACGTCGCCGTGGTGGTCGTGACCGTGGTCGCGGTTGCCGTCGTGGTCGTGACCGTGGTCGCGGTTGCCGTCGTGGTCGTGGTCGACCGTGGTCTCCGCGGGTGCGGGGGCGGCCGGGGTGGACTCCTGCGCAAATGCGCTAGGAGCGGTCGCCATAGCGACGACACCGGTGATGATCGCGGATGCGATCAGGATTCTTGCACGCATTTTTTGACCTCCGTGGTCTAATAGGCGCGTGCCTGGTTGGTATTACAATCTTCGTCTCTCGACTCTTTTTCAGGTTTTCTCCCTGATTAGATCGAAAGTAAGCTTCGAAGAAGCCTATCTCATTCACTGTCCGATTGCTCGTACAGCTACGCTAGTGTTTACCACCTTTCAATTGACCTCCTTGGTCGGGATCCTGATTCCTACAGACATTTTTAGTCCGTCGGAAAGAGGAACTTTTTCGGGCCGCCGGGCCGCCTTGTTGTCCATCACTTCAATTTTCCTTTGAAAATTGCAGTGCAGGCCTTTTCTCATCTCTACCGCTGTTTGCGGGAGGTATTACGGGAGCGAAGCTCTTAAACCGTTTGAAAAGGTTTATACCTATTGTCTCTGTGAGACACTGGACATTTTCACTCTGATTACAAGGCTCTTAATTGCATATTTTGTAGCGGATAGTCCGTTGCACTATCATGTACTCCATGATATATATTTGCCATGGCATTTGTTAATTTCCAATTGTCTCCGACATTTCTACGGATTTTCTCCGGCTTTTGCACCAATATGTCTGCCGCTGCAATTGGCCTTATCATTTTTACGCCGTTGTCATCATATGCGGCTTTGACATTGACCTGGAATATAGCGTTTGGTATTATCAGTTTCAGGTTAGCAATGTCTGCCGAGAACCGAATATATGAAAATAGGTGATATGATCTTTCAAGCCAATACAATATTTATCGTTGTCAATCTGCTCATAGTTATTGCGGCATGTCTACTCTTTATTGTATCCCGTGATACTCCTCAAAAGAGAGAGAAAGCCGATCCGCGTTTGCAATCAAAGTGAAAACATCCAGCTTCGGTACTTTGGTACCCCTACGGCACTTTTCATACGAAAAATGCAATAAAAGATACTGTTTCCCTCAATAGGATTGTTTGGTTTCTTTTAAAAACTCCGGTTTGTTAAGGTGCTACGTCGCTTCCGGCAACCGCTTGCGCTTTTGCCTCCGCTCCTCAGCATAAATGCCTGAGCACTTGCGCGTAAGTGAATCGTCATGGATCAAGCTGTTGATCCGCGCTTCTTCACTCCTTAAATCCAGGGGAGCGACCGGTTTCAGAAATGCTTACTTCTGCCCGTGTCTCTCGCCTGTTACTTAGCTTGTGGCTAAGGATCGGCCTCACAACGATCAACCCGCCAGGGTAGAGTATGAGAACGATCTTTAGTCGCAAGCATTGACATCTTCAGAGATGTCACAACAGAACCTTATGGTATTGAAGGTTAAAAAAGAAAAATTAAGAAGAAACAGATATTTGACTAATCTGTCAGAGATTCATCATTCCAAATAATGATCAAAAATTGGACCCCCCCAATTTCAGAATCAGAGACGGATTGTCAAAGTGCCCTTTCGCATACAGCCCGATCGCGCGGACCTAACTGTAAACGACATTATATCATGTTTGGGGCTGTGTGTCAAGGACCAAAAGGATTTGGATTACTTGATTCCAAATGTCGTTTCATAAGCAACAAGAGCCTCTTGAGGTGTAACAGTACTCGGTAGATATTGGCCTGAAGCACAAGCTTTATCACCATTTTTGTAGACAGTAGCTATGAAACTTGCACCTGGAGCTGAGGCATCTACTTCGAAGCCAACTGCATAGATAGTTCCGTCTTGAGCACGGAATTCAAAACCATCGGGTAATATGGCAGTTTCAGGATCAGTTACACTTCTACCTCTGGCACGGCCTGTAATCGAACGCCAAGTCACATTTTGAGCCTCTTGAGGGTCTAATGGTTTGTCTGAATATGTTCCAATAAAAAAATCTTCAACTTTGTCCCTTTCTGGGGCTCCTACAAGGTGCCAATTTCCAATTCCATTGGCGAGATCAGATCGTGCCTGATCAATTGTGCTTAAAACGGCTTCATAAAGGAGGTTGTCAGGAGTAAATTGAGGTTCTTCTACCCCTAGTTCTGCAGCTTCTTCCGCTGTGAGGGTAACTGTTTCTTCAGAGACTTGAGGTTCAATCGTATTTGTATCTTCCGATAATTTCTCAATATCTTGACGGAAATCGATAGTAATACATGTCGAATCAAATCCTGGAGCTGTTGTTGCGACCTCGAAAGTTGTAGTAGGGATTTCTGCGGCGGCGGCAGGGCCGCCGGCGGGATTTTGTGCAGCTTCGGCCGCTTCCTGTGCAGCCTCGGCCAGTTGCCCGGCCGCCGCATCTATTATAGGATCTATTTGTGTGTGTGCAGCCTCAATTTTGGACTTTTGACCTTCGAGTACGCCTGATTTGTTTACGGCATAGCCACCGACGCTCAATGGAATACCCAAATAAAACGCACCTTTTAACACACCTTTGGCTAATTTGCGTCCGGGATGTCCTTTATTAGATCCTGTTTGTGTTTCTTTGCTCATAAGTGAAAAAACGGGTAGGGCTCGGTGCCCGGTACCTCGGGAAGTAACTTAAGCCCTCATTGTATCAGATTTGCGGCGAAGATACAAGCCCGAGCCGATCATGGCGAGGGCGAGGGCTGTCCAGGCGGCGTCTTCGGCGCCGGCGGCAGGTACTTGGGAAACTCCCTGTACCTGCCGCTCCACACAGAATTGGCTCGTATCCTGGTCGCTGGCGCCTGCCGCATCGACCTGGGCTTTGTTCACGATACACGTGACAGTCTTATCCTGCGGGAGCTGGTCGTTTTTCACCACTTTCGAGGCTATTGTGTATGTTTTCTCCTGTCCTTTGTCCAGCCTGCCAGCGGCGATTGTGATCGTACGCGTGCCTGCCGCAAACTGGTATTTGACAGGTATCAGGTATTCGGGCATATAGTCGCGTACGACGACGGTGCCGTAGGCTTTGTCAGAGGTATTGCGGATGCGCAGTGTGAACGTGACGGTCTCTTCCGGTGCATAGCGGCTGTCTGTGGACGAGAGATTGTCTACGAAGGTGGTCTTGGAGGCTCCGGGGGCACGGACGGACACCTGTTTGTCGATCACGATCCCGGTATCCTGTGTCCCACCGGTATATGCCCCGTATTGGGCAAAAACAGGGGAGAGGAGCGACGCGATGAGTGCGATCGCTGCGAGTGAAACACAAAGTGTTACAAAGCGCTTCATGAGCCGCTATTGTAGCATATTTGGCCTATAGAATCAAGCATGGGGCGTTTACACTGCATTTTTCCGAAGAAAAATGCAGGATAAACCACACGAAGGCACTATATCAGCCTCAATTGTGTTTGTCAGCCGACTATCGACCACAAAATATGCACGAAAGGCTGCTCTGATACGCTATAATTGAGGCTGATATGAAGCTGGATGCGAAGCAATTGAGGGATATTGAGGCGGGGGAGGCCGGACGCCGTGCACAGGAGCTTGCTCGCCGGCCGATCTATCTGATTCTCGAGGATGTCTTGGATACATACAATATCGGCGGTTTATTCCGACTCGCTGACAGCCTGGGAGCCTCAAAAGTGTTCCTGTGCGGAGAGATGGAGACGCCGCCGAACATGAAGATAGCCCGTGCCTCCGTGGGGACGTATAAGATTGTACCCTGGGAGTACTGCCGCACAGCCTCGGAAGCGATACAAAAGCTCCGGACGGACGAAAACTATAGGCTCGACGGCACGGTGCCGCACATCATTGCCGTCGAGCAGGACAGCCGCGCGGTAGACTACCGCGCGGCCTCCTACACCCCTCCCGTTGCTTTTATCGTGGGCAACGAAACATCCGGTGTCGCACAGGAAACGCTGGACTTGTGCGACACCATCGTCGAGATCCCCATGTGGGGGATCAACAAATCCCTGAACGTCATCGTCTCGGCCGCGATCGTCGCATACCACGCGGCCTCGACCCTCCCATAGTGACCTCCCTAACACTTGAATTCTATAGGCTACTTATGATATCATAACCGGATGGTTGAACGTCGACGTGGCGTCCTGAATCCGGAGCGATATATTGGTACACAAGAAAATGTGGAAGTTGTCGCCGTGTATCCTTGGGTTCCTGCCATGCCCGATAAAGTACTTGAAGATTTAAGACAGGGACGCGATCCCGGTTTAGTACGAATCCTATTAGGGCGTAAACCTGAAACAGGATCGATTGCGTCATCGATGCTTACTCCACTTCGTGATTATATACCTGCTGGCATAAAACCGCTTGAACAGGCATATCAAGGTATTCGAAAATACTCTACTTTTCTTCCGGTACCGGTATTGGCTAAGCCTACAGAGAAGGGGGCTGCAGGAGTGCAGATATATATTTCTGATGAACCTTTTGAGTTCAAAATTGGACCGCAAACACGCTCCTTAAATATAGTATCTTTACCCATCTGGCCACCCCGACTCATGAGGGGGGAAATTATTGCAGGCTCTGGACACGAGGGTTTGAAAGACATAGTCCCATTCAGCGTTAATGAACTTGAAGCGGCTTTTTCATCAGGCGAGCATGGAAGTCAAAAACTTGTCGAATCTAGCACCACATTAGATTTGCCGGTAGAAAGCCCCGTTCGGTTTGAAAGCGAGATGATGGACATACGTCGCAAACAAGAACTTGGTAAACTTCTCGGATTTTTTCGTAGTAGATCAAATGAAGTAGAGTCTATGATTGTAAGAAAACTGGGATTTAAAAGTGGAACAATATCACTCCTTAATGCGTATCGTACCATTGTTATTGAACATCCGGATTATGCAGATGAGTTGCTCATTGACGCGGTGGAAAAAGCACAGAACGAAATATTTTTTGGCTTGTTTAGGCAAGAAGACGATCCTTATTTATATTCCGAGCGCGAAATCTCTATGGAAGAGTTATATCAACGTGTGGAGCTGGAGTTCAGTCGTGGATCATATGGCCGAGAAGTTTTGAAAGCTGCAGCGGTTGAATCTTTTCGTGCAACGCCTATCGCAGAAGGTACAAACGCGATAAAAGTTTTTAATGCATTTTGGGACCGTTTATTTTTAGAAGCGAAAGAGAAGTCAGGTGTAGAACATATTGCGGATCCTACCGATGCCGATGCGTTACTCGACATAAATCGGAGAATTTCAAAAAAAATGGTTGAACTTTTGTCAGACATTACTAATTTCGGTATCGATAAAATATTATACGTATATCGGGAATCGATAGATTATGTTGAACAAATCGGAGCTAAAGTCGCGAGTTTGCTACCAGATCACGATCTTCATCAGATACATCAGCCTAGAAACGAGATACAGAATGCAGATCTCGCTACATTAATGTCATACGTCCATGGAGAAACTGAGTTCCCGGAACTTCGCTTTGAAGCAAGGAGACAACTTTTTCACTTTATGAAATACCTTATTGCTACGAAATACTATGATGATGAAGTCAACCATCAAAACCAGGAATTCAATTATGCAATAAATACGATTTTTGGTGACGTAGAAAAAAATAAAGTGAAAATGGCAAAAGACAGATATTTAGAAGTACGCAAAGGTAAGGATGGTTATCGTGTGCTTGTTGACTTTAGAGGTGTTAAGAAAAAAGCATCAGCTGTTAGAACATCCATGCAAAAAAGAATTAAAGATATCCATGATTATTTTGCTTATTCAATAGTATTGATAGACGATTTCGGAGGGGATATACAAGCTGCATTAGAAGCAAATGAACGAATAATAGAAAATTTTGAAAAATATATAAAAGAACTATTCCCAGAGGACAGGGGCTATATGCTCACAATTGATCCGAAGCATGACAAGCGTAAGGGGATTGAGAATTTTGAATATTGGATTGAAAATGACCGTATACCCGACACTGATATTGAGCAAACCGGTAGAGCCGGTTCTCAGAACGAGAAGATTGTACGTAGAAAAGTACTTTTTGAACTGACAGATCCTACCGACAGGAAGCATTTTTGCGAAATTGCATTTTATCCTTTTGCGCGGTTTAGGAACCGAAGAAATGGAATCTTCAACAAAGCGACAGCCGCAGGTTTTATGAGCTGGGAAGATAAACTCAAAGATGATAAAAGATATGGTGAGAAGAGAGTTATTGAAGGTCCTTCAAAAATTGAAATCGGTGGTAAAAAATATGGAACTTATGGTGAAGTTGATGAGTATGCAGACAATTTTCCCGCCTCAATCTATCCGCACTCCGTTACTTTGCAACGCGTGAAATCGAACGGGATATAAAATAACCGATAAGCGCGCCGGCTGCCACATCGAAAAAAAAGTGGCAGCCGAGATAGATCCGCGAGTAGCTGATGATAATGGCGATAGTGTAGTAGAGGGGGCGCCGCTTGGGATCGAAATGCGAGAAGATGACGGCGCCTGCGAATGCGAGGGACGCGTGGAGCGAGGGGAATGAGAAATCTGCGGGGCAGGCGGGGGAGACTGCAAAGATATCTATCGGCCGAGCCCGCCCGAATATCATCTTCATTAAATACGTGACGACAAGGGTTGTGAAGAGGGCACCGGCAACAGTGACAATATAGCGCCGGTGCCGCAGCTCCTGCACGACTGCCAGGATGATACCGATTGAAATCCAGATCACGGCAAATGATCCGATCAGCGAAAAAAACGAGAAGAATAATTCGAAAAAAGAAGTATGCGGCAGGAGATTGTGGAAGAATGCCGTAACTGCGAGATCGATATTCAATACATTAATATTCATATAGTGTGTGTACGCCGTCTACTACTTTTTTCGGATGAATTTTCATCGATGCCGGCAGTGCGTAAAAGTATGATACAAAATGAAATGCAGAAATGGAGCGGCAAATATTTGTGTACACCCGCTCCATATACCACGGAGATATGTACATGAAAATTGTGACATTTTTCTTGACAGAAAAATTCATGGTGAAAATATCCCTGCGGTTAATTTCAATTTTTTTGCGGTTCGGGTGAAAAAGGCGGACTACATACATATAAAAAAGGAGGAACGGATTAATTTCTACGGCAATGAATTTTGTGTTCAGTTTTTTTCCGAATGCAGTGCGGGCGGCGGCGAAGATGACGACGCCGTCGCCCGCCCCCAGATCATACACAGTCTGATGATTTTTCAGTTTCAGTGATTTGACTATGAGCGGAATATCTTCTCTATTCGACGGAAAATAGGGAATAGGGGAAAGCCGCCGGGAAAGAAAAAATGCAAGTATTATGGAGAATAAGATGACGGCTGATACGACAAAAATTAATGCGGGTGTCATCTGTGTGGGCGAGGAGGGAGTCGAACCCTCATGGGCGTGAAGCCCACCAGTTTTTGAGACTGGCCTGTATGCCATTCCAGCACTCGCCCTACGGACGCTACGACAACCGTTTCGCTCATCGCTCCACTTTTGTCTGCGCTCCCTCAGGGTAGACCCTACGGACGCTTTGCAATCCGCGGACCAACTGTGCATATTATATCAATTCATGAAGGCTATTCCACAGACAGCATGCGGGTTTACCCTGTAATTTACCGAGATAAATTACAGGGTTGACGAATCAGGCCTTCGGGTTTAAGATAGGGTATGAAGCGTGCGGACATCGTAATCACTCCGAACAATACGCCGAAGATACCGACGCACATTTACTTCTTCACGAGTGAGGGGTTCCATACGGACGGAGTACTCGGGGCACTTGCAGGTCCTTTATCAACGCTGCGCATCAAGCCGGGCGATAAAAAAATCGCGGGATTTGACAACGTGAACAGTATCAGCCGCGTCTATGCCGTCGGACTCGGGAAGAAAGATCTGGTGACACCGCTTACCGTCAAAAATGCAATGGCGGGCGTGGTGCGCAGGCTCCACAAGAGGGGAATCGAAGAAATCGCCGTTCATATACCGCCGGAGCTGTCCGAATCCCCGTATGAAACAGGCAAAGCTGTCGCGACGGGGCTTCACCTCGGGAACTACCGGTTTTTGAAATATAAAAGCAGGGAGGCGCGCGACGAGTCGCGCGCTATCACGAAATGCACCTTGATCGCGTCTGTGTACTCAACGAAACAATTGGGGAAGTTTGAGGAAGGAATACAGGAGGCAGGTCTCATCAGTGATGCTGTCACATTCGCGAGGGATCTGGTGAACGATCCGGCGAACAACGCCCGTCCGGCACAACTTGCCGACGAAGCGAAGAAAATCGCCGCCGCATCCCACGGCATGATATCTGTCAAGATTCTTGACACGAAACAGTGTAAAACACTCGGTATGGGAGCATATCTGGGAGTAGCGCAGGGGAGTGCGGAAGCCCCGATGTTCATCGTAATGCACTATGCGCCGCGCAAGAAGACAGACAAGAGCGCGGCGCTTATCGGCAAGTCAATCACGTTCGATTCCGGAGGACTTTCGCTCAAACCGGCGGATTCAATGATGGATATGAAGATCGACATGTCCGGAGGGGCGACTGTACTCGGTATATTCAGCGCATTGGCAGAGCTCGAATGCCCGGTCGAAGTATGGGGCATCCTGCCGGCCTGTGAGAATATGCCGTCCGGCACTGCTCAGCGGCCGGGCGATGTCGTCACCGCGATGAACGGTACATCGATCGAAGTGCTCAACACCGATGCGGAAGGACGGCTTACGCTCGCCGACGCGTTATCGTACGCCGAAGCCAAACTGAAGCCGGACTATATCATCGATATCGCCACGCTCACGGGAGCATGTATGGTGGCGCTTGGAGGCGACCTCGCCGGAGTATTCGGCAACAACTATGAATTCAAGACACAATACCTCAGATGTGCCGCGGAAGAAGGTGATGAGGCGTGGGATATGCCGCTTCACAAGCCGTATCTGAAAAAAATGAAGAGCGACATCGCAGATCTCAAGAATATCGGCGGCGGTAAGTACGGCGGAGCAATTACCGCCGCATTGTTCCTCTCCGAATTCGTCAAGAAGGCCAAATGGATCCATATTGATTTCGCCGGTCCGGCGTATCGGGATGAGTCCAAAGGGGCCAACCCCAAAGGTGCATCCGGCTGGGGTGTGCAGTCGATCATTGCATTATTGCGCACGTTACATTAAAAGTTTTTCACAATAGTATGGATTATAAAGATATCGTAAAAACCGATAACATCATCCGGATTTCCCCCGGGACGAGCCTCTCCACAGCGCTTGCCCAACTCAGTTCCTCGCACGATTCCGCCTTCGTGTTTGACGACTCCAACACGTTGCTTGGCGTCATCAATCCGTACTATGCGCTCATCAAGAAATCGTTCCCGGGCAACGCCAAGGTTCAGCACATACTGTACCACGCACCGAAAGTACGCAACAGATATTCAATCTCCAAGGTGGCGCAGCTGTTTAAGGAGTCCAAGCTCCACTATCTGCCGATCTTCAACGACAAGGACGTATTCATGGGCGTCGCATCCGCCCGCCATCTGCTGTCATTGTACCGTAATTCCAGTCTATTCGACATCCAGCTCGATGAATATCTGAAACTCAAGAACCAGCCGGTTCTCACCATTTTTGACACGGATCTGGTGTCGTCCGCAATCACTATTTTCAAAAAAAAACGGATCTCCAAACTCGTCGTCGTCGACAAAATGATGAAGCTCAAGGGAGTGATCACGTATTACGATCTCATCAGCAACCTGATGGAGCCCAAGCGCAAAGGACACAAAGGAGATCGCAAGGCGGGGGAGAAGATGTCATTCAGTTTCCAGCAGGTCAAGAATTTTATGAAAACACTCGTACTCACACTGGAACCGAAGAATACGCTTCGGGAAGCTCTCCATCTCATCCTAGACAAGAAGATCGGGAGCGTCATCGTCGTTGATGACAAGAAAACGCCTATAGGTGTCATCACAACACGGGATTTCCTCAATTTCCTCATAAAGGGGAAAAAAGAGAAGCAGATCGAGATAAGCGGTAAGGATTTGTCAGACCAAAGCAGATATGTTCTCACGGGATTTTTCCACAATTTCCGGAAATGGGCCAACAGGCTCCCCGATGTGGAGAGCGTCAATGTTTTCGTCCATGAAGAAAAGAAAGGGGGAGTATTCCACACGGTCATGAAGCTCATCCCGTCCAAAGGACCGGCGACTGTGATCACCCGGGAAGGGAAGAACCTCCTCAAAGTACTTAAATCATTGCGGGTCAAGAAAGAGAGCCGGAAAACGCTCCATGACAAACGGAGAGGTTAGTCGGTGAGCGCGCGGAGTTTGAGAGCAACCGCGCGCAGGTTCGGGTATTTGTGTTCGTACGCCATGAACCGGTCCAGGATATTCGTGATCCAGAATAATTCGGTGTTTTTCGCAACACCTTTTTTCGTGAGAAGCTGGACGATGTCCCAGTTGTCTTCGACAAAAACATCAAGCTTCAGCTTCTTGATAATCCGTTCCTTGAACGCATTCGGCTGTTCGTCGCCCTTGTTGTGATAGTAATGCTTGAATCCGTACTTTTTCTCCAATATATTCATCCACCGTTCGAGATCGCCAGTAAGGGACGAGAAGCGACCGGTGATTATGTATGCTTCAATTCTGCCGGATTTGATGAGATCCGCAATGATATCGATCCCGCCGGCCGGGGTAAAACTCGTCTGGTGGACGATATGCCAGCCGGCTTTGGCAGGGCCGGATTTGGGAACGTAAAAAACGATCGTCTTTTTCTTGAGGATTTTGTGCTTAATAAAGGCGATGATGGGGCGGGCAAATCTGATCGGATTGTAGAGAATGACACCGTCCAGATCGAAGCCTACTTTGAGCGGTTTCCGTGACATGTACGGTCAATGATAATCGGAATCACGGAAGAATACAATATATATCCCGCTCGATATCATACCTCATGGATTTCTCAAGCACTCTTCCTCATGTCTATCATCTCCTCTTGTTCTCAAAGCACCTCCGTTTGTGTTCCAGAGGTGGAACTTGTTACTGTTGGTGCAGATTCCATATTCATACATTGACTCTCCTCTCGTGGTAGCACAATGAGAACAAGAGGATCTGA
>CAZLQR010000022.1:0-28127 GCA_964561915.1 uncultured Gammaproteobacteria bacterium | reverse complement strand
GCACTTGACTGGGGGTCAAGGGGTCGCAGGTTCGAATCCTGTCGCTCCGACCATTTTCCTTAAGGAAAACGGACGGTTAGAGGGGTCGCTTTCGGGCGACCCCTTCTTCGTTGTGCCTTGTCGCCACCAAGTCGCCACCGGCATTTCGACGCTCAAGCTCCCGCCTAGCGCGGTCTGGCGGTAACTCAAGCTAGTGCGGCCTCGCTGATGGCCTGAAGAAAGCCGCAGGTGCGGCCGTCAAAGACACGTTCGGTTCCGATCGCTCGGAGTTTTGCGAATAGGGGCAGCGTGCAACCCTCTTCGCGCGCTTGGGAGAGGATCGCCGCAGCGTCCTGCCTCCCCAACTCGTTCTGAGAACTCCAATCCAGATGGCTTGCTTCGTCGGGCATTTTGATCCTCGTCCTAATGCTTTTGCGTCACCGGCAGGGTGGCGATGACCGCAGATAAAAAGTGAAGCGCGTCGAGAGTCAAACAAATATCCGATCTCTTGTGTACTTTCTCCTATCTAGAGAAGTTTGTCACTTTCCAAGGTGACGATCTCTAGTCTTGAGAGTTTGAGCTTTTAGCTGTACTTCGTAATCATGACTGATGGACTGAAAAGAGCGTCAAATAGCGATATTGCGGAGCTCCTTGGCGTTGCCGAGACCCGAGGCGCTGAGTTTGGCGCGATCGCCGACCGCTATGGGCTAGCCCTGACGAGCGGGGAGCCTGAAGTGGTCCGGATGGCGGTTGCCGAGTTCCACCGCGTGTTTGCCGAGGTTCTGTCGCGAGCGGGAGCCGATCAGATTTATTCCGTCTCAGAAGGTCTCGAAATGATCGCGCGCTTTTTCCGTGTCGCGCGAGATCAGGCCCAGTTCGCTGAACTGATGGAGGGCATCGGAGCAATCGCAGCGACCCATAGCCGTCGCTCTGGCTTGACGCAGCGAGGCTAAGGGGAAGCGGCAGTGGCGAACCAACAGAATGCCGTCGAACTACTGATCCGCGCGCGGGATGAAACCCAGCGCGCGCTTCGGTCTGCTCAGAACGGCATGGAGCGGTTCGCCGCGGCTCAGCAGAAAACGCTGAACCGTCGCAACCTGGTCGCTGGCAAGGCCAACGAGATCGTCCAGCTTGAGGGCGAATATCGCGCCCTGCAGGCGGAGGTCGGCCGTCTCGGTAAGAAGATCGACGATGCCCGACGGCCGTCGAAGGCGCTGCGTGCGGAGTTCGAGGCGCAGCGGTCCAAGGCGGCCGCGTTGAAGGCTGAACTGCGGGCGAAGGCCACGGCCTACGTCGAACTGACCTCGAAGTCGCGCGGCTCCTTCGCCGCGATGGACGCGGTCGCCTCGGGGATGCGTCAGGAGAAGCTCGCGACGGATGCGTCGACGGCCGCGCTCAACTCGAACACCGCCGCTTTAGCGCGGAATGCTGGAGCCGCACGGGGCAGGGGAGCCGGGAAAGCCGGGGGCATCTTAGGTCTGCGGCCGCATGAACTGACCAACCTGTCCTATCAAGCGAACGACGTGGCCAGCGGCTTGGCTATGGGCACCCCGCCGATGCAGGTGTTCGCCCAGCAGGCCGGCCAGATCGTCCAGATTTTCCCCGGCCTCATTTCGGGGTTCATCCGCTGGGCTCCGGCCATCGGCTTGGTCACGCTTGCTCTGTCGCCGTTCGTCTCGGCCATGATGAAGGCGAATGCCGAGGCGGAAACGCTGAAGGAGTTTGACCTGCTCCTGACGCGCTCGGGCGAGAGCGCCAGCTACAACGCCGAGCAGCTTGCGAACCTCGCTCAGCGCCTGGACGACTACGACGGATCGCTCAAGGATGCTCGCGCCTCGCTGACCGAGTTTGTCGGTGACAGCGTCGCCCCGGAATACCTTGAGCGGTTCGGTCGGACGGCCGCCGACGTCGCCAAGGTCCTGAAGATCGATGTGAGCGACGCCGCGAAAAAGG
Source organism: uncultured Gammaproteobacteria bacterium (assembly GCA_964561915.1). GTDB lineage: Bacteria > Patescibacteriota > Microgenomatia > UBA1406 > GWC2-37-13 > CAZLQR01. The sequence goes on along the minus strand of CAZLQR010000022.1, from coordinate 26,195 downwards.
TCTCCGACGCCTTCACCGGAAATGCCGACGCCGTCCTCGCCCTGGACGATGAACTGAACTTCCTGACCGACTCCGAGCGCAAGCACATCGAGAAGCTGCGCGAGTCGAAGAAGGACGCGGAGGCCCGGACTCAGGCGTTCGCCATTTTCGAGCGACGCTACAACGAGACGGCCGAGAAGATGCGCGGGCCGTGGTCGCAGATCCTGAGCGACTTCAGCGCCGCCTGGTCGGCCTTCGTGAACTTCGTCAACTTCATCGACTTCGCGAAGGCTCGGCGCCAGATCGACGACCTGATCCAGCGCATCCAGCGTCTGACGGCCATGTTGCCCGGCGCCAACGTCGCCAACGCTGAGAACTCGCGCCGCACGTTCGTCCGCAACTTCGAGGCCATCGAGCGGCTAGAGGAACAGCAGGAGGCGTTCACCCGGCGCAATCGTGGCCGGGAAAACCGGGCGCTCAGCAATCGGATCGCCCAGCTGCGTCGTGAACAGCAGCGTGTCGGTGCGATCATGCGGGAGCAGACGGCCGCTGAGCGACCGCCGCCGGCCATCGCTGCCCCAGATACGACGCTTGACCCGCCGAAGCCTGCCAACACCAGCACGGGCGGCCGGGATCGCGGCGCCTCGGAGGCAGAGCGCCGCGCGAAGGCCCAGGCTGACTTCCTGCGGGATCTGCGCGCCGAGAATGCCGAGCGCGCTTTCGCCCTGACGATGATCGATCAGGAGGAACGCGAGCGTTTGGTGCTCGAGGAACTGCGCGAGAAGGAACTGGCCGCGGCTGAAGTCGGGCTCGAACTCACGCGGGAACAGCGGGCCGAGATCCGGAAGTCGGTCGAAGACCTCTACAACGCTGAAAAGGCGCATGAGGCAATCAGGCTGATCGAGCAGGCGCGGCTCGAACTGGCGGAGGCGCGAGGCGAGGTCGAAAGCCGCGACGACTACATCCAGCGCAAGCTGCGGGAAGCCGGGCTCTACACGTCGACCTTGGATGAGGCGACCGGGGAACTGGTCGTCAGCCTGACTCGTGAGGGGCAGGAATACGCTGACATCCTGCGGACTATCTACGACATCAACGACGCCACTCGGCAACGCCAGGCGGCCGAGAAGGCCGTGAACGACCTCGTGTCGCTGCGAGCGACGCTGCAAGAGCGCGAAGAGTACCTGCGCGACTCCGGCCAAGGGGTCGCCGCGGATGCGGTGGCGGAGCGCATCTCCGCGATCAATGAGCAGCTTGCGACCGCTGCTACAAATGCCATCGCCATGTGGCGCGCGATCGGAGGGCCCGAAGCTGAGATCGCCATTGCGGCTCTCGAAGCTACCCGCGACGAAGCCGAAGGCGTCGGGCGGTCGGTGCTGGTTTCAGGAAAACAGATCACTGACAGCTTGGCCAACGGCGCAATGGCTGCGTTTGAGCGTCTGACCCAAGCGCTGGCGGAAGGTGACAACGCCATCTCCGCATTGAAGAATGCCTTCTTGCAGTTCGCCGCCGACTTCCTGCAGCAGATTGCTCGGATGATCTTTCAGCAAGCGGTGCTGAATGCGCTCCAAGCAACTGGGGGCGGTGGCAACAAGGGCGGGATCGGTGGAGGTATCGCCGGCTGGCTGAACACCGTCTTCGGCGGCGCCATCCAGCGGCACAGTGGCGGCATGATCGGCTCGGCCGGCAGGTCGTCTCCGGTTCCCCCGCACGTCTTCGATCAGGCGCTCCGCTATCACACCGGGGGCATTGTTGGCCTTAAGCCGAATGAGGTCCCGATCATCGGTGAGCGCGGCGAGGAAATGCTGACCGAGGACGATCCACGCCACCGCGCCAACGGCGGTCTGAACGTCGGCGGCTCGGCCTCGGTGAAGGTCGTCAACGTCCTCGATCCGGCCGACCTGCTCAATCGCGCGCTCGGCAGCGACGAAGGTGAGCGCATCTTTCTCAACTTCGTCCGGCGCAACCCCGGCGCGTTCAAGGCGGCGATCGGATGACGCCTCACGAGGGCCAGACCTTGAGTAGTGTGCACTAGCCGACGAGGGTACGCGAGCTTTCGTTCCAGCTGGAAATCCCGGCTCCGACTAAGTGTTGGTGATAGCTCGTGTTCTACTGACCTTTATTGCCGTACCCGCAACCGTGCGTTATCCGCATTTAGGGGCGGTGCGAGTCGCCGGTGGGGCCTGGCGGATATAAATATGATAGAGCCGCTAGACCTCGAGAGGTGGCTGGAGCTTTCAGGTGATCCGAGTGACGGAGGCCTGTATTTCCTCGGACCCGGCGAGCGACGTATTACGTTCTATTGTCAGCAAGTTAGGGCGCTCCGACTCGTCCACGCGCTCGCGGCCACGGGCCGAGTGAAGGCCGGCGACGACGTCGCCGTTGCGGGGGCGGGCGCATCTGGTCTAACGGCGGCAGTGGCGCTCGCTTTGGTCGGAGCGTCGGTGGTGCTCTACGACCCAGCCGACACCGTTGTTCAGCTACAGAGCGGATCGGCGCGGTTGCTGCATCCGCATCTATACGAATGGCCTGATTTGGGATCGTTCGATACTGGGGCTGGCTTGCCCATCCTTGACTGGACGGCCGACACGGCCGGCAAGGTTTGTGGCCGCCTCCAAGCAGAATTCGCGAGTTACCAAGCCGCCCTCGGCGGCGACCGTCTGGCGTTTCGGAAGCGTCAAACCTTGGAAAAGCTCGCGCGAGCCGGACCACTCTGGGAAGTTACGACGAGCGAACAGACGGACGGCAAGAAGGCCGTACGCCATGTGAGACAGTTCAAAACCGTGGTCCTCGCGACTGGGTTCGGGACAGAGGCGCCGTGCAAAGGCGGAGAGACACTCGGATATTGGAAGGCCGGTTCCGTCGACGCCATCGCCGATGAACCGAACGCCGGAGTGCGTTATTTGATTAGCGGCACGGGGGATGGCGGACTGACCGACCTGATGGCCCTGTTGGTCAAGGACTTCCAGCACGTCACCTTTGCAGATCAGTTGTTCGGCAACCTGGGCGATGACGTGATGCGCCAAGCAGTTCGAGCGGCGCTTGCGGGCGCGAAGCTCGACACGGATCTGCGCCCCGGCTTTACCAAACACATCCTGCCGGTGCTGACGGCCCGCAATATCCTCGACAAGCTGGCTCAACGCCTTCGCACCGACAGAACAGTTACGCTGAACAGCGACCGGCCCATATTCGCCTATGGGCGGGCGGCGCGCCTCAACCAGGTGATGGCTTTCGCCATATTGGAGGCGGCCCAGCAGGCAGGGCGGCCCGTCCAAATCGAAACTGGTCGCTTGGGGGAAATCGCCAAGGCTAGTGGTAAGGATGCAGCCACATCAGTCACCCTAGTCTCCGACGGACTGTCCCGTACCATAAGCGTCGACCGCGTCCTATGTCGCCACGGGCCGAACGTCGCCGATCATTATGCCTTCGCCGAAGACGAATTCGGCCGCTATGACACCTTGCGGAACAAGACCCTCGGCAAGCACCCAGAGCTCGACGTTCCTCCCGTTTTAGATTCAAGCACCTACAGCTACTTTGAAGCCCTAGACATCAATCTGAAAGCGCCTGGAGTTGCGGCCGCGCTTGGCACAGCGGCATCCCAACGCGATGCCGCCGTTTCAATTGGTATGGACGCAGCAACGCGCGAACTAACTCAACGCGGTTCGATCGACGTGGCGACGCTGGCGGCCGCCTGTGAGCGTCTCACTGATCTCATTGAGATTCATCTGCACGTCGCCCCAGATGATCTGCCCGGGAGCGCTAATTTTGTTCGGCTGGCCCATGCCAGTGGCGGACGGATCAGGCTCTTGTCTGGCCCCGAAGTGTTAGCGGCCTGGAAGCGTTTGAACCCCAAAATGATGCCAGCGCCGGTAATGAACTGGCGGCACCGGCCGATCCTGTTGGGTTCGCTGGACCTCCAGGGGGCCGTCGAAGACTGTCTTTTGCGGCTCCTCGACGATGAGATCGCGCGCTGTTTGGCGACCGGACGGACGCTGGAACTCGATGCTATCTCGCCTCAGATCACGGCGGCTCTGACCGCCGAGTGGGCAGTTTGGCGGTCGGCGATCGCCGGCTCCCCGATCCTAAGGGCAAGATTTCTTCGCTGGCTGTTCAGTGTGGAACCTGCCGGAGACCCTGCTTGGTCCGGTCTTCACAGCGAGGTGTCGGCCATGGGGTCGGCCTTGGTCTTGATGCTCGCCACGCATTTGGGAGAGCCCCTTACACCCGCGATTTTTGATCGCGGCAATCTCAGTTTTGGCTCTGGCGCGGTGGCCGTTGGGAGCGGCTGCAGCCGAGTGGAATCCGGTTTGATTACGGACTGGACGGACCCGGAACAGTGGGGCGTCGATGCGGTGGTTCTCTCAAGCGTTCAAGAACTACAGTTTGTATCGGCATCGGATCGCTTGACGGGAGCGGACAAGCCGATCCCTGACCTGCTTAGCGCTAGCCGGATCGCGCCGGCGGTCATCCAGAACAACAGGGCATGGCGAGCAAATCTCGCGGCGGGAACGACGCCTTGGGTGAAGGCAGTCCAAGCTGAATTTGGGCGTTGGCGTGAGAGGCAGGAGAAGGCAGTGGAAAGGTTTAAACCATGACACTCGACGACTTCGTGCAGAGGTTGGAGGCATCCGCCGCGGAGGCCGGCTGGAAGTCCGAACGGGTCGACAAATTCTTGTCCACCAAGTTTCGCGGCCGTACTGACGATTCCGTCCTGTCCCTCGCAGACAAGGCGGCGGGACTGCGCCTGGGGTCCTTTCCCATTCTCGCTGCGGTCATTGAGCTTGAGGATGTCGCCCGCATGCAGGCCGACCTGAAGCGGCTTCATGGGCAAATGGTCATAGCTCGGTCCTTTATGCGGTCCGAGGAGATTATCAACGCGCATATTCTGCTGTGCGCGCGCGAGACAAGCAGCCAGTACGATTGGCGTAAGGTGATCGACGTCGCGGAGCGCGACGAAACGGTCTGCCGCAAACTGGTCTGGAACTGGGGCTCCGGTACGCTCGACGCCTCCTATGACGCCTTTATCGAACGAAGCTTCCTCGCCAAGCCTTGGGCCGACAGTGCGGCCAGGCCTGGAGCAACGTTGGACAGGACCGACAGTCTCTCACTACGCATTCTGCAGGAGGAGGGACTCAGCGCCCGCGTCGCAGCCAAGTGGGTGAAAATCGCGAGCACTGAGATCGACGATCCCGAAATCCGCGTGACCCAGTTTGTAGATGCGTTGGAGGCCGGTTGATGAGCGAGAACCTGTATCTCACTTCGCTCAGGGTTCGACAGTTTCGAACCTTCGGCGAACTAGACATTGAGCTAGATCCGCGACCGGGCGTGCTGGTTGTGCAAGGGTCAAACGGCTTGGGTAAATCTTCCCTGATCCATGGAATTGAATGGGCGCTTACTGACAGGATAGATAACTTCCGTACTGCTGCAGATGTTGGCAAGACAGGTCGATATCTATGTAAGTGGAAGAAACCAGCCGGCGAAGCTACGTCCATCAGCCTGGGATTCTCGGATGGCAAGAGCCTCACGCGGAGTCTCGCAGCGCGCCACTCCAATAAGTCAGTACTGACTGGCATCGATGATCCGGCCGCTTACCTGAAGCATCCGAGTTGGTCTCCGCAAATCAGGGATCTGTCCCACTATCTTTTGCTGACCCACTTCCTAGCGCAGACCAATCTGTCTCGTTTCACGTATCGGGCCGACGCGGAGCGCTTCAACATTCTTCGCGACGCAGCACGAAGCGACGTGGAGGACCAAATCGCTAAAGCGCTTCACGGTCCTGGCACCACTGTGCAGGCTCGTGCCTTCAAGACAATTATCGAACGGCTGAATAAAGACGCTCGGTCAATTGAGGAGGCCTTGGAGTTTGAGGCCCGGACTTGGGCTGAAGCACAGACCGCCGGTGCGCTTGATGATGAGGCGGGCGCTGCCCTAGTCGGCCGCATCCTCGACCTCTTGGAGAAGGCTGGCGCCACGGGTCCCCGAACAGCCGATCTGGCGGACCTAACCGCGTTGGCTGACCGCGTGGACGCCCAAGGCCTTGTCCTTCGTACCCGGCGGGCTGAGTTGGACTTAGCTTCACGTTTGCGCGCTTCTTTCAGAGAGGCGACCGAAGGGCGCGCCGCCACAAGCGCCGCTTTGGCAGGCGTAGTTGCGCGGTTGCAGGGGTGGCCGGAGGCAGACAAGAGCGCTCGTGCCGCTCGGCAGGCACTATCAGTACGTCAGGCCAACGCAGCGCGCGCCTTCATCAACGCCGACCGCCGCGCTACACGGCTCGCGGAACTAACGGAGGCCGACGCGAAGGCGACAGAGACGACGGAGCATCTCCAGGCCGCGTCAACAGCCGTTGATGGTGCCGCTAAACGGCACACCGCGGCCGTGCGCGACCTTAGGCGAACCGAGCGTCGCGCAATGCTCGTGGAGCGCCTCGAGCAGCAAGCTCATACGTTTTCGGCTCGTGCCGCCGCGGGGGAGGAGAAAGCTTCGCGCCTCCAGGCGCTGCTCGACAGTCACATCCGCTTGGGCCAAGCGTCACTGCAACTGCGGGGCCTGAACGCCGCAAGTCCTGAGGCGGAGGCCGAACTGGCCGCCGCTAATGCGGCGGTAGAGGCCAGCGCTGCGGAGGTACTCAGGCTGGAGCCCGGCGTCACGGCGCTGCGTGAGGCGAGTGATGCCATTTCCGCGGCAGTCGTTTCGATAGTTTCCAATCTACCCGAGTCGACCTGCGAGTGTCCGGTCTGCGCGACATCCTTTGATGCGCCGGCAATCTTGCGGGATCGAGCTACGACTGCCGCAGGTCGTTTGGCACCGGAACTGGAGCGCCAGCAACAGGCACTCGACCGTGCGCTTCGGCAGCACGCCGATGATCTCCGTCTCTTGGAACGTCGCGAAGTCGTAATGAAGGCAATCGACGAGGCTCGACTGTCCGTCGAAACAGAAACGGCGATCTGGGTAAGCGGCCTGGAGAGCGAAGGATTGAGTGCCCAAACCGATCTCGCCAGTTTGCGGGAACTCATCGAAATCGCGGAAGAGGAAGTCGCGGTGGCCCGACTCTACTTGAGTCGCGCCCGTCTACGTTTCGAAGTCCTCACGCGGGACGGCCGAATCAACTATGCGGCCGCTGTTATTGAGCAGGCCCGCGTGAAGGATTTGGCACTGAGCGCTCTCTACAGCGCGGAGCGCCAGCTCACCGAATTGGAGCGTGCTCAAGAGAGCCGCCTGGTTCAGATTGCGGAGCTAGCCACTGAACTGCTCGGCGGGCCATCGGTCGATCACATAGCCCTCGACAGCGTTGTTCAATCAGCCGCAGAGGCTGCAAAGGCCGCGCGTGCCGCGCAGTCCGAATTCGACGAGGCCCTCGCGAAAGCTGACAGCGAACTCGAGCGCCTCGCAAACGAACACACCACTTTGGATGCCGAACGTCGAATCCTTCTCGCTCGTGTCAAGGAGTTCGACGCATCACGCAAAGCTCTGACGGAGAACTGGCAAGCTCTAAGCCAAGTGGGAGCAATCGACGACGCGGGTGGCCAAAGCCTAATCGACGCTGAGACGGCTCTGGCTCAGGCGCGGGAGTGCTTCGACGAGGCAGAAATCCAACTCGCCAACCTCCGCACCGGCCGGGTGGCTTGGTCGCGGCAGCAGGGCCATCGAGTGGCTTTGCTCCGACTGCATGAGCTGGTGGACGCAGCGCGCAATACCCCACGCGACGATCTTCTCGCTGTCGCGCAAGCCCAGGTGGTTAGCAAGCGTGCTCGTTTAGCCTCTGTCGAACGCGCGCGCGCTGTTGCGGCGCGAGCGAGCGACCGCATCACCACAGAGTTGAATGAGTTCAATACCGAATACATTCGGCCGCTCGGCCAGCTGATGACGCGCATCAACAGGTCGATCCTGTGCGACCCGAGCGTCGGCATACGCTTCAAGGTGACGGGGCGGAAGGTTGAACAGGCATCCGTGAAAGCTGGCCAACAGCCTGAGGACCTTGGCGACGTCGACCCAATGTTGGTGCACAGTGAGGGCCAGATGGCGGCGTTGGGCGTGAGTTTACTTTGCGCGGCTAGCCTGACGTTCCCGTGGTCGCGTTGGAAGGCCTTAGTGTTGGACGACCCTCTCCAGCACAATGATGCGATCCACTCGTCCGCTTTCGCGGACTTCATCGGCAATCTGGTTAGCGCCAAGGGGTATCAGGTTATTCTGTCCTCACACGACGCCGCACAGGCAGAGTTTCTACAGCGCAAGTTCGCGGCCCGTTCCATCCCCTGCAACACGGTAAGCCTGATCGGCATGGGGCCTAGGGGCGTCGAAGAAGTTATTCGGGGCCCAGCCGAAGGCCTTAGGTTGGCTAAGGGCTGACGGTATGACTGCATGAACCGAGCCTATGGGCTGGCAGGCAACCGCCCGGCAACATTGGCTCACTACAGTGAAAGCTGCGCGGCTGTAACCCAACTGTGTGGCTTTGGGTCCTTCCCGACGGTTACCGGATGCCGCGGCCTAGCGAACGTGGCGCGGCACATGGTGGTGACTTTTAAATGAGCGGCGCCACCGACCGGTGGAACGCACCATGCCTCGCTTCAAAAAGCTAGAATGAAACGCCAAGCTTTGCCTTCGCGCAGTCAAAAATGTTCCACCGGGCAGCGTGACGCTGGTCCATGGAGCGGTTAGGCTGCCCGTCGCGCCGCAAAGGTCCCGTCGTGGAGCGCGGTAATCTCGGCGTACCGGACGAGGGTGTTGAGGGCTTGGACCACGCGCTGCTCGATCTTCTTTCCGCCGCCCTTGAAGGCGCGGGAGACGGCGGCGGCGTCCATCGGGCGGCCTGAGGCCTGAAGCACGGCGCGAATGGCCATGACCTGCTCGCCCTTGTCTTTCGGGAATGCCGGCAGACCCTTGTCGATGGCGACAACAGTCGCGCCGAGGTCGAGCTCGCCAGTCTTCTGCGCGGCCGCTCCCTTGGCGAAGCGCGGGATTTGGTAGTCGGGACGCATCCAGCGGACGTGGCCGGCGGCCTCTTCCTTCGCCCGCTCAGCGTTGAGGGCGACCAGCTTTTCCAGAATCTGCTCGTCGGTCAGGTCGTGGGGCCAGCCGTATGCGTCGGCGGTAGCCCGGTCGATCTGGTCGTGCAGGTCGTTGAGGATCAGCACGCGGCCGCGCGCCTTCACATCGGCCTCCGCGTCGGTGAGGGTGGTCCCCGCGCGAGCCTTTTCCAGCACATTGTAGAGGCCGGTCAGGGTCAGGTCCGGATGCTCGGCCTGCACCGCCTTGCGCGTGGCGTCGAGCTCCTCGCCCATGGCGCGGAGGTTGGCGCGGATGGCTTCAGACGGGTCAGGGAAGGGGAAGGGGTCGAATGTGCGGGACTTCGTATAGACGGAATCGTTGCCCTGCCCGAGCCAGCCCCCTGATCGCAGTGCCCAAGTTACGTGAGTTCTTGAAGATAGTATCGAAAGCGTGGCGCTATCGTCGTGGGCGATCACGACAGATTTGTCGTCCAACACGAAGTTGCTCGGCACGAACTGGAACAAGCGGTGGCGGGCGGTGTCCACCGTGGCAATCATACGGTCGATTCCCGCCAAGGCCGGTCGAAGGTCACGGCGAGGTTCGCCGAAAATCCACCAGTTATCGCGGTAGGAGGCCCGATTGTTACGATCCCTCTCCGGCTTCACCGTGTCCAGCAGATGCTGGTACACCTCCGGATAAGATCGCCGCGCCTCCTCGGCGGATACTCCAAACAGATCGATGACCTTCAGGCCGCGGGAGTGGCCGGTTAGGTCTCGGCCATTTCGGTATGGACGGATGTATCGCTCCAAGCCCTCACGGGCACCTAAGCCTAGGTGTTCCGCTTCCCCCTGGCGCAGGATGAATCCGGAACCGTGCAGCTTGACTCCGTCATGGGCCATCCCTGCGCAGGCCAAGAGCTTGGCCGTCGTAGTCACGTCAGCACCAACGGACAGATCCGAGTTAATCCGCCCCCGACGTTCCATAAAATCGAGCTTCGGCTCGTCTGAGTCCAACTCCGCTTCGGCGACAACCTCTTGCAGCACGCCATCGCGCCGGCCTTGCGCGGCCACCGTCATCGCGATCCGAACGGCAGCGGCACCGGGCGTCCCCTTGACCCACGGGTGGTCGGGCACAGCAAAAATAACGGACAGGCCGGGCTTTGCCGAAAGATGGCTTTCCACGACGCGACGGAGAAAGACCTGGCTGATCGAGTTCGTCGTGACGAAGCGAAAGCGGCGGACCTGTGATTTCTTGCGCGTCAGGAGTTCGGCGGCCCGATCCCACCAGTACATGACGAAGTCTGCGCTGCCGTTGATGTGCGAATGGACCCGCCAAAGGGTCTCGGAGTAGGGCGATCCAAACTCGTTACGGAAATCACTGGCGGCAATAAACGGCGGGTTTCCCACGATGATCTCCGCCCCCGGCCACTCCGGCCGCCGCGCGTTTGGATAAACCTGCACCGCCACGCCGTCGCGCATCTCGAACTGCAGCTCTGGATAGCCGTCCCAGGTCAGGACCGCGTCCTTCTGCTGAATGTTGCCGAAGGCCTTTAGGATGGGCTCAGCGGGATGTTCGGAGCGGTTGCGGTAGTGCTGCTGCAGATAGCCGATCCACAGCACCAATTCGGCAATGGCGGCGGCGCGGACGTTCAGCTCGATGCCGAGGAACTGGTGCGGATCGACCTCCTCCAGCCCGATGGTCTCGGTCTCGCCGAGTTCGGCCAAGGCCTCCAGCACCTCGCCCTCCAGCCGCTTCATCAGCTCCAGCGAGACGTAGAGGAAGTTGCCGGTGCCGCAGGCGGGGTCGAGGACGCGGGTGGAGCAGAGCTGGTGATGGAAGGCCCGAATTGTAGCCACCGCCCCCTTGAAGTCGCCGTGGTCGCGGGCGTCGCCGGCCTTGAGCTGGGCCGCGTTCCAGTCACCACGAAGCGGCTCCATCACCGTCACCTCGACCAGCCGCTCGACATAGGAGCGGGGGGTGTAGTGGGCGCCGAGCTGCCGGCGCTCCTTCGGGTCCAGTGCCTGTTCGACGAGGGTGCCGAAGATGGCGGGCTCGACATAGCGCCAGTCGTGGCGCGAGGCGGCCAGCAGCTCTCCGATCTCCTCCTTCGTCATGGGGAAGGCGCGGGCGTCGTGGAAAAGGCCGCCGTTGAAATAGCGCAGGTGAGTTTTGAAGCCCGAGAAGAAGCGGTTCTCGTAGACCGGCTCGTCCATCCGCTTCCACAGGTCCCGCAGCAGGGGCGCGAAGCTGTCTGGCCCGTCGAGACACTCTTCCAGCAGGGCCGTGAACTGGCCGCGCGGCAGCAGGTCGGCGTCCTCGGCGAACATGGTGAAGATGCAGCGCATCAGGAAATGCGCCACATCTTCCGGCGGGTGGTTGCGCTCCAGCCGGCGCGAGACGGCGGCCAAGCGTTCGGCGATCTGGCGCGTGACGCGGGCGGCGTGGCGCGAAGGATCTAGGGATTGCGGCTCGGTCCAGATGGCCTTGAGGCGTTCGACGATTTCTGCGCGGCGCAGGTCCTCCAGGCGGATGCGGAAGCCCTTGCGGTCGGGGAAATGGCCGTAGGCGCGGCCCGAGCCGGAAAAGTCGGCGTAGACCTCGAACACATAGCCGACGTCGCAGACAATAATGAAAGGCGGGGCCGGATGGTCAGCGGGCAGGCGAAAGGCGTAGTCCTCGGCCTGTTTGCGGGCGTTGCGCATCAGCACGTCCCAGCGGCCTTCAGACGCGGCCGTCGACGTGGTCTCCGTGGCTTTGAATAGCCCCGGCTGATCATCGCGCTGGTTAACGCGGGACTGCTTGGCCTCCAAGATAAAGCAGCCGCGTTTATAGAGATCGATGCGCAGAGTGGACGCGAGCCCCTCTGACTCACGACGCTTCACCCCTCGCTCAAACACATAGTCGTTCAGCGCCGTCTGATCGCTTGCCGGGTCAGGGCGCGGCAGATCCAGCGCTTCGCAGAGCTCGGTCAGGAACATCTGATAGTTCGCGCGCTCCGCCCCTCCGCGTGCAGTACTCCAGCGACTGATGAAAGCGTCGACGTCCAATCGGAATCCCCTTTGCTCCACATGAGCGGGAAAGCAGCATCAGGGCAACCGTAGAGGTAAGGCGGGTCAGCGGGGCGGGCGTCAGGGCGATCGCGGCATTCGAACTTGGCTCAGGGTCCTTCCTCTGGGTGGCCCCGGCACCGCGAGGGGCGCCGACCCCGAAGTTTGGGCAATCTCAAAAGTAACCCACACACTTGGAGCGACTTTTGTGGGCACCGGCTTCCGAGCTACAGAAGATTGGATTGTAGTCTGTCTTTGTAGCCGGCTCGAAGCCCGTCAGCAGGGCCTTTCAGCTGCCCAAACTACAAAAACTACAGAAACTACAATCTTGAGGAGATGAAGGGGAGGAGGGTCAAAAACCATCAGCTCCTCGCCTACAATGGGCAAGCTGGCCCAACCGGAGCGCTCTTTGGAAATGATGTAGTTTTGTAGGAATTGTAGTCGAAAGTCGTGAAACTCCCGCGACCGCTGGTTTTCGGCTAACTACAGAACGGCCGACTGTGAATCCATGCAGCGGTTTCCGAAGCTTCGCAAGGGCGATCCGTTGCGTCGCCGAGGCGAGCAAAACGTTGGAAATCCAATCTACCATCCAACGCGGTGCTGCGTTCGGTTCGAATGTCGTCAGCAGTACTGGAACTCTCTGATCATGAGAGAAGGCGCTATGCCCACAAAAGCTCAAACTGACGCTGCAGACCTCATCCTCAAATCGATGTTTCAGCGGAGTGAGAACGGGCTGCTGTCGCAGTTCATGATCCAACGACCTGGCAAACCGCGCGGTCTTGGAGGGATTGGCACGACGATTTTCTACCAACGCCGCGAACTCGTCCGCGCCATTCTCTTCGTGCGGAAGCACGGCGCGCCCTTTCTCCGCTACCTGTCTGTGGGCGACATCTGGAGCATGGTGACGAATTTCGTCACCACCAACTACTGGGTGATATCGAGCGAAACCTTTCTCGCCAGGTTCGAAGGATCGTATGCAGACAACTTAACTCCGGAGTCGAAGTCGCGCTTCGCTGAGGCGCTTGCAACCTCGCAGCTCTTCCAGCCACAAAATCGGCTCACCCTTCTGCCGCTTGTCCCAATGCAGGTGGTTAATCCCTTCGACGGCAACCTGTTTTTCCTCACGCGTGCGGAACGCAAGCTCGGGGCGGATCGGTTGCCGAAGGGCGTAAAGGAGGAGTGGCTTCCGACAGATCAATTTCCGCCTGAACAGGGATTCAAAGGACGAGTACAGCTCCCGTCGAGTTGGCTGGGCGTCCACTCACCCGAATACAAGGCGGCTGAGAAAATGAAGGCTGCGATTCTCGGCGCGGTGGCCCTGAGCCAGACACAGGCGGTGAGATATCGCTTCTCCGGTCGGGAAAATTTTGGCGGCCGCGCGACGATCGGGGATGGCGTTACATATGCCTTCGGAGACCCACACATGCCGGCCCTAATGCACAATGTGCAGCTGACCGCGGCCGACCATCCCTGGCTTCTGGTCTTGGACAACAAGCTGGCGTCGTCCGCCTCCAAGGACCGGAAGCAGATCGCGGCGCTGGAATACTTCTACCGCGCTTGGTTCCTGAACGACTCCGCCCGTTTCCCGGTCACCTGCATGACCCTCGACGCCGTGTTCGGCAGCGTCGATCAGGCGACCCGGTCAGTGATTGACGGGGTGAGAAGTACAATCGGCGCCCACGTCGATGATGCTCGTTTGCGACTGCTTATGGAGTTGCGCGGCTCGGTCATCCACGGCGGCGCGCCGGACGTCTATGAGTCGAGTAAGTATGCGCGATATTACGACCGCTACGAGACCGATCCCCTGCGCGATCTCGAACTTGTCGTCGCACAGTGTCTACGTCATCACATCTTCGGTGAGGCGATGACCGAGCATCCGCATCCCGAGGCGGCCCTGATCGCGAAACTCCAAGCCGAACGCAAGCTCCCTGCCCGGTTTGAGCAGCCGTCCATCCTCGAACTGTCCCCTGCCGATCCGTCAGTCTGACGCCTCAGCCACGATATCTCTTAGCGCATGGCGGGCAAGCAGCCGCAGTACCCACGCCGCCGTCGACAGCCTTAGCAGTTCCGTCAGGTCGTCAGGATCGCTCGGATAGTTCTCACTGGCGTGCGCCACCGCCACTCGACAGGCCTTCCAGAGATACACTTCCGCCGGGTCTTCGCCTCGCGCCGCATGGAAACGCTCCAGCCGGAGATCGTCGGCCTGCCGACCTGTGGCCGTCTCCAGATTGTCCGCCATCCAACGCTTCAATCCGGGCACGTCCTCGGCGAACTTTACCTCGATCGTCTTCAGGTAGCTGAGCACTGCGAAGCTGGTCAGCTCGGCGTCCTCCGCATTCCGGCCCTCGCGGAAGTAGCCTAGCGCCCGGCGCGCCTTATCCGACGTCGGGGCGCTCTCCGGTCGAAACCACCAAGGCGTGACCGCGTTCGCCAGATTGCGGCGTGGCACCGCTACGGGCTGGTGATTACCCGACCAGCCATCCCGACAGACCACTGCCGCATCGTCCTTCCACGCCATTAAACTCAGAAGCCGGTTGATCAGAGTGTAGGCGGTCGCATCGTCGATCCGCTCGTTATGCAAATCGATGTGGATGGACGCGGATGTCTCCCGCGTAGGCGGCATGACCGCAAACCGGTGTCCTTCAAAGGAGATAACTCGCTCCGTCTTCGGCCATGCGGCCTGGGTCTCGATACCCACGTTCAGGTAGATGGCGTGGGGCCTGACCTCGAGCGCGGCTAGCCGAGCTTTCCGCGCATCGTCTTCGTCGTATTCAGACCCGTCCCCTGGCGGCTCCGGTATCCTGAGCGCCGCCTCCATCTCCTGCGCGAGCTCGTCGAAAAACTTGCGGCCCAGCCGGAAGTCGCGCCGGACCGGGTTCACCAACGCATCGGCGTCGAACCGATCCCTGCCGCCCGGATGAAGAAGCGACACCGAGGTCGAGTGCACATAGCCTTGGGACACGCGTTCGCCCTCGATCGTTCGGACTAGCACCGCTTCGCCGCCGACATTGCCGGGCCGGCCCGACATGGACACGGACAGATATTCCAAGGATGCGCGGTCCCCGACGTTCGTCAGAAGCCTCTCTATCGCTTGAGCGAGCGTGGCGGCGTCGAACGCCGCGTCGACTGGCCCTCCGACTGGCTGAAGGTTCCGCAGCACCGTCGCCGCATGGCCGGCCCAGCCCGGCGCGAAGGGGACCAGGCCAAGAACGGCTTCGGAGATCTCGCGCGGGCTCAGCCGTCGCGATCGATACACGCGACCCATCGGCAGACGCCCGTAAGACCGCAATGTCTCGAATCGGCGCTCCATGTCCTTCGGATCGACGGGGGCGAAGTCGGAACCCGCCAGCAGCCGAACGAACACGGCCTCCAAAGTCTTCGCGAACATTCGTTCTCCTACCGTGTTTCTGGGGCCCGCGGCTGTGGCCTAGCGCGACTAACGTCCCCCTCTGCCCGATTACGAGCGGGTCAGCGAAACCTTTGTACGTGGGAGGTAGAAAGCCATCACATTCGATCGTTCGATCAAGAGCCGGCTTCCTTTTCGGAACAGATGATCGGACGTTGTCGCCATCAACATCCGCTGCGAAGGTTAGGCTAGCGGCGCACCCGCCGGCCATTGACCGAGACCATCGAGTGCCTCTGTTCTCGCGACGCCGTGTCCAGTCGATGCTCGACGATCTCACCGCCCATCTGGACGCCGGCAAGACTGCTGACCTGCTTGGTCGTCTGCGAGACAAGAGGCCGGAACAGGTGTTGCCAGTGGAAATCGAACTAGCCCTCCTTTGGGGCCTATCCCGCTTGGGTGACGTTGAAATCGAACCGGAATGGTGGGGCGGCGCGTCAGATCCCGACGCCTACTCGGAAGCTCTGATACCGGGGGAGCCCGCGATCATCGAGATCGCCGCGACGAGCGACGACGCCATTTCAGGCGAGTCCGACATGGATCGGATCGCGGAACGGATCGGCACCTGCGCCGACGGGGTGCGGAAAGGGGCGTCTGCACACCTCTACTTCAGCTTCGCCCAAGAAAGCGGCTACGAGAACGGCCGCTATTTCCGACGTCGACTGGCGCCGCGCGACTATGCGCTGAGCCCGGAGGCGAGGGCCTTGGTCGAGGCTTGGATTCGGTCGAGCCCGACACCCTCCCAAAAACTTCGATTGGTCGAACCGGGGCTGGATGTGGTGATCGAGAAAAGCGCTCATCGGCAGACCCGTTTCCACAATACCTGGTCGGCCATGCCGCCCGAAACCCATTCGCTCGAACGTAACCCCCTCTTCGCCCTGCTGCGACGGAAAGCCGGGCAGTTGCGCGACGCGCCGCAATCCACCCGTCGGGTGATTTTCCTCGGCGACGCCGGGTCGACCCTGCTCAGTCGGATCGGCGCGGTCGGAGAGATCGACCCCACGGGGCGAGCTGTGTCGGGCCGCGAGATCATCGGCCACTTCGTGCAGCGCTATGCCGCGCTGGTCGATCTCGTCGTTGTCTTCACTCCAAGTCGGGAGCAACAACTTGTCGGCGGCACCTCGCGATTCTGGAACATGCACGTTTTCCGTCGGCCTGGTTTCAACGCTAACCTCTCACCGCTGGCGACGCTGCACGCGCTGCTGCCTCCGCCTCTCGTAGATGGCCATTCCGCCAAATCCCTCTTCCGGCAGGGCATGTTCGATCCGAAGGCCATGGGCGTACATCTGCCCCCTCGAATTACCGGTAGTGTTGGAGGACCCATGGAGTACAAGTTTTCAGCCCGCGCTCTGATTGACCTGCTCGCCGGTCGTGTTGATGCCCAGACCTTCGTTCGCGAGACCGGCGGTTTGGCGCTTGAGAAAAACCTCTTCGCCCACTGGCTGGATCGCGGGATGACGATCCGGGATGCGCGTTTTGAGTCCGGCGGCCTTGATGAGGACGACGATTATCTCATCTTCACCTTCGCCGATGATGCCGGTGCCCGTGATTTTCGGGCCGCCTCAAAAAATAAGTCGGCCGATCCCGGGCCGGACTAGCGTCCCGGATGTCCGATACCGAGGCCGTGTCGACTCTTGGCGCGCTAGAGACCGGCCGCCTCCAACCGGATATCTAAGCGTTTCGCCAAGTCGATCGACGTCTCGGCCAACTCTTCGTCCTCCAGCAGCAGCGCATGACAAAAGCTGCCTTGCAACACTGCTGCGATTTGCCAGAGGTGGTGGGTTTTCTGGGTCAGGTCAGTCCAAGCTTCGTGCATCTTGGGTTCATCAGGCGTGACCACGCCGCGCATGATTGACAGGCCGGTGACGTGCGACGATGTCCCCGAGAGCCCACGATAGAACTGATAGAGCATGGCGACTTTGCCATCCTCGGCGAGGTCCTTCATTTCCAGCTTGCGGGCCTTGATATTGGGCCCCATTTGCGAAGCCAGCCATCGGCGTGCCTTCTCACCGTCCCGCTCTAAGTCTTTGTCATCTATCTCGCGAGCTTGCTTTATCTGGGAGGTCACCGTGTGAAGGGCGTCTTGCTTTAGCTGGGTCCACAGACCGCCTTCAGTGTGAAAGTTGGCGCAAAGACAGATCGCGGCCTCAATCGACGATCGTAATAACGTATCGGACTCGACGACCAGCCCGTCTTTGTAGAGCAGTGCGTAGCCACGGTGATGACTCCACAGTCGCCTATAGAGGGTGCAGGACACCATCTTAGGATCGCTGTTCAGACCCTCGGTCTGGAGCGTCCTGGCCCACAGGGCGGCGCCCAAGCGGTTAGTCTCGTTAAACAGGATGGCGTCATCAGCGACCAACAGTACTGCTCCAAGGTGAAGCTTTAGTCCATCGACATAATGCACAGACGCGAGACGGCGCTAGAGTCCGGGGAGCCGATGCGTGAGCGTACGCTGATCGAAAGCGTTTGAATGCCTGCTTTGGCGCAGCACAGAAGCGACGTTGCATTTCGTCACACCTGATCAACGGCCACCGCTGATCCGCGAGCGGCCAGTTTACGACGGTAGCCGCGCTGCTGGCCGTGCCGCTTGGTCAGACGTGGCGATGTCAGCTTTTCCCATCCGGTCAAGAGGTTGAGGGCGCGATTGATCCGCCGGGCCTCCGCGTATGGTGCCGATCCGTCCTTCCCCCAAAACTCTGTCCAAATGTCAGCTGCGCAAACGAAATCCCGATAAACGGGCTGCTCGTCGGGCAAGCCGTCGAAGCCCAGGTCGGAGTTTATTGGCCGGTCCAACCAACCCTGGATCTGACCAGCCAACGATTCCTCAGCACCGATTTCGCGGCGACCTTCCTGCAACCTCTTGGCCTCGGCGGCGGCCTCCGGATCGCGGATGTAGAGCGGCAGGTCGCCCTTCGGCTGCTGCTGTCGCCACGCGTCGTACATGGCCTTGGCCTCGGCCCAGATTTGCTCGATTTCCCGGGCCAGCTTGTCGGTGTCGATCTCTGTGACCGAGCAGGCGATGGGCCAGAAGCGGCGGCCGCCTGTGGCGTCGCGCAGGTACTCGGTTTCGTTGGTCGAGCCGATGAAGACGCACTGCCGCGGAAACTCCCTAGCGCGGCGTTCATAGGAGAGGCGGACCTTGTCGACGCACCTGCTGACGAAGCCTTTGATGGTCTGTACCTCGGCTTTCGAGAAGCCCTGCAGTTCCGGCAGTTCGATTATCCAGGAGCCCTGCATTCGCTCGACCAAACCTTTGGGGTCGTGGAAGTCTCCCTCCAACTCCGCGAACCAGCCGTGAGACAGCGTCCGGATGAAGGTCGATTTTCGAACGCCCTGCAGCCCTTCGAGAATCGGGACGAAGTCGAACTTGTGCCCGGGCTCAAACACCCGGGCGACCGCTCCGACCATGAACAGCAGGGCAGCCTGCCTGTGATAGGCGTTGTCGGTCGCGCCGACGTAGTCGACGAACAGCCGTTCGACCCTGTTGACGCCGTCCCAGCGCAGCGCGCCGAGGAATTCCTGAACGGGGTGGAATCCGAACTCCTTCGCGACGAGATCGACAGCGCTGCCAAGGTCTCGGTCGCTCGTTTTCAAGCCCCAGCCGCCCTGACGTTGAGGTGTCTCCAAGATCAAGCGTATCGCGTTGTCATGGCTGTCTGACCACAAGTCGCCGTTTCGCGGGTCGCGCAGATCCCAGAGCGGCCCGTCAAGCTGGCGGACCGGCTTCGGGGACCCGCGCTTCAGCTTGAACCGTCCGGGCTTTCCAATCTGGACGATCTCTCCGGTGAACCGGTTCAAGCCGATCAAGCGGCGGAAGCGGATGTCGTTCCGTAGAACAAGTTGGACATTATGGAGTGAGTTCTTCGGCACCCCGTCATCGCTCAGTTGCAGGTAGGAGCGCCACTCGGGGTCATACTCCTGCACCGAACGGGCGCCCGGCGCGATCGGCTCGGACCTGCCGCCGGCCGGCAAGTCCAGCAGGTCATCAAACTCGTCGATCAGGGCTTGCTGCGGCGGAACAACGGCCAACGCGGTGCCGGGCAGGGCGAGGAAGTCATCGTCGACGTCTGCGGGTTTCTCCACCGACCCGTCGTCATCCTCGAAATCGGCGTGTGCCCGCTCGAGTCGCGCCTGGCCGGCGGCCTTGATGAGCGACGCCATGCGAACCGGGTTGCGCGCGTCGCCCTTGATCGATTTCCAGACGACGGCCTGGTCCTTGGCGTCGTACTTCGTCGAGCCCTTCGACCACTCGCACCAACGCTCGAAGCCCGCGGCGCTGCCGCCGTACTCGTGGTGCAGCGCCTGGCCGACCTGCAGCCAGCAATCGCGGTCTTCGACCCATTCTTCGGGCAGGTCGTCGAGCGTCGCGGTGATTTCGGATTCGCTCAGACCCATCGGGCGGGCCCGGACCATCTGCAGCAGGTCGTCTTCGTCGTCGACGTTCAGGTCATCTTCTGAGACGCCCCAGGATTCGACGATACTCGAGTCGACCACTGGGCCGATCCCCATCTCGACGAGATCCCAGTCGATCGAGCGGCCCCAACGATAGGGCTGTCCGGTGTCGGGGTGGATGCTCGGAGGCATCGCGGCTTGCTTGCGCGTGCCGAAGACCTCGATCTCCCAGTCGTGCTTTTTGACCTCCCGCTCCTTCTTCGGGTCGAAGACCATCGACCAGCCCGGCGACCGGGCGATCTTGCGCGACCGGAACGGTCGGTCCGTGAAGAAGTAGAGATGCCGGCTGGCGCCGCCGCTTCCGCTGACGACGAACGGGGCGCTGCGCGCGTCGGGCCAGCGTTCCAGCAGCCACGCCCACGCGTCCGCCTCCTGTTCGGGGTCGCGGATGTCGAGGTCGACCAGATGCAGGTAGCCGGCGGCCGTGAGGCTGTATTCGCCCGGCCGCACGCCGACGTTCGCGCCCCGGAACCAAGACGCCTTCAACTGCTCGAAGGTCTGCGTTTCGGCCAGCTGCCAGCCGTCGTCGGCCGGCGCCTTCGAGCGTCGCTTGAGCCAATGCACGGAGATGCCCGCGTCGACCATTGGCCGGATCGCAGACAGCATGTCGGGCAGGGGGGATCGCTCAGCCTGCGCCTTGGCGCGGCAGTCAACGGCCGCTTCGGCCATGGAAGTCTCCGATATTCTAGATCAGGGTGTCGAAGTCGAAATCGAGCTCGCCGGTCGGCCTCACGACCAGGTCAAGGCGCTCCGCGATGTCGTCGCTGACCAAGAGGGCGAGCCGCATGCGCATACTCTGCTCGGCCAGCGTCCATCGCTCCGCTAGCTGCCGATCCATCCCGCGGCCGACCCAATAACGCAGGCGCTGGGTCCGCCACTTGTTCCATCGGGTCGGTTTAAGTTTCCGGCGCATTGCATTGCTCCTCGAACATGCGTCGCACGTTGGCTTGTTCGAGTGCCCATTCCCGGCCCTGACGCGCTCTGGTTACGGCGAGAGCCCGTCTGACGTCGTGCTTCCTCATCCGCTTGTCTATGCTGAGGCCGAGACGCCGCTTTCGCCCGATCTTTGCCTTATCAAACTGGCGCCGCTGCCAGTCATTCACGTCCGCCTCCGCGACTGATAGCCAGCGAAACTCTCGTCAATCGCCTGGTCGTCCGCACTGTCGATATATGAGGGGCGGCCTTCGGAAGCGAAGCTCTCCTCGACCGCATCGAGCTCCGATTGGGAGAGGTCAGCACAGACCGGCGCGGGAAAGCTCTCCTCAATGGCAGGGTCGAAAGTGACATCAGCGTACGATGGCCTGCCTTGATGAGCGAAGCTCTCCTCCAGCGCATCAGATTGCGCCAAGTCCTCGTGATATGAAGACGGAGGTGCCGACACCTCCGACCTCGATTGCGCTGTGTCGACCCGACTGGCGCGCCCTGCGGGTTTGCGACCCGCGAAAAGGCCAGCGGATGTGATCTGTGAACTGCCGCTCATCTCGCGCTCCCGATTACGAAGGCTTCGTTGTGATCAACGAGGGGACCGCAGCGCTGAAACTGTCGGTCATAGACGCAGCGGTACGGAAGGCCGTTGGGCAACTCGATGTCGAACACAACCGTGTTGCCCTTCGGGAGATCACGCAGTCGGTCGAGGCTTCGGGTCGTCCTTGATGGACCGGGAATCGTGCGCCCGACTTCGCGAACCATTTCATAGCGTCGGTCAGTCTGCGTTGCGAACCAGACTGAGTGCCCCAAGCCGAGAAGAGCCTGCGCGCGGAGCATCGGGTCGGCTCCCGAACCGAGGACCTCCATCGCGTCTTGGGCAGTTGCGAGCGCGGCGTCCACGACTTCGTCCGCGGTGGGGCCTTTTGGAGGGAGTTTTGTCGTTTGAGTGATCCCGCTCATCGCGCAATCCCCAGCTCGGCTTGGGTCGCCTCGGTCCGCCCCTTTATCCATTCGGAGACCCCGCCGATTGGATAAAGGACGCGGCGTCCTTCACGGAAGAACGGCGGGCTCTTTTCGGGTTGGTGCACGCGCAGCTGGTTGAGGTAGCTCGCTGACAGTCCCGAGATACGGGCGACGTCATCGACCTTGATAGCAAGGGGTAACATGGAGTTGCTCCTAGTCCTGTTGGCTAGGGCATAGTCGCTGCTGTGGTCGGGGACATTCTACGGGTTAAAGGTCTGAGCTTGTCCCCGTTTCCTCCCATCTGTTTGCGTACCGAGATGCTCATAAACCGCAGCTCTAGCGATCTCAGCACACGCATCAGCCGGCAGTAGTCCATCACGCCAAGCATCAATCGCTAACTGGATGCGATCGACCCATAGGTCTGCACGCGGAGCGGCGGCCTCAAGCGCTGCCTGCCATTCGAAGGGGTCAACTGGAGAAGGGCCGTGAGCTTCCGCCTGGGGTGGATCAGCCGTCGGCTCCGAGGTCGAAGCGCGCTGCCATGCCTTCTTCACGCTGTCCGGAGTCACGCGCCCCCTAGGAGCAAGCTCTAGCCTCAACATCTCATCAACGACCGCCGCGTCGTTGAGTATGTCAGCCGCTCTAGTGATTGCCTGCGCTTTCGATAGACGGACCGGCGTGTCTCCCGGCAGCCCGGACCAGCAGAATGACGGGTCAGCCAGCTGTGTGGCGAGGGGAACAGCGTCGGCGGCGGAAATGCGCTTAGGGCGGCGCGATACGTTCTGATCGGTCGGGCGAACTAGGCCGCTTATGCGCTGGACTGGCTGATCGCCGGCAGAGCGCACGCAGACATCGCATTCGGACAGGATTACGAGGAGAAGTTTGCGGTACCCGGCGGCGTTTGGGGCCAAACCGAAAAAGTTGAACAGCTGCTGGAGGCGCTCGCCCAGCGCATTATGCGGATCTGCCCTTTGGCGCCGGTTAAGTTGACGGACGTTGAGGACAGCTTGACGCGCCTTGATTTCAGCTTCAGCGATGGTGCTCCAAGTCGCTTTCTGCGAGATCATTGACGACTCTCCAGAGCCGCCAGCAGAGACGCTGCGACATGGTCAGATGCCCTCCGAAGTGGGTCGTCTGCCAAGTGCGCGTAGCGCTGCGTTGTGGCCGGCGAAGCGTGCCCCAACAACTTCCCAACAAGCTGCAATCCGAGCCCTGATCCAGCGCCAGTCGCGGCAAAGCTGTGACGAAGGTCATGAAGGCGGACACCTTCCAAGCCGGCGTGTGCCTGGACCCGCGTCCATGGCTTCTTTAAATCGGCTCGTGGTGCGTCGACCAAGGTCCCGTCGGGCCCGCGCCTGGTGAGGCCTGGAATCAGAAACTCCGACTTGCGCGGGAGGGCCGAAATTAGCTCGACCGCCGCTTGGCCAAGGATGAGAGATCGGCGACCAACCTTTGAATCCTGAAGCAGTGCAGTTCCGCGCTGCAGGTCGATATCTTCCCAGCGAAGATGCAGGATTTCGCGCAGTCTGCAGCCGGTCAGAAGGAGAAGCCGGATCGCCGCGACGGCCCCAGCATCAATCTTGCTGTTTCGCTTTTCCGGTCGAGCGAGATGCTTAGTCTTTTTGCTCTCATCAATCTTCCATGGCAGTCCCTCCGTCTCGGCCAACCGAAGGGTTTCACCTAGTCTGCGCAGCTCGTCGCCGCTGAGATATCGCTCCCGCCCTTCCTCCCTGAATCGATCGACACCCTTGGCTGGATTGGGAAGGTCCTTCGGGATCAAGCCTTCCGAGCGGCCAAACTCGATTGCTGCATGAAGCAACGAAATGACCCGGTTTGCCGTGACTGGATGGGCGGTGCCGATTTTCCGATGGAGTCGGGTCAGGTCGGATTTGGTGAGAGAGATCACCTGGCGGTTCCCGATCTCCGGGCTCAGATAGCGCGTGAAATGTCCCCGGAAGATCACCGCGGTCGAACTCTTCCGAGCGGGCTCTACCTTATGCGAGAGGTAGTGTTTCACCACCTCGTCAATAGTTGAGGCCTCGCGCTGCGAGCGGCGCTCGGCGGCCGGGTCCTCTCCTAATGCGATGGACGCGAGAAGAACCTCAGCTCTTGCCCTCGCCGCGTCCGCGCGGAACGCCGGCGACTCTCGTCCCAACACCACGCGCTTTTTCAGCACGCGGCGTCCCCCAGCTCCTGGTCGATACTCGACGAAGTACGATACCTGTCCGCGTTGACCGACGCGAAGCCCAAACCCTGTTAGACGACGATCATAATGGATCGCGCCAGGTGTGAACTCGGTCCCAAGTTTCGTGACAGTGCGACGGTCAATATCGATAACGGCCAACACTGCCTCCAGAAATTTTTGCGCCACCTTGTCGCCACGGCTGACCGCAACTCGGTGATACGCAGTGTTATCTGAAGAGACGAAAAACGCAACGAAGAGAAACATTTAACCGGAGAAGAGAAAGTCCGGCTAGCGATTTCGGGCCTAGCTATAAGTCTGGGGGTCAAGGGGTCGCAGGTTCGAATCCTGTCGCTCCGACCATCTTCCCTTGACCCGGTGATCCAGGCGGCCTCAGCCGCCGCCTTTTTCGGCCCACTTCAGCAGCGGAAACAGGGGTACGCCCCACAGCGTCCCGCCGACCGCGAAGAACAGCAGGTCCAGCCAGGGCGAGGCCGGCAGCAAGGCCCGCAGCGACACCAGCGCCCAGACCCAGAAGATCAGGAAGGCGACCGTCGCGACGGCCGCGACCAGACTGCGGGTGCGCGGCCCCATCAGCGCTTGCTCCGGAACAGGAAGAAGGCCGCAAGCGAGATCGCCGACCCGGCCAGCGCCCAGACGATCCAGCCCCACTCGTCCATCGTGTGGACCGCGAACACCCGTATCGCCAGGAACCAGCCGGCCGCCGCGCCGACGCCCGACACCAGCAGGGTCGCGAACAGGCCGCGCTTGCCCGTCAGCAGGTCGGCGATCCAGGCCAGGACCAGCGCCCCCACGGCGGCGACGAGGATATCGGCGTACTGCAAGCGGACCTCCGGACGGGTTGACGCACGTTAACGAAAACCGACTCGATCTCGCCCCGCTGCCGGTTCATACCGCAGGGGTCGGGCGCGCTGTCGGGCGCGTCGACACTGTAGCGGTCGGGATGGCGGGCGTCGAATGAAGCGTTTGGGCGGACACGAACAGAGCCGCGCCACGGCGATCTGGCTGTGGCTGACGGCGGCTCTGGTCTTCGTCATGGTGGTGGTGGGCGGCGCGACCCGCCTGACGGGCTCGGGCCTGTCGATCACCGAGTGGAAGCCGATCCTGGGCGCGGTGCCGCCCCTGTCGCAGACCGACTGGTTGGCCGCCTTCGAGAAATACAAGGCCATCCCCCAGTACGCCCAGGTAAACGCGGGCATGAGCCTGGCGGAATTCCAGGGCATTTTCTGGTGGGAGTGGGCGCATCGCTTCCTGGGGCGGATGATCGGCTTGGTGTTCGCCCTGCCGTTCGCCGTCCTGCTGCTGACGCGTCAGGTGCCGCGCCGGTTGATCGGCCGGTGCGTCGTCCTGCTGGCGCTGGGCGGGCTGCAGGGGCTGATCGGCTGGTGGATGGTGTCCAGCGGGCTGGAGGTTCGGGTCGACGTCGCGCCGGAACGGCTGGCCGTACATCTGGGCCTGGCGCTGCTGATCTTCGTCGGCCTGGTCTGGACCGGCCTGGAGGCCTGGAGCGGTCCGGAACGGTCGCGCTCTCCGGAGGGCTGGAGCCGGGGCGCGGCCTTGCTGTTCGGCGCGGTCTTCCTGCAATGCCTGCTCGGCGCGCTGGTGGCCGGGGCCAAAGCCGGCTTCATCCATACGGACTGGCCCCTGATGAGCGGGGCCTTTCTGGCCCCCGTCGACTGGGGAAAGGGCGCGTTGGCCTTCCTGCACGACCAGGCGCTGGTCCAGTTCAATCACCGCATCTGGGCCTATGTGGTTCTGATCATCGGCACGGTCTATGCGGTCCAGGCCTGGCGTTGGCGGCTGTCGCAGGGCCTGGGCGCCGCCGCCTTCGCCGTGGTCATCGGCCTGTGGCTGCAAGCCGCGCTAGGGATCGCGACCCTGGTGCACGCCGTGCCGCTGGCATTGGGAGCCCTGCATCAGGCGGGGGCGGTGATCGTGCTGACCCTCGCGACCCTGAATCTGTGGCTGGTGCGTCGGTCGCAGCCTCGGCTGTTCATTTCCGGGCCTCGCCGAGGGCGGTTCTGACGGTCTTGATGCGGTATTTTAATACCCCATAGGAAAACCTTCGCCAAATCAGCGCTCTAGCGTTAATCCGGGCGCGGCGCCTGCATTGACGACGCCTCAGGCATCCTCTATCAGCGCGCCTTCCGCTCGACCAACCGGTCGGGCAGCCCGTTTCGCCCATCCAGGACCCTCCCGATGCTGAAGAGCACCACGGCTTCGCTGAAGCCGGCCG
>CAZLQR010000021.1:0-29696 GCA_964561915.1 uncultured Gammaproteobacteria bacterium | reverse complement strand
AGGGTTGGGCTGTTCGCCCATTAAAGTGGTACGCGAGCTGGGTTCAGAACGTCGTGAGACAGTTCGGTCTCTATCCGGTGCAAGCGATTTGATTTTTGAAGGGGCGCTCCTCCAGTACGAGAGGACCGAGGATGCGGGAACCCCTGGTCTACCAGTTGTGCTTACAATGCGCATCGCTGGGTAGCTATGTTCCTATTTGATAAGCACTGAATGCATCTCAAGTGCGAAGCATACCCTAAGATAAGAAATCTAAGCTTACCAGAAGATGACTGGTTATATAGGCGCTCGATGTAAGATAAGCAATTATTTTAGTCAAGGCGTACTAAGTAGCGTCTTCCATCTCTTTCAGAGATCAACGGAAGTTCATCGAAATCATCGTTTTCCCAAAAAGACCACCAATTGATAGTGTGCAGAGAAGATTTCCCCTGAAATCTTCATTACAGTCACTTTGGAATATTATAGACCTTAGTTTTCTCTGCATTTTCTTTAATGACACTAGAACATTTTTTTCAGCGTTCCAGGGAAGCCAATGCAAAGATAAATCCCACCGCCTCAATGGGTATAGGTTCGATTGCAGGTTCAATAGGACTTGCATATGCGTCTGAAATTATTGATCTAAGATCAAGTATGGACTTCTTACCAAGTATCGGTAACCAAAGAGTGATCGGTAGCATAGCATTGCTTGCCATTGGGTTCGCAGGAATTCTTTCAAGTTTAGCAAGCACTGAACAACGGCGCAGAAATCATCGACAGAACACGAAAGCATAGCGTAATGTAATTTTTCTTCATTTGATGTGCGGAATTTTGATTACTTTATTGAGTCCTCTTCGTGCCGACTCTACAACATCGTTCAGACTTAACTTTTTAATTTTCGTGCTAATATTTTCGAAGTACGATCTCATTTCTTTTAAAGTATCATGATGAATTCGAGGCCAATTTGGAGTACTCCAATCAATGTGACGTTCACGGGCGCCTTTCAAGGACATAGCTTGTTGATTATCTCACGTTTCTCATGATGTACGTAAAAAAAATGTGTGTTCACAGTGTGCACACACTGTGAACACACCTATTTTTCGAGAGGTTAACTTCCGGGACTAATCGCAAAATCGTAATTACTGTTTCCGGAATGATGAAAGTAATTGTTTATCTATTTTCTCTTTTTAATCACAGCTAAAGCGCCTTTCGCAGCTGATGAAGTAAAAGAAAGAATATGTGAAATACCTGGATGGTATTCTTTAAAAATTTCCCTATACCTGCGCCCGTAAGACTTTGCGTCATTTAACATTATTCTGTATAAAGGAGATCTTGGAACTGACACATTTCGCTCAAATTCCTGAACAGGATCAGGTGCCAGAAGAGTGGCTGATCCTTCTGCTCGTAATAGAATTCTATATCCTTTAGGTACGGGTAGTCCCGTAGATACTCCCGGATCATCTGCCCTATGTTGCGCCGACTCGATTCCCATAGGCAAGAATTATGCCATAAAAACGTGGGCGAAACAATGCTATACTTCTGATATGCCGCAGTTTTTTAATATCGGAATTAAAGCAGTGATTGTGCAGGATGGTAAAGTCCTTGTGTTGCGCAAAGTTCAGGAGAACGAAGATGTGCCGGCGTGGGACTTCCCGGGTGGACGAATGGAAGAAAATGAAGAGATAGCTGATACGCTCAAACGGGAGCTAGATGAGGAACTTGGTTACACGGGTCCTATAGAAGTAGAAGAGGTGCTCGGCGTCCATCAGAAAATGGATGCGGTTGAGAAAGGAAATCATCTCATGCTCTTACATTTTAAAGTTGAAACCGATCATCTCAAGCCGGTACTCAGTGATGAACATTCCGCATTTTATTGGGTGGACGAAGAGACTGCTGATGATCTGAAAAAGGAAGCTCCACTCACGGCGTGGCAGGAAGATGTGATACGGCGCGCGCTGATGGACTAACGCAAGCGCGCGCTCATCCGGACTTTTTTATACGCTTTATAGATCGGTTCGCTGTTCACAATCGCCTCAACCGACGCGTTCGTAAACGACCACCAGAGCTGTTTCCACGGCTGTTTTGAATAATACACGTCATATTGAGGATAGGAGTGCGGCGTGAACTGGCGTTTGAGATCGTTCACGCCGCGGGAGAAATGGACAAGTCTGACATCATCATACATCAGGTTTTTCAAAAGGTAGTAGAGCATCATTTTGCCCGGAATGAAATGTTTGTATGCGCCGTCATATGCGGTATTAAGCGCAAAATATTTATTGCCGTGAATGAAACCGATACTGTAGACGATCGGTGTATCGTCATGATAGACCGCATCGATCCTGAACATTTCCCTGAATTCCAAAGCAAGATTAATGAAAAATTCCCGGCTTTGCGGACCGGAAAACGATTCCTTGCCTTCCCTGCGCTTCGTGCTGCGTGAATCGATATCAAATGCAATTGACAGTCCGCCAGTATCCCCCCAGAACGTATGGAACGAGAGTATTTTTTCGTATCGTTTCGCCTTGCGGATGATTTTGTCCAGCTCGCGTTTGGGGACATAGCGGAACGGATCATGTCCGACGGGCAGAAACGGATTTTCGGACGATTTGCGGATCGTCAGCGTGTTCGTACTGTCTGTGAGCATATCTTTGAGCTCTCCGGACAATTCCTGGATATAAAACGGAACGGTGCGGGCAAGGTGTGCGACAATCATACGCATCAATTCGCGGTCGTGCTCGGCAAGCAGCATGCACGACATATCTGTGTGCGTACTCCCCGGGAATGCGAAAGTTTCGACGCCGAACCGCGATGTACGTACGAGCGGCAGGAGGGCGACAAGACGTCCCTCCTGCCGCACTGCCACAATATGAGTTTCCTGATATTCGAACGTATGAATACACGCACGGAACCACTGGGGGGAGTTGAACGGGTGCGCGAGGGGCGATGTGTGCCACAGCTCCTCCCACTCGCGCATGAGATGTTTGTCTATTTCGGAATATGTGTGTAATCGATACATATGTTCAGCTCCTGATACTATACCGTTCAGGCCCCAGTTCAAGGTGGTTGCTTCTGAATTCTTTGATTGCGAATACCTGCGTGCGGTATCCGTTCATGATCCCGAGTTTCACGTCCAGATTGCTCCGGCATTCAAACGGAATACCGTGGGGTACTGTGGTTTCGATCGTGCGGCCGGTACGGGACATATAAGGGAAATCCGTCCAGTAAATAAAGTTGGGGAACGCCGCTTCACATGCACGACGCACCATAACGTGATCGACGTGATTGCCGATAGCTGCCGGGGCGAATACGATCGCATCAGTCGGTACGATATCCTGGAGCTGTGACGTCAGGAGCTGAAGCGTATCTCTGTCACCCTTCGCAATCTTTCCCGACAAGATATGCATCCGGTACGTGGGGTAATAGTGGATGAGCTCAGGGATCGTCCGGGTGACGGGCGCAAAAAGCTTCGAATTGAGCTTTTTGCGCCTCCACAACGCGTCGATATAGTCCAGATGGATCGCGTGTGCTCCGAGCGATGTCAGCACCTCCAGATCTTCCGCTCTGCGGTCCTGGAACAGGTTGTGTGCGTCAGTATATGCACATTGTTTGAGGAATGCGGATGCAGAAAGCGTGTTGTGGTCATTGTGCGCCTCGGTGAACACGGTGATGACATGGATGGGGGCGCGCCCGGCGAGTGTCTTCATGAGCGCGCCGCACGAAAACACCGCATCATCAAGATGCGGGGAAATGAAAAACACCGGCTTTTCACTTTCCAGAATTGCCCTGATATATTTGTTCATATGATTTAGGCCATGCGCATCGCATGTCTGATGGCGGAATGGTACCTGCGGGTCACAAACGGCCAGGAGAATTCTTTCGCATATCTCCGGCCCGCATACGATAATTTCCGTCGGGTATGTCTGTTCCTGATGATTCTCAGGATATTCTTGCCCATCCGTTCGGTATCGAAGGCAGGGGCGCGGATGATGCACTCGTTCGGAAGCCAGCGAAGCCCGTCGATATCAAACGAAAGGAGGGGCTTGCCATACATGAGTGCCTCAAGCGCAACGACGGAAAACGTTTCATAGCGTGAGGGCTGGATGACGGCGATGCATCCGCGGAACAATTCATCTTTGCGCGCGCCGTCCACTTCGCCCGCGAGCTCGATCCTGTCCGCTATTCCGGATTGCTTGATGGCCGCACGAAGCAGTCTCAATTCCCTTTTTTTCCCGGAACCGGCTATGATGAGCTTTGCATTCGTTTTGTCCGCGATGGACCGGTACGAATGTATGAGGAGATCAAGTCCTTTCTGGTCGTACTCAATGCGTCCGATGTACAATATGTACTTGTTCAGATTGCGGACTTTGGGAGCCGATCGCGTGGTACTCGCGGCGATGCCGTTGGGAATCGTGAAGATCGCCGCGAGTCTGTTCTTATCGCGGATCTTGCGGTGTTCATTCGGCGTGAGCGTGATGAAGAAGCGGTACGTTTTGAGTCCGAGATTCTCAAGGATATGGAACGGGATGCGATATTTGCGCCACATGTCTTCGCTCGCAAGCATGTGTGCGAGCCCGATCACCGGCTTTTTGGTGAACATCTGAAGACAGGTTGTCGAGAACGGCGGTGTGAAGCTCTCAATCCACACATCGAAATTGTTTCTCCTGACGTGATAGGGAAGGAGGAAATGGAAAAACAGCTGTCCGAGGCGGGGACCGGCGAACGCCGGTCCGATGTGCCGATACTTCACTTTGCCGTTTCGGAAGTCGGCCGCATCGCGGTGACGCGCTGTGACGATCGTGATATGGAAGGAAGAGGAAAGACGCTGGGCGAGCTCGTCCAGGATGCGAGCACCACCGCCTTTATAGTAAATATTGCGGATGTTATCGTAACTTGAGATAATAAGTCGCGGTTTTGAGCTCTTTTTGTATCTCATTAAAAGTCCCATAGTATAGCATAAAAGAGCGTCAGGGTCAATCAAATGAGTATTCTCGCCATAGATTCCGGACTTGAGCGTGTCGGGTATGCGGTATTTGACCGTACACCGTCGCACGGGAAGCCGGCTACATACATCACATCCGGCCTCATTACGACGCCCAAACGGCGCATATTGTCAGACAGACTCAGGATCATTTATGACGAGATTGCGGCTCTGATCAATACGCATTCGCCGGAGATTGTCGTGCTCGAGAAGCTGTTTTTCTTCAAAAACCAGAAAACCGTCATTGACGTCGCTCAGGCGCAGGGCGCGGTGCTGCTGGCAGCAGCGCACCGCGCCACTCCTACCGATTACCTCACGCCGCTTCAGATCAAGCAGATCGTCACGGGCTACGGTACGGCAGACAAGAAATCCGTCCAGAAGATGCTCGGCCTCCTGCTCGGACTGCCCGCAGATGTCCTCAAACAGGATGATCAGGCAGACGCTATCGCATGCGGCCTCGCATATTGTATGTTGAACAAATCATTGGTATCATGAGCGTATCATGGCAAACGTAGCACTTATTGTATTGGATGGCTTTGGTATTGCTCCACCGGGGCCGGGAAATCCGGTATATCTCGCGAATCCGCAGACTATCAATTCGCTCCTGTATTCGTACCCGAACACGACCCTTAAGGCATCAGGAGAAGCCGTAGGTCTCCCGCCTCAGGAAGTGGGTAATACCGAAGTCGGCCACATCAACCTCGGCGCCGGCAAGATCGTTTATCAGGATCTTCCGAGAATCAATATGAGTATTGCGGACGGCACGTTTTACAGCAATGAGGCATTGCTTGGTGCCGTCGGACACGTCAAAAAAAACAACGGCAAACTTCATTTCATCGGTCTCACTGGCGAAGGATATGTCCATTCAAGCATTGACCATCTGTTTGCGCTCCTATACTTCGCAAAAGAAAACAATGTCGCCAACGTGTTCGTCCATGCGATCACTGACGGGAGGGATTCCCCGCCGAAGGCGGCGGAACAGACGATCGCACCGCTTGAGGAAAAGATGAAGAAACTCGGCGTCGGAAGCATCGCGAGTGTCATGGGACGGTACTATGCGATGGACCGCGACCGCCGGTGGGAAAGGATCGAGAAAGCATATACGTGTCTCACGCAGGGGACAGGCGAGCAGGCCGCGACTGCATCACAGGCAGTGCAGGAATCGTATAAAAAAGGAGTGACGGATGAGTTCATCCTGCCGACCGTGATCACGGGGAGCGGCCAGGGAAACAGCCGGATCGGGACGGGCGATGCCGTCATATTTTTCAACTACCGCATCGACCGCCCCCGCGAACTCACCAAGGCTTTCGTACTCGAAGATTTCGAGCACAAAGCGAACGAATCGGCCTCGTTTGATCCGTACCAAGTGAAATATGAAAAAACGCACCTCCCCAAAAGCTCCGTCGAGGTGACACCGCCGTTTGCGCGCGGGCCGAGGATTGACAATCTTATGTTTGTCACAATGACGGAGTATGAGAAAGGACTCCCCGTGCAGATTGCGTTCCCGCCGTCAATGGTAGAGCTCCCGATCGGCAAGATCCTCTCCGACAGCGGGCTCAAGCAGCTCCGTATGGCGGAGTCCGAGAAAGAACGGTTTGTCACGTACTATTTCAACGGTCTTCGCGAGCAGGCATTTCCCGGCGAAGACCGCCTCATCATCCCGTCCCCGAAGGTGCCGACATACGACATGAAACCCGAGATGTCGGCACCCGAACTCACGACGACACTGGTCCAGAAAATGAAGGAGAAACAACACAGTTTCATCCTCATAAATTTCGCGAACGCGGATATGGTAGGCCACACAGGCAACATTGAGGCGTCAGTCAAAGCGATCAATACGCTCGATCAGTGCCTTGCACACATTTCTCAGGCTGCCTTGGAACACGGGTGGACCGTATTGATCACGGCAGACCATGGGAACGTCGAGCAGAAGATCAACCCCTCGACCGGCCAGATATCGACGGAGCATACGAGCAATCCCGTGCCGTTTATTGCTATATCCACGGAATTTCAGGGGAGACTGGCCAAGCTCCAGAACGGTATTCTTGCCGACCTCGCGCCCACGATCCTCACATTGCTCAACATTCCGAAACCGCCGACTATGACCGGGAGGAATCTCCTGGAGGAGCTGCAATAGGCTAATTTGCCCCGATTTTGGCCAAAATACGCGATGCATGGCGCGCACCACCCTTCATGGCGGTCCGTACGTCATCCGTGCGCAGGAAGACCGCAATAAACGCACTGGTGTAGGCATCGCCGACGCCGGTGGTGTCGACCACTTTCGTACGCACCACCGGCACGTGGATCACTTCGTTCCCGCGATATCCGTAACTGCCCTTCTCGCCGTCCGTGACGATCACCAGACCGTCTTTCATGACAGGAACAAACGGAAGTATAGATTTCCTGAAATTGATTGATTTGAGCGGCTTCTTCACGAGCTCCGCGAATTCATGCGTGTTCACGATGAGTACATCGGCATATTCCAGGTGCTTGTTTATCTCCGCTTTCGGCTGTGCGCAGAGGGTCTTGCCCATATTAATTATTGTGAGGATTCCCTTCGATTTCAGCAGTTTCATCAGTCTGTTCCGATCGGCGGCGGATACGTCGGGCATATTGCCGAAATACACTGCGCGGGTGCGTAATAAATTCCTGACTTCCTTCTGTTCATCCACAACTTGCTTCTGCGATGTCTGGTGCGTGACGATCGTACGTTCACCGTCCGGGAAGAGGAATATGACCGATACGTTTGAATCGCGCTGGTTGAACTGGATGAGATTCGTCTTCACCCCCGCTTTCGTGAGACGCTGCATGATAGCGCGGCGGAAAATGTTGTTGCCGACCATACCGACGACCGCAGTCCGGAGCCTGTACCGCCGCGCCCCGATCGCAACGTTGGCCCCGCCGCCTCCCACGCTCATACGGAAGCTGTTTGAGCGGTATTTGCCTCCCACCGCGAGCGCGAGCCGCTTGTCCTTCATCGTCAGATCGTCCGCGCTGAAGTACAGATCCGCGCCGATATTGCCAATCGTAATAAGATCGAGCATACCTTAACTATAACAAAAACGAGGTAAAATCTTCCTGCTCCTTCGGTATGCGTAAAATATGCGGTTCTCATACACAATAAATACCTATTAACCCTGTAACCGTCTGTTTGGTTTGGTTATTCTCTTCATTTGTTATCCTGCGGTGTCTTGAGAACCGCATATATTTACGCATATCCTTCAGTCGCAGGTCTATCACATACTATTATCCGACGTAATCCGTACACTACTTCTTGTTCTCATTGTGCTACCACAAGAGGAGAGTAAGCATATGAATCAGGAATCTGTACCAACAGTAACCAGTTCCACCTCTGGAGCACAATCGGAGGTGCTTTGAGAACAAGAAGTATGGACGGATACGGAGGATTAACATATATATCGGGAATTTATTGCGCTTTGAGAATATGGCAGAGAACGGAGTATTCCTGAAACGCGATCTGTGGTATAGTGCTTGCATGCTGACGATCATTTGCGGGGAGGATACTGCGGCCTCGAGGACGTACTACTTCGATACCCTTGAGGCCGCACGGAAGAAGGGTGCATCCGTAACAGCAGTGACGGCCGACGAACTCGGCACGCTCAGTTCGCGCACGTCAGCCAACCTCTTCGCCGAGAGCTCCGTCTTCACGATCGAGAACCTCAATAAGAGCGTTGCGCGGAAGGGGAGCAAAGTGTCACCCGAGCTCCTGGGGCAAATATCTAAGGATCAATCCGTAACGCTGATTGATTATGAGCATTTCATTTCTTCACGTGAGTTAAAAATAGCGAAAGTGGGGACGGTCCGGGAATTCAAGCCTTCCAACAACGTCTTCAAACTTGTCGACGCGTGTCTCCCGGGGAATGCGAAGAATTTTTTGTCGATTTTGCATAATATCACGGACGTGAAGAATGAGATGTTTGTCTATCTCATGCTCCAGAGGCACATCCGGTCGGTCGTCCTGTCGAAGGTGAGCGGAGTCCCGCAATCGGCAAGCCCGTGGCAGAGAAGCAAGCTTGCCTCTGCAGCCAAACGCTGGGAAACGGCACGTTTAATCGAATTTTACCGTCATCTCCTGTCGATCGACACATCGCTCAAGACGGGTCGCAATGTATATGGCATCAAAAGATCGCTTGACATACTGGCATGCTATTATTTATGATACCTGGTACGGGTTTTTCACTAGGCAAATTCCGGTTTGGAGCGTTCCAGCAAACCGGAACGGAAAATAGGGTAAATTTCAGAAAAACGTGTCAAAATATGCATGCTTGGATTGTCACAACAAGCCAAAGTATCCAATCAACACTGTTATCAGACGACAGCATAGTCTGCTAATCTATGGCACTTAATCCGACAATATTCAAAGCGTACGACATCCGGGGCGTATACCCGACAGACATTGATGAGGACGGGTTCCGCGCGATCGCGCGGGGGATCATCACGTTCTTCATCAAGTCCCTGAAGAAAGAAAGCCCTATAGTAGTCCTCGGCCGGGATATGAGGATCTCATCTCCGTCATTTTTCGAGATTGCCAAAGAGGAGCTCGTCAAGACAGGAGCGCATGTTCTTGACATCGGTCTTTCGCCGACTCCTACATTTTATTACGCCTGTATAAAATACCAGGCAGACTGCGGGATCGATGTGACGGCGTCTCACAATCCCAAAGAATATGGGGGGACCAAATTCGTCGCCAGAAACGGCGATAAGATAATAAAAATCGGCAAGACATACGGCATGGAGGAAGTCAAGCAAAATGCACTGACGGGAACATTTGCTCCGTACAAAGACGGCGGCACAGTGACTGTTATCGACGATGCGGTGGAGCAGGAAGTGGCCGACGCGATTGCAGAGATAGACGCGTCGGCCATCAAGCCGTTCAAGGTCGCCTGCGACCCTGCAAACGGCATGGGGAGCCTGTATATCAAGAAGCTTTTCGAGAAAATCCCCGGCGAGCTCGTCACGATGAATTTCGAGCTCGACGGCACATTCCCCGCGCACCAGGCCGATCCGCTGGACTTCGACAATCTCAAACCGCTCCAGGAGAAGGTCAAGGAGGTGGGAGCCGATCTTGGCCTTGAACCGGATGGTGACGGCGACCGTATCTTCTTCATCGATGAGAAAGCCGAAGTCGTACCTGCGACGCATATTTCCTCACTGATCGCGCGGGAAGTTCTTATGAAGCATCCGGGACAAAAGGTGGTCGTCGATATCCGCTATACCCGCAACGTGCAGAATATCGTCAAGAAACACGGCGGGACGAGCTTCGTGAGCAAAGTCGGTCACGCGTTCATCACGGAGGATGTCAACAACCAAAAAGCGTACTTCGCGGGTGAGTCCTCTGGTCATTTTTACTTCGGCAAGACCGGAGGCGCGGAGAGCTCCGTCCGCGTCATTCTCTACGTCCTTCTCGCCATGAGCGAGACCGGCAAGCCGCTTTCGGAGATTCTCAAGGAGCTGCAGTCCTCATCCGAATCCGGGGAGTTCAATTTCGTTCTTCCCGAATCAGTGAAAGCCGTCGACCTGACCAGCGAAATCGAGAAAGAACATCCTGACGCGCAGATCAGCAAGCTCGACGGCCTCTCGATCGACTACCCCGATTGGCGCGTCAATATCCGCAGTTCCAACACCGAGCCGCTCCTCCGCCTCAACGTCGAAGCCGACACCGTCGCGCTGATGGAACAGAAGCGCGACGAGATGATCGCGCGCATTACCAAAAGCGGCGCACAGCCCAAGACTTCAGGCCACTAATGCCACCGGAATTACAGCAAGGAAATGAACCGACATTTCCACGCTTTGACATTTCCGACCCTACAATATCAGTAAGGGCTCTGAAAAGAATGTATTTGACTCCGGTTTCACCACAGGTTCAACCAAAACGAGGAAGTTCAATTAATGTTGATATTCGGAATCAGGTATCACAATACCCCGAAATGTTTTCGCAGGAACGTTCGTACCTTTTCCATCAGAGAGATACACTTACACAGTCAATAAATGATAGAGGTGAAATTCATGATACTGAAGCTCAGCGTATGATGCAAATTCGTAAGACAATTGAAGACATACTTTTTTATAGAAATCAAAGATTGGGACTGGAATATGTAAACAGATATATTCGAACTCATGATACAGATATTCCGTATGCTGATCTATTTCAGCAAGCAAGTATTGGTATTCTGAAAGCTATTGAGAAATATGATCAACCGAAATTCGAAACTGAATTTTCTACATATGCATTTTATTGGATGAGACACTATGTGGGCAGATATGTAGACGAAACTGAACATCCGATAAGAATTCCTGAAGCTATACAATATCAGGTACGTAACGCAGGAGCTCACATAAATGCTCTGAGAAGAAGAAATATAGTCATAAGTCCGGAATCTGTAGCATCTGAATTAGGAATATCGCCAGAAGAAGCAAAGCGGTTGCTGGAATTTATGCAGTTAAGAGCTCCGGTGAAGTCTCTTGATGCGCCAAATAGTCGATTCGAAACTAATAGGACGATTGGAGATGTTGGTGAGTACACATCAATAATTCATGCAGGACCGGATCGGAAACCCAGAAATATACGATCCGTTAATCGGCGTAGAGCAGATGGTAAAGAACAACGAACACCAAAAAAGCAGTCGCTCGAAAAATACATGTTGAGAATTGAATCGATCAAAGATAGCGGATTTATGTCCGTAATAAAAGAAGTTCGTGAGTATATGAAACAACACGGTATTATTCCCGCGTATGAAAAATTCATAACGATACATTATCTTAATGAACGAGGAGTGTCTAGGGATGAGATAGCCCAAATAATAGGCACGACGGAAAAAGAAGTATCGAAAGCGATCGGCTTCGCTTCAAGAATGTTGAGAAGGAAATCACTAGAAAATCTCCAAAGAACGGAAGGTGATAATTGATTTCGGATCGTTTCGACAGTATACTGTACTATCCATGGAACCGAATATTGACGTAAGCGGTACGGAGGCTCCCAAGACGCCGGAAGGAACAATCACGCTCTCACATCTTGCCAATGTCCTCATCCGGGAATATGCGAAAATCAGGCCCAAGCCGATGCCCGATGACGTATCAAAGATTTCGGTGTCGCAGACCGTGTCGTTCTTCGCGCTTGCATATGAGAAGCTCAGGAACGCGGTCGAATATCGCGACGCATCGCTCATACGGAGGGCCGCCGTACAGAGGATATTGGTACGGCGGCTCGGCATGAATCCGTCCGGCCGGGGCGAGGCGGAGAATCTCATCCGCGAACTTCTCTGGGCGCGGTACTTCCCCAATGAGAGCCTCGGCACGGCAGATGTGGCGCACGTACAGAACATCATCAATACATACTTGTACGTGCGCGCCAAGCTCATCGTCGGACACACCGGTAGCAAGAAGTCGTATCTCTCGCAGTTCCTCATCCACCTCATGACATGCGAGATCGAAGAAACGCTCCAGCCAGACCACGCCAAACGCCAGTCGTTGAACACGTTTTACATTTACCAGGTGCTGAAAAATAAGGTGAAAATCACGAAAGTGACGGAGGAGGACAAAAACGCGGCCTTTTATGTGGCGCTGGAACGTGCGTACAACAAAAGCGATACCGCATATCTGCGCCACCACCTTTTCAACCTTTCATACAAACCGCTTTCCCATTACAACAAGACACAGCTCGATGAGATGATCGCGAATCTCGGCGCAATATTCTCCCGGATCGACTCTATCATCGCCAATCCGTATTCGGATCGGATCCGCCGGTTCATCAAGCATCATCTCCCTCCATTTCATATCATGTTCGAAGTCCTCTCGCGCAGAGGAAGCAAGAGCGAGGAGTATCTGACCGATCCCAAGAAACTGTGGGCCGACGTGCAGCAATACTGCCGGGAGAAATATGAACATAGCCAGAAGCGACTCCGCATGCTTGGCGTCAAGGCGATCGTATATCTCTTCATCACTAAGATGATCCTCGCGCTGATTCTCGAATACCCGGTATCGCTCCTTCTGTTCGGGGAGATTAATTACATAGCGCTGGCAATCAACTCCCTGTTTCCGCCGTTCCTCATGTTCCTCATTCTCGCGTTTACCCGTGTCCCGAATCTCCGCAACACCCAGCGCATCTACCATCGGATTGTCGATATCATCAATCAGGACCAGTCGTTTGAGACGACCGTTTCATTCACCACGAAGCAGACGAGTACCAAGCGTCCGATCCTCGTATTTTCCTTCACGATTTTTTATGCACTGACGTTCATCCTGACATTCGGACTGCTCGTGGAGCTCATGAGACTCGTCCACTTCAACCTCATCAGCATGGGGATATTTATCTTTTTCCTGTGTGTCGTCACGTTCTTCGCCTATAGGATTCGCCAGACGAGTAAAGAATACTCCCTTGCGGAGAAGGAGGACTTCTTCCGGCCGTTTGCGGATGTGTTCTTCGTCCCGATCCTCTCTGTCGGGAAAGTACTGTCAAACGGACTGTCACGGCTCAATTTCTTCAGCGTCATATTCGATTTCATCATCGAAGCTCCTTTCAAGCTGATCATCGAAGTAGTAGAGGAGTGGATCTCCTTCGTCCGTCAGAAGCGCGATGAAATCGGGTGATACTTGACAACTTATAGTATATGTGCTATAATCCGATAGTTCATTACTATGAGAACTCTATTTTCAAGTATTTTATTCGCATTCATCCTGTCGTTCGGTTTCTATACGCCGGCCTCGGCCGCGGGGTGGAGCGACTTCCCTTCTTGTCTTAATCCTCAGGGAACAGTGAAAGTTTCATATTCTGAAGGCACCCACGGGATTCCGGGTGATAGGAGTACGTACACAGGGAGCGATGTCGTATATCAGCTTGACGGTAATACGAAGCTTTTACAATGTTTCTGCGCCGACAACGGCGACGGTATCCAGACCTTGTGGTACAAAACAAGCAGCCTGACAGATCAGGAAAAAGACTCCCTTATCCGTGACGGATGGATCAGTGTGCCCAACGGCACGGTATGGGGTCTTGACAATGTAGAATACCTTGCGAAAAACTATCCTTATGCGTGCGGTCCTCGTGCAATCGGCGGGGGGGAACTGGTTGACATGGCTGGCACCGGGAACAGCGCCGCACTGTTCGGCTTCTTCTCTTCCGGTATGGCGTTACTCCTTGCAGGTGCTCTACGCATCCGCAGAGGCGTGAAGTAACGAATACACTACTATGAACACCAATGTAAGGGTTGGTATTACATATATAGTATTATCGCTCGCATTCCTGTCATATACCGGTCTCCTCACGTATCAGCGGCATAATCCGTCGCGCGTTGCGTTCAGCAGGGCACCTGCCGGTACGGACGCGGAAACCATCGAATCCATCGTCCTCAACAGGAAACACACGGTCTATCCGGTACGAATCGTCAGTACGGACCTCCGTATCGACCTGCCGGTCGCACGAGCGAAGGTGAAGGACGGGGAATGGGACTTGACTGAACAGGACGTCATGTATCTCGCGTCATCCCCCGTTCCCGGCACACAGGGTAATAGCATATTATACGGACACAATTGGCCGGGGCTGCTCGGCAACCTCCGTAGGGCAGTCCCCGGCCAATCGATCGATATCGTCAACAGCGACGGCTCGAAGCACCGCTTCACGATCGAGAAGACCGCAGTACTCAGCCCAGACAACTATACCGTGCTCAACAACACCGCAGACACCCGCATCACGATATACACCTGTACAGGCTTCCTCGACGCCAAACGCTTTGTCGCCACGGCCAAACGCACGAACTAATTCCTCCCCCTCGATATCATTCGTCAGGAACATTCCGTTATTTGCCATATTCTCAAAGCGCAATAAATACCCGTTGACCGCTCAACCTCATTATTGTTGATTAATCGTATTGTTTATTATCCCTTCCGGCGCGGTGAGAATATGTCAAATCCCGGAGTATTCCATCCGAAATGTCTGTCAGATCCTCTTGTTCTCATTGTGCTACCACGAGAGGAGAGTCAATGTATGAATAAGGAATCTGTACCAACAGTAACCAGTTCCACCTTTGGAGCACAATCGGAGGTGCTTTGAGAACAAGAGGAGATGAAAGACATGAGGGAGGAGGATTTATACCGATTTAACCGTTTATGGGGCTTGAATCGGAGTATAACTTATAGTATAATACTGGCTCAACCATGAAAACGAGCGTATCGATCATTACTCCGGTCTGGAATGAGCAAGGGAACCTCGAACTCCTCATCCAGCGTATCGACGCGTCCATGAAAAAAGCAGGGATGTCGTACGAGCTCATCGCCATCGACGACCACTCGACTGACCAGTCCCTCCGCATCCTCAAAAAATTGAGCAAACTATATCCTATAAGATTCGCGCTCAAACAGGGCGAGCGCGGCAAGGCCCGGTCGCTCCTTGAGGGCTTCGAGCTCGCCCGTTACGACATCATCGCGATGATCGACGCCGATCTGCAGTATCCGCCGGAGGCGATACCGGAGATGGCGGCGAAGATCGGGAAAACGGGAGATATCATCGTGGCGCGGCGCATCGCGAAGGATATATCGTTCAAGCGCCGCGTCGTCGGCAATGCGTGCCGGTATCTCACCGGCACGCTCCTGCACGGTCTCTCCTGTGACGTACAGAGCGGACTCAAGGTGTTCCGCCATGAGATCATACGCCAGGTGGATATATCTCCGACTTCAGGCTGGGCGTTTGACCTGGAGTTCCTCCTGAAAGCGGGAGATCTCGGATACTCGATTGCGAATCATGATATAGTATTTGAGAAACGGTACAGCGGTACGACGAAAGTGAATATTCTCGAGGGGTCCCTGGGCGTGGGGATGACCGCACTCCGTCTCAAGTTCAGGCGCACGAAACTCCGGAGGTTACTTCCCGTCTGACCCGCTATACTAAGGGATACGGGTTTCATCACACTATGACAGCTGCACGGAAACAGAGGATATCGGTCGTATTACCGATCCGCAATGAAGAAGAAAATCTCGGCTCGCTCATCTCGAAGATCGATTTCGTATTGAGCGGGAGGGGATATGAATTCGAGATCGTCTGTGTCGACGACTATTCCACGGACGGAAGCTACGACAAGCTCGTGGCACTCAGCAAAGCCTTCCCCGTACACGTCTACAAAAAACAGGGCGTGATCGGCAAGGGAGGAGCGATCCTCGAAGGGATCCAGCAGGCGACCGGGAATATCATCGTCATGATGGACGCCGACCGCGTGTTCCCGACGGAAGCGATCCCCCAGCTGGTCGAGAAACTAAACGAAGCCGATATCGTAGTCGCAAACCGTGTGTTTGACAAAGGGGAGCGTTTCCTGAAGCGGCTCGTGAACGGGTTCTTCCGCCGCTTCTTCGGTACGGTGATGTTCGGGCTTGACTATGACGTGCAGAGCGGGCTCAAGGTGTTTCGCAAGAGCATCATACGTCAATTCGACCTTGAGCCCAGCAAATGGAGCTTCGACCTGGAATTCCTCCTCAAGGCGTCGCACGCAGGATATCGGATAGTGGGCGTCGACGTGGACTACAAGCCGAGGTCGCGCGGCGAGGATAAGATGAATTTCATGCTCGCCGCGCTCGAACTCCTCTTCATGAGCATACGCTTCAAGATCAATCCGGTCGAACCGGTCGTCATGGAGCAGGATTCCGTCCATTCCGAGATCGGGTGGAGGAAGAAGCGGTACAAAGGCTTCACGAAGCTCAATACCCGTAACAGCGCGATCGAGACGCTGAGCGGGCGGCAAGGCTTTTACCTCGTCCTTGCCGCCGCCGCCCTCATCGTCCTGTTCATCATCAACTGGCACGCCACACTCGTCTGGCTCGTCACGGTGATCACGGTCCTGTACTTCACCGACCTTTTCTTCAACTTCTTCCTCATCATCAACTCGCTCCGCAACAAACCTGAGATCGCGATCCGGGAGAGCGAGCTTAAGATGATCCGCAACTGGCCGCGCTATACCATCATCTGTCCTCTTTTCAAGGAATGGCAGGTCGTCCCCCAGTTCATCGATGCGATGAAGAAGCTTGACTACCCCAAAGACAAGCTCCAGGTGATCCTGAGCCTCGAAGAAGTCGACAAGCGCACGATCGAAGAGATCAGCCGCATGGAGCTCCCGCCGTATTTCGAGATCCTCGTGACGCCGGATACCCAGCCGCGCACCAAACCGAAAGCCTGCAATTACGCGCTTATCCACTCGACGGGGGAGTACATCGTCATCTATGACGCGGAGGACATCCCCGATCCGCTCCAGCTCAAGAAAGCCGTTGTCGCATTCAAGAAGCTTGAGGGCGACAACGTCGTCTGCCTCCAGGCGAAGCTCAATTTTTACAATCCCCACCAGAACCTCCTCACCCGGATGTTCAGCCTCGAATATTCACTCTGGTTTGACCTCGTGCTGACCGGACTCCACAGCATCAACGCACCGATCCCCCTCGGCGGCACCTCCAACCATTTCCAGAAGAAGTCGCTTGATCTCCTGCAGGGATGGGATCCGTTCAACGTCACCGAAGACTGCGACCTCGGGATCCGCCTGTTCAAGAACGGGTACAATACCAAAGTGCTCGACTCCGTCACGATGGAGGAGGCCAACAGCCATTTCATCGGCTGGTTCAAACAGCGGTCGCGCTGGATCAAAGGCTATATCCAGACATACCTCGTCCACATGCGCCGACCTCACGAGTTCATCACCGACTGGAGCAACCCGCATCTTCTCACGTTCCAGATCGTCGTCGGATTCAAGGTTCTCTCGATGTGGATCAATCCGCTCCTGTGGATCCTCACGATCACGTATTTCGCGTTCCG
Source organism: uncultured Gammaproteobacteria bacterium (assembly GCA_964561915.1). Lineage (GTDB taxonomy): Bacteria > Patescibacteriota > Microgenomatia > UBA1406 > GWC2-37-13 > CAZLQR01. Next base: position 11,943 of record CAZLQR010000021.1, on the reverse strand, counting down.
AACGGTCGCCGGCCCGTTCATCGAATCGCTCTATTTCACCCCGATTTTTTACATGGGTGTCGGCTCACTCGTCATCGGCAACTTCCTGTACTTTTATTACTACATGATCGGTGCCGCCAAACGTGAACAATGGGAACTCGTCAAGTACGCATTCCTCGTCCCCGCCTATTGGCTCATGATGAGTTACGCGAGCTGGATGGCCCTCCAACAGATATTCTTCAAGCCCCACTATTGGGAGAAAACGACCCACGGCCTCCACCTCAAAAAAGCAGTCAAATCTGCATCCTAATACAAGGTAGTATTACCATGGTCCGGTATAGGTATATAATAGGATTCATGAGTGATGAAGTGATGGAAGCGCCGGTGGAAGCGGGACCAAGAAGGACCGCGCCAGAAGCGTACGATACGCTGGATAAATTACGCTCAGGCTTCCCAGACGCAGTAAAAAAAATATTCCAATCTCCCAATGTGTCCGGTGAAACAGAAAAACCCTATGTTGCATATCGCGGTGATACTATCATAACGGCAGGGCACGGCACGACGAAGCAGTATCCATTTACGGAATTCGGTTTCATTAAACAGCAGAAATCGCAAGGGGAATCTCCGGAAGAACTACGGTATTCGTTTAAAGGTGCGATTTCCGGTGTCAATTGGAATATGGATCCGGATGCAATACAAAAATTGTTTCCCGGAATACCATCCGGGGTGCGCCAGGTAGCAGTCGAAATCGCTGAGAAAGACGGCAAAAAAGTCGTGACGGTGCTGTATCCCGATATGTCGCAAGAGGTTACGACGGAATTGGGGCGGAAATGGGTCGAACTTCACGGCACCGTCACAGAACATGGTATCGAGGCTGACAGCGGGTCTCACGTTGATCAGCAACAATTGGAACAATTAGAACATGCACTGACACTCGCTTCGGACACCGCGGTGCATCTCAATATACGACATTGACAATCATACGGATCTGATGTAGAGTGGGATTCCGATGTTGACGACAGAAGACCTACATGCCATTCGAATGATCATGAGGGAGGAAATTGACTCCCGAGTCCCGCCGATGATAGAGGAGGCCATCAACAGGCTTGTCCCTCCTATGATCGAGGAAGCGATCAACAGGCTTGTGCCCCCCATGATTGAAGAAGCGATCAACAGGCTCGTCCCTCCGATGATAAACAAAGCGATTGACGAGCGGGTTCCGGCAATGATCAACAATGCAATTGACGAGCGTGTACCGGGCATGATACGGGAGGGTATCAGTATATACACCGCTCCCGCACTCGCCGGAGAGTTCACATACTTCGTCGATGAGATCGGAGCGATCAAGGACGATATCCGTGCTATCAAAGAAGACTACCACTCGCTCCGGCACGAACTGCGCGGGATACTCGGCGACCACGAACACCGCATCGCCGCACTGGAAGACAAGAAGGGGATCGTCAATTAGTCTGCTCGCCCTCCCACATACCCCATCTGATACGCCGCTACGAGGAGATGATGGGACGTTTTCGCACCGAACAAACGCTTGATATGGCCGAACATATGGCCGAATTTTACACGATCATATTGCTCCCTGAATTTATCATAAAGAGCATCCACATCTGTACCCAAATTCCAAAATTCTTGCAGAATTGCGAGCTGCTCCTTATTGATCAAATTCCCTCTCAACGAATCAATATCATATTCCCCCGGATTCTTAGCTGCTTCCCTTAGATTATTCTGAGCTTCCCGTTCACGTTTGTTCAATCTATGATCTAGTTCGTCATGAGCGAGAAACCCTGCAACCTGAAGAGCACCATCTTCACTCCGTGGCAAATTACCTGATCCCCACTTGATGAGCGGTGGCGGCTCGACATCGATAATTTTCCCTTCGCAAATCATTTTAAACATAAATGGATTCTTAACAGGTTCTCTAGTAATAGATAGAAAAAAACTCCGTGCTGCGTGCATATTAGATTCAACAGTGGGGGCTTTTTTTCCTAAAAAATTCCCGATTTCTGCAGATGTTAAGAATCGTGATTGAGCTACCAAATTGGCTTGCAGAGATGTCCATTTCATATGCCATTTCCCGTCAATGAATCCCGGCAGATCAGGTTGACGAATGAGATGCAACATTGGATCTCTATCCATTCCATTTGTGCGCACTGTACGAGGTCTCTCATTATCAGCCATGCATGCATTGTACCAAACCTATAGTTATTTTGGAAGCGGAGACGAATCACCAGTATTTTTCCCGGGATCCGCACCGGTAGTTAGGTTAATAAAAAATTGATCCGTTGGATTCGCGAGTTCCCCGGTAGGAAATAATTCCAGTACACTATTACGCATTTTGAGCGCAGCTTCATTGATCTGTCTCGGTTTCGTATTCTCATCTCCGACGAATGAAATTCGCGTCATCAGCTCTGCAACGTCGGCGAGCCCATCAGGCGCATGATCAGACATCTGCCGTGGGAGATTGCGGGAAATCATAAATAGCATCCTGTTACCTCCAGTTCTTCGAAGGAGGTACTCACTGGTACTATACTGAACCACATCAACCATTTTCGGATCTTCAAAGCCTTTTGCCTTCAATGGTATATCAATTTCTTCAAGTGTGTAATATGGATACAATAATACTGTCTTCTCATCAATTTTGGCTTCTGCCGCTTGGATAGTATCCGTCAATCGAGGTATAAGATTACCGGCTGTTCGTTCAAGTATCGGAACAGCCAAACCGAATGCCTCCAACACAAACGCATCTTCTACGCTAAGTAACTTTCCCGATTGACTACTCTCAAGAATTGCCAAATATCGCGATCCGAACTCCTCAACTACCGGTCCCTTGAAAACGTTTCTAACTGTTAATATTCCACTTTCCGGATATGCCATCGCACAGTATACCTTGAATTTGATACCATGTACACATGGAAAACCCGGAGGGACAGCAGACTGAACAGCCAAAGCCGGAGTTGATGGAAGTCCAAAGCGTTGGATTGAAAGAAATTTTCGATAAACTGTATTTTGCGAGGTATCAGGACCATATAATGGAAAGAAACCGTCATTCGGAGACGGGGAGAGAATCGAAATTTAACACTTATATCACATCGGACGGACACCTAATGGTAGGCGATATAGCTGGTCACAATTTCATCGTGAGCACCAATAAAACACTTGCAGAGTATGTATTCGCGACAATCATGCCAGAAGGTGAACGAGTAGGAGATCAGCAGACGATACCCCACACCTGGCAGATTGCAGATCTCATCTCACGCAAGCGTGCATACGAGCTCCTCGGTAGGATTGATGAAGAGGGAAACATAACATATCGCCTCATGAAACTTGCGCGTGACCTTACAGAAGCAGATAAAAAGGCAATTAACGATACTTATGTGGCGTCGGCTACTGCCACCGTGACCTACGCCACCGACCGCCTCACACAAGCGGGGATAGCGAATATTGAGTTCACTATCCCCGCCGGCACTACATCTCTCACTCCTGAACTCAGTGGATTACTCTCGAATTTTGGCCCCGCAACAATCATCAAACCGTCACCTATGGAGAATCGGAAATAAATTGTATTTACTTTGACTCCCGCATCATATTCCACAAAAGGAAGGAAATGCCCGAAACGCCGAAACACATAATTCCGAAGGTATCCTCACGAGGCCACGGCAGGAAGTGCGTAAGCGGCCACGAAAGCGTCTCCGGATGTACAAGCGCTATAAGGGCGATATAGACCCATCCAAGCAATCCTAATACGAAAAGCGTAAGAAAAAGTGATCTCAATACCTTCATACCAGCAAGTATACCGTATTATGATCGTTTGCGTCTGAGCATCAGATACGATCCTGCGGAGGCAGTAGCCGCTACGATACCAGGAATAAGACCGAATTCCGGAACTCCTGTCGCCCCGAAGTAAAAGTCGAGGGTTGCGCGATAATCATGGGATATATATACGGTTTGATTCTGCGTCTGTCCGTTGAATGACACAGTAGCTGTCACCGGGCGATACTGATTGCACTCGGCATGAGAATAGTCAACGACATACAAACCATTCACATCTGTGACAGCCGATTTCACCACACCGTCGCAATTGACCGTGACTGTCTCACCCGCGACACGGCCTCCTGAGCTTACGTTGTATACATTACCGCGTACTCTTGTGAAGTCTGTCGCCATCACCGGCTGAATAAAAGCTACAAAAGCGACTATCAAGACTGTCAAACCAATGAACTTACTCTTAAAAAAAGACATATCTACAAGGCAGTATACCCCCATAGTAATAAATGTCAAGAGGAAAACATGCACATCAAATTCTCAAGTTCAGCGTAATATGAGGGCATAAATCGGGTACAATATGCGGTATGACGCATTCGGACATTATCAAACGATTTATTATTTTTGCAATTGTGTTCATTATTGTATCCGGAATAGTTGGATCATGGATCGTGCCCACCCGGCTCCTCTACGGATTCCACTTCTTCATATACGGCAATCTTGGCAAAATGGTCCTGATATCTGCGATCATCTTCGGACTCCTAGTCCACGAACGTAAGAAAGACTATAAAAAACTCCCTGCGGCGAAAACCACAATCTGGCCCTTTTTCGCCGCCACCGCATTACTCCCCATATTCTTCGTACTCGGCAGGGATCTGCTCCACGAAAAATCGTTTACCTCAAACATTGTACTTTCCCTCGGCACGCATCTTGCTCTTATCTCAATGCCTGCGCTTCTTTTCCTGGGAATCTACGGCACTACATTCATCAAAGCCTTCGCAAAACTCTTCAAGAAACAAATTTTCACATGCTTAGGAATCGCGCTTGTGCTCGATGTGACGATTTTCCAAGTGTGGAAGTTGTGGCCTATCTTTAGCGGAGGAGTGCTCACAGCAGTTAAGTTCATCCTCTCATTAACATTCACCGATGTTAAGCACGTGCCGCCACACATTCTTGCGGTGAACGGATTTGCCGTCGCCATAAAAGAAGCGTGCTCCGGCCTCGACTCACTCTTCATGTTCACCGCCCTCTACGCACTCATCGGAATCGTCGACCGCAAAAAGCTCAATATCCGCAAGCTTATCCTTGTGTATCCGCTTGCGGCCATCGGTATGTATTTAGTGAACATAGTACGCGTATATATCCTTATACTTATAGGAGCACTGATTTCACCCCGCATAGCCATTGGCCTGTTCCATACCTATGCCGGAATGATCCTTTTCATTTCCTACTTCGGCATCTTCTGGAGGATCATGTACAAACGATTACTGAAAACCAAATAACACGACATTATGATCAAAAAGTCTTACAACTGGGGTCTAACCCGCGCAAAAGCCCTCTGGTCCGATTCACTCCACAGAAACTCGCTCTACTTAATGATGAGTACAGGAATATTATCTGCTGTTGGCTTTTTCTTTTGGTTAATCGCTTCTAGAGTGTACTCTCCTGAACAGGTAGGAATAAGCGGAAGTTTAATTTCAATGGGAAGTTTGCTTATTGCAGTTTCTGTACTTGGCTTTCCAGAAACGTTAATTAGATTTTTGTCAAACTCAAGCTCAATAAACGAGAAAGTCTCAACAGCATTGACCCTAACTACTTTAATGTCAATACTAAGCACATTGATATTTTTGCTTGTTGTGAAATTTTGGCTGCATCAGCTTCATGACATTGTTAAATCTCCTTGGTTGATTCTATTGTTTGTATTCTTCATCGTTGTGGGAGTTTGGCAAAAAGTTTTTCAGAGTGTATTTATCGCCAAGCAGAACACAAAATGGATAATGCTCGAAAGTATTATCAGTAGCACTAGCAAGCTTGCTTTAGTTGTACCCCTAGCTTTCCTTGGGGGATTCGGCATCTTTTCAAGTTTCTATTTTGGAATCGCCATTGCAATTTTTGTTTTATTTTTTATTCTTACCAACGCCTACAAACTAAAAATTACTGTCGGACTACAGAAATCAGCACTAAATGAAGTTAGTAAATACAGCTTAGCTAATCATTTTGCAAATACGATTGGATTGCTACCAACCTTACTTCTTCCAACTGTTGTAACCAAGCAACTCGGCCCAGTTGAAGCAGCGTACTTTTTTTTGGCACAGATGATGACGAACTTATTACTCATCGTGCCACAAGCAAGTTCGCAAACTTTACTTGCGCATGCATCAAGCAAGAAGGTTTCTTTAAGAGATGTTTTTGCCCGGAGTTATAAATTACAAGCTCTACTTCTTGGAGTCGGCATTTTTTCGTTTTGGATACTTGGAGAACACATACTTGCCTTCTTCGGGAAAAACTATTCAATATCTAGTTATCAAACACTTAAACTACTGGCTCTTTCTGTTATTCCCACTTCTCTCAGCATTCTCTTTGCGACTAGACTGAGAGTACTAAAAAAAATGAAAAGGCTCATATATCTATCAGCACTTAGTTCTTCAATGATTCTCGTTTTTAGCATCTTGGGTAGCAGGTTTGACCTTCAAGGAGTCGTTATAGGATATGGGATTGGTCAAATATTTTCCTCACTCGCTTTCCTTATTGATCAAAGAATGAGCTAAGTATTTGAGATATTAAAATAGTTAGTTCGCTTTGCGACGAGTTCTATATTCATTAACTAAATCGAGACAAAGCAATTCCATATTGTCTATATGTCTCTCTATTTTATAAGCCTCTGCTGCCTTAGTCGCATTATTTGACATTCTTAACATTAACTGATGGTTAGACATCAGATCAATAACCCTTTGTGCGATTTGTTCTGGTCTGTTTGGCTCTACAAAGAATCCCGTTTTTCCGTCAAATAGCCAATCCTTGATGCCTCCAACATTTGACGCCACTACTGGTCTTCCAACACTCATCGCTTCTAAACCAACTTGGCAAAATGGTTCATCCCAAATCGATGGGATAACAACAACACCTGATTTTTGAAAAGTTGGATATATATTATCATGCTTCTTGCCAGTGTGAAAAAAAACTTTATCTTTTAACTTAAGCTCCTCCACCATTCTAACTAGCTTAGTTTTATAGTCACCTTGACCTGTAATATTCAGAATTGCATTAGGGTTAAAGCTCAAAATTTTAGGCATTGCTCGTATTAAATCTTGAACTCCTTTTTCTTCAACCAATCGTCCAATATAACTAATGTCATTAAGATTCTTCAGCTTAGTAAAGGGGAGCAGTGTGATTCCGTAATTAAAACTTGCTGTTTTTCCAATTCCTCTTTTTTTAATTACCTGATTTACGAAGTTACTGTTCCCTACATAAACATCGATATTTCTTAGCAAAAGTCTGTGGAAACGTCTTTTAAAACGCTCCAGTCTGCTTTTAAGAAAGCCCATGCAGTTTGTACAACCCTCACAAATTGTCTGTCTGCATTTTTTACCTGTTCTTAGGTGCTGAAGAGCCATAGGAGCATAAATCTGACTATCATGCACTACCATTATAATAGGCACGCCATGTGTAAACGCTAAAAACGAGGGTGAAAGCTCATAAAAAATGTTGTTAGCAATAATTACATCGGGCTTAGTTTGATTGATCAAATTGGAAATTTGTATCAGATACTTCACGTTAAATAAAAGCGAAAAGAGTCTAGGTATTGTTTTTTTCTTCAAACTATCGACATAGGTAGTATTGCCAGTAAATACGCGAACTTTATGTTTTTTTGTTTCAAAACCTGATTTCAAACTATTTACATACCGTTCGGTTCCACCGATTTGTTCGGAGAAGTCGTTTAGTATCAAAATATTCATTTGTATACCGCAGTGGAACTTGTACTATAAATTTTGTTTTTATTCATGTCCAAAAACTCTTTAGGAGTTTTAACAAATGCATTAACGCCTAAGTCCGTCACTAGCACAACATTTTTTTTGTAGTTATGAAATGCTAAGTATACGTAACTGTTGTTGTTTAGTGCCGAAGGAAAAAACGGAGAAATTATTTTATTTTGATCGACAGACCCATATGCAATAAGTCTGTTTCTTCCAGCGGAATCTGCAAATACAAAAGAGTTAGTAAGGTACTTTCCGAGCCAAGATGCGCTAGCAACTTCTGATGAGTGAGCGTAATTCTTGTAATAGGAGCTTCCTGAGCTAGTTATTGTCAATGGCTGACTTCCGCCAATAAAGTACTGGATTATTCCTGAATAAAAAAAGAAATAGAGTGAAAACATAAAGGCCACTACACAAAGGGCCAGCTTAGGAAGTCTTACTAACTTAAAAAATCCAAAAATAATCCAGCCAATAAATGCTGAGGATGTGATTAGCAATTGTGTATATAGCCTTTCGATATTGTAACTTTTAAGTCCTTGAGGCAATAACGAAATGACGATTATGCTCGACATAAGCAAAAGCTGGAGTACAATGTATTCAACCTGAATTTGCTTGTATCTCTTGAAGAAGAAAATTAGCAAAATGCTCAACGGTAGGAAGACATTATTTAGAAGCGTCCTTACTATATTAAACAGCGATACAAGTGTTTGAGATAACCAAATAGGAACATACGATTTAGGGAATTGCTCCTGCACCTGAATAAGAGTGACCACATCCGCTTTTTCCACTGGATTCTTTTTCTGGTCCTTATCCCATAAATAAGGCCTTGTTTTGTGCAGATTGATCGTATAACTATTGACGTAGCTGTTTACTCTTTGAGTAGTATTTTGATCCTGAAACTTATAATTAAAGATTCCTCTTATCTTAGCAAGATTGTCTCCAAGGTTAAACGCATTACTTCCACCTAGCTGTATACCAGTTTTGCTACTCAAGTTTGGAAAAGTGTTGGTAATTCTTACGTACCATAGCATTGTAAAAAGTAGGAGCAAGAGAATTGAAATGAACGAGATACTGCTATGCAGATTGATATACTTATTTGCTGGAATTTTTAATAAGCTAATTAGCTTCGTATATAGCTTTGGAAACCGTATAAGTTTTAAAATAATCAATATAAGTTTTATAAGAATTAAGATCGAAATGGTTAAGTAGGTTGTTGTGTAGTGGGATAAAATCAATCCTATACCTATAATTACTAAAGCAATATTTTTTCTTACTCTTGAATTGTCTTCCGCAAAGAGAGAATAAAAAATTAATGCGTAAAAAACATATGCGATTCCTTGTCTTAGAATCGTCGGTAACTGAGTGTAGTACCATGTCTGAGAAAGTAGAAAAAAAACACCCGTTATTGCGACATCCTTTGCGAAGTAACGTCGGAAAATGTAAAAAGCAATTACAGGGATTGGCGATAATAAAAGTGCAAAGACAAACTTAAATATGAACTCACTTCGCAATGATGAGAGTTCAGAAATAATAGTGGGAAGAATGGTAATGCTTAAACAAGCTTGATAGGCATCAACAATCTTTTCAGGAATCCAAGTTAATGCATTCTTAGTTTCCATAAAGTACTTGTATTCTTGACTTATGTCGTAGCCTGAAACATAGTTGCTCCTCAATGAGTAGGAGAGCAAAAGGGAAATACTAGATGAAAGTATAAATGTGGCAACATATTCGTCTTTATAAGACTTACTTCGGACTAAATAGAAAAGAAATAGCAAAAAGATACTTACATAAAGAATGTATGTAAGTACGTTGGAAGATCCATTATTCTGCAGTGTTGCGCCACAATATGCGAGAAAAGGCAAAATTAAGTGGACCCCAAAGTGCCAGTCTTTCAAGGTTGGTAATTTTGGCGCAGTTATTTTGAAATCTTGTCGTCTAAATGCAAATAAGATAAGCAATAGGAGTGAATAAAGAATCCCAAATGTAAATATTATTGAATATCTACCAAGCGGATTTTCAATACTGTAGTAGTAAGAAGCAAATGTGTTAGTTAAACCAATTACATATATAAAGATGATGCTGTATGCAATTCTAAATGATAAAACAATAGGCCAAGGATTTTGTTTGCTGTTATGGATGAATTTATAAATAATATTGCCGGGTTGAAGGAGAATGAATATAAGCAACACATACTCTAAAAAGGGCAGCTTCAAAGCATATAGCAAAAAGGCAATCGGCAGATAGCTTAGTCTTAGTACAAACACACAAAAATGCATGATTTCCTTGAGCAAATTTTGTTTAAAGCTTTTCATAGTGTCTTATATAATCAATGCAAATGAGCTTCCAATTGTATCTTTGTTGAACAGAACTACGTGCATTTCTTGAGAATTTTCTCAGAAGAGAACTATCCTCAAATAGCTTTACTATTGCATTCTTCAATGCGACTTGATCATTTGGCTCCACAAGAATTCCATTCTGTGAGTTCAAAATCGACTTAGCTTCTCCAGTATCTGTGGAAATCACTGGAACGCCGCATGAGAGAGCTTCCAAAGTGGGCAACCCATAGCCCTCAAAAAGAGACGGAAAAACTGCGAAATCTGATCCTGAGTAGTAAAGAGGAAGTTCGCTGTAATCCAACTCTCCAGTTAAGATGACCTTATCCAAGACCTTCGAACTAGAGAGAATCTTAGTCTTATACGATTCCCAACCAATCTCTCTTGCTGTGCCTGAAACAAGATATCGTACATTCGTGTTACTAATTTCACCGACCGCCTTAATAAATACTTCAAAACCCTTTCTCTTCGCTCGCGCTGCTCCAGGAACGAAAACTATCTTGTTAGTTTTATGCAGTTTGTAACGCTTAAGAAGTGTTTCTTTTGCGCCAATAATAGGTTTAAAAAAATCTAAATCCACACCAATTCTCACTAAACAAAATTTGTCTCTGTACTTTGGATATAAGTTGAGAAATATATCGTATGACTCATTGCTTGTAGCAACTATCTTTTTTGATTTGGTGATTAAAAGCTTCTCATTAAAAATATCCAGGGTATTTAGAAGGCGCTGCATAAAGAAAAAGTTCTTATTCTCAAATGAAACGGGGTGATGTAATGTCGTAATTAGTGGCAATTCTGTACTAATCCATGCTGCCGCCGTGTTGTTGCTGTGAATAATTTGAACATCCTGTTCTTTGAGAAGCGATGGCAATCTCTGCCTAATGCTTCTGAGAAATAGTGGAGTTCTAATAACAGGTAAATAAACGGTTTTTACTTTCTCAATAGTCAGATTGGGACTAATTCTAGTTACTTGATTTGATTCCCCGGAAGTTATAACATATACATTCACACCTTCTCGTGCAAGCGATTCAGCATGCTGTCTAGCATACACTCCTGCGCCTCCAGATATACTAAATGAGTATTCAGCGGTGACTAATAGAACTGATAATTTTTTCATCTCTGTAAAGTTATGTATCCAAATAGCCTCCCGACAAAGTATGCACCTATTAAAAAAAAGATTGCTATAGATGCAAACAAGAATTGAAAAATTCTGTCAGCATAAAAGCTTTTATACAAATGCATAAAACCCACTAACCACGTATACAACACAAGTGCAACGAAACCGTAAGGATTTCTATCAATATACAGAAAGAGAAATGACGCAATAAGAATTGCTACAAATATGAAGAATGAAACGTCAGGAAGACGAATGTTGCCATACCTCCATAGCAATCTATTTGCACCAAAGCCAGATTCATAAAGCCATTTTAAACTTTGAGCGTATGTTTTACTTTCTTTATGCTCTACGATGAGATCATCTACACAAAATAACTTGTAGTTTCCCGCCTTCAACTTCCAAACAAGGTCAACATCTTCTCCATCTTTCATTTTTTCATTGAAATTAATTCTGTCGAAAACTTCTCTCTTGTAAAGACCGTTGCATCCTGAAATTTCTGCAGTGTGTTTTCTCACTTTTGGGCGCAATTGATACTTTGTGTAAACATACTGAACATCGCCATCTGGTAATGCAATTCCGCCACATGCGTCATAACTGTTTAATTTTGATATACATCTGTTTAACCAATTTGAAGGTAGTTTTATATCCGCATCGACAAAGGCTAAATAGTCTGCATTTGAAGCTTTAACCCCTATTTGTCTTGAATAACCACGCCCCATATTTTTCTTGTTATCTATAAGACGTATGTTTCGATAACTACTCT
>CAZLQR010000020.1:17101-31011 GCA_964561915.1 uncultured Gammaproteobacteria bacterium | reverse complement strand
TCTGGGGCGGCGTCGGTTTCGTCCGTTTCGCCACCGGACTTGTGGGGCGCCAAAATTGGCACTCACAAGTTCGTGTTCGTGGGTCAGACTCGTGGCAACGAGACACACTATGGACGAGGCCAAGACACCCGTCAGCGTAGATGAAGTCGAGAACGAGCGTGAAGAAGTCTCAGCCGACCCGTTGTTCCGCGTGCAAACGTGGAAGAACGCACCCATCCACGCGATCCGACGCATCGCCGTCTTCACCGCGCGTTGCAAGAAACGCAACAACGCCGAGTGCAACGACACGCCCGTTCCCGTGGACGCTTCCTTGAGCCTCAAAGCCGTCTCGCCTTCTCTCCTCGACCGCGACTTTTTGGACGCCGCCAACACTTCCGGTGACGCCGAGCACAAGCAAGAGCCACCACCCGTCGTCAAGCCACCTCCGCGCGGCATCTTCTCGAATGCGGACTCACGCGAAGCGGCGGCGGATTCACTCATTTGCAACCATTGCGGCGTCGGAGCACGGCCACCTCCACCCCTACCTCGCGGCGACACATCCACCGGCAAACGCGCCAAGAAGGCCGTGCCCCGGCGCGTCGCCGTCCAATGGAGGAGTTGCCCCGTGGAACCCGTGGAACCCGTGGAGTCTACGTCGTCAGAATCCTCTCCACCTCAGTGTGTGGGCGTGGCGGCGTGCGACGCGTGTTGGAAACGACATGGTTCGGCCGTGGCGCACGTAGCAAGTGGCGTGCACGGTCTCGCCGAAGGTGCTTCGAATGCGTACGGATGGGAGCCGCGTGCAAGTATGGTGCCGGCCGAGGTCACCCGCACGGGCACCGTCGTGATCAAGAGTGGAGCGTGGGGCACGCCGACGTTCTTCCCGTGGCACGTCGAACACGGGAGCCCGGTGTGGGCGCCGTGGGTGTGCGAGCGATGCGATGCGCCGGCGGTGGCGCCTTTGTTGCGTTTGCCGACGTCGGTGATGCATCCCCCCGCGTCCATTGGCGGCGCGTCATCGTCCGGGGGGATAGGCGTGGGCTCTACGGTGCGCGTGGGGTTGTGTGTGGCCCACCACCCGTGGCCACGTTTGTTTTGAGTGTCAAAATGAAGCGCTTGTGTGAACTCTCGTTGAAGCCAATGTTTTTTGAGGTGTGTTCACACAAAGGGCCATGGCCGTGTCGGTGGACACGTTGACTCGCGTTCGTGTGGCCGCCGTGCGTGTAACCCCCGAGTATGCCGTGTTTGTGGTGGGTACGGAAGACCCTCACGAAGCCAAAGTCCGCCACGCCCAATTGGGAGATGTTCTGGTGTACTTGATTCAACACGACGGTCGTGCCCGTAACTACAACAAGGAGGTGGTGGAGCGAACCATTCGCGTTTGTGCAACGGCCCATTGAGTGGTTTCACTATTGCCACAGTTGTAAGCGTCGGTTGTTGCGATCCGCCACCACCAGTGTGCCTTGCCGTGTCACTGCCACGCCGGACGGATACAAAAACTGGCCTTGCCCGGAACCCCTGGAGCCATACGCACACAAACAGAGGCCGTCTCGTGAAAACACGAGCACACGGTGAATTTCCCAGTCAGCAACAAACACGTGATGGTGCCGCATGACTATGCCCGACATGCCAACAAATTGGCCCAGGTGTGAGCCCATCACACCCCATTGGCGCACAACAACGCCTTCGACCGTCAGCATCTGCACGCGGTTGTTGACATTGTCCGTGACTAACACGTAACCCTCGGGCGTGGCGCATGCGGCCACCAGATAATCCCGCTGTCCGGTTTTGGTACTCCATCGGCGTACGAATGCCCCGTTGGACAGTTGAAACACTTGTACGCCGTCATGATCAGTCACGATGACTTCGTGTTCTTGCACCAGTACCACACTCATAGGACCATGAAACTGTCCCTCGCCTGAACCCTCGGTGCCCCACATGCGAAGAAACGTGCCGTCGGTCCGGAACACTTGCACCCGGTGATTGGCGAAGTCGGCCACCACCACTTCACCGGCTTTAGTTACGGCGATGCCGGCCGGACCAAAGAATTGGCCTGGTTCACCGCCTTGCGACCCCCATTTGCGAAGCAACGTACCGTCGGGAGAAAACACATACACGGCATCGTTGTCAAAGTCAAGGACAAACACTTCGTTGCTCTGTTCGGACACGACCACACCAAAGGGCCGAAACGGCATCGGCCATGTTGCCATTGCTTGTCCGCGAAACTGCGGCAACTGGCGAAAAGCACCAATGAGTCGTTTCAAATGTGTAGGAACGGATTCAAACGACGCGGGGTTCGGGGGTTCCATGGGTGTGGTGTGTCCGGGTTCATGACATCAAAGGAAAGTTCCGGACTGGTGCCTGAACCGTCTGGTCGAGGAACGGCGTGTGATGTGCTTGTTTTTGGGCACGATCAGAACAAAGCGTTTCATGGCAGAGCAAAAAATTTACGATCTGGCCGAGGCCCTTGACTGGCGGTCTACGTGCCAGATGGCACCGGGCATTCTCGCCGCTCTGGAGGCCGTGGAGAACTACGAGGCCATCGTCCGTGACCTCCGCATGGGTCGCTTTCGCGAGCGTACACTGTTCATCTTGCACACCAAGGCGAATGACGAGGTCGAGACTGTGGCCGAAGCCAAATTCGTCACCACTACCGACGGTTCGCCTGTGAAGCGGGACATGGTGGCGAAGGGTGCCTGGTTGGAACAGTTTATGGTGGTACCGCGTCTGCGAGGGCGTCAACTGGGACGGTTTGTATTGTGTTTGGTGGCGTGTCTCCTGGCCAATGAGGGTTACACGCGCCTGGACTTGCAAGCGGCGGCGCCCGAAGAAGCCGGCCAAGAACGTTTGTTTCGTTTCTACGAGCGCATGGGCTTTGTTCGCCGCGCGCCGTTTCAGTTCAACATCATGACGGCACCTTTGGCCGATTTGTTGGCCCACTGCCTTGAAGCATGACCGGAGCATGAAGCCATTCACAACGCCACACGCGTGCAAAAGAAAAAAATACACCCTTGCTCCATCGTTTGGATTCATTCACTCGAACACCTGCACGCGCTTGGTGCCGCTTTCAGTGACCAGCACTCGGCCCGTGCGCGTCACCGTCACCCCGGTCGGGAAATAAAACTGGCCGTCACCCGAGCCGCACGATCCCCACTGGCGTACAAAGGTGCCGTCCAGTGTGAATACTTGCACACGGTGGTTGTGGCGGTCGACAACCAGCACCTTGTCGCCGTGCGCCGCCACGCCGCGGGGGTACCGAAATTGGCCCGGAGCGCTCCCTTCTGAGCCCCATTTGCGCACGAACACGCCATCTACCGTGAACACGTGCACGCAGTGGCTGTGTTGGTCAGCGACCACCACCTCACCGGTCCTTGCGATGCAAACTGTCATGGGACCACCGAATGGTTCGTGTGCAGACCCACATGCGCCCCACTGGCGCACAAAAGCACCGTCCGCCAGCCGAAACACCTGGACGCGGTGGTTGTCACGATCGGCCACCACCACCTCGCCGCCCGCCGTCACCGCCACGCCAGCAGGGTACCTGAACTGGCCGTCACCCGAGCCCTCCGAGCCCCACATCCGCACGAACGTGCCGTCCGCGCGGAACACTTGCACGCGGTGGTTGTACTGGTCAGCGACCACCACCTCGCCCGACGGCGCCACCGCGATGCCGTAGGGGGTCCTGAACTGCCCCGCAGCGCTGCCCTGTGAGCCCCACGTGCGAAGAAGCACACCGTCGGGCGAGAACACACGCACACAGTCGTTTTTCCAGTCGGTTGCGAAAATCTCGCGGTTCGGTGACTCGGCCAGGCACATTGATGTGACGTCCACAGGCCATGTTGCCACCCACGTTCCTCGCAAGGGTGGAGGGAAATGAAACTGATGTATGATTGCATGCAACGGCCGCGCGACACGACGAAATGCTTGGGATGCGACGCGAGGCATGGCGGCGACGGTATGCCTCGATGCGTTGTTGGTCTTCCATGCCGGATTTTTCCATCTGGGTTTGGGAACTGTTCTGGAACAAGTGCCACAACACAAATGAACGATTGACACCTGCTGATGAACTGTTCATTCAAACACCTGTACGCGCCCGTCGCGGTCGTTCACGCGGTCGGCTACCAGCACTTGGCCCGCGCGCGTCACAGCCAGCCCACTTGGACACATGAACTGGCCATCCCCCGCGCCCTCCGACCCCCACGCGCGCACGAACGTGCCGTCCAAACGGAACACCTGCACGCGGTGGTTGCCATCATCGGTGACCAGCACCTCGTCTCCGCGCACGGCCACGCCCACCGGAAACTGGAACTGGCCGTGGCCCGATCCCAGCGAGCCCCACTTGCGCAGGAACACGCCATCGAGGCTAAACACTTGGACACGCCGATTGGCCCCGTCTGCGATCACCACTTCGCCGGTTGCCGTGATGCACACTCCCAAGGGAGTGGAAAATTGTCCGTCCGCAGACCCGTTCACGCCCCACTGGCGTAGGAAGGCGCCGTCGGAGAGCCGAAACACTTGGACACGGTGGTTGCCCATGTCGGTCACCAACACGTCGCCGTTTTTCGTCACCGCCACGCCGCGAGGAAAGTAGAACTGGCCATCGTCCGAGCCGTACGAGCCCCACTGGCGCACAAACGTACCGTCTGGGCGAAACACAAGCACTCGACTGTTGTGGCTGTCCGTAACCACGACCTCGCCCGACGGTGCTACTGCGATGTCGCACAAGCCAAAGCAGTGCCGGCCCTTGGCTGGCATGGGGACCTGTCTGTTCCAGTTGTGCAAGAACGCACCGTTGACCGAGTGCACGGACATGCTTTGGTAGTCATCGTCAACGAAGAATTCGTTGGCCGATGACACCGCGATGCCGGTGCCGCAGATGTTCGCGGGCCACGTCGCCACCCATGTGCCTCGCAAGGGTGGAAACTCGCGAAACGCGCGAATCGCGCCGTGCAAGTGCCGTGCCACACGCTGAAAGGCACGTGCCGGAACAAGAGGGGCGGCTGTGGATGTCGTCTCGCACGTTTTGGTCTCCTCCATGGCGCGTCCTGAAATTGTGATGATTTTGTGTGTTTTTCCTTTGACGCGTGCAATACCGTAGCGTAACGGAAGTAACGGTTGGATCTGTATCATTCGAACACTTGCATCCGTGCTTTGTCACTCACCAGCACGTGGCCCGTGTGCGTGTTCCGGCTTCATGACCTGTTGCGAAACACGTTTTTGGCCACTGGGTTTATTGTCATCATGCTGCCGTGGGCATGTTGCACCCACGTGGACGAACGCCGGCGTCTGCGGCGTGCGTTGCGTCGGTTGCAGCCGGCATTGGTCCGGTCGCTCACGAACATCCACGACGTCTGTGCCGTGTGCACCGACCCCATCGAAGTGGGTGCCGAAATCCTCACCTTGCCTTGCGACCACAAGTTTCATGCCACGTGTGTGTCACCGTGGCTGCGCCAGACAGGCACATGCCCAACGTGCCGCGGCGTCATTACCACAGAATGAATTCGCCATACAATGACCAATGCGTCAATTCCAGCCCGGTCGGTTTCATCAATCCAGGTCACATTCGGTTGTGCAGAACGCACCTTCGTGCCTTCATGGGCCTCGTTCGTGTCACACACGCCCGCATCACACGCTCACACCGAAGCCTTCATGATGCGGGGTTGGTGGGTCGTGTGCTGGGCGATGGTTTTGGCAGCGGGCGCTGTGGCGGGCACAATTCCCGCCCCGGTTGATGATTATGTTGAATATCACCCGGCGCTCACTTGGGTGGAGTGTGTTGCGGCCGCCAGTGCATGTCACCCAGACTGCGTTTGCTACTTTCCGGCGTGCGAGTGTTGCCCGCACTTTGACACCTTCGTGCGTTGCATGGCGCAACCGAACTGCGCGTAACCCAACACCATGTATTTATGGATTTTTAGAACAGTGGTTGTACCGTGAACGTGGTGTTTTGAGAGTCGAAAGCAATTGAGTCCGCTCCTTGTATCACAATGCCGAACGTTTCGTTGACGGCGGCAGTCACTAGCAATCGGCCGTACAAACACTGTCTGGGTGTTTCCGTTCCTGTGGGAATGCCTATTTCCGCCAGAATGACTTCGGTGCCCAGAAATGGATCAACCCCGCCGGAGTTTGTGCTCAACGTCGCAAGAATTTTGACGGTTGCCAGGACGATACAACTCATTGAAAACTCGACCAAGTAGTTTCCCGCAACGGCAAATTCAAACCAACCCGAAGTGCCGGGTGCACCTGCGACAGTGGTGACGTAGGACGGATTGTTGATCAAGGAACTGATGTCGTAGGAGCCCGCAACGGCCACTGACCCAAACTGCAACACTGGATCAAGGCCTTGTACGTTAGAGTACTGTACGGCCAATGCACTCGGAGCCGGGATGGGCAACCATTGTGGTGTGGTTCCGTCCGAGGTCAACACGCGGGTGGCTACGCCCACAGGCAATCGCATCGGCGCGCCGGCCACGCCACCGACGATCAGATCGCCTTGGGTTGTGGTCACGGGTGCTTGCCACTGGGCTGTGGTACCGTTGGACGTCAGGGTAGTGTTTGCCGCACCAATCGGCAACCGTGACTCATTCCCGGACACATTGCCCACGATGAGGTCGCCTTGCGTGGTGATGACGGTGGCCGGTGCAGTCCATGCCGCCGTGGTTCCAGTTGATGTCAACACAGCGGAGGGTGCGCCGATAGGCAACCGGCTTTCCGCTCCAGTCACATCGCCCACAATGAGGTCGCCTTCCGTGGTGATCACGTCTGAAGAAGCCACGTCCCACATTACCGTGGTTCCGTCGGACGTGAGGACAGTGTGAGCGACTCCCAAGGGCTGTCGCATGGGTTTTCCGGCAGCGCCGCCCACCACCAAATCTCCCTGTGCAAGGATGGGATTTTCCATGGCATTGGCAACGCCATTGATGACGCCGGCCACCAGCGCATCTACCCTCAACGTGTCGCATGTGTTGCGAGTGGTGGTTGTGAGCAAAGCCGATCGCCAGTTTGACACGTGCGCGTCGGCTCGTTGTGGAGCCAACCCCGATGCCATCTACTCTGCTCTTCCTGTCGGCGTGTGACTTTTCTGTTGGTCACTTTGCGTGCCACATGTTCAAAACTGTGGACGTACGGTGAGAACGGCTCCATACGAACCAAATGATGCTCCATTGAAGTCGGGTGTGGTGATGCTAATGCCAAACGTTTCGTTGGCCACGGCCGTGTGTACCACCCGACCCACCAAACACTGGGGAGTGTTGTCGACATTTGCTGGAAAAATCGACGTGGTTGCCATCAAAATGCTGTCTCCGGAAAAAGGGACGCCGCCACCCGCCGCGACGGTCAGCAAGAGCGAAACATCTTGCAGGGCCACGGGTATCACGGTTGTGGAAAACTCAATGAGATATGGCCCGGGCAGCACAAACTGGAACCACGATTGAGAGCCACTCGAACCCGGGATGATGTAAGCCGTGTCGTTGGTTGAAGACGTCACAACGTATGACCCGGAAAGGGTGAGGCTGCTAGACCCAATCCATATAACACCCGTAAATCCATTGCCGAACACCAAAGTGTCGTACTGAACCGCGAGTCCGGCACTTGCCGCGCCGAATGGCGCCCACTGCGGTGTGGTTCCGTCAGACGTCAGCACGCGGGCCGATGCACCGAGTGGCAGCCGGGCAGGCACCCCACTGACGCCGCCCACAATCAAATCGCCCTGGGTGGTGATGACTGGTGCTTGCCACTGGGCTGTGGTGCCGTTGGATGTCAAACCCGATGTGTCGCCGCCGAGTGGCAACCGCGTTGGCCCGCCGCTTGCACCACCGACAATGAGATCCCCTTGCGTGGTGGTAACGCTGGCTGGCGGCTCCCACGCGGCCGTGGTGCCATCGGAAGTCAACACACTGCCGGAAGTTCCGACGGGCAAGCGTGCCGGCTCGCCGAGTGCATCGCCCACAATGAGATCGCCTTCGGTGGTGATGACCTCGGGAGAGGGTTCCCACACGGCAGTTGTTCCGTTGGAGGTCAACACAGTTCCTCCGCTTCCCAGTGGCAATCGAGTGGGTTGTCCGGCCACGTCTCCCACAACCAAGTCCCCTTCTGTGGTGATGACGTCGTCCATGATGTCGCGCATGCCATTGATGGAGCCGGCGACTATCGCATTGGCTTCCAAAACATCGCAGACACTCCGCGTGGTGGTGAAGGTGGATCCGGCGCGCAGATTCCGCACCTCCGCATCGGCGCGCTGGGGCGTCAATCCAAATGACATCTCGCTTCGTTCTTGATGTAAACCGTGCAAATCTTTCCACTCGTCCCAAGAAGGTTTTGTTATGTGTTGCCTGTGGTCAAAACAGTGGCTTTATGGAGAACACGGCACCGACCGTGTCGAATCCGAAGGTGCCCGCCGTGCCGGAGATGACGATGCCCATGGTTTGAGAGGCCAAGGCGGAGTGCACCAATCGACCCACCAAGCATTGTGGAGCCGGGGTTCCCACAAACGTGATTCCAGCCCCTGACAACACAACCGAAGTTCCACCCACAAAAGGGCTGGCCCCGTTGGTGTTGGTGACTACAGACAATGTGGTCACATCTGTACTGGTGGGAAGAATGACGGTCGAAAACTCGATGAGGTAGTTGCCGGGCACCACGAATTCAATCCAGGACGGCGTGGATGCGGTTTGGGTGACCAGATACGAGGGGTCCGAGGACAACAACGTCACCACGTAGTTGCCATTGAGCACGTTGTTGCTTGTGACACCCAGCCACATGGCTGCGCCCGTGGGCACCAACGTGTTGTATTGCACGGCCAATGCCGTGGCACCCGTGTTTGGCCTCCACACTGCGGCAGTGCCATTGGACGCGAGTACACTTTCAGCAGCACCAATGGGGAGTCGTGCTGGTGAACCGGTGCTGTCTCCCACAATTAAATCGCCGGTGGCTGTGGTAACGGGCGCTTGCCACTGCGCAGTGGTACCCGTAGAAGTTAAGGTGGTCCCAGAGACACCGATGGGCAACCGGGCGGCTTCACCGGAAACGTTGGCAACGATGAGGTCACCTTGCGTGGTGACGGCACTCTGTTGTGTTTGCCAAATGGCTGTGGTGCCGTTAGACGTCAACACTGTTCCAATGGTTCCAATAGGTAGCCGGCTGGGTTCGCCCAATCCGTTGCCAACAACGAGATCGCCCTGGGTGGTGGTGATGCCGGCGGACGGCTGCCATTCAACGCCAACGCCATTGGAAGTCAGCACAGTGTTAACGGCGCCAACTGGCAGGCGGGAGGCGTTCCCAGTCGCATCGCCAACCACCAAGTCACCCTCGGTGGTGATGACATTTGGCATCACGCTGGTGGCACCGTTGATAGTACCCGCCACGACCATGCCTGCGTCCATGACGGAACATGTGCTGCGAGTCGTGGTCAACGTCGATGCCGACCGCAAATTGGACACGTGTGCATCTGAACACTGTGGAGTGAATCCAAATGACATCAGGCCCTTGTGTCTTTGTTGTTAGTGACGCAAGTTTTCACATGTAGCATGGGGACCCCCGGCCCAAGTCACCGGCACACTGGTCGGACTACGAGTACACGTTTCCCTCGGATGCCAGCATTGCACCAGACCCATTGGCCAGGTTCCATACCCAGGATTTTGGACGACGACTCGTGTGTCTCTGGTTCAAGTTCGACACTGCCTTCGCTCATGCCCGTTTCCGTGCTTTACTGTGCACTGCCTGAAATATCGGTTGGTTGAGTTTCGAGAGCCTGTGGGTCTGGGAGATGGACACACATGTTTACAGATTTTCCATCACCGAAACGTCCAATGTGCAATTGGGACAAATGGTGCGCTGCATAAACCACCGTTCGATGCAGACACCATGAAAGACATGTCCACACGGCAACCGCCGCCATGAGTCTTGTTCATCCCGACAGATAGAGCACACTTCATCGAGTACGGAAACAGCATCCACCGGTTTGAGTTTGTCGAGAGCCCTTTGGTGGCGGCGTGACTTGACACCGTGAAAATAAAAGTTCATCATCATGAACATGCCCGTGGTAATCACAGTGGCAAAGGCCAACCATGTGCGCACCAACTTGGTCGATGGTCCATCTTCACATTCAGCACTCAAACACACCATGCCGGACATCCAAAGATTTCGACGGTGATGATCTTTTGCTTTTCTCCACTTTCTCCGTGCGCTCCACAGCAAACGGCGGTGGCGGTTGCAATCCTCCATTGCGATTTGGACGTGTGAATAAGTGTCACAGGGCAACGTAGTGCATTGGTGGTGGCACTTTGCCACAGCCAAATCCCACCGACATGCGTACGCCGCTGTGGAAAACAGGGCGGCCCAAAGCACCGTGTGCCTCAACATCGTGGGAAAATGAGGTACCGAGCATCATTTGATTCATGAGACAAACCCCCTGCAGAAATCTGCATGTTGTGACCGACGTCACATGACAGCACACGCCGACGAGTTGCCCCAATCCGTTGCAAAAATTTCATGGTTTTGTGACGTTGTCATGCACATCAATCGCATATTCATGGGCCACGTTGCCAGCCACGTGCCTCGCAGTGGAGGCACCACAAGAAACTTCCGTATGATGGCATGCAACGGTTGAGCCATGCGACAAAACGCACGCGCGGCAATGAGCGGAACAGTGGCAACATGTGACCACCCGCCTGTTCTTGACATCGCTTCGCCCGGTTTGGCTTCCTCCATGGCTCGGTGTGTGTGTGTGTGTGTGTCTCCACTGTCCAAGTCAACACGACTCTGGTTCTGTGACACGAACCTGTGTGACCCTTGGTTTCATTCCATGACACGCAGCGTGTTGGCATACGCTTCGGCGGCCTCGACCAAACTGCGGTCGGGCGCGTGCAACAGGACGGGTTGCAAAAACGTCGGCATGGACCCATGCACGTTGGCCACTTTGTGGCCCAACCACACGGTGGTGGCGTCGTAGTCAGGGCGTGTCTTGCCCATGAACTGGCTCACCTCGCCACCTCGTTGCAGTTTGTTAAAGGTGTACCAGTCCATGGGTGCCTTTTCCTCGTCCACGATCTCCGAAATGGTCTTCATGTGTGCCGCGCCAATGATGGTGATGGCTTGGCCGTGGTGCTCGGCACTGCCGGTGATGATGCGCCTCGCTACCGTGGTGATGAGGCCGGCCGCCACATAGAAATGAAAGGTGTAGTCACCCACCCGGCCGGCGCGTTTCAAATTGTCCAGTTGTTCGTCCAGTTTCATGACCAGGTTGGTGCCGCTGTACGCCGCGTCGTCGAGAATGAGCAGGTTGTACGCGCCGGGCTTCAACTTGGCCAAGTCGTGCACGATGAGCGGGTGTCCCAGTTTCTCGTAAAACGTCGTGGCCAGCCACTGTTCGGAGCCCCATTTCTTGGCCGGAATGTACAACAAAAACGGCGACACTTGCAACGCCAAAAACTGGTCCACCGCCTCGTTAACCAGTCCCAACACCACATCTGTGGGGTAGTACTTGCTATGGGTCCAGATGAACTGGTACACGTCGGCCTCCTCGGGTGGGACGCGCGCCAACACCGCACGCATTTTGGCCGGGTCCAGGTACTTGATGCCATTGTACTCCGAGTACGACGGCGGCAAGTGCGCCCGCAGTTCCAAGCACATATCCTTGCGCGACGTGGAGGCGAGTCGAACACCCAAAGACCGGGCTAGACTGTGCAACTGGTCGGCCGAATAGGACGGACAAATGGATGCGTCAAAAATCTCGACTGTCAAGTCCGAATTCATGCTCACGATGCGACGTTTCTTCTTGACTCGTTAAAAAAGCCCCACAGCCCCAGTCGATTATGACTTGCAGAACGTTTACATGGGGAGAGAGAGGGGGAAAAAGTTAGATGGGCATGCGCCGTTCGCACACATTCATCGCGGCACGATGGCGGATGCGGCGGCCGTGACGCCACAACTCGACCCTACGGTGGCGTGGATGCACGTGTTTCGCACGTACTGGGAATTTGCACGCACCGTGAATGGCGTGGCCATGGAAAAGCGTGCGACGTTTTTGCGCGGATTGATCGAACAAGCCAAAGAACGCAACGCCACGGCCAACGACATCGACATGTACCGTGCCATGCTGTTCTTGCAATTGGTGTGTGAGACCAATGTCCAAGTCAAGGCCATATTGGAGCAACAGTTGGACAGTGGTTGGGTTCAGACGTTGCAATTCATTTGCCGCCATGCTTGCCGGTCGCCGCCGGGCACCACGACAAAACCGTGGCAACAGTTTCTTCGTACCATCGGCCTCGGTGTCTTTGGCCCCGAACTGTCGGTAGACGAGGCGGAACTGGTGCGTCAATTTTTTGGCTCGACCCAACGTTTGAGCACGGCGGAGGTGTTGTCCCGTGATTTGCAACTGTTGTCCCAACATCCCGATGACGTAGACGCCCGTCGTCGGATGGAACTGTGCCTGACGGGTGTTGCGTCTCCCCTGAAGTCGGTGACGTTGGTGTTGGCCCGGTGTGCCGTGGCCCAGCGTGCCTTCCAAGACAACGCCGTTGCGGCACCACCCAACCCAATGTTTCCGCCCCACGTCGAGCGCGCCTTGCATGACATCCACAACCCAGAGTTTGCACGCGCTCTGGTGGCCGTCGTGAATCACACGCGGTGGGTAGCCGTGGGCGATGCGGCGTTGCCACAACAACGCACTGCCGATCGCCTGCTTTGTGCGGAAATGCAACGCGAAATTGAAAACAACCTGGCTGGGTGCCGTACGCAATGAGGCACCGTGTTTCATTCATACACTTGTACGTAGCGGTTATATTCGCCGCAGACCACCACTTGGTCGTTAATGGCCACGGTGACGACAAGCCCGTAAAAGAATGACGGACAGCCTTCCAATCTCCACCGACACAAATAGGTGCCGTCTAGACGAAACACGTACACACACGCTTCAGAATAGTCCGACACGAGAACAGTGTCGCCGCGCAAGGCCACGGCACAAGGTTTGCCAAGTTCCTGTGAACCCGAACCGACAATGTCCCATTTGCGCACGAAGGCACCGTTGAGTGTAAAGACTTGCACGCGATAGTTGTCCCGGTCAGCCACCACGATCTGGCACCATGAATCCCCCATCAACCCGGTGGCGCCGGACTTACCTCACCGCCCGAAGTGATGCACAGGGAGACGGGACACAGAAACTCTCCGTCCGCCAACCCCGGCTGGCCCCACCAACCCAAATGTGCGCCATCGCCAATCCGAAACACGTGGATGTGGCAGTTGACGACTTCGGCGACTACCGCGACATCACCCTCTTGTGTGACGGCTACGGCGCGCGGATAAAATTTGCGCCCGCCATTGTCGACGTCCTTGATCCCAAAAGCACGCACGAACGTGCCGTCGGTGCGAAACACTTGCACCCGGTGGTTGTCACGGTCAGCGACGAGCACTTCGCCCCCGCGTGTCACCGCGATACCACACGGGCATTGAAACTGCCCTGTGGCATTGCCACGGGAGCCCCACTGGCGGAGTAGCGCACCGTTGAGCGAGAACACGCACACACACCGGTCCACCGTGTTGGTGGCAAACACTTCGCCGTCTGGAGACACGGTGACAAAAAAACGGCGCGAACGGCAGCATCCACGCCGGTGCATTGTGCCTAGGGAATGTCGGGCCATGGCTGTAGGCACGGATTGTGGATTTCAAATGCGCCGGCACACGCCGGAACGCAACAAGCATGAAGTTTGGTTTGACGCTTTGAGGGGGGCACGGAATGTGTTTCGGCGGCACATATCACTGGTTCTGTAACATGTTTATGCCTGGCTACTTGAATACGCGGATGTGCCCGCCCACGTGGTCTCCGATGACCACTTGGCCTCCGCGCGTAACGGCCAGTTCGCTTTGTTGCACGCCTACGTACACGGCACCGCCACGTGTGGTGGTTTGTTCTCTTGGATGTACGCCCAAGTGTAGGC
>CAZLQR010000020.1:0-17091 GCA_964561915.1 uncultured Gammaproteobacteria bacterium | reverse complement strand
CACGAATGTGCCGTCCAGTCGAAAGACATTGAGGCAATCGTGCTCTTCGTCAACAATCAACACTTCGTCGCCGCGCACCACTGCGCGACGTGAGCCTGCAAACTGCCACCCCGTCGCGTTGGCGAGGTTGCGGGATTGTGCAAAGGCGTTGTAGTCTGGAAACACCCGTACACGCCGATTGATGCAATCTTCGATCACAACCTGTGACCGTCAAGTTGCTCTGGTTCAGTGTTGGCTCTTACCTCGCCCTGGTTGGTGAGGTGCATAAGTTCTGGATAGGAACAGGGTTTGTTACCGTTTTCGTCGCGCCACTGCCGAAGAAACTCGCCGTCAGACAGCCGAAAGGCTTGTGCCCGGTGGTTGACCCATTCGGTGACGATGACTTGGCCATGTTGGGTCAGTGCCACGCCATGTGGCACATTGAACTGGCCTTCACGGGTACCCTTTGTCCCCCACGCACGCACAAACGTGCCGTCGGTACGGAACACTTGCACGCGGTGGTTCCAGCCGTCTGTTACAACAACAACCCCGTCGTTGGATACGGCAATGCCCGTGGGATACAAAAATTGTCCCGGTGCCGTGCCCTGACGGCCCCACCGGCGTATCAATGTGCCGTCAACAAGGGAGAATACCAACACACTGTGAGACTCTAAATCAACTACAAACACATTGGTTTGGTACAGGCTCAGGCCATGCAGCGAGAGGGGTGGCTGGTGGCTCCAGCCTAGCACTTGAATTCCACAAAACCGCGGCAGTTTGCGATAGCCGGACACAGTCTGTTGCAAGTGCACCGGCACGTGGCGAAAGGCTCGCATCGTTCCCAATGAACCCATGCACGGCACAACGCCACGGCACACCTTGGTTCTGTACACCGATCGTGTTTACTCACAAATCATCATCTGGCAGGGTCTGTCACCTTCCACACAGGCCAACATGTGTCCGGTTGGCATGGCCAGAAGTAAAGCGGGAAAGTCTTTGAACGGCACCTTGCGCATGGCGTAAGAATGCACATCCAAAGCATACACGGCGCAAGCCCCGAGGTAGCACATAAACATTTCGGTCCCGCGGCGGCTGACGCACGATATTGCGTGTGGTTGGCGGAATACAAGGGGTGTTACCTCGTGCAACAACGCGCCGTCGCGAATGCGATACACCCGCAAACAACTCAGTCGGTCACTGAGCACCACGTTGCCTGTTCCCGTCAAGTCCATGTCTTCAAAAGGTTCAACCAAGGCGGGATGGCGCCACTCGCGCACGATGGTTCCATCAGTGAAGCGTGCCACCGAAACTGCATTCGCCCGACCTCTTCCAGACTGCCCGATCACGATCAACTCACCCTCCACGGTGACTGCAACGTGCGTGGGCCATTGTGTGTTCGGAAAACACAGGCTCCGCACAAAGGTTCCGTCTGTGTGAAACAGACATACGCGACCGTTGAACGTGTCGGCGATGACCACGCATTCCAGTCCATCGCATAGAAAGGGAACCACACAGACACCGAAGGGTCGATTGAATTGCCCCGCACCCGCACCATGCGACCCCCACCGACGCAACCCCTTTCCCGTATCCGCGTCGCACACACGCACGTAGTTCAACGTGCCCATGGTGATGAAAACTTCATTGGCGCGGTGGCTTATGGCCAAAGAGGAACACCACAGCGCCATGGGTGAGTGGTCGTCAAAACTTTCCCAGCATGCTACGCGTCGCGCTTGAAACTTGCGAAAGGCATGGCGCATGACGAGTTGGTGCAGGTGAAGGGTCACGCGGTGCCACATCCGGCTCGCAACGGGCCGCATCGCCATGGCCTTCCCAAAGTGTGCGCACCACACCGCACCCACTTCCCCGCCGGTCTGCACACCTTGGTCTGTGCAGGTGGTGTATTCGTACTGGCATCAACAAGTTTACTCCATCACTTGTACGCGGCCGCTGTTCAAATCACCCACCAAAACGTAAGCGCGGCCCTCGCGTGTGACAGCCAACTCAGTGGGTTCGATGGCTACGTCCACCGTGCGTAACAGTGTGCCTTCTCTGGCAAACACCGCCACGGAACGGGTGAGCGCGTGCGCAACCAACACTTCGTTGCCACGCAGAACTACGTTGCGTGTGTGCGTCCATCTCCAACGGGGTGTACCAATTTTGCACCACGCCTGTACAAACGCGTCGTGATCCGGGAACACTTCGACCCGGTGACGGATGCGGTTTATGGCCACCACCTGTGCACCGACAAAAATGAATGCATTTTGTGTGTTTGCTTCACACACCTCTCCTGTTGTTGTCATGGCCACATCAATGACAATTTCATAGGGAGTGTCGCGTCGCTTGATCTCCGGTTTGCACTTGCGCAAGAACGTGCCATCGAGCCGAAACGTGTACGCGCATCGACCGTACACGTCAAGCAGTGTCACTTTGTTTTCCCGCGTCACCGCCAAGTCCCGTATCTTGGCCAACGCTACGCCATGTATCTTGCCACACTGGTTGTTGCGCCCCCTTGTCAAACCCCACGTCCGAACAAGAGTGCCATCCTGTCGAAAGACTTGCACGCGGTTGTGGCCAGTGTCGACTACCACCACTTCGCCGTCCTTGGTCACCACAATTGTCCCCGGGAAACGGAACTGTCCAGGTGCATTGCCGGACGATCCCCACTGACGAATCAGCGTACCGTCCATAGAGTACACCGTAACACCGGGCAGCCCAAAGTACGTGACAAACACCAAGTTTTGGTACGTGTCCATGCTGCAAAATCCGGAAGTGCGAACGGTGAACTCGGATACCAACTTCCCCAAGAAAGGGGGCACTTTGTAGGCTTCGATTGCTTGGATCAAAGGCACGGACACGGACGCAAACGCACGGGGGCGTGCCGAGCGGTTTGCACATCGTGGACTCAGTTTCCACTCCAAACGTGGGGACTTGGCGGGCGGTTCAGACATCGCTCAAAACTCCGTTGTGTGGGCCTTGCTCCCCGGTTAACTTTCGACCGGCACGATGTGCAGAACCTAAACGGAGCACACCCCAGGCCCACCCCGGCCCACTGTGTGTTGGCTTCAAATTGGTCTGCATACGTTCGTCTGCACGCCGTGTGTAAGAGCATGCGCAACGAAACCACTGCTTTCATTGTGCGTGGATGCCGCGTGTGGGTGTCATTGGTACGGCTGGGCGCAACGAGGATGGGGCCAAGATGACACTGGCCTTGTACGACAAGATGAAAGCGGCGGTGAAGCACGAGTTGCGGCGGCGCGGGTGGTCGAGTGACGTAACGTTGATCAGTGGAGGTAGCGCGTGGAGCGATCACATTGCGGTGGACTTGTTCAACGAGGGCGTGGCCTCGGGGTTAATATTGCACTTGCCCTCGGCACCCGAGGCCAAACGTCGGTTGCAACAGTTGCATGGCGAGTTCAACCGTGCCACGGGCAAGAACAGTGTGGCCGAGGTGGCCCAAGCGTTGCGTCGCGGCGCCATTCTTCGCAAGCAGTACCGTGACTTTGCGGAGCGCAACACGGCGGTGGCGGCCGACGCGACTGACTTGCTCATTGCCTTGACGTGGTCCAACACCAACCAACCCAAGCCTGGCGGTACGGCCGACACGTGGCAGAAATCCTGTGCTCCGCACAAAGTGCACCTTCGGCTCTCTGCGTTGTGACGCGTCCAGTTCGATTTCCATCAATGAAACAAAGCACTCCGCGCGATGGAGCCCGAGTTGCTCCGGCAAGCGTTGCAATGTCCAGTGTGCACGGAACCAGCGTTTGATGCCCTGGTTGGGGCGTGTGGCCACACCGTGTGTGGCGAATGTGGCGGCAAGCACCTTCACGTGTGTCCACTGTGTCGACAGCCTGCCATCTTTTGTCCCAACTACATGGTCCGTTCCGCGCTGGAGACGGATCCCACGTTGCGAGAGGGGTACGCCCAGTTTCAGCGGCGCCAATCGTCCAAGAATTACCGCACTGTCATCGACGGCATTCTCGCCAAGTACCCGGGCTTGACGTACCATTACGTGTCGTTCGCCCACTTGGAAGTGGCCCGCATCCTGCAATGGATTGATTCTCGACTGTCTGATCCGAAGTTGAGCAAGGACGTGCATCCCTTTGGCGCCGAGTTCGTGACGGTGTGGATCGAGGGCCTGCCTCCGTGCACCTTGGGTGGTGCCACCCAGTTTTTTAAGTGCCAGATTGCCCATCAAACTGTGCTGGTGTTGCCCTTCCAATTTACCATGAACTTGGTGAAGGACCACGATGCACCCACGTAACCCATCGCATACGCCCAATAAACCGTTTATGCAAACACCGTAGCACGATGTCCTTGGCACAACAGCACCCGTCCGTCACGGAATGTGGCCAACCTAACTGCTGAATGACTGTTGTCGAATTTTCCACTGCGTATCAAGGTGCCATTGGGGTGGGCCCAGATCAACTTGGCCGTGTGTGTGTCAGCCAAAACCAGCATGTCACCACGACTGGTCATGGACAAAGTTGAGTACGAATTCCATTCGTGCAACTGCTTGGACTGGGCCTGTCCATTGCAATACGTACGCACGGATTCGTCGTGGTAACACAGCACAGCCACTTCTCCGGTTGACAACAGGCACACATCCTTGGGATGCGAAACAAATTGAAAGACCCCACGAAAGGCGCACGTACGGACATCAAACATCTGGACCCGGTGGTTGTATGTGTCCGCCACATACACGATGCCGTCGGAACTCACGGCCAAGCCTTGTGGGCGGCAAAACAACCCGTGCTCCCCACCGTACG
Organism: uncultured Gammaproteobacteria bacterium; assembly: GCA_964561915.1. Lineage (GTDB taxonomy): Bacteria > Patescibacteriota > Microgenomatia > UBA1406 > GWC2-37-13 > CAZLQR01. The sequence continues at coordinate 12,346 of CAZLQR010000020.1, read as the reverse complement.
CACCCCACCCACGTAGATAAGTGCCGTCGATCCGAAACACGTGTACGCAGTTGTTTTCGGTGTCTGTGACGACCAGTGCATCGCCCGCCGGCACCAAGGCAATGCCACGCAAACAGCCTACCCGGCCTCCCCATTGGTTGTGCCAAATGCGGCGGCCAGGCTGGCCCAAGCGAGACCAAGCCAGCACAGTTTGAACCAACCCGCTGACCACAAATATCTCATCGTGTTTGGAGATGGCTACCCCAGTACACGGTGGTGTCAAGTCATACTCGTCCACTTTGCAGGCCAAAAAGGGCGCGTAGTGATGCTGGTTTGCGATGATGCACAACAACGGTGGGGGCACGCGAGCAAAGGCTGACACACGTTCTAACCTCGGCATGCACCAACGGATTTTGACACAATGGTAGTGTATTTACGGCCCATCCAGAACACGGCACACGCTGGCCACTGCAATGCTACCCACCGCAACCTTCGTGAAGGTGCGACGCAGCCAAAGCAATGCCATGCTGACAGGACCGGCTGCCGGTCCATGGAACTTGACGTTGCGGAGGAGGACTTCCAAAGACAGCCCCGCTCCAGCCGCCACCACACCCACCCAACCAAACAATTGATACGATCGCATGGTGATGTTGGACGTGTGTCCGTGCTTTCGTAGAGCACCTTGTTTCTCAAAAAGTTGTTTCTGCACACTCGTGGGTGCGTTTTTTTGCGCGGATCATGGTTGCACTTGGCTTGCCGTTCCAAAATGGCAAGCACCCGCCAGCAACAGGACGAGTACGAGGCTCTGGAAGCACAACTGTTCAACTTGGGGTTGCGTGCGGAGTGGATCACCCGACTGCGCAAAATTGACACCCATGTGGAGTTACACTGCACCGCCAAGCATTGGCCCGACGTCCGTACGTTTGTCTGCGTGAATCAACCACAAGTGCTGGTGCCCATGGTGGTGCGCGTGAATACATTGCACAAAGATTAACTGCGTTTCTCGTGTGTGAAGCAGAATTCGCCCAGATGGTGTTACGATGTCGACTCGAGTGGTGAGAATCGTGGATGACATGTCGTCTCCCATGTCGCCTGCCCTACACGATCTGTTCACACGTGGACGCCATTACAGCATGCAGTTGATGTTTTTGTCGTCACCGGCACCTTTGAGAGTGCCGTACGAACTTGGCCCAGCGCGGAGGAGTGGAACACGCAACAACGTGGAGTGTACCTTTGTGACGAGGTCACGGTATTCGCCCCGTGCCGAATGGGCGATGGAGATGCGACTGTCTGCGGGTTTGATTCCTACCGACTTGGTCCTTCGACAACCACGACTTCAGGTGGCCGTGGTGGCAACTACCCCGTCCGTGCATGAATGGGGCTCCCACTGGAACTTGAGTTTGAAACGCATGCTGGACGAGGCGGAACCGTGTGCCATTTGCTTTGAACCTTTGTTGCCACACGACATGTGCCCGCCGTGTTGGCAATGTGGCAAGTCCGAAGTGCACGTCACGTGCCGAGCGCGGTGTGGCATTCGGTGCCCGTTGTGTCGGTTTGTGCCTCGGGGACGTGACAGCGTAGACCAACAACTCTCGGGCCTTGCTAATTTTCTAGACCTATGGGACGCTGCCACAGTTTAAAAACATGTCCCTTCACATCATGCATTTCATTGCCCATGCCATCACTCCGACTGCGGCCGCACACAGCGCCATGGTTCCCCATACAGTCCACACAGAATAGGACTGGGTCAGAGACGTTTGCTTCCAGACGTATCCGTAGCACACCAGCATGGGTTGTATGCGTTGCGGCACGAAGGTGACGCCACGCTCAACCGTCGACCAATCCGATTTGAAGTCGTCGTCGATCCAACAGGGTAAATCCACGCGGTCCACCACGCACACCCGTTGCTTGATACCGTGCAAGCCCGCCACCAAATCGACGATGTCTCCGCCCGTGAGTCGCTTCCACGATGCATGTTGTATGAAATACGTGCGCTTGCATCCGTCTGGAATAGTGCGCTTCAGTGCCGCTTGGAGGTCGCGCACCGATTCCATGGTTGTTGCGAGTGTGTGTGTGTGTGTGGTGTTGCCTTTGCCGGGGGAACAAACACGTTCTTCTGCATCAATCCAATTCGGAATGCACAATCCGTTCGTGTCGTGCCAGTTCATAGCGGGTGTCAAAGGCCTTATCACAGTTTGGAGCCACACACGGGAACTCCAGTGGTTGGCCTTGATGTACGCGTCGGTGATGCCGAACCATAGTGGCCCGATTGAGAAATGATCGCGTGCATGTGGGATCTGCACAAGGAAAGCGCCCGCCATCTGCCGGACCCACTGGAGGTGGGGGTGGTTCCACGTACCGGGGTGCCTGCTGGTGGGCGGCGGCAAAGGCCTCGCCATGGATGCGGCGATGCCGGGCCCCATGGCCATATTTGATCACTTTGCCGCACCCTGGGTATTCGCAAACAGTCTCGGTGTAGTTTGCCCGCTTGCGAGTTGGCGGCGGTTCCTCTGCCAAAGGGGCCACTGGCGCCGCGGGTTGCAACACATCTGTAACGGATGCCATCAAAATGGGACCGTCTTCACGCTCGCCATGGACTTGTCGGCGGTGCCGCCGAGCATGGCCCCACTTCAGCACTTTGTTGCACCCTGGATAGTCGCATGTCTGGCTGCGTGGCTTTTTGGGAATGGGCGGCTGCGGCGGTGATGCACCGAACAGTTGAGACATACCCGGATGGTGCAAGTTGCGGTGTCGTTCCAATTGGCGCGGATGCACCGGACGTCCACAACCTGGCACGTCACATGCCACGCAGATGGCTGACCCGTGCGGGCTGGCATCGGGTTTGTGGCGGCGGGCGCGATGGTCTGCCAAACGGAAGGGTTTGTTGAACGTTTGGCCGCAATCGGGTTCGGTGCACACGTACGGCCGTTCTCCGGTGTGTAGCAAGCGGTGTTGCGTTAATTGGTAAGGCCGTTGAAACGTTCGGCCACAGTCGGGCCATTCGCATTGGTTGACAGACTTTTCACGCTTGCGCTTGGGCTTGGGTTTCGATGTCGTCTGTTCGACCGGTGGTGGCAATGTGCCTTCCATAAACATGGCCTCCACAGTGGCCCAGTCCAGATCTTCATCGGTGGGGTAGAGGGCTTTGTCTTCGTCCATCGACCCACGTGCCTCTGACGGAGTTTCATCACCAAGAAGCGAAAACACGGCGTCGAGTGTCGAGAATTGGCCTCGCACAGAAACAACCTCCGCGGGCCTTAGGCACACGTTGAAAAGTGAGTCCAGGCGCGATCTCGATCGGTCCAGCCGAAGGCACGTGACTGTCCCACGCGCAGCCGGGAAAACGCCGCGTCCGATGGCGGACGACCGCTGACGGCGGAGGTTTGTTGGGCCGCATAGTTGAAGGCCTCGTCTTGGGCGGGTGCGCCAATGACGTTGTCGCAGGCATACGGAGGCAACGCCGCCGAAACCAAACGAAACGCGTTGACCACATTGGTAGTGGGATTGCCTACCAGTACCGTGTCAGCCACCCACGAAAAGAGCCGCGCGGGACGGAATTGGTCCGTAAGTGCGGGGGTGGTGGCAAACGTGATCGCCTGCACCGTTGCGTGGGTGGCCCAATGGTCCAGACTGTGCAACACGTACAGCACGCCCTCTTGCGCGGCGGTGAGGGCACCGGCCACAATGTAGGTGCCATCGGGCGAAACGCACAGACCAGTCAGGGTGGCTCCGTTCAATGCGTCCGACAAGTCATGGACGGCCACAGCCGGGCTGACGCCGCCATACGTCAACACCGCCACGACCAAGCCATTGGTGACTTGCTGTGCGTCGGTGACGCTGATGGCCAGCGTTTCCAAAGCCGTGTCGGCCGCCAAGATGTCGCCGTACGCCGTGCCCAACGCCGGGTCCAAAACGGCCACGAGTTCGTACGTGACCCAGGTGGCATCCGGACTCTGGTACACGCTGATGGTGTTGTTGCTGGCATTGGCCAGCAGTGTACCTTCGGCATTCATGACCACCCCGCCCTCCATGGTTCCGCCGGGCAGGATCGTTTGGTTGTTGACGTAAGTGACCAAGTCGGCGGCGTAGTAAACGTCAATTTCACCCGGTTGGGCCACGGCCACTGTGGCGCCCGAAGCCGACATGGCCACTCCGGTGCACGTAGGACGGTCGGCGGCAAACGCCGGCACCAATGTGGCAGGCAAATCCACGTAAATGTACTGGTGTGTCTGTCCTCCCACGATGAGGTGTGACCCGTCGGCCGAACAGGCCACTTGCGCTCCAAACAGTGTGGCCGCCAAGGGAGACACGGTGTACTGTTGAATCCACGTGGCGCCTTGGTCAGTTGTGGCGTAGGCAAAGGCCTGTCCGTTGCCACTGCCGTTGGGCGCCAGAGGTGCTCCCACAAACGCCAGTGCGCCTTCGGCCGCCTGGCACACTTGATACCCAAAGTTCAACGGGTTGGTCACGGTGGGAAAGGGCTCGGCCGTGCCAATCCATTCCAAGCGAAACGAAGACATGCCACTCGTGTGGGCTTTACTTCCCAACTACACACAAATGACCCTCAGACGAACAACAAGTTGTCGACGATGACCTGTCCATTGCGCAATACACCATTGAACTCACGGACCTCAAACAACTCGGCGTTGCCATCCACCAAGGGCACCGTGCGCAAGCCATCCAACGCGTGCGAATACACATCCACCACCCAAGTGCTGGTCTCGACGTCGAGTCCCTGGCGTCGGCTGGCACTCTCCACTTCGCGCAAGGAGAGAACCTCGGATCCCCTGGCGATGACACTGGTCAATTCGGGCAAAGCCCTGCGGCGCACGAGAGACCCATCCACCACATTGAACACACACAGCCACATGTGAACATCGGTGTGCAACAGCACTTCAAAGGCATTGAGCATGCGAAATTCAACATGAGGCAAAGAACCCACATTGTCCAAGTAATAACTCGACTGCGCACCGCCATTGAACCGTTGGTTGGACCAGTGTTTGCCAGTGTCCCAGTGACGCAAATGCACCCCATCAGACAGACGAAACACATGAATGCGGCACTGTGGCATGCGTGTGGCTGACTCGGTGGCGTCGGCATCCCACATTTGAAGTACCAGTCCATGTCGGCCTCCACCACCAACACTTCATGATCCGTCTCCAGGCGGCGAGAGGTTATGGCCACTGGATACCGCATGTGGGGCGAACATAGTCTACGAATCAAGCGTCCGCTGGGGGCACGAACCGTTACAGTCAAGGCATCCGCAACAACGATGACTTGTTGGCGCGCATTCAGGGCTATGGCATGCACACCCATGGGCAGACAAAACAATCCCGCTTTTGCAGCGGGCCAGGTCAGCGTGGTCGTTTTGGTGGAGACAGCCACCGAGTCACTGCCCACGCGTGTCAAATACCATTCTCCGTGGAGCCCTTCCGTCACAAAGTTGGCACGCTCCAAGGCTAGCCCAACCAGACGCCCTTGAAAGGGCGGCACAACCCTTTGCAATTTTACCAGTCCACACAACGCCAGAGGCACGCGACTCCACTGCAACACACGATGCAACGACGTCATGCCACGACTCGTGCGTGTGTGTTACAAACTCCCCTCCACTCACACAACTCGAGGTTTACTCTGCTCTGCGCCCAACGCAGCCAGCCATAAACAGCCGAAACGCAATGCTCTTCAAGCACAAAATATTCAGTTGAACGGCAGCCTGAAACAGTTGCAGCAACTGGTCTTTGGCGTTGACGGCCAGGTACGGTGCCAACAGGGTGGCATACTTGTGTTCGGCGTGGGACAGTCCCAAGGCTTTGCGTACGGCATTTTCTGGCTGGGTAAAGTCGTCTGAAGTAAAGTCAGGACAGAACCCGGGCACCACAGCCGGGCCACTTCGCCCTTGGCACAGCCGGAGATATTCCGCCACGGTGTCCACCACGGATTCAAAGTCCACTGTCAACACGTTGATGTGCGTGACGTGGATGTTGAGGGCCACCGCGGCTTCGGCTTGCGTCACCGTAACGATGCGGTCGCTCCCCTTGCGACACAGTTGCACGCGATCCGCTACATCGATGCGCCGCAACGAAGCCGCCAGGGCGTCGACGGCCACCGCAGGATCTTCTCCGTGCCCGTCCGGTGCAGGGGAGCGGCACCGTTTGAGTCCGGGTCTGGACTGCGTGTCCAACAACGCCATGGTTGGCAATGCCAAGGTGTGAGGGATAGAAAAAACGCATGTTTCATTGGGTCCAAGTTAGACCTTGATAGATTGCAGAATGGATGGACTGTTACGGCTTGACCAGGAGCACCGGATTCCAGTCCAACGGATTGAACACGGCAACGCGTAGGGGAGTTGGTTTGGAAATGCGTCGCACAATCTCCAAATCCCACAGCCGCAAAACCAGAATGACGTTGCTGTCGGAGCAGGACACCAACACTTCGGATCCACATACGGTGCAATGATCGGCCGTGTAGGGGTACACTGAAAATTCGTGCAGGCGTCCACCACCTTCGCGAAACGTTTGTATGCGCCGTCCAAAGTTATCCATCACCACTAACAGTTGTCCCGGTGCCGCGGCGATGTGTGTGGGGTGGATCAACCCACCCCACTGGCGCACCAGGGCACCGTCCAGGGACACAATCTGAATGCGATGGTTCATTCGGTCTGCCACAGCCACGTGATGGTCCGAAGTTATGGTCACTCCAGCGGGGTCTCGAAACTGCAAGGGCCCCGACCCGGGGGTGCCAATTTTTTTCACGTGTCCAGCGCCGTTTTCGCCAAAGACTATGACTTGGTGTGTGCCAGTGGTAACCACCACGTCGCCGGCACGTGTAACCGCAATGCCGTGGGGCTTCGCCACGCTCCATTCGTACTCGTGTGAAATGGAATCGCCACCGAGGTACAGCCACACATGCACGCTGTGGTCACTGGTGACCGCCATAAACGTCAACCCGGTGCCCTCTTTCACGGCCACGCAGTCAAATTGAATGTCAGTACTGTGCCGCACAATGTATTCTCGCGACGTTCGGTACGTTTTCACACAGGCCCGAGGCGCCTTTGGTACGTCGCGCCAGGCCCTTGTCTGGCGCATGGTTTGGTGGAATGGGATGCCTCGAGGGCCCCGAGAGTTTGCTTCACATTGAGCCAAAACGCTGGTGGATGTTGTGCGCACAGATCTTGGCCCAACGGGGTTGGAGGCCCAGATCTTCCAAATACTCTTCAAACGAGTCACGGTTGCGATTGTGCAAAAAGTACTGGCCCACCAATTGGTCGGCGGTGTCAATGAAGGCCAATTTCAATTTGTCATGCGCCGCCGTTCCAATGCCGGGCACACTGAACAAATCGGAATGCAGTGGGCCGGCTTGAAACCGGCGCACCACTTCGTTGACAGTCATGGCGCGAAAGTCCATCACCAGTTTTATGTTTGAAGCACAGACGTTTCTGCAACCTCGGGCCCACCGTGTCGTGGACGTACGCGAGCGCGTGGTTTGAAACGAGCGGATGGCGATAACAAGACGGCGTCGGGCCTGGATGGTGGTTGGCAACAGGTGTCGTAAATTGGTGTGCGTTTGCGTACGATGAGCAGGTTTGTGCGGGAGGAAAGCAGTTGTTGCACGTGGTGTAGTGCTGTGCACAGTGTATGAACAGCACTCAAGGCTGGCGGGCCGTGCCTCGCCATTTGGCCGAGGCTATATCGACGTGGCGAGGGCAATGTTACACCTGGTCAACCGCCACCACGTTTGAACTTCCTGGCAGCCAACTGGGCCCCTTTGGATTGGCCTGGAATGAAGCCTCGCAATCGGTGTATGTTCTAACTGTGGGCAAGTTAACAGCCTACCGGTTGGATGGTACGGTGGCACGCCAACTCGAAACGTTCGTCATTCCCTGGGGCGTAAGTGCCGCCCGGACCACCGAAGACGTGGTGGTTTTGGGCGATTCGTTGCAGTGGATACGAGCCGGCGTGACACGTTCGGACTTTGTCGTGGCCTTGGATTCGGTCAGCATCATCATGTCCGATTCGGTTGCCATGGCCGAAGACGGCAGTTGCATGGCCCTGTCCTACCACGGTACGATCTACCTGCTGGACGATCTCGGTCGCGTGATGCGCACCATGGCCACGCAAGACCCGACTGGCTGTTACTTTGCCATGTTTGACCGTTTGCACACCCATGTGTCGCCTGGTGGCACACGTTTGGCTGCCATGGCCGTGAGTGGCACGTTTGTTGTGGTGGACGAACGTCGGGTGCACTGTGGTTCATTCGACTCAGCGGGTGGTGTTACGCGCATCAGTGTGCATGGCCCAGTGGTATGGGTCATGTTGGTACACGGCATCGCAGCCGTGCGCATCCAAGATGGAGCCGTGTTGAAGTATAGGCACCACCTTCGTGACATGGTGCAGTGGTATGCCTGGGGCTCGTCTATGGATGTCACCACCCGCGGAAGTTGGATTTTCAGCATGCAACAAAGCATCACGATCCTCCGGTGACACGTTCCCGGGCATATTGGTGCAGCCATCGGTTCACTTTGGCCTGGGTCAAAGTGCCCCACCGTTCACCCACGGTGGTTTTTTGCGTCTGGATGTAGGCTCTGACTCGATCTAACGGCCAAGCGTCGCGGTAACGTAATGCCCAGGCGACCACGCCACACACTGACCAATTTGCGCCGTCGCGACAATGAAGGACAGTCCGGTGGTTCACCAGTGAGGCGTGCAGTGCCTCAGCCACGCGGTCCATTAAGTCCCGAAAGGCCAGATAGTCACAAGCGTTCCAGGGCGGTACGTCGAACAACGTGTGGGTGACGCTTCTTCCCGGTGCCGAGACGATGATGGGGCCGGCATCGTAGACATGTGGGCTGTACGTTGTGGCCCGAAAGTCGCGCAACACCGAGTGTCCGCCAGGGTGGTTCCGGTAGCCGCCGCGTTGCTTGACCAGTGTCCGGTCACCCGGCGCCACCAAATGGATGACGTGTTCGATCTGTTCCCGATCCAAGACGTGATCCCTGGCACCGTGTGGCAGTCGCTGATCGGAAAAATTCTCTACCCAGTCCAGATTGGCCAAGGCCAATCGTGGGTGTATCGCAGGCAACCACGTCATATTGGGCGTGCACATGCGAACCGGGGTCTTCGGAGCCGTATGCTGCTGGTGCCGCGTTTGATACTGCCGCACGTTGGTCCGGTCGGGCCAGATCGATTCGTAATACGGAGCCCCGGTTTTTCCGGGCCAGTGTTCGCAAACTGGGACCACACGCACGTCCACAGCACCGTACCGCAAGGCATCGGCCACATTGTTGCGGTGGCGGTCCCAATAATGCATACGGCTTCGACCCTGGTAGTGACTCCACCGTTTGCGACCCGATTTGGGTTTCTTGGTGCTTCTCTCACGGAAATCCCTGTGTTCAAACACCTCGTGCTCCATGTTTCAAACGTGAGTCACACAAAGTGTGAGTGTGTTACACCAACACGTCAACCCAATGTCGGCCCACCGGTTCTTTTTACTCAGCGAATTATGCGGCCTGGCTTTCCACCACAGCGTCATCGGGAACCTGTGTTTCCGTGTCGTCGTCCTGTGCCACCGCCAGCGTGGAACCTTCGCTGACGGAAGGCTCCCTGGCAAGAACATCGGCGGCGTCAGCCTTGGCGGCGTCAGCCTCCGTAGCCTTGTGCCGCTTGGGTGCGTCGTCGCGGGGTGTTCGATACATACGCTCCCACTGGCGCCACGTGTTGCAAGCCTTGCATTCCAGGTCGTCGTCGTGTCCATGTCTTCCAATGCACCACACATTGAACGTCTCATTTTGGCACAACACCGCGGCCGAGGATCGCTTGCAGGCCACCGGCTCGGATGCGTCCGTCTCCGGTTGTTGGGTGTCTTCGTCCGAGGCGACAGCCGTCCGTTGCGAAACGTCATGTGGCACGTGAAAGTCTGTGCTATCGCACTCCGTCCAAGTCACGTTGGCCAGAAACACACGTGGCAGTGCCGCCAGCACTTCCGGCGGAATTGGGGCTTGATCTCCCATCAACGTGGCACCAGGTTCCAGTTCTTGGATGTTGCAGGCATCCGGGTCCAACAACGAAGGCGACGCAGGGCGTGCGTCGGTCATAACGAAGCGGTGAAGAATCTCGATGTGGGTGCGTGTTTTTCATGCGAACTCTCAGAGCGAGTGCCTTTCTGGTTGCCATGCAGAAACCCTCCATGTGAAGCCATCGTCCTTACATCGAATTCAAACGTTCATACTTTGATCCGAGATGTCCGCCTTGAGCCTTCCCTCGACCCGCGTGTACGCCAACGTGCGCAACGCCCTCGCGGCGGCGCATTCACGTGAACAACAATGGACCACATTGATGTTCCTGGCGGCCGAGTTGCGCGGCGCCGAAGTGTTTACTGCAGTCCAACAACTCAACGGCGCTCAAGCCTTGCGCAACTTTCTGATGGCCTTGAAAGCGGCGTTGGTCAATCACCAATGGTGCTCGGCGAAGGAGTTGCGCAATGTGCCCGAGTTGAGCACTCCGTCCCGGCAGACCCAAAAGCACACGTTGCAGTGGCTGAATGGCACGGGTCTGTTTCCCTTTTACGTGGCACATGGGCTGTCGGGTAGTGCGGCACTGTCCGTGGAAGACTTGCAAGCCATGGAAACAGTGTTAACACCGCTGCTCAACGCCATGAAACATGTGCCGGTGCGAGTGCAGCGGGTGTTGGTGCGACCGCGTGACAAGGCAGTGCCGGCGGCCCGCAAAGTGCCCGAGGCACGCACGCCTTCGCCCCCTATCTCTCCGGCGCCACGGGGCCGCCGACTGCCTGCTCACGTGGCGGCAGAACCACCCGCGGACGCCCCAGGTGCCAACCTCGGGTTTCTGCGGGCACTGTTTGGCGCGGCCGCAGGCAAACCGGCTCCAGATGATGATGACGACGACGACGAGGAGCATGAAGACGCTGGCGGCGGCGATGCGGAAGAAGAAGACGACGAGATCGGCGATGATGAAGAACACCAGGAGGAGGACGCCAGGGCCGCGCCACGCGCTGCCAGTCTCGAAGAGCGGTGCGCCGAGGCGGGCGTTCGTTTGTTTCCACCAGTAGGAGCGGGACTGTGCCGTGCGGGCACGCGCGAGGGCCGTCGGTGTCGACGCAACATTGGCCAGGGCTGCCGCGACTTTTGCAAGCAGCACCATGCCATGGTGTTTGAGGCCGAATGAAATGCCATTCGTTTATGCACAGGGAATTGTTTGTACGTGGGCAGGCCACTCGCCCGCGCGATGGTGGTCGTAGAAGAGGTAGCGCACACGCAACATCTCGGATTCGTCGGTTGGGGTTGCTTGGAATGCCGCCAGCAGCGTGCGGTGCACCACTTGCAGCCGATCCTTTTCGCGTAACGAAGCACGCTGGCCCTTGAACTTGTCCGGGTTGTAGCGGAGGAAGATCGTCGGCATGCCAAACGACAGGGTCACGTCCACCATCCGGGTTTCCTCGGATGTACACTGCACCCGGTCGCGATGGGCATCTTCGTCCACCTCCAACACCACCCAGTGGGTGCCACAGTCCCACGCGAAATCGGGACGTTTCTTCCCGCACTGTCCTTCGTCGATGATCTCATCGTAGTACGTGTAGTGGTTCAAAGCCGGCGCTCCATCAATGTAGGCCTTGACCCGGCGTTGCTTGCACAGTCGGTAACTCAGGAACTGTGATCCACAGTCGGCACACAGTTGGGTGTGGTCAACGACTTTGGGCAAAAAGCACGTATTGCACCGTTGCAAAACCCGATCTATGTCGGAAGGCAGACGGTGGTGCTCACATCGTTCTGGCGCCGCACCCACAGTTCCCCAATGTGCAAAGTCTTTGCATTCGTCGATCTCACATTTGCGTTTGGGCCGCGTCACCATGTTGATCCCGGCATGTTTGGCACAATGGGTTGGAGCCATACCCACCAATCCATATCCCGGCCTCGTGGTGCATCCCGGTTGGGCACATCGTTGATTCTTCACGTCGACCATGCCGTCGTGCTTGTGTGCTGCACAGTACAGCCCCATGGCCTCTCCAGGCCGGTTGTACGTGGGTTGTTTGATGCATCCGGACTGGGCACACCGCTTGGACACCACGTTGACCATGCCGTCGCGCTTGTGCGCCACACAGTACAGCCCCTTGGCCTCGCTGGGTTGGTTAAAGGCTGGTCGTTTAGTGCATCCGCGCTTGGCACACCGTTTGCTTTTCACGTCGACCATGCCGTCGTGCTTGTGAGCCGCACAGTACAGCCCCTTGGCCTCGCCGGGTTGGTTAAAGACTGGCAGTTTCGTGCATCCGGGCTGAGCACACCGTTTGTTTTTCACGTCCACCATGCCGTCGTGCTTGTGAGCCGCACAGTACAGCCCCTTGGCCTCGCCGGGTT
>CAZLQR010000019.1:0-32770 GCA_964561915.1 uncultured Gammaproteobacteria bacterium | reverse complement strand
GTGGACATGCCAAACGACAGTGTCACGTCGACCATGCGCGTTTCCTCGGACGTGCACTGCACTCGGTCGCGATGAGCGTCCTCGTCCACCTCCAGCACCACCCAGTGGGTGCCACAGTCCCATGCAAAGTCGGGACGCCTTTTCCCACACTGTCCTTCGTCGATGATCTCATCGTAGTAAACGTAATGGTTCAAATCCGGTGCCCCATCAATGTAAGCCTTGACACGGCGTTGCTTGCACAGCCGATAATTCAAGAACTGGGACCCGCAGTCGGCACACAGTTGCGTATGGTCCACCACTTTGGGGAGGAAACAGGTGTTGCACCGTTGCAAGACACGGTCTACGTCGGAGGGAAGACGATGCAGTTCGCAACGTTCCGGCACGGTACCTTGGGTTCCCCAATGCGCAAAGCCCTTGCATCCGTGGATCTCGCATCTGCGTTTGGGCCGTGCGATCATGTTGACCTCGGCGTGTCGAGCACAGTGCGTCGCGGCTACACCAACCAATCCGTACTGCGCCTTTGTTTTGCATCCAGGTTGGGCACACCGTTTCTTCACGACGTCAACCATGTTGTCATGTTTGTGCACTGCGCAGTAAAGTCCATTGACCTCTCCTGGTTGATTGAACGCTGGATTAAGTTTGGTGCATCCAGGATAAGCACACCGTTGGTGTTTCACATCGACCATGCCGTCGTGCTTGTGCGTCGCACAGTACAACCCTTTGGCCTCTCCGGGCTGGTTAAAGGCAGGTTGTTTGGTGCACCCGGGCTGCACACACCGTTTGTTCACAACGTCCACCATGCCATCGTGTTTGTGCGCTGCACAGTACAGCCCCTTGGCCTCCCCGGGCTGATTGAAGCCTGGACTTTTGGTGCATCCGGGCTGAACACACCGTTTGTTTTTCACATCAACCATGCCGTCGTGCTTGTGCGCCGCACAGTACAGCCCTTGGTCCTCTCCGGGTTGGTTGAAGGATGGTCGTTTGGTGCATCCGAGTTGGGCACAACGTTTGCCTTGCACGTCAACCATACCGTCGTGCTTGTGCGCCGCACAGTACAGCCCTTGGTCCTCTCCGGCCTGGTTGTAGGTGGGCCGTGTGGTGCATCCAGGCTGGGCACACCGTTTGCTTTTCACGTCAACCATGCCATCGTGCTTGTGCGCCGCACAGTACAGCCCCTTGGCCTCTCCGGAATGGTTGAAAGCCGGCTGTTTGGTGCACCCGGGTTGAACACACTGTTTGTTCTTCACGTCGACCATGCCATCGTGCTTGTGCGCCGCACAGTACAGTCCCTTGGTATCCCCGGGATGGTTGTAGATGGGACGTATGCTGCATCCAGGCTGGGTACACCGTTGGTGTTTCACGTCTACCATGCCGTCGTGCTTGTGCGTGGCACAGTACAGACCCTTAGCCTCTCCGGGCCGGTTAAAGGATGGTTGTTTGGTACATCTGAGTTCTTGGCACTTTCGTGTACTCCGTGGCTGTCCATCATAGGATCGTTTCATAACGGTGCATTTGCAATCCATTTACAAATTTGCTTCGGCACAAACCAACGCTTTGAAACCATTGCGTTGCGGACACGCAAACGCATCAAAACCAAGGCGAGTCCACACGTCGAAGTCCGCCAAGCGTCGCAGATGGGGGTGTTTGGGCCCAGATGCAATGCGGCGACTCCCCAGGGAACGTACAGTAGCAACTCACGCGATCGTCAGACGATTCAAAGGCATTCAACCATGCGTTGGTGACAGCGCATCCATTAGGGTCTGTGCACTTCACCCACTGCCCCGACGTAGACACGTTAGTGTTGCACGTGTCGGGGTTCCATTTGACATAGTCGGCATTGCCTTGACAGTAAAACACGCCTTGTGGAATCTTAGAGGCTTGGTTGTAACACCAACTGGTAAAGGCACCGCCATCGCCACATTGATCCACAAAAGTGGCCGGGTCAGATGGATTGGGCTTTGACACAGAGTCGCCACACGTGCTGGTGTTGGGGTCATTGAAATAGCAGTCATCGCCCGCTTTTCGGAACGGGTACGTGCAAGCCGGACCGGCTCGGCATTGGTACAGCGCATACGAAGTACCGCGCACGGCTTTGCAGCCCACTTGCACTGGGACCAGTCCCGGACAGCATGGTACACAGCCATGGACACTGGTTGGATCGCAACCTGCTCCAATGGTCCAACCACTGGGACATGTGGTACTGGTGGACAGTTGACTCAATCCGGGCGACACACACGTGGGATCACTTGTGACCACGGGCGTGACGTTCCCCAACCCACCTTGCAGATCCGGCTCGGCCAAACACCGCTGTCCGTTGTAACAGTTGTTGACATCCTTCAACCCACACGTGGTGCTGGGCAACGTGAAGGCGGCCTTGGGAATGGGAACCAAGTCGGACGGTGTCCACCCCGCCAGCGTGGCGACAGTGGGTGTGCCCGGTGCATGGTTCAAGAAACAACAGTATTGGCTGTCCTGCTCGCCAAACGGAGCGCAATCAATGGGGGTGAAAATAGTTGCCATGTCCTGGTACATAGAAGTCGACAGAACATCGGCACACGGAGCAGTCATCAGCAATCACTCGTGACACAAGTTTGACTGTCCACGGTACATTTATTTGTGTTGGCCATCCGGCTAATCTGTAGGCGGGCATATGTCGTTGGGGCAACAGGCACAGCAACCCAAACCCACAGGCTGCACGATGGGGTCGGAACATGCCACACACGGCTTTCCGTCGGCGCAGGTGCCACCAGTGCCCGCCGTGAAGTTTTGATCCGGACAGTAATATTCACGCGCGGTAGACACGTACTGCGGACACATGAAGAATGGAGTTTGCGGTTGGTTGGTCTGGCCCTGACATGGCTCCTGCCAGTTTGCATAACACTCTGGCGAAGGATACACTTGTCCCGGCGGGCACACGCAGGTCATATCTACCAAACACAAGGTAGGATCGATTTGGCACTGTCCACTGGTCTCGTTGCACGAGCCACAATTCAAGTTTTGACACGGTATCACTTGGCAAGCACTTCCGTCGGCGCACACTTGTCTACCGTCGGGGCACTCGGTCCAGTTGTTGGGCCCTGTTCCGGGGCACCACGTGCCCAAACAGCCAACGCCACCAAGGGGACACCCACTGCCCGGTGGGCACACGGTTGACTTGGACGATGCGCAAGGTGGCACCGTTGCATTGGTCGATGGACACGACACAGAAGACGCGAGCGTTTCGGCCACCCACACCGACAGCACTAACGCCGTCGCCGCATACAACGCCATTGGGAGATTTGTGTTTTGAGCGAATGGGGTTGTGCCACAAAGAAAACGAAGGAAACAAGGTGCCACACGAAACGGTTTCATTCTGCATCGTCAACGGTTTCAGAAACTGGGCCAGTCCTCGCTCAACCACTGCTGTCGCAGATCGGTGGGTGGGCAAATGTCGTTGGGGCAACAGCCACAGCATCCCAGTCCCGTGGGATGCACGCTGGGATCCGAACATGCCACACACGGCGTGCCGTCAGCACAGTTGCCACCCGTGCCCGCGTTAAAATCTTGCGAAGGGCAGTAAAAGTTACGATCGGTGGGTTGGTACTGCGGGCACATGAAGAACGGGGTTTGCGGTTGGTTGGTGCCACTGGGGCACGAGGGTTGCTGTTCCGAGTAGCAATCCGACGAGGGGTATTGCTTGCCCTCGGGGCACACGCACGTCATGCCGGTCAAGCACAACGTGGGATCCACTTCGCACGTGCCAGTGGCAGTGTTGCATGTGCCACAGTTCACGTTGCGGCACGGAATGACTTGACACGCCGAACCATCAGCGCACTTTTGGCCTCCACTGGGACAGGGCGTCCATTCACCTGCACTGGCACCAGGACACCAGGTTCCCGAACACCCACCACCTCCAAGGGGACAGTAACTGCCATCCGGACAAATGGTTGACTGCGACGACGCACACGAATCGACGCACCGCCCGTTCACACACACTTGGCACTTGCTGGAGTCGCACGCCGGGCTGCACACTGGGACGGCACATTCGTTGTTACAGTCTGGACTGGTGTAGGTGCCACTGGGGGAGGGCGCGCAGACGTGGTTCACGCACGCGTACTTGGTGGGCGGCGTGCACTCGTTGTTGCAATTGGGAGTGGTGTACGTACCACTGGGGGACGGGGAACACGTGCCGTTTACGCAGGCGTACTTTGTGGTGGGTGGGGCACACTCGTTGTTGCAGTCAGGGCTGGTATATGTGCCGCTGGGTGAGGGAGCACACGTGTTATTGACGCAAGCGTACTTGGTGGGTGGCGTGCACTCATTGTTGCAGTTGGGACTGGTGTATGTGCCGCTGGGTGAGGGAGAGCAGGTGCCGTTCACGCAAGCGTACTTGGTGGGTGGCGTGCACTCATTGTTGCAGTTGGGACTGGTGTATGTGCCGCTGGGTGAGGGAGAGCAGGTGCCGTTTACGCAGGCATACATGGTCGGAGGCACGCAGGCGGTCTTACACGCATTCCACGCGGCCAAACTGGGTGGCGTCTCAGGTCCGTAGGGACACGTCACGCCGCGGCCCGGAGTGCAGTCCACACACGTCAAGCCACTGGGCAAATCCGAGCACGAAAAAGATTGTGGCAACATGCAGACTCCACTGGAGACGCAAGCAGCCTGCGATGCATAGGGACCCAAGGTGGGATTGTCATACTGCACGCATTGGCCGGTGCGGGCCGAAGTGGCGTCTTTGGGCACGACGTACTCACACCCCCAGTACTGTACGGGTTGCGGTTGGCAGTAGGTCAAACAGTCTGGTTGGGTGAGGCAGTACTCGGGGTGGGACGGGGAACAAGCCACTGGAGTGGTCGAGGTGGAGCACTGTTGGGTGGCTGGGTCCGAGCAATAGTAATACACAGTGGGTGGCGGTATGCAGTACTGTTCGCACTCGGCCTTAGACGCGTACGTGCCATTGGGGTTGTCCACCTCGCACTTGTTCTTGATGCACGAATAGCGACTGCCCGGCGGAGGGGGCACGCATTCGTTGTTGCAGTCGGGACTAGAGTAGGTGCCGGTGGGCGAGGCCACGCACTTCTGGTTGACACAGGCGTACAGGGTGGGTGGAGCCGGTGGATTGGTCGACTTGTTGCGCAGCACCAAGTACGCCACGACTCCAGCCGCCACCAAGGCGAAAAAGACCAAGAACCGCGACATCTACCCCTTGGTCTTAACGGCCGAATTTTGCAGAACTTCGACTCCGTGCGGAGTCATCGCCTCATGGGTGTGCCAAATTTCCAAGGCTCTCGTTCTCTCTTCTGCACCAGACATGCGCAGCGCCTTGTACCTGAATTGGTGGACGTTCTTGGGCATGGTGGTGTTTGCAAGCGTGGGCGTGGCTTGCGTCACGCTGGGTGCCTACAAGTTGCAAGATGCGGCAACGAATCCGTACTCGGCATCAGATGAACACGAAGCCAACCAAGCGGCGCACAACTACTGTGAAGCGAATCGTTGTTTGCGGGAAGCCAACTGCACCGATCTGAACCTGTGGTTGGAGTGGCACGCGGGACAAGACACCGTGATTCGGTTGACGTGCTACGAGCAATGTTTGAAGTCAAAGAGTTGCCTCGACGATGCCAAGCCGTCTTGCGTCAAGGGGTGCACCGACGTCTGGACGTGGTGGAACCAAGTGTCGACACACGTGGGCACCAACCATCAAGCCACTCGGGGCGCGGCGTTGCTCGCCACGGGCGTGTTGGAATTGGCCGTGGCTACGTTTTTGTTGATGGCGTTTTGCTCGATCCGGACGTGTGATTGCTGCGACGGGGTGGAAGGTGCCGATGACAGTCCAAGCGAAGACGAATAAACAGGTGTTGTCAATCATTCTGGATTCACGCAATGGCAACCGCGGGTGGTATGCAAAAGGATGCCATTGGTCCGTAGACTCCCATGGCGATGAGCCGAGCCTGGCACCGGGTTCCGAGTGCAGTGTGGACGTGCATGCAGCGCTTCCAAGCACCACGAGTCCGGCAGGTGCACCACACACAACGAGCGGGGACTAACGTTTGGATGACTTGCGTGACCAATGATTATTTGTTTGCGATACTCGGCGCGCCCAATGGCGATGTAACGGCGTACTCGTTGACAACCGGTGTTTCCGTGAGTCACTGGACCACGCCTATTGCCTGGACCGTGGGAGGCATGGCGGCGTTTGACACAGCCGAAGGCGCGCGCGTTGTTTTGATGTTAACGGGCATCCATTTCCTGGAGTACGACGTAAGAGGAACGTTGATCCGAGCGGTACGATCGGAAAAGTACTGGAAACACTTGGCGGTGGCACCTGACCATTGGGTGGTGTATGACCACCACGACCCAGAGTCACCTGGACTTCGTGTGTTGATACCGCACACGACGCATGTGTGTGCCTCCATTCCAATGGCGTGCGTGATGGACGTTTGCGTGGGGACATGTTACGGTTGCGATGTAATGGCTGTCATCAATGACTATGATTCCAGCGGATGGAATGCAACCCGGTGGGTGCAGTTGTTCGTGCGAGGTGCCACGGGGTCTTTCCTCACGCAATGGCGCCGCGCGCTGAACCAACATGCGGTACACATCGGCGTGTGGCGCCATCACATCGTGGTGCTGTGTCAAATCCGGCGGCCAGGCCAACAATTATTGCTGGTGTTGCGCGCTGCGGATGGTGCCTTGGTGCACTGGATGCCATGTGACGCTCACGAAATGCAAGTTACACCCGATCAACGCCTGGTGTTGCTAGACGAGGCTGGTAACCACTTAACGTTTTATGATCAATAAGATCTTGGATTCACACCGTGGCCAACTGTTGTTGTTGTGCCCATTGTTGTCGCATCCGATCTGACTCGGCGTCTTCCGCACGCAACTCGTCCATGCGTATCAAAATTCGCATCCAAACGCATCCCACCAAGGCCATCAACGACAACAAGATCACCCCACGTGTGTACCGCACCGACAATTCGGTCCCTTCGCGATCCAACACGTACTGAAACCGAGTCCACCGGTCAATGCAAGTCTGTTGGCACCGCACTTGACGGACCGGGTCCGCTGCACACGCCACGCACAAATCTTGACAACCGGACTCAAACACGTAGCCTTCGGCAATCCCCAAGGCCATGAAAGTGTTGAACTGCGTGCAGTTGCGTTGCGACACGCAAGCGTCAGCCGAGCAAAACACGAGCGCAGTCTCATGCGCACTCTCCACGTCGTCGTGCGAAAACGGGTGGTCACGAACGTACACGAGATCCCAGGCACCCACGACCATGAACGGAATGAACACACACATGAGACCCATGCCCGCGCATCCTCCGTCGCGCCGAATACACGTGTCCACGGCCACCGAGAGGCGGGCGCGTTGCATGTCAAAGTTGATGATCCTCCGTGTGTGATTTCTGGAAAGATGCAGACACAAACGTGGCTAGTGCCGTGTTGGCTTGTGCCGCGTGGCCTTCGGCATCGTCGATGACTTGCCGACACACCGGCTCACGCAGAACGGGTGTCAAGAACGTGGGAATGGAGCCAAACACATTGGCAATTTTGTGTCCCAGCCACACTGTGGTGGGGTCATAGTCGGGGCAGTCAGCGCACTCTGCGGTTTGAGATCCTTGCGTCAAGGCGTTAAACACGCGCCAGTTCATGGGATAGCCCTCTTCGCGCACGATGGTGCTGATGGTCTTCATGCGCTGGGCAGAAAACACGGCGAGCCGGTGGCCATGTGCCTCGGCTTGGGTGCGGAGGGTGGCTTCGGCTCCTGCAGTGGCCAGTCCCACGGCCACAGAGAAGTCAAAGGCACGGTGAACTGTGTCCTGTTTCTGGGTGAGTTCATACAACTGTTCGTCCAAGCCACTGGCCAAATTGGCGCCGGTGTAGGCTGCGTCGTCGAGCAACAACACGTGGTGTCGGCCTGCAGGCAACTCATCCAACCTTCGTATCACTCTCGGCCGGCCCAATCGCTCAAGGAACACGCTGGCCATCCACTGCTCCGAACCCCATTTGTGGGCGGCAATAAACAGCACGAACGGCGCGGTGCACTGGTCTAGAAACTGGTCTATGGCCCGGCCCACCAACTCGATGACTTCGGCCGTAGTGTAAAACTGGCAGTGACGCCACACAAAGTCGTACACGTCGGCTTCTTCGCGCGACGCACGACTGAGGACTTCGTCCATACGCTCGGGATCCAAGTGCGCCCAACTGTTACAACCATCGTCTCGGACAAAGGCCATGGAAAATAGACAAACACTTGACTCGAGGTTGTTGCAAAAAGTGAAGTGCAGAAAGAGTTTTCACATTGCGGAGGACACTCCTCCCGTGATTTGTCCATGACAAGTGTATCTCCGCAACCTGATGGCGAAATAGTCCACGCGTTGTTGCCAACGCAGGATCCGCGCGAGTTTTTGCGACACAAGTACAGTGATCTCGATTGGGACATGGGGTTTGCGTGGGAGTGTGTCTGTCCGCGGTATCTTCATGTCTTCCGCCGGCCCCCGTCTACCAGCACCACAACCCCTCGGGCCTGGCGAAACACGCCGCATCAGTTGTGGCAACTGACGCGGGAGTGCATAGCATACGCCCGTACTGCGGATGACTTTCCCATGACGGTACATTACAGTGGGTGTTACAGAGCCTTCAAGTACCAACGTTTGGAGCACCGCATCCGCCACACCAGCAGGGCATCTTTTTCCGGGTGCATTCTGGCGTAAGGTGTGAAGGATGCGTGCAGAAGACACACTTGTAACAGACATCCCAACGAATGAAGGCATAGTTCGTTTGCGCTTGCATTGACTTGGCAATGGCTGGGTACATTAGCGATGACGATGCTGCTGTAGAGCGTTACAACGCAGCCTGTGCCCAAAACAAAGTTTATGCGACCAGTCGCCTGGTGACCGAAATGCGAGCCGAACTCAAAGCCTTGAAAGAGAAATTGGAAGAGAACCCAGTGTCATCCAACACCACCCTGCGGTGCATTGCCACCATCGACCTCATCATGGGTGACGTTACACAAGACCACGTGGTTGCGGATTTGCGTGAGGTGTTGCGGCCTCTTCTGGATACCTTGAACTGGGACCAATGCAACGCGGTGCTGGCTCACATACGACACAAGTTTGACAATGCCAAGGAATCACGCTTGAAGTCTGAAGGCCGTATCATGGTGGCGGAATACGCCAAAATTTGCATGGCCAAAAACGTACCTCCCGCCGCCGAGGGCACAAGTGGCGGAGCGCTTGTTCGTGACGTGGCTGGTGCGGCAGAACGAGTCTCCACGCGTGATGGAGCCGGCCAATAAACCCGTGTTGCAATGGTTACAGCACATGCATGAGTCACGCCAACACGACAATGAACACATGGCGATGCATTCTGGTGTAATGTGTGAGTTAGATGTGCAGAGAGTACATACGAGCGAAGGCACCAAGATAGTGGCAAAGTTTCATTGCGTCGATGTCGAACAGTACGCGCACTCTCATGTTTGGTGGGGTTGTGTTGGGCGGAA
Organism: uncultured Gammaproteobacteria bacterium; assembly: GCA_964561915.1. Taxonomy (GTDB): domain Bacteria; phylum Patescibacteriota; class Microgenomatia; order UBA1406; family GWC2-37-13; genus CAZLQR01. The sequence goes on along the minus strand of CAZLQR010000019.1, from coordinate 23,283 downwards.
CATTGGTCTGGGCTAAGATCCATGACAAGGGCACGTCACCCCCCGTTTTCCAAGACTATTGCAAGTTTGTCTTGTCCTATTATGCATTCACCTTGCCGGTGCCGCTGCTTCAAACATCGGTTTCCCGTTCGGAGGCTCTCATGATGCATGCGGGATTAGTCAGCCTCACCGCGCCACTGCAACTGGGAACCTACGTGATCTTTCGCGTCTTGGCTGACTTGTTCAAGAAATGAATTCATTGGTTTGCATACCGCGTGGTGTGGTCGAGACGTGTGTCATTTATTTGATGTGTCCGTTAACAACGCGTAGTTGCCATGGCACGTCCAGACATGCAGCCAATATCCGAGCCGTTCATCAAGCACGAGTTGAAAGGTCCAGACCAAACCTACGACACGTTGTTGAAAGAAACATTTGGAGCCCTGGACTGGGAGTTGGGCAAGAGTCGGTGCGCCAAACATGGCGACTGCATGTGTGTGGACAATTTATTCTTTCGGCCGGATGGCACGGGCTTTGGCTTCCAAGTGACGGTGCATCTCAGCACGTGTGTGCGCGCCTTCAAGTACCGCGCCCTGGTGCGGGCCAGTCAACCGTGGTGTGCCGCGATGTAATCAAGGCACCTCTGCGTCGGAATTCGCTTCGACAAACAGTCGGCCCAGGTTGAGTTGTTCCCCGCTGATGGATTGGAACATGTTGGCCACCAAGCGCTTGTGAAACAGGGTGTGGTGTCCGGTAAAATTCAAGGCAAGTTCTTGGTCACGAACGTGTCGCGCCAGGTCATAGAAATCTTCCCACAGGGGAAAATGGGCCGGCAAAAAGGCAACTTCCCACTCATACATCTGCCTGACGTTTTCCAAGGTGGCCGTTTCGGGATACTTGGGGTTGGTGGCGAGCAACGCTTGTTTGATTACACGCATGTCCTCGGCCAATGCGTCCATCCACGTCTGGTCGTAGGACATGTCCTCGAAGAACCTCCAATAGATGCGCAGACGATTGGAAAACAATTCGCTGTAGTCCAATGCATCGTATTCTGCTGTTTCCGGATTCCAATGGCGTACGATGTCGGCATGGGGTACAAACGAGCCTGCGTCAAGGTTGTCCGGGCGGTCGGGCAAGGGTTTGATCACTCGCTCGTCGCTCCACAGCCACCCTACAATGGTACTGCCATTGAACGCATAAAACAGTCTATCCAAGTCGATCAGTGGCTCCGTCACTTGTGGTTTCAACGTTGACAACAACCGCTCACGGAACAATGCGTCCATGTCATGTGGCATCTTGGCGACCATGGGGAACACCATGCCCAAGAGGTAGTCCCGGTTGTTGAACCACTGGGTCAAAAACTCCACTTCCCACTGGTACAATGTGTGCAACTGTTCCAAGGTCAACGTCGCCCCCTCTGCCACGCCCAGTCCTTGCACCAATCCTTCGAACGCAACTAGTGCATTTTGCGTTGGCTGAAACACCCAAGGATTGACCTCGCGGGCCGTCAAGGCGTACACGTATAACCGATTGTCCAAGTTTGCGACGTACAAATCCGGATTGAACGTTGGCGCCCGGTGGATAACGTCCCACGGCACAAACGTGCTGGGCAGCAACGGGTGTCCACTTTCTGGAAAAGGGTTGCGCGCCACATATTTCGCCGTCTTTTGGATTTCGCGCAGCAACAGTTCCAAATCGTAGTCTGGAACACCTCCTGTTTCTTCGCGCTCGTCAGGAGGGTCGAGCACGCCGCCCAGTGCCATGTGCCGCGTCACAAACAACGGTCGTGTGGCTAGTTTCAGGGTCATGTCGACCGCAGGTACGACAAACAAATTGACTTTGTCGTGGTACTGGGCTTCGGGTGGTACCGAAGCCGCGGTGGGCACCACATGGTAGATCCGCACCTTGGAGTTCCAAATGGCGCTGGCCGTGTGTACCAGTGCACCCACAACACGCTCTCCCACCTCCTCCAGTTTGTAATGCCGAAAGGCCGCGTCTGAGAGATTGACGTACCCTTGGGCCGTAATAGCCAGATTGCCGATGGGCAGCAGGAAGATGCTTTGCAGCAGTGGATTGCCTGGTTCCCACGAGTTGTCGCGCACGCGGTGTGCCCATTCAAACAGCGGTGTGGCACTGCTCATGGCTGCCAGGAGTTGCGAACGTTGGTAACACTGCGGCCGTCCAGGTCGGTCGGCGTGCACGACGATGCTGACCACGTCGGGGTCACTGTAATCCAACTCGTCCAACGTCACCAAGTCAACGCCGTCGCACTGCACGCTTTCGGTCCGCTGTTGCTGCCGTGCCGTTTCTTCGCTGGCTAATTCGCGCGCGCGGATTCGACCCAGTGCTTCTTGCTGTGGCATCAAGGCTCGCATGCGGCGCCGGAGCAAAGCCACAATTTCGGAGTCGGCCGTGTCCTCGCTGAATTGCGCCAGCAAACTACGCAGCGTTCGGATTTCAGACGTAACCGCGTCCAGGTCAGTGTGTGGGTGTTCGGATTGGAGTTTCCATACGTCCAAACGTTGCAACACACCAGACACGTCGTGACACACCTCGTCGTAGTTGCGGTCGGTCCACCGGACACCGCAGGCGTTAGCCAAATCGTGCAACTCTTGGTCTTCGTACTGGGTTTGGCCACACGTGCCGCGAGGCAACCACTGGCACCGCGACATTGGCACCACTTTCTTGTTAAATGCCAGGTTTTTTCAAGGACCAGTCCTAGCATTTCATTCCTCTGGAACATGAGGGCCCACTTGGATAAACAGTTCTTGAAAATCCAGGCGGTCGCCAGAAATGGATTGGAACAGGTGTGCCAAAAGCCGCTTGCGGTACTGGGTACTTCGGCTGTGAATGACGGCCTCGTCAGGCGGCAAAAACTGGGTGCCAATGAACCGTGCCAGGGCGTACACGTCATTCCACAAGGGGAAAAACGTCAGCAAGAAATTCACTTCCCACTCAAACATGGAGCCAATTTGAACCGGCGTCACCGTTTCGGGATAGTCGGGATTCGCGTGTTTCAACTCGTGCTCCAGGTTGCGCATGACGCGACCCATTGCGTCACGCCTCTCGTTGTCGGCCACCTCGGCTCGGGCGTACTCGTCGTACAGGCGCAACCGGTTACCCAGGGCTTCGCTGTAGTCCAGGGCGTCGTAGCCATTCCGCTCGGTGATGTCGCGCAGGGGCACAAACGATTCGTCCGCGTCCAACGGTTCGCTGCGATCGGGAAGCGCCGGGATCAAGGGCTCGCGCGGCGCTACCAAACTGATGGGCGTGTCGCCCGCAAACGCATAAAACAAGCCGTCCAGATTGATGAGGGGCGCCATCACCGGTCCACTCAACGTGGACAGCAAGCGTTGCCGGTACATTTCGTCCAAGTCGCGCGGCATGGCTAAGAGCAGTTGGTGCACCATGCCCAGGAGGTAGTTGCGGTTGCCAAAATGACGCGTCACATACGCCACCTCCCAGTCGTAAGCGGCACGCAGTTGCTGGAGTGTGGGCTGCCGACCCTCTACCAACTGCAATCCAAATACGTGCTCGTCGATTTGTTGCAGTTCTATTTGTGTCGCGGCAAACGCCCACGGGTTGACCATGCGTACAGTCAAGCCGTAGATGTACAACCGGTTGGCCAAATCCGTAAGGTACAGCAAAGGCTGAAACGTTGGGGCGGTGTGAATCGCATCCCAGGACACAAACGAACTGGGGACCACATCTTGTCCAGCCAGTGGGAAGGTTCTTCGGTACACGTACGCCGCCATCTTTTGGTTGCCCCGCTGGAAGGCCTCCAGTTGCCAGTCGTCCAACCCTCCCAGGTATTCGCTTTCATCGGGCACCGCAAAGGCACTGGACATCAACACATACCGTTTGAGGGGGAAATACTGGTGCCACATCGTTTTCAGATTCACCAGGTTGACATAAAACAGATTCCATCCATCCAGGTAGTGAGCAAAGTCGGGAGCGTCCAAGGGTTCGGCGTGGTACACCCGCAACGTTGCATTCCAGATGGCGCTGGCCGTGTGGTGCAAAGCCCCCACCGTACGTTCGCCCACGTCTACCAACCGGAACTGCCGAAAGTGAGGATCGGCCAGGTTTTGGTACCCCTGGGCGGTCAGGGCCAAATTGCCCAGCGGCAACAAAAATATGCTTTGCAACAGAGGGTTGCCCGGCTCCCACGTATCTGGTGGAACCCGCCGCGACCATTCAAACAGCGGCGTGGCACTGAGCATAGCCTTGAGCAGTTGGGGACGCCGGTAACACTGTGGTCGGTTGGGTCGGTCGGCCTGCACAACAATGCTGATGACGTCGGGATCGCTGTAATTCAACTCATCCAACGTCACCAAATCCATGCCCTCACATTGCACGTCCTCAGTTCGTTGCTGCTGGCGTGTTGTTTCTAGTGTGGCTAACTCACGGGCCCGGGTTCGACCCAGTTCCACTTGCTCGTCCATCAACGTCCGCATGCGACGCCGAAGCAGGGACGCCACCTCTGAATCGGCGTGGTCGTCACTGAACTGCGCCAACAAAGCCCGCAAGGTTTTGATTTCAGACGTAATGGAGTCCAAGTCATCGTGCTTGCGCTCCGACTGGAGTTTCCACGCATCAAGGCGCTGCAACACACCGGCTACGTCACCACACACTTCGTCGTAGTTGCGGTCGACCCACGAGACACCACAGGCCTCGGCCAAGTCGTGTAACTCTTGCTCTTCGTACTGGGTTTGGCCACACGTGCCGCGGGGCAACCACTGGCACCGCGACATTTTCGTTTACTGTTGCAATGAGTTTTTTTTTTCGTTTGGAACCGTTGCAACTGGCCCAACACATCCAGAACCAGAGTTTCTATACCGGGTGCGTTGTCACCGGTACCGCGTGTGTGACTTCTTCAAAAGTGCAGTACCATGCACCGTGTCCGGGCCTTCCGGCCAGTGCCCACCAATGTGATGCAACAAGTGGTAGCCTACCTGCAACCGTTTCGACGGCGCGTGTTGCGTTGCTTGGACTTGGCCGGTGGGGTGTCGAACCTAGCCGTGACACGCGACGGACGCCTGGTGCTGGGCGCTCGGCTTCATCACGTGGTGAGGGTTTGCAGTGCTGCGGGTGATTTGTTGACACAATGGGGTGTGCCGGAACCCTTGGGTGCGTTGCAAGACTTGGCCGTGTCGTCTGAAGCCACACCCCACGTCATCCTGACCGATGGAGTCGGCCTAACCGTGGCCTCTATGGACGGGCAGGCGTTGCGTCACTGGACTCCGCCCCTCTCGGCCCACCAACGAATGATACAACTGTGCTTTTCCGGATCCCACACGTTGGTGGCACTGTGCCGACACATGTGGGAGCCCAGCCGTGCGTTGATGGTGGTGGATTACGAGACGGGACGCGTGCGCATGCAGTGGGCGACGCAAGCCTACCTAGGTGAATGCCCACGGTTCATAGCCGCCTCGGAACACTATGTGGCTGTGCTCTCACACACCAGTGTGGCCGTCTTCTCGGTTCGTGACGGCACCCAAGTGATGCGGGACACGGTGATGCTGATACCAGTCTGCTGGCCGTTCCTTCTGCACACCAAAGCGGCCAAGTGCGTGTGTTTGCGGGGCAACGAGGTGCTGGTGTATCACGACGCATCCAAAGCATGGATCGTGTATCACATCGCGACCGGGAAATGGCACCGGTGCCACGAAGTCAACGACGACCCACGCGCACCCACCCAAGACGCACGTATCGTCAGCGCCAATGGGTTGGTGTATCTTTTGGTGTGGTCAGGCTGCGGTTACCAATTGACTGTCATGGACTAGCCCCTGTAAAAGTTACCGACGCCGCCGCTGGGCCAAGGCCATGCACGCCACGAAGAGCAGAGCCGCGCACATGGGAACCAGCAAGATCAATCCCATTACACACAGTCCACGCGTACAATTGTGTTGCGTTTCCACTGGATCTTGCAAGGCCTCCCATGCTTGGGCACACACCGACACGCACCCCAGTCGTTCCGTGCAATTGCACAGGAAAGCGCAAAACTGCGACTCGGGTTCCGAAACCACGCGGGTGGCGTTGCTCCACACGAGGCAACGAGACTGGTAGGGGTACACACACGGATCGCGCGTGCACTGGAACAACGCCGCTTGCAACACAGCCTCGGTGTGGTCCACGGTCAGACGCGACCCATGAACTATCATGATGATGCTCATTGCAAAATAGCCCAGAATTCCCACCAGGCCCAGCACGTCACCGCACGGATTGTGGGACCGTTGGCACCACGGGGCCGCCGGCGTCTGTGTCGACAGCAAGGGCGCCGATGGTTCCGAACGAGCCATGGCCGTTGTCGAGTGCCGGGTATGTGCGGAAAAAAACTAAACTCTGTAAGGCATTCTGCATAGGCCATCGCGCGTGAATGTGTCCGTGGGACGGCCACACCGTTGTTCGTCCGCATCCATCTGGTCACCATGAAACCAGCCACGCCCGAATCGCCCGTCGATTGGTTGAAATGGTTGCCGCTCATGGGCGTGTTGAGTGTGTTTCACACGGTGCTGTTGGAATTTGTGGGCCAACTGGTGTTGAGCACGGCACAAGTCCAAGATCCCAAAGTGGTGCGGTGTATTGATCGGTTTTTGCTGGCTAGAACCAGCCACGTGAATTTGACGGACTCTCGGCCGGCAAATGGCCGCCATTTCGTGTGGTGGCGGTGGACCGCCCCGATCATGGTGGTGCGAGAGGAACCCTATGGCCGCGGCGTGTACACGTTGTCGACGTGGCGCCTGTGGAAAAGGCTAGGCAATGACAGACTGGCCGAATTCGTAAGCCAGTGCAGTGCACAGCCAACCTTTTCCGGCGTGGACAGCGTGCAACTGTTTGAGCGACAGAATGGGTACACCGCAGTGCGCCGGACATTGTTGCTTCCAGCGGTGGCCCACTCCCATCAACTGGCCGTGTTGAAAACACTGGACCTCAATCCCAGCGATGCCGACGCCAACAACAAAGTCTTGCTGTTGAGTGGACCACCTGGGATGGGCAAAACGGCCATGGGGCGAATCATTGGCCAACATTTGTTGGCGTTGAAACCTCTGTTGGTGCATGGGTTCCACCCTTCGGCCGTGGGCGTGCTGCAAATAGACGTGCTGTGGTACAAACGGGACCATCAACCCTTGATTGTGGTCATCGATGACATTGAGTTGGCCATGCGGCAGTCCAAGATGCTGCCGGGCGGCGGCGAAGCCACGGCTGGTGGCAAGATGGAAAGCCACGAAACCGACGCACCGCCTTTGCGCCGACCAGTCACGAGTGATTTTTTGCACGCCCGGGACAAGGCTTCGTTGTCGGCCCTGTTTGACGATTGGTGTGAAATGCCGGGTGTCATCGTCGTGTGCACCACCAATGCGCCCTTGCGCGAAATGCGAGCCAAGTACCCCGAGTACATCCGCAATGGACGGTTTACCCACCGGGTGTCGTGGTATCCCGACGACGAAATCGACGGGTGAAGACTGCACAGTTTGTGAAGTAAACACACTGCTAGCGTCTGCTGGTTCCCTCTGATCGGCCATGGTAATGGCGTTTTATTCAAACACATGTGCCTCCCCCCCACCCCAATTCGCATCCACTACCAGCACATGTCCGGACGGTGTCAGGGCGAGCCCTCGAGGCGCTCGGAAGGCGGCATATCCCAGAGACCGTGTTCGCAACACGCGCACGAAGGTGCCGTCGAATCCAAACACTTGGACACGGCTGCTGCTTTCATCCACGACCAGCACCTCGTTGCCACGGGCCACCACGCCGCACGGATCTTCGAATTGGCCGTTGACGTAACCCTTCACACCCCAGGTCCAAAGCAGGGCGCCATCGGACAGCCGATACACTTGCACACGCTGTTGCCACTTGTCCGCCACGAGCACCTGCATCCCTGTAAGGCACACACTGAGATTTGTCACCACACCTCGTCATGGGCCGTGACATGCACATCGGCGGGATCGCTCACAAATTCTTGGAATTTCCACTGGTGAAGGAACAAGCCGTCAGACAACCGAAACACTTGCACGCGCGCGGTGCCGTATTCGGCCACCACAACTTCGCCGCGTTTGGTCACAGCCACGCAACGCGGATACGAATACGTGTTTTTGCCGCCGCGGCCTTGCGTGTCCCACAGCCGGATGAACGTGCCGTCGGCGCGAAACACTTGCACGCGGTGGTTGTCCGAATCTGCCACGACAACTTCGCCGCCGTCCGCCACAGCGAGGCCATGGGGGTTGTTGAATTTCCCCGCGCCGAAGCCTCGTCCACCCCACTGACGCAATTCGACACCGGCAGCCGAGAAGGCGTGCACGGAGTGGTGGCTCAAACCGGTCATAAACACCTCGCCTGTCCTACTCACCGCCACGTGAAACGGCTGGAACGGAAAGCCCCAAGTGGACGAGGGCGTGGCCTGGAGACGTGGCCATTGCCGGTAGGTGCGAATAACACCGACCAGATGCGTTGGCACAGCGCAAAAGGCTGCTGGCATGTCTGGCCTCTTTTTTTGCCGTTTGTCACGCCACGGAAACTCAAACAAAACACACGGCATCCGTTGAATTTTCTGTATTTCTGCGCCAAGAAGCGGGTTGTTTCACTCCAGAACGATTATGGTGCGTCGGACCGCAGGCACTGCGGGTGATGACGCATCGGATGGGGACTGCGCCGAAAGTGCTCCGCACAACACCCACCGTTGCCAGGCCAGATTGTTCTTGGCCCAAAGACTGGCTTCGCGTTGCTTGCGGACGGCCGACGCCGCGGGCAGCGGATAAGTAGGCTGTGGAGCACACGCCACTTGCTCATAGGCCAACATAGCCGTGGGTGGCAACACAGCGGCCTTCTCAGCGCCCTGGGCCACCCATTGGTGCACAAACTCCATGTTGGACGCCAAGCACCGAGGGTGCGCCAAAAGTTGACGCAGCACCGTTTTGCGCACCCGGTGCTCTTGGCTCCACGCGTACAATCCACGCAGCACCTTCAACTCGCTCCACCGTTGCGTGACCCAGTGCTCGGCCTCGGCGCTGGAAAACCGTTGGGCTTGTCCCGGCGGCGGCGTAAACCACGGGTACTGGTTGAGCAACGACCCCAGTGTGGTGGGACACCGGCCAGCCGGAGTGGCCACGTCAGGGTGGAAAACGTGTCCCCAACCATCATTGTGAAAGAACGGGGGCAAATGAACTTCGGTGCCGTTGACCAAGGTGTCATCTGCCGGCGGGTCCGGCGGGTTCAGCCGCGGCAACTCCAACGACGGGATCGCATGCAACGTGGGCGAAAAGTTGTAGTGCATCAACGCCAAGCGTGGGTGGGTGTCGTCGTCTTGCAGCCCTTGCACGTACTCTTTGCCGTTGCGGGCAAAGCGCCCGCCACAACAAAAGCAGAAGGAGGCGCCACAGCCCGGAGATGGGCCCACTGCGTTGCATGTCAGGTGGGTGCAGTTGGTGTCTTTGGACACCAGGCGATCGCATGACGGACACTTGGTGCCAGCCAACCCCGTTTCGACGATGCGATTGATGGCGCACCACGCATGGTTCTGTTGCTCCGCAGTCAAATGGGACAAGCGGCGCACCGCAGACAGATCGCCCACGTCGGCCCGCACCGCCACGGGCCGGTGCAATGGTCCTCTGCACGCCGCCTTGTGCAAATCTTCGGGCGCTTCGAATTCCACCACCCCCGTGGACACCAGTTGTTGGCAACCAGTGCATTGCGTCATGGCGCACCGCTCGCAAACGACCAACAGGTCCATGCCCCGCGCCTCGTTGCGCACCAAAAGGTGCAGCCATTGGCACCCACGCAGGCAACAGCGGTATTCCACCAGAGTCGGATGGCCCAACGCATCCGGAATTTGAGCCCGCACGGCATCGCGAATGACTTCTTCGTGCAGCGTGTACTCATAGGCCACGCACAAATCGCGTGCCACGGGTCCAGGAGGAATTTTGGCCAACAGCATGGGCACCGGCAAAGTGGCGTGGCACGGCGCACCGCCACCGGCCTTGGCACCTGGACACGGAATGCGAGACACGCGTGGCACGCCCTTCAAATACGAGGCCAGAAGGTGCGGAATGCATTCCAAGCACACCGCGTGGCCACAAGGCAGCGTCGCCATACGCCCGTTGCCTACGCTCTCCAAGCACACCCCGCACGGGAGCGTCTCGTCACACGCGGCCGCCAGGGCTGCCAAAGCCCGCCGCATCTTGCGCACATGGTCCTCCACGCCCAAATGCCGGCGCGCGTCTAGCATCTTCAATTCAAAGTCGGTCATCACATGGATGTGCTTGCGCTTCCGCGCGGTTCCAGACTCCATGGCTCAACGTGAAATAGGGGCGGATGGACGAATGACGAGTCACGGACGATTTCGGTGTCGGTTTCGTAACGTACGTTGTTTTCTGCATACCACCACCCATGAAAGAAACACCACACCTCCAAACCCCTTGGCGACATGTAAGTCGGTGCTGTGCGTGAGTTGTGATGTAGCGTGGGTGGCACAGGATTCGACCTCGCCTGCGGCCCCGACGTTTCGTGGGCCTCACTTGGGTCCAGTGGTTGGTAGCCTGGATCGATGCCGTGGCACTTACCGGATGTTGATGCCGCGCCGGATCTTGCGTTTGCACCGCGGCACAAGAAGCACGAACGTTCAAGAACAATACGGTGACTCACCATGAACCAAGCCTTGGTGTGGCAAATGACGCGGGGTGGACTGGTGGGAGCAGCCTGTGGCGCAGCAGTGGGTGTCTTGGCCACACTGGTCAAGACCAAAGGCCAGATGCATGCCCAGTCGCAAACCCAAGATCCCGATTTGCACCGCCGGATCATCAACTTGCCCCACGCCCCCGATGCCCAGGAGGCGGTGCAACGCATGACCGATTACAAAGTGTTGAATCCAGAGGCCATCGACGCCATCCAGTTGAACTTGGACCGACTGGTGGGCATTTACATCCTTCTGTCGAGTTCAGCGCCAGTCAGTGTCTCGTACGAACTCAAGGCCAGTCGGTACCGCGCCAACATCGAAGAGGCCATCCGCAAGTTGACGTTGCATTACCACGGGCGCGAGCCGTCCAAACAACTCATGGATGACATCGACGTTCTGCTCAAGTGCACCGACAACTACATGCACAACATCCGCCAGATGATGCATGAAAAGTTCAAAGCCCGCCAGGTCAAACCCCAGTGAAGGATGGGTTTTTGTCCCAGTATCAAGTAAACCGCACCAGTGGTTCTTTTTTTTTTTCTCCCAACCTTTCTTGCACACCCATGCCTTCTGGTTATCACGTGTTGAATGCTGTGACTTGGACTACGTTTATGGTGGGACTGGTGACCATCACTCTGGCCTACTTGTCGGCCACGTTTGCCGGTGGCCAAGGACTGGTAGGCTCCAAGAACCTTCGCGCCGCCAGCACCGTGGGCACGGCGTTGATGTATGCCGCCTTGCTGTTGATGCCGGCCGTGCCACTGGTGCATCACCACGAACAAAAGGACCTCAACAAGTACGACTGGGGTGCCGCCGCCGCCCAGTGGTTTTCGTACATTTTGCTGCCGGTGGCGTTGTACATGTGGGACCGCCCGCAACAGGCCCGAACTGGAGCGGTAGTGCTGGCTGTTTCTCTGGCCTCGCTCTTGGGCAGCATTGTGTTGCAACACCAGGCCCACAAGACCCGCCATCCCAACAGTCCCACGGTGTCGTTGCGGTTGCTTCGTTGACGGGAGTCTCCGAACAAATCAACGGTGGCGTGATACATGGTGTGCTGGCCATGGCTGCCGCAGCCGAGTCCGCCCAGGTTCACGTTGACTGTGTGGCACACCCCGAACGCTACCCAGAACCAGCAGAGACACTGTTGCAACAGTACAAATGGGTGGACAAGCACGGCACGTGGGTCTGCAAAGTATGCTTGGACCAGGCGGCCCGTGTGGTGGGCAGCCCAGTGATGGAATACCGTGGGCGCGAGGCGGATCGATGTCCCAGTGCAGCGCAACTCCGTGACATGGCCGTGCACCAGACCTACCATCAACTGGGCGGCGACCCGCCGCAGTACCAGGGATTCACCATGCACCGGGAGCGGCAAATGCATGGCGATGCCTTCATGTACGCGTGCCACCAATGCAACTGGAAGGTAGGTGTCAATGTGGCGTTTTATGACCGGTGCCACTCTGGACTGGCTGAACTCACGCGGCGCACCGAGGAGCACCGCCAACAACACCGCGTTTTGGCTGCAAAACCCCCCAGTATCCAATGAAACCATTGCCGACTCGCACTCTGCCTGTACCACGACGGAAAAAAAACTCGACTGTTACCAAGAAACGAGTCGGTCATGTCAGGCACCGGGTGCAAGAAAGTTTCCGCCGTCACCAAACTGGGCTACTCCGCCGCGTCCGGCGCCCTCTTCTTTGCCGTGGCCTTGCCGTGGACGTACGAGACACTGAACAAGGTGTTTGGTCGGGGCAAGCACGTGTTGGTGGATCCCACAGGCAAGCCCAGCGTGTTGGGTGTGGTCATCCATGCCGTGGTGTTCACGTTGATCCTCTTCTTGCTCATGCAACCGTGGAAGAAGACCCAAGTGTGCCCCGAGCAGAAATAAACCTCCATTGACCCCGGGGTTCCGTGGGTGCTAAGGGATCGTAGTGTTCTAGGTCATTGTAGCGTGTAAACAAACAATGTACATTATCAGCGACCCGGTCGCATGTTCAACACTCATCATTTCCTCCAACTTTCCGGGCGATTCCTTAGCATCTCTTTTTTTTGGAGTTTGTTTTGGAGGAAGGAGCGAGTCAACAACACAACGCAATGCGAAACATTGTTTGCAAAATGAATTGTTTCATTTCCAACTGTCCAAAACCACGGCAAAGCCCACTCCTACGACTCCAATGAAGCCGACTATGGCCATCAACACGATGCCCACCACCGCTACCGACTGGCCAAAGTCCTTCTCCGTGTGCTCGCCCACTTGTGCCGCATCCCACATTGGGGCACAGGCTTGAAAGCATGGCAGTTGTTGTGACAAAGGACACTGGCACACACCGCCACAAAAGTCGTTTCGCGGCGTGGTTTTCACCCGCGTGGCGTTGCCCCACCACGCACAGTTTTGCATGCACGTGTCGTTCAAACAAAACGCCACTGCGTCTTGCAACACCGAAGCGGTGTGATCCACCCGCACGTTGCTGCCCACGCCGAGCATCACGGCACCGGCCACAAACACACCCACCAAAATCAGCACACACGCAACATCCGAGCACCACACATCGTTGCCGCACCGACGGTGGCACATGGCGAAGGTGTGTGATACGATAAACTCTCCGGCACACACACACACTTGTTTCTGGGGTTCTCACAGATCTCTTTACTGTGGCACATAGACACGGTAACCATCGCTCACGAAGATTTGTCCGTTGCGCGCCACTGCCATCGCGTTGATGTTTATGCGTGAGTGCCAGGACCCCACGTAACGGCCATCGGAAAGTCGAAACATTTTCATGGCTCCATTGCTCACCACATACACCGTGTTGTCATGCACGCCCAAGTCCCATACACTGTCACACCCCCACACGTGCAGCGGTAGGCCATCGGTTGGGCGGCACACAAACAACCCATCCCGACGGACCACCAACAGCATCCCGTTATCGAGCATTTGCAAATGACCAATGGTTTGCCACGCCGCTCCGGAATACTTTCGTATTTTGCGCCCAAGGAAGGTTTCGACCTCGACGTAGGCACGGTGGTAGGTTCTGCCCTCGACATAAGCACGATGGCATACGTACAGTTCATCACGGCGAAAATCGTAAAACGTTGGTGTCCCCAACCACGGGATTATGGTTCGTCGTGCCAATTCGATGCCGTTCAAGGCATACATGATCACTGTGTCGCCATCATACACCACCACGCGGCCGCTGACTTCATCCAAATCCAGTCTGACTGAAGAAATTGGATTGGACAAGTCCATGTTCCAGTGCCCAAGCAAGCAGCCCGGCTCGGTGACGTCGTAGATCTCCATGCGGCTAGAATGCGCCACCAACAATTCGTTGCGCCGCACCGCGAGAGCCAACCGTACGTAAGCATCATCGGGGCGCAAGTTAGGTTGAAACGATTGAAACCGTGGCGTGCGCCTCAAGTGCGAGGCCACCGTTTGTTTCAAGTGTTCCGGGACCGCGCGCCACATGCGCAAAGTGTGAGCGCGTAGGCCACCACCCTCTACGCCGAGTTTCATTGGGGCGTTTCGTTTTCTGCAAACATGCCGCTTCATTGGCATTGCACGAACACATTCCGGCCATCACACGCCACCAGACGACCGTTTCGGGCCACGACAAGCGCATCAATGTGTTGCCAACCACGCCACCGACCTACAAGCACTCCGTCCAACAACCGGTACACCTTTATGTCACGGCTTGTTCCAGCAAACACTGCACCACCGTGCACGACAAAGTCCCACACGTCTTTGCACCACCAATTCCGCGTTATGCGGCCGTCCGAGGTGCACACCACGTTGAACCCACGTTCATTGTACATCAACGCCCGCCCTTGGTCTGCCAGTTTCATGACGCAATACGACCAATTGTCGCCGCCCCACTGCCGCAAAACCCGTCCGTGTAACGTTTCCACGTAGATGCGAAAGTGGTGTCTGACGTAGAGTTCATTGCGAGCAAAATCATAACACAACGGATTCTAGAACAGTGACTCATTGATCCGGGTGTACAGCACAGTTCCATCGCGCGCAAACAAGGTTACGGCAGATTTGCGCATCAAGATCGACTGGCCACTGGCTTCGTCAACGACCAAGTCAACTCCCGTGACAGGCCCGATCCCTTCGCCAGACCGGCTGGCCAACGGCCATATTTGGAGTTGACTGCCAAACTGTGTGGCAACATCGTACACACACACTTGTCTGGAATGCGCCACCAGCACCGTGCCACTACACTCAGCCACAGCCAACCGGACATACAAGCCACTGGCATCCGGCCGGAACGAGCGGTACCGTGGTGGTCGGCACAAAAACGAATTCACCTGCGCGACCAAGTGCCGCGACACCAGACGCCACATGGATGTGTGTGTGTGCCAAAAGCAAAACGGCAACGCACGCCAACTCTTCTGGGGAGGTTTATTCGAACTGTTGGACGTACACACGCCATCCGGCACTGGCCATCAACCGGCCACCGCGGGTCACTGCCATGGCATCTATGTTGCGCAAGAAACGCCACTGTCCCACCAGAGTCCCATCGCACACCCGAAACAGGTTGATACAAGCCACACAGGCGGCCAACACCACACCGTCGTGCACGGCAAAGTCCCACACGCCACCGGACCACCACTGAAACGCCACGGCACCGTCCGATGTGTGAACGACGTTGAATCCGGTCGAAGTGTACGCCAAGGCCCACCCTTCGTGACCCAACAGTTTCAATTGGCAGGGCCATTGAGTGTGTTGGCCCCACCGACGGACCACGTGCCCCGCCAACGTTTCCACTTGGATGCAGTTCTCGTGTATGGCGTACAATTCGTCTCGGCCAAAGTCGTAACACAACGCCATCCACTTCATGGACAGTCTCTGGTGCACAGCCAAAACCAGTCCTTCGCACGACACCAACGTCAGCGTGGATCCGTACACCACCAAAACCCGGTGAGTGGCCTCATCGGCAAACAGTTCTACTGTGCCAAGATTGCCGCGGACCAACAGATCCCACGAGGGCGACACGATGCCCGACGCCGCGAGAGCGTACGCATGCACTTGCATCGAATGCGCCATAAACAGGTGGGTGCCGCACCCGGCCACCGCCACCCGGATGAACTCGTCGGCGTGGTCTGGCCGAACAAATTGGCACCGGGGTGGCCGGCACAGGAACGATCGCACGCGGGCACGCAGGTGTGGCACAACATCAAACGCACGCGGAGTGCACCGCATGAAGGTGTGGAACGACATGGCGCTCCCGAAAGTTGACACTCGATTCTGGTCACACGGTAGATGATTAGTGTACTGCCACATACACCCGGCCTCCGTCACTGGCGACCAGACGTCCGTCTTGGGCCACTGTGATGGAGTTGATGTGGCTGAGGGACGTCCACTGGCCCACTGGGGCCCCGTCAAAGAGCCGAACCAAGATGATTTGGTTGCAGCACAGAACGAACACGACGCCATCGTGTGCCACCGCATCCCAAGTATGTCCCTGGTACAACTTGTGTAGCACAGTGCCATCCACCGCACGACGCAGTTCAACGCCCGTTTGCGAGGCAGCCGTGCTGAAGCGACTCAAAATCGCCAACACCAGTCCCGACCCCAACGTACGAATGGCAGTCACGTGTTGCGAGGGGCCCCACTGGCGCATCGGTGCACTGCGTTGCGCGTTGCCCACCACCACATTAGTGTTGGCACTGGCATAGATTTCGTTGCAAGTGATGTCATACCCGCGCAACACCCAGCGCAGATACTCGCCCCATTGATGCACCAACGTCCCGTCCCAGGCATACGTGTACACGTCGGACTGGCCAAACACAACTACGCGCTGAGTCTTGGCATGAACATACATGTCCACTGGATTCACGGCGTATTCCACAGCCACGGTCCAGTGGCGCAGCAGCCGCCCCACATGGCCCATGTCGTAAACATCAACTTGCTCCGAATGGGCAACAAACAATTCGCCACCGTCTTCCGCCAAAGACAGCCGCAGCGCGTAGACCCCGCCCAGGATCAGAATGGGTTGAAAGGAGACAAACCGAGGCTCGCGACGCAACCACGACCACACGCACGCAACGAGGTGCTGCGAGACACACGTCCAAGCACGGCACCGAGACAACACCGCGCGCGCACACACGTTCATTTTGAAAATCAAACACCGGGCCGCAACGTGTGACCCGCATCCACCACAATGCGCTCTGGAACAAACCCCGAGCACTGCAAATCTTGGCAATGGCATCGGCGATCCGCCGGATTGAACAGACTCACCACAGCAATGGGGCTGTGGGGAGCAGACAAGATTTGAGGCTTCATGTGGGCCACTTCGGCCGACCCGTCGTTGTACACGTTGCAAAACGCCTCGTCCACGTCGCTGGCGTTCGCCACGCTTTGCGGATACACCGTGTCCATTTTGAACGTGTACGACACACCCAACTCGCACAACGCGTCCACGGACGACAACGCGCCGAACCGGGGTTGACACCGGATCACGTGCGGACCAACTGGACGCTTGCCCAATTGGCCCACCGACGGACTTGGACGGCTGGTCGCATCTTGAAAGCACGCCCGGCACGTGGGCGTGTAGTACGTTTCCGGATTCATGGCATACGCCGCCGCAATGTTGTAACACTGGGTGTGGTTCCGCGAAACCATGCGAATGTCAAGAGCCATGCGATCGTCCACATGGTGGATGTCTACGCAATACAATGGGGTGTTGCGGGCCATGATGGCTCCCTCCGTCGGCGCAAAGATGGAATGCGGGTGGCAACCCCGCTAAAAACCAACTCGCATATTGGTTCTGCTACACTTGTGAAACGGACCGTAACGGTCCTCCCCGTTCAACTGGCGCCAGTGAAACATAGATTCTGGACTATCACAATGTCCAAGAACAATTTGTTCACCCTTTCCACCGCTGGACCAGTGTCGCACCTGACGTTGCACGACGTGTATGTGCCCAGCCAATTCCAACCGAACGACTTTGATGTGTCCTTTCGCAACGTGGCCTTTAACGTGAAGCACATCGTGTCGTTTGGGTACACCATGCACCAGAGCCAATCGGTGGGGATCTACTACTTGGACCTGTACATCAATGGCACAGTACACCGGTACACGTTGCAGAGTGCATACCGCGCCACATACGAAGGTTACGCACAAGAGTTGCGACGCATCATTTTGGGTCCCGACTACACTGGCGCAAAGTAACACCCACCTCAACCGACGGTTTGGGTTGGCTCGCTCACCCGCGCTTCAATGAAACGATCGTTCGATGTGGCGAATCGCAGTAGTGACCACGGTACCCCAACAAGTGCAATCAACTTTGCGGCGGCGTTTGGCCAAGTGCCTCGGCACGTCATGCAACGTATTGACCTGTTCCGCGGACTACCGTGTTTCATGGGGCGGCAAGTCTGGGCTATAACATTTTCCAACTGCGCGCAGTGTCTGGCTGTCACAAACGCTGGCATTGTGTATGTCATGCTCAAGGCAGTTGAGGGTTACTTTAACATACAAATGTTCTCGCTAGACGGAACTCCATTAGGTCTGTGGGGTGCCATCCCGCAAGGAAACCAGCAGGACGAAATGTTTGATCCGGTTCACATGGCTGTGGCGCCGACGGGCGAGGTCATCATTGCGGACATCAAACTGGACAAGGTATTGGTGTTTTGTGCCCAAGGCATTTTCTCGCACACGCTGGCGTCTCCGGCTGGCACACCGTTCCACATTGCTTTGTCTTTGAAAAACGAAGTGGCCGTGGTGGGTCAAGAACAAGTGCAAATGCGCCGTTTGAGAGATGGTGCGTTGTTGAGAACTATGACAGTGGGTTCAGTTCCCACGTGGTTTCCAGTTGGTGTAGTCTTTTTGCCGGATGACAAGGTCGGATCAAAACTGTGGCATGTACCTGCTGAGTTTTGATCAGGTACTTTTGGGCGAGGACAGCATTGGCACCGGCGACATAGATCACATCCTACAACGCATCTGCGTGGCCAGAACCGACCAATCACCACCCCATCACACCACATTGTTGCCAAACTACTGGAGAATGTGCTTGGCCACTCGTGGTGGCAGTGCTATTGTGGGCTATCAAGGTACCGACATCATTCAAGTGTTAGATGGTGGTGGCCAGTTGGTCTCGACGCGGTATTTGACTTTGGATGGACGGGACAGTCTCATCTTGCATGACGTGACGGTGGCACCCAGTGGTCGCGTCATCGTGTTGGAACAAGACCGAAGGTTGATGGTGGCGTATGACTAGCGTTCTGGACAACACAATAAAGTTTTTTCTCCTCGATGTGTGCATCCGTGTGCCTTGTCAATTCCGTCATGTGGATAGCATGGAGTGGAGTGCCTGTGCATTTAGTGCAAGGCATAGCCGTGTACCGTGGACCGCCTCGGTTCAAAGGACGGCGGCTATGGACCATGAACGTGCCGCAATGGAGTAGCCTTGCCGTGTCGCCGGATGGTGCCGTGTATGGCACTGCGCCCTACCTTTGTTGCGTCCACACACTGCGCAAAGACCAACCCGTACGCTCTTGGGGCACCCGAGGGCACGGGCTGGGCCAATTTCTTCATCCCTGCGCCATTGCGGTGGCACCGACCCGGGAAGTGGTGGTGAGTGACGTGCAATTGCACCGAGTGCAAGTGTTTGACGCACATGGGACGTACTTGCGATGTTTGAGCCCGCCTCCG
The DNA here is from genome assembly GCA_964561915.1 of uncultured Gammaproteobacteria bacterium. Classification (GTDB taxonomy): domain Bacteria; phylum Patescibacteriota; class Microgenomatia; order UBA1406; family GWC2-37-13; genus CAZLQR01. The sequence goes on along the minus strand of CAZLQR010000019.1, from coordinate 3,985 downwards.
GAACTGGCTACACGCTGGAATAGCCCGCACCATTTGGCCGTCTCAGAAAGTGGGCACGTGGCCGTCGTTACGGTGTGTGATCTGTTAGTTTTCTGCCTGGAGGACGGTACTTGTGCACGCCGCATGAATTTGCGTTCTGATGTCGTGGCTGGCGTAGTGTATGTGCCACGCAATCGGGTAAGGCCGCCATCGGTGCGCGGCAGTGCCAATGATGCGTGACAGATGATTGCTTTGGACATGAGCATATCCTGGATCCATGAATATGGTCCGGAAGGATCGTACCACATGACGCGCTTGGACGGCATCAGCATAACCGCATGCTTGGTTGCACGTGGTCACGCCGTGATGGTCGTGCGACCCAACGGTGACATGCAATGTTTTGCTCAAGGTCACGCCGTGGCTTTGTCGTGCCATCGTCTGCGCCATTTGCCGTTGCCCGTAACAGGCGCGGCGGCCACACCCTCCGGCCATGTCCTCATATTGAGCGCCCCGTTGGGCGGACTGGGGTGCACATTGACTGCCTACGACTAGCACACTGGTCGGGGTGCAAACACAGACTTGGAAAGCATAAATCCGACTGCGTTCTGCATCCGCGTGCTTGCCACGACCATGCCTAGGTTTCGTCCCACCGCAAAGATGTGCAAGGCGTTTCGCACGGTGCCCACACATGTGTTGCAAGCCATTGTTTCGTACCGTAATTTGCCACCGTTTTCCGGAAGAGTGGTCTGGGCCATCAATGTGGCCGACGTGAGAGGTGTGGCCATGTCGCCCACCCAAGAAATTTTGGTCACCGTGTCTCATGGTGTGCGTGTTTACTCGGCCAGTGGCGTACTTTTGCGCATGTGGGGATCCGCGGGAAGCGGCCCGGGACAGTTCGAACGTGCCACCGGTATTGCCGTGGCCAAGAGCGGAGAAGTAGTGGTGGTGGACCGAGACAACCACCGCGTGCAAGTGTTTCGACCCAACGGCAAATTTTTGCGGATGTGGGGCTGTTTGGGTTCGTGCAAAGGCCAGTTCAGAAGTCCCGTTGCCGTGGCCATAACCCCACAAAACGAGGTCGTGGTAAGCGATGCGCACAATCGTCGCGTTCAAATGTTTCGCCTGGCGGATGGGGCCTTTGTGCGCATGTGGGGGTCGCGGGGCTCGGCCAGCGGACTGTTTTTCGGAGCACGAGGCCTGGCCTTGATGCACGACGGCCAGGTATCGGTTCCATGAAAAAGTCCGTGTTGATTGCGAAATCACAGGTGGTTGTGGTCAACGAAGTAACTCACCGGGTTCAAATTTTTTGCCCAGACGGTGTTTTCGTACAACAATGGGGTGGGGAAGGTACAGGCCGTGGTTTGTTTCGCTGTCCTCAGAGTGTGGCCGTGCGCGGCAACCAAGTGTTCGTGGTTGACACGCATAACAATCGGGTGCAAGTCTTCACCGAAGATGGTTGCTATGTGCGCACATGGGGACGCCAGGGCACAACCCACGCTTACCCTCGCATATTGAGTGCGTTGGGAGTACAGTCAACACACAAGTGCCAATTCAACCAGCCCCGTGGCATTGCAACCATGCGTACTGGCCAAGTTGTCATCGTGGACACCACGTGCATGCAGATGGTCGAATGAAAGAAAAAGAGGAAACACCGCAATGCGTGGCCGGGCAACGTTGAGTACACATTTCGGGCATGGCGCGCGCCTTTGGTGTCGTGCCTACGCATTTGCTACAAGTTGTTCGTGGTTACCACAAGTTACCACCGTTTCAAGGACGCACGGTCCGGACAGTCCGCCGCTATCCGTTCAATGCGGTGGCCGTGTCCGAAATGGGCGAAGTCTACGCCAGCGCATCTTGCTCGGTGCATGTTTTCTCACTGGACGGTGTGCTCTTGCGCGCCATCGGAGATGGCATGTTTTATCACCCTTGGAACATGGCGGTGGCAAAGGACGGCGAACTCGTGGTGGTGGACCGCGGCAACAACCGCATAGAAGTGTTTGGACCAGACGGAACCTTCTTGCGCAAGTGGGGCGGGTTTGGCCACGACACAGGCCAATTCAACGATCCGCAAGGCGTGGCCGTAACCCAGGAAGGAGAAGTGCTGGTGGCTGACGGATTCAACGGTCGCATTCAAGTGTTCCGGCTCTCTACTGGCGCGTTTGTGCGCCAGTGGGGCACGAAAGGATTCGCACAGGATCAATTTCAAAATCCCTGTGGCGTTTGTGTTACCAAGGCTGGAGAGGTGCGTCACGGTGAGTGAGTCGATTGGGTCTGACCAGCACGTAGGTATTGGTTACAGATTCGAATCGTCCTTGCGTCAAAGTATTCCGTTTGGACGGAACGTTGTTGCGCCAATGGGGATCCAGGGGCTATGCACCCGGCCAGTTTTTGTGTCCCCACGACATTACCATGCGGGGCGATGAGGTGTTGGTAGTCGACTATGCGAGGCATGACATTCAAGTCTTTCGGTTGGACGGAACCTGGGTACGTGTCTGTGGGTCGCATGGACAGAACAACGACCAATTTGATCAACCAACTGCCATAGCGGCAACCAGATGGGGCCACGTGCTGGTGTGCGACCAGCACAACTATCGCGTTCAACTGTTAGAGTAGCGTGTTTGAACACAGAATTACAACAAAAAACAAAGGATGCCATGTCCATGCGCGCGCACACACACACACACACGCACCCCGTATGGCTCGGGCGTTTGACAGCGTCCCCACACACTTGCAACGGTGCATCCACGGCTACTGCAATTTGCCACCCTTTCAGGCGCGCTTGGTGTGGACCCAGCGAGACACAAAGTCGAAAGGCATTGCCGTGTGTGGAAACAACAATGTGTTCACCACTGTGTCTCATAGCGTCGTGGTTCGATCGATACATAATACGTTGCTGAAAACATGGGATACGTCGGACTATGCGGTAAAACCATGTGGCGTGGCAGTGACTCCGGAAAACGAGGTGATAATGTCAGACTGTGACCAACATTGCTTGCACGTACTCACACCACCCGGAACATTCGTGCGGATCATCGGGTCGGCTGGCACGGCCGATGGCCTGCTTTGGATTCCCATGGGCGTAGCGGCGACCAAAACGGGCCACGTCCTGGTTGCTGATTTTAGCAACCAACGCATCCAAATGTTCCGGGTGTCCGATGGGGCGTTCGTGCGCAAATGGGGCACGAAAGGGTCAGCCGATGGAGAATTCAACGGTCCGGTGGCATTGTGTGTAACAACGGACAACCACGTGCTGGTCACCGAATACTGCAACCATCGTGTGCAAATGTTCACGATGGAAGGTGTGTTTGTGCGCAAGTGGGGGGCGCGGGGCGGTGACCTGGGTTTCTTCAATCGTCCGGGAGGTATCGCCATCCGCGGCCACGAAGTGCTGGTGTGCGATCGTGGCCACGGCCGGGTGCAAGTGTTTCGACTGGACGGCACCTTTGTCCGTGCGTGGATGCTGGATGACGACGGCAGGGCCCTTTTCCGGGAGCCCATGTCTGTGGCCGTGACCAGACAAGGCCATGTTCTGGTCGGAAACTACGGAAATGCATGTCTGCAAATGTTTGAATAAACCGGGGGCATGGGCGTGACGCGTCAATGCCTTGAAAAAGCCTCCATGCGACCCCAAGCCTTTCAAACTGTGCCGGCACACTTGTGGCACGCCGTAGGCTTGTATCACGTGTTGCCCCCCTTTCAGTGCTTGAAGGTGTGGAGCGTCCCTGTTATCCCGGCCGTAGGCGGCCTGGCAGTGTCCAAACACAACGAAGTGTTTCTCACCCTCACAACCCACTTCAAAGTGGTGGTGTTCTCCGCGGCGGATGGACAACACCTTCGAGAGTGGGACACGCGGGGTTTTGGTGGCCCCTGGTTTCGACAACCGGGCGTCATTGCTGTCGCTGCCACCACCAGAACCACACACGTGCTGGTGGCTGACAACTACAACCGCGGCGTACAAGTGTTTGGCGCCGATGGTACTTTCGTCAATATGTGGCGGGCCATTTGT
>CAZLQR010000018.1:0-32902 GCA_964561915.1 uncultured Gammaproteobacteria bacterium | reverse complement strand
CTCCAATCCGGTTAAAGACGGGTCGTATGGCGCATCCGGGCTGGGCACACCGTTGACTTTTCACGTCGACCATGCCGTCGTGCTTGTGCGCCGCACAGTACAGACCCTTGGCCTCTCCGGGCCAGTTGAAGGCTGGACTTTTAGTGCATCCGGGCTGGGCACACCGTTGACTTTTCACGTCGACCATGCCGTCGTGCTTGTGCGCCGCACAGTACAGACCCTTGGCCTCTCCGGGCCAGTTGAAGGCTGGACTTTTAGTGCATCCGGGCTGGGCACACCGTTTCGTTTTCACATCGACCATACCATCGTGTTTGTGCGCCGCACAGTACAGTCCCTTGACTTCTCCGGGATGGTTGAAAGTAGGCTGAAGTTTGATGCATCCAGGTTGAGCACACCGGTTGGATATGACATCGACCATGCCGTCGTGCTTGTGCGCCGCACAGTACAGCCCCTTGGCCTCTTCGGGCTGGTTGAACGAAGGCTGGCTGGTGCAACCAGGCTGGGCACACCGTTTGGACACAACATTGACCATGCCGTCATACTTGTGCGCCGCACAATACAGACCCTTAGCCTCCCGGGGCTGGTTGAAGGATGGTTGTTTGGTACAGGTAGGCTCAGCACACGTGATTCGGGTTCGTTTGCATGATTCAGTGCGACGTGGCACACCACGTCGTTTCATCGTTGCTTACACATCATGTACAGATTTGTATGTCAGGCAGCGGACGAAACCACACAATTGCCCATTCACTGATCGACAGGGTTGCGACGCTTCCGAGGAATTACTTCGAGCGGCGGTGTCATGTCGTTGATTGCACTTTCCAATGCAGCATACACTTCCTGGCAGCCTGGTGCTCCATTCTTCTGTTTGCCGCAATAATGCAAGTACATGTGCATTGCACTTATATCGTTTTTCGAATTCGAGCACGCAGCCAATGGGCTCCCGTGATGCTTGTAGTTATGCCAACCTTGAGATGCGACGTACTTGGGAAACGTGGTGTGATGCGGCGGTCGTGGACAGGAATAGTACTCCGCCATCGCTTCAAAACACGCGTGCGTTGATGGGTGTGGCACCAATTCCGGTCGTCACGGATTCAAACCGTGGCATTCTTTCTGTGCTAGCATGATGCAGTGGCTGTCAAGTTGGTTTGGCAGAGAAACCGAACCCGAAGAAAAGCGAGAGTTGCCACTGTACAACTGGATTGTCCATGCAGATTCCAAAGCGGCTTTTGCAGCAATAAGCCAGTCCCGTGTTGCCACGGATGCCACCGTCATCTACGTGCATGCATGCCGTCTGGACTACAGTCCGGTCGTCAAAGACAACAAGGTGTTCATCCCCAATCTGGGCGGTTTGTTGGGCGAAATCCAGGTGCAAACACCACCGGGCTACACCACGGCCCTCTACATAACCGGCACGGACACACGCCTCGATGCGTCGCAATCCAAACCCATCACTCAAAACGACTACAGTGAGCAAGGCTTGGAATTGCGTTTCATTGCTTCCGACCCATCAACTCCTCCGCTTAAGACGTCGGTCAACATGGTCCTCTTGGTGGGGTTCACGCCTTCGCCGCCAACTTCGGCCTGATGCGTCGTGCTGTCTGCGTCGTGGACGGGACTCCCGTGGGCTGCGGTCGTGCGGCGTACTCCGTTCTGGACTACGTTCCCTCGGTTCCAAGTCGCGCCGCTTAACAACACGGCGAGGCGAGCGCAGCGGTGCCCACACCTCGGGCTCATCCGCAGCCCAATCGTTCTCTATGACGATGGTGAGTCGTTTCTTCTCAGCCTTGACCACTGTAGGCGGAGGGCGTTTCGGCACTAACGTGGCCCTCTGTGCATACATGCGGGCTGTGTCCACGGGCAGCAATAAACCAGCCACTTCATCAAACATGGCGTCGGGGTTGAAGTCGGCGTACAACCGCGCCAACTGCGACACATCTAAATGGGTGCGCACAATGTTTTGTATCGCAGGAGAAACTGATGCCAGCCATTGCTCAAAGTGGTTGGCCATACCGACACAAGATCCAGAAACAAACCCGTAATGCTACGTGGGCCTTTGGAAAGTGTCACCAAAAAGCCATTCGCATGGGTGCGGAGCAATCCGTGCAGAACAAGGCGGATTTGGACTTTGTGTTCCAAGCACCCATGCCGAAGGCACGTGCTGACACGCTGGTGTGCATCGAGATGGAACTATCGGTGCCGGTGCACTTTCGAGTGTCTACGGGACAAGTGTCTCCATTTGCCACGCGCAAAGTGTACCTGCACGTAACTGGACCAGGGGACAACGTGTATTTGTCGGCGCAGCCCTTGGCGCATCCGGCGGCGCATAAAATACGGTGGGCGCCGCAAGTGGCTCTGCACGAGTCGTTGGCTTCGGTAGGCACAGTGGTCATAGAAGCCACCCAAACGTACGTAGCCGTGTTTTTCCTGGACAATCCGGATCGACTGGAAATGGGTTTGATTGGCACCTATTTGCAGCGCTCGTTGTATTATCGGCATCTTTTGGACATGGAATTGAACATGAAACACAACGTATTATACGTCGCCGGGTCAGACTTGCGCGTGTACAACTGGGTGTAGCCTTACGCGGATGGGCGGCAGTGCGCCATGTTCCACAGCAATTGTCGGTAGTTGGCATCGTAGCCGGTGACCACTTGATGGCTGTGTGACTTGCCGTTCACAGTAAAATCCAAATCAACGAGTGCAAACATAGCACTGCCGTCGATGCCGGATATGTGCACGTCTTTCCACGGGACGGTCTGTTGGGGCGTGGGGCGATAGACACAGGGTTCAAAGACAGCGGATTGGGTTTGACCCATGGCAGGCAATGGAATTCTGGTTGCCTTTCTTGGTGCGCCGCCGAAAGGATGCCACTCACCGCGCAACGCAATGTGCTCTGCGTGTGCAGTGCTCGAGGCGCAACCCACAAAGTGGCACCGTTTCACACCGTCATTTCATGAACTGCACGCAGTGGAGGTCGGTTCCAAAGCACGTGCAGGCCTTGATTCACGGGTACACTCCCTGTGCGTTTGCCTGCGCTCAGTTGAGACGAGTTGAGAAGCGTGTCTACCCTATCGAATTGTTCATCGTGGACGCGTGTGTGTGTGGAGACGAGATTGCGGTTTTGGACTTGCATGATCGCATGCAAATTTGGAGCGCACTGGACGGCACGTGGCTTCGCACCTGGTCGGCGCCAGTGTCACATTCCACTTTGGCCTCGGCTCGTACTGTGCGGGGTTGGGAAATTGTGGTACTCCAAAACGACACCTTGCAAGTCTGGGATGTTATGGGACACTTGAAACGTTCCGTACCGGTGCGCAACTGGCGGTGGGTCAAAGTGGCGGCTGGACCCAACGTTGTTTTGTTGTCCATGCAACATGCGTACACGCAGACCCGTATGGTTACGTTGCATCTCGACACACTGACATCGCTGGCCACTTGGGTGATGCCGGCAACCTGGTCTTGCACGTCGATTGGCTGTGTCAACGACAGCGTGGTGGTGGTGTTGGTGGGAACCGTGCAAGTTTGCACAGCCGAAGGAACGGTGTTGTACCAATGGAATTTGCGGTTCATTCCCCGCACGTTGAGTGTAGTGGGCAACGTGATTGTGATCATGGCCGAGTGTTACAACCAGTTTCACGTGTACAGGTGTGACGGAACACTGCTGGCCACCCGGTACATGAAGGACATGTGCAAAGGCATGGGCACCACACGGGGTACGTTGGTGTGCATCAGTTACGACCGCCACCACTTGGTTGAATGCCTGTGAACGCTTTGCGGTGAACACTGGGGATACGTTTTTCTTGTTCTGGGGGTAACCAGAGCGGTATGGCGGCACCCAAGATTGTGACCCGGATCAACACAGTCTACTGTGACTCGCCGTACGACGACCTGCCGCCAGGCATGTACCTGGGATTGGTGGAGTACAACGATGGCACCGTCGATGAGCATCGCCTGTGGGCCTTTCAAATACTCCAGTTTTACCGCACGCTGGACGCCACGCAACAAGAACGCTTTGCCTTTCTCAAGGAGATGCGCGCCACCGAACCAACCGAATAAACCGCGTCGTTTCACTTTATTGCATGCGACCGCCGCCCATGTTTTGCACCACCGAGGGTGTCTTGCAGGCTTCGGCAATGGACTTGCACAGTTCGCGTTGTGCTTCGAGGCGCCGCTCGGCATTGGCGATTTCTTCACGGGCCGACGCCAACTGCCGATTCAATGCCTCCACCTGCGAAGTCAAACTGGCGATGGATTTCTCGTGTTCCAGTTGTAGCATGCGCTTCTCCGACGCCAGGGTGCGAGAGGCCGTGGCACGCTCGTCGTCTACCGCCTTCTTGATTTCGGAGGCGTACGACGCCTCCAGCGTTTGCAGGCGACTCTTCAACTTGTCCAACTCCTCGGCTGCAATGGCCACCTCCTTGCGCTCGGTCAAGTACTTCAGCGCCGACGCATAGCCAAATTCGGACAACTCTTGTTGCACGTCAATGCGCTTGGCACGCTTGGCGTGCTCAAACTCCTCTTCCGCCTCCTGGCGTTGGCGTTTGAAGGTTTGCAGTTCGTTTTCCAAATTCACGAGAGTGGTCTTGCGCAGTTCGGCAAAGTCGTGCAGGGCTTTTTCCCAGGCGTCTCCTTTGGTGGCAATGGAAGACAGTGCTGTGGCCAGCGCCAGGCGCTCATTTACCGGTTGTGCAGCCGCCGCTGCGGCTTTCGCTTTCGTGGCCATGGCTCCGACCCGAGGCTTTGACAACACGGGGTTAGTTTGTTTCATTGCCTAGTGAACGAAGGACTGTCTACACGATGCCGCACACTCTTTCACGACTTTTGCCTACAAGGTGACCCGACGGCTTGGTGGCAACGATTTCGTACAGTGTATGCTCTCCGAACCGCCACTGTGCTACCATTCGTCCGTCGATCGCACGAAACCACAGGGCGCGGTCACTGGACATTACGACAACACACTGGTCATGCCAAACATCGCGGGCCACTGCCGCAATTTCTGAGCATTTCTTGCGGCCCAGGCGTTTGTGCCATCGCTTCATGCGACCCTCCAAATACTTCACGCCATGCAATTGGCGCTTGGTGTTGAAGCCAATCAGATAGTCCGGCTGGACGGCTATGAAATGGTCCGGCAAAAAATGATTGAATTTCCAACTGCACTGTGTCCGGCCAGTCAACGCGTCGTGCACACGCAGACGATAGTACTCCGACGACACGATCCATCCTTCCGGGGTGAAAGTAAACGGATTGTAGATGGAAAATTGGAACTTCCACTGTGCCACTTCGGTGAGATAGCCATCCTCCTTAAGGGCAAAGATGTGTATCATCGCTCGGTCGGAACTGGCCACTGCCAAATGCGTGCCATTGCTGGTGACCGACAAGTCAATCCAATGGGCGTAGGGCAAGGTGTAACAGGACAAGAATTCGCCCTCACACGTGTAGACTACCAAGTCTGTGGATTGCACCCACGAATTGCACACCGCAATCACCGTGTCTCGCGGTCCAGCCACAATGCGTCTGGCATTCTTCAAAGCAGGTCCTGGCCAAGGGGCTTGCAGGCGGCCCCGCGTGTCAAAGACAAAGCGGGTCACCGCATTCAGGATGTTGTGCGGCACGGAGCACCAGGCGCGGAGCCGTCGTAAGACCACTCCGAGGTGGTGGCAGCGGGGTCGGGGCGGAGGTACGCACAATGCCCGCACCGTGCTTCCTGGGGCAGCCATGGCGTGGCGTCGCAAAACACCACCGATGCGTCCGTGCCGAGTCGCCACGGCCACGCACACACGGGCAATGCCGGGGCAAGTGCGGCGTCGATGCGGAACGCCACGCACGCAGTGTCCCACGGTACATCTGCAACGTTGGTCAACTCCCACGTAATGTCGACCCAGTTCAACTGCGTGGCTACGCGAATGGGACCCCGCAATTGGTCTGTGGTGGGCAACACACACGCAACAGAAAGCCGCCACGGTGGCACAGCCAAGTGAACGGGGCTGCGAAATTCCACTGGTCCATGAAACAGTGACGTGCCGTCCACTTCTTGGTTGCCAGTTATCACAGTGTCCCGTAACGTGGCCAGATCCAGAACCGCCAATTGGGAGCATTCTTCATCCTGGGCTATGTGTTTGCCGCGCACCAGCAACGTCTGGTGAACCGTTAATGTGGTGCATTCACTGTGGTCTCGCGCTGGCAGCCGTTGCATGGTTGTTGCACTAGTAGGCACGAGTTTTTTCCAGTCTGGATTAAACACCACAGTTTGGGTTCTGCGTTGGGTGGCACGCAGAAGTTTCCGTGGCCCCATCCTTGGCGGAACGGAACGGGGCATTGGGTCAAATGAGTGACGAGGAATGGATCCAGACGGTCACGTTTGTGGACGTGCGTGGCCGCCCGTTGCCGTTGGAAAACAACCAACCGGTGGTGCGGCTGCGTCGTGACCGCAGCAACACCACACGTGGCAAGTACCACACGTACCGACCGCGGTACATCCGTTTGTTCAGCGAGAAGTTGTCCCGTCTTATGGACCGAAGCAGTGTGTTGGCGGTGAATGTGATGCGTCCCAGTGGCGAACTGGTGGTGTCCGATTTGCCGTGTTATTCGGATGCGGCGGGGCAAAAGCACGTGCTGTGCATCAAGGCCGACCAATTGACGCCCGACTTGAGCGCACCGGCCTCGGACACGGCGTTGCAAGTGGCGGTTTTTGTGAATCACACCTTGCGTGCCACGTGTGACTTTGTTTTGCGCTGGTGGGTGCGACGATGGAAGCCTCGTCCCCGAAAGCGCGCCCCTGCGCGGCGGCAGCGTGTGCCGTGGCAAGTTCCCGCCGAGCCACGACTCCGTGTGGGTTCGCATGGTCCGGCGCCCTCGGTGGAGACCAGTGCCGCGGAGCGCGTTGACCCAGGAGCAGTACCCACGCCGGTGGGTCCCGGGGACTTTTTCGCGGTGGATCCGTTGGCGTTTGTGCCGCAGTGGCTGCCGCCGTGCGACGACTGGTGATGGGCTGCCGGTGGGTGGGAGCCGGCTGGAAAGTGCGTTCCGTCCGACCAACGAGTGGGGTGAGGGTGCTGGTCGGACCAACCCAAAAATTCGTCTTTTTCGTGGTTGATATTAAACCTCGGGTCCGCTCCCCCCTCGTTCTTTTTACACAAACATGTCGGGTGGATGTGCTGGTGCAACGTCGTCCGCGACGCTGACGCAAATGGTGGCTTTGGGTGCTGCGGATGTGTACCTGACCAAGTGTCCCACGATCACGTTCTTCCGCTTCCGCTACAACAAGTACACCAACTTTGCCATGGAGTCGATTGAGCAGACGTTCAACACCCAGGTGTCGTTTGGCGGCGATGCGCAGATGACGCTCAACCGCAACGGCGACTTGCTGTACTTTCAGTATGTGATCATTGATTTGCCCGGCATCACGTGTTGCCAGCCGCAGGTGGCCGTGTGCGGCATTGGTGGCAACCAGTTCCCGTGCTGCGACCCGTGCGACCCCTGTGGCGACGGCCCCGCGCCCGAGTGCGTGTGCCCCGGCACGGTGGTTTCGAGCCCCCAGGAGGAGGATGAGGACCTCGCCCTGGTGGATGACATTGACGCGTGCACGGGTCTGGACAAGCCCTGGTGCCACTACGTGAATGCCATTGGCCAGTTCCTGGTGAAGAAGGCTTGCCTGGTGATCGGTGGCCAGGTGAACGACAACTTGTACAACGACTTCCTGTTCATGTGGGAGGAACTGACCGGCCAGCCCGGCAAGCGCCTGACCGAGATGATCGGCAAGCGCTTCACCCGCGCGCAGTTGGTGGCCGACTCGAAGGAGGACCGTCGCCTGTACGTGCCCCTGCCCTGGTGGTTCACGTCGACCTCGGGCAACGCGCTGTCGCTGGTGTCGTTGCAGTTCCACGGCGTGCAGATCTTCGTTTGCTTTGAGGAACTGCGCCGCTGCGTGCAGGTGAGCGACTGCGACGTCCTGGTGGTCAAGTGCCGCGACTGCCAGCCGCTGAACAACAACGACTTGCAGGCGCGCATTGAGAGCACGTACATCTACCTGGACATTGAGGAGCGCGACCGGTTTGCCACGGGTTCGTTTGAGCAACTGATCGTGCAGCACCAGGTGTTCCAGGCGTGCTTCAAGAGTTGCCAGATCCGCATGCAACTGAACTTCAACCACCCCGTGATTGAGTTGATCTGGGCTGTGCGCCGCAAGTGCCAGGAACTGTGCAACAACCACTTCAACTACTCGGGCAAGTGGGGCAAGGACCCCATCAAGTATGTGCACCTGCGCCTCAACAACCAGGCCCGTTTCAGTGGCCGCGAGGGCCGCTACTTCCGCCTGGTGCAGCCGTACCAGTTCCACACGGACATCCCCGACTCGTTCGTGTACTGCTACTCCTTTGCCCTGCACCCCGAGGAGGCCCAGCCTTCCGGCTCGGCCAACTTCTCCCGCCTGGACGTGGTCGAACTCATCTTCGACCTCCAGGACGGCCTGTCTGATGACGAAATCACCGTCATCGTCTTTGCCCGCTCGTGGCAGGTGTTCCGCTACCGCCAGGGTCTGGGTGGTGTGGCGTTCGGAAACTAACCGACTGGGAAGGTGTCGGCTGGTCATCCTATGGTTTCGTGGCACACGAAACACAAAATGAAGTCTCGTGCAAAAAAGAGTTTGTGTTTTGTTAATGTACACAGTTCATCGTTTATTGGATTAGCGTTTCGTCTTTGCAATGGCGTGGCGGTGTGGCCACCGTGCACAGATCTCAAATTCGTCCAGGTTCATACCAAATGCAATAAACACGCGTTGGGTTGACGCTGGGACAAAAGTGAGTGTGCGAGCCCAGTCAGTTTGTTTGAGCCAACTTGACAAGTCGGCCCAAATGTGCAGTACGGCTCCGTCGCACGCCCGCAGCAACATCAAGTGGCGACTGGTAAGTATTAACAGTTGATTCGGAGTCACTCGGGCCAGGGAGGCTATGTACCAGCCTGTAGGAATGCACAACATGCGCAAAAATTGTCCCTGGGGTAGGGTGTACACGCCAATGCAATCTCCGGTGTAACACACGTACATCTCGTCCTCACACATGTGCAGGCCAGACACCCACACTTCGGGATAACGACGCACGCAAGCAGGCGGGTTAAGCGTGCACACCACGCTTCGTTCAACCGTGCGCGAGACTGTGACCACAGCCCTCATGTCGTTGCAGTTGGTGAGCGCTATGAAACTTCCATCGGCACTCAGCGCCAGCCGACTTAAGCCCATTTCGACATCGTACAACAGAGCATTGTTTTTATACACGCACAGACCACGCTTTGCGGTGGTGGTAAAGGCCACGACGTTGGCTAACGAGGCCGCGGCGACACGCATGGGTTTGACACACGTGGGAGTGACATTGACTGTTCCATCACGGCAACAAACAGTATGAAAACTACTGGATGACTGGGTCGTCACATGAAGAAAGCCCTGGGACTCGGCCACGCTAAGAATGTGATCGGCGTTCGATGTTGGTGAGGCCGATTTTTTCAAATGCAACGTGCGTCGCCATACCAATCGAATCAAGCCAAACGTGGAAACACACGCCAGCACATGTTCGGGCACAGCCTTCCAAGCACGAGCATACACCATAGCGCTTGCCGTAAATGTGACGTTTTCTTCGGCCTTGCACAAGGACCACCCGCGGTTCTGTTCCACATGACACAGTTTACTGGAATTACACCAGGAACGGATTGGGCTGGGGGATGTCGGCACGTTTCAGGCACTCGTGTGCTTTGTGATACGCCACCCAGGCAGGCGCCGCGACATACGCCGCATTGGTCATGTCCTCTGGGAAGTCGTCTACGTGGATGCCGGCATGCACGTTGAGGCAATAGCGTACATGACCCTCGCGCAACCACTGCCGAAACTTGGACCATGATTGTGTGGCACTCTCGTTGGCCATCGCAATGTACAAGGGAAACTCGCGCAAAAACTTCAATTCGTTGGGGTGCAACGCCTCAATGGCAACTGTTTTGCGCTTTTTGGTGGTGGCAGCAGCCATGTGAATGGGTTTGAAAAAATGGCGCTCTGGCAGATGGGTTGCGGCAACTTAGCACCATGCAGAATGAAACCTTGACGCGTCACAGTGTGATTCACCCCACCACCCAACCAAATGTCCAAGGCGGTGCTTGTGGCCCGATTGGGCCGTGTGGGAGACGGCGCGGGCGAATTCCGCGAAACCCACCGCCTGCACGTGGCCGTGTGCCCACGCACGCACCACGTCATAGTAGCCGATTGCTTTCACGATCGCATCCATGTTTTTGACCCCAATACGGGTGCGCTGTTGCGCTCGTGGGGTAAACATGGGTCGGACTTGGGTGAATTGGACGACCCATCGGCAATCTATGTTGCCGATTCGGGCGACATCTACGTAGCCGAGCGCAACAACCACCGCGTGCAAGTGTTTTCCGCTGAAGGAACTCCACTGCGGAAGTTTGGAGGCTTCGGCCACGCCACGGGACAGTTGTTTGTACCCAGTGGCGTGGTCGTCGTGGAAAGTGACAACGCCGTGTTTGTCGTGGATCAAGGGCACCGTTGCGTCCAACGGTACACGCTCGCGGGGGTTCACGAGAGTGGCTTTGTGCCACGCAACACTGAAGCGGAGGAGGAAAAGGGCCTGGATCCGTCGTCCCTGAGCCTGTCTGCGGACAAAAAACTGTTTGTGGGCTTTGCCAATGGCTTTGTCCGCAGTTTTATGCTGGATGGCACGTTTGTCAGGCAGTTTGGCGATGGAGTGTTGAAGTCACCAGAAAGCGTGTGTGCAGTCGACGATGTCGTGCTGGTGGTGGACAACCGCATGGTCATGGTGTTTGACCAAGCCACGGGAGAACTGTTGCGGTGGCTGTTCAGGTTCAAGAGCGGCTGCGCCACCGACGTGGCTGCCTTTTCGGCCGATGCGTTTGTCGTGTCGGGGTATGGACGTGTGCAAATCTGGCATTACTTGCCCCAAGTTTGGACACTTTCCCAATCGGCCAAACGCAAACTGTGCCAAGACATCGTCAAAGTCTGTTCCCGCAAGCGTGCTGCTGCCAAAGTTTAATGGTGATACCACTCTGGCTCATTAAATCCCTGGTTGATGTAGTAACTGGGTTGGAGTTGTGTAGTTGTCAATGGTGCACCACTGGGGTTGAGGTAGAACGTGTTCAAAGGATCCGAAAGTCCAAGTCTGCTGTAATCTGCCGGATCCAAAAGTGTAGTCGTGTTAAAGCCGTAATTCAAGGTTGACAGCACTGGTCGGGAGGTGTACCAATGGTCGTTGCTGGTCACACTCCACAACGTCGATACCGGATGGTTGCGAATCGAAAGGGGTGACACAGTGTAATACAAATTGCTGGACACAGAAGTAAAGTTGTACGTGGTATACAACGCGTCATAACCACTGTAACCGTTGGTGAATTTGCACGGCTTACGATAGGCTAAAACCAATTTCACCATAGGTGTCGGCACGCGCGACCAACTTTTGGTTTGGAAAAACCGCTTCCCCAAGGGGGTTGCCACTACACTAGGCTTTGCCACACCAACATGCTGAACGGGCTTGGCACGGCGCTCAAACCACGTGCACACTGTATTCCAAGCAAGTTGAAGCCACTCCATCATGGTTGAGTGAAGACGTGTTGTGGTAGAGCGTTACATCCCGTTCTGTGCAATGTCTTGGCGAATCAAAGGCAGAAGGGCTTCGAAGCGACTCAACACCAGTCTCCGAAACTCGTACAGTAAATGCTGAGTATCACTGTCATTGACCAGCAACACATCGGGCGTGTTGCGGGCGTAATTGTCCAAAGCATCTGGAAGGGTCTCTTCATTCGCCTCGGCTCTGGTGCGATCCAGGCTTTGTACCACCCGCACGTTGATGCCGTTCAACAAATGGATGCCGCGAAACTCGGGTTCGGTGGCCACGTGGGGCACCACCACTCGACTGCTCTCATGAACGTTGTAGCCTGGTCTGATGGCGTGGTACGGCAGGCTCTCGAAGCCATAGCGTGACACCAAGTAGTGAACGATGACGCGCTGGCCGTTCGAGTCTGGACCAGACAGTGCCACAAAGGTAGCCATGGCTACAATTTCTCATTGGATGCAATAAGAACAACGCAACACATGGGAACGTGCCGAAGTACGGCCGCAGTGGCAGAGCCAACAGTATCTGTGGTACCTAGTGCACAACCCATCAGTCCAACCCCTATGACTTTCATTCGCCATTCTGCCTTGCGCAAGCATCCGCATCTGACGACGCTTGCGCCTCGCGCTGCTGCTGTTCGCGTACCCAAGCCACCAGAGGTCCCTCCAGCAGTGCCGCATTGAGCCGTACCACGCCTTTCAGATTGTACAAAGCCTCAACTGCATTCTGGCGCTGGATCTGTCATACACATTACCAACCACGCACCGTCAACAAAACTAAAACGTACTGTCAGCAAGTTCATGTGAACCGAAGTCATGGGTGTGACGCAGGGTGTCAACGCCCGTGCACATTGTGCCGCCAAGTTCTTCCGTCGGCTGTTCGGACTGTTCAAATACGCCACCCATGGTGCCTCCATGGCCCCCAGTGACGGAAGTTCGAAACCACTAAATGCGTGTGAACACCAAGTTGGTGTGATTAAAGCCCGCACAATGTAGTCTTGCAGAAACGTTGCGTTGGCTTGCTTTGTGCACGTGGGCCATCCTCATTCCCGAATCGCTGATGGCCAAGGCAGAGCGGACCCGCGTGATGCGGGTGGGGGATGCATTGGAAGATGGCACCAATGCGGCTGTGTGCATCACAACAAAGCCTCTTGAACCTGTGCCTTACCACCCCATGTTTTCCATTGAACGCGATTACTGCGTGCAAGGTGAAAACTTGTCGTTTGAGCAAGGCACAGTGGCTTTGCCGGCGCAATGGTTGCAATGTCATTTGGAATGGACATTGGCCAATTCGTTTGTGCAGGCTGTTTTGGAAGCCTTTCGCTCGCACCATGGCTTGGTGTTGACGCCAGACACAGTGTGGCACGCCATGGTCTCGGCTCTCATGCCTGTGTTGCGTCGCTTTTATGATGCGCAACCCGGACCAGCCACGCAAGCCGACGCCACGTTTCAGGCCCAGGATGCGCTGCCAGGAGACTATGCGCATTTCGTGACGCAATTTTGCAACCACGTGATGCCTTTGGAGCCCGATGGGGTGCAAGCCGAGTTGAACTTGCGGTTTTCCACGACCAACTCCAAGATCGCGTTGGCCCGGCGCATTGCAACGGTGTCGCTGCCGGCGCGGCGGTATGCGTTTTCCGGCCGCTTTGCCTGTGGCATCCCATCGGTTCGGTTGGAAGGCACAGCCGACGATTGGTTGATGATGTCGTCCAGTTTGGAGCGGTTGTTTCGGCGGCTGGACACTGTGCCGGGTGTGGTGCAGGAGTCGGACGTGACGTGGAAGATGCGCATGCTGTCGACGTTTAGTCACTTGCAACGCACACACCGGCTGGGACAGGACAGACCTGTGGGTGCGGTTCCAGCCGACCTCATGGCGTGGTGGCAAGGCATGGTGCAAGCCCGCACCACCGATTGCGACCGTGTCGACGATTTCGACGGCTGGTTGGTGGACTTTTGCAATCTGTCTGGGGAGCGCCAGTCTACGGACGACATCGTCTCGGGCTGTGGCACACTAAAGTTCAACGTGGCGTTTGAGAGCGATGCGGGGCCCCCTTCGCGCCGCGCAGCCATGGTGGGTGGCTTGGTGTGCTTTGCGGTTCACCCGCACGAACGGTGGATTCGTCCGTTTGTTGGGTATGTGGCTGGCTTGCGCATCCACACCGATTCAGAAGAGAAAGAGCGTGGACCATCGCCGTCCGTGTCGGTTTCTCCGGTTGAGTAAACTTGAAGCATTACAGTGACGCGTTTATTGAGTTGCGGCCGCAGACACTTACCTTTAGTTGGTAGGGTTGGAGCCGACGTTGGTGGACGTGCAGCAGCCAATGGGACGAATCTGGCTGCAAAACGGTTCGTACAAAAAGTTCTGCGGGTTGTTGAGTTTGAGCATGTTGGGCTGCAACGCCCAGCCCAGAACTGGTCCCGCCGGGTTGCTGCCGACCGGCAAGAACAAACCTTGACGCTTGCCCTTGGCCAGCAACAAAGTCAACAAACCCGAGGTCCACCCCGTGGCCGGGAACCGGGCCTGCAAAGCCGCCAAAAGGCCGTCAAAGGCAACAGCCGAGCCAGGATGGCGTCCCTGGCACAGGGTGGCAATGATTTCGATGTTTTGGTTGATCACAGGAGAAGCAGTGCTCATGACGTGAACGGAGGCACGAGACACCCACACAAATCAGGTTTGAATTGAACCTGGAGAAAATTTCGGCTCGACCCAGGGCGAGTTGGGAGGCACGACAAAGGTCGGCGCATACCCTTGCTTAATGCGCTGGAGCCAGCCTTCAGATTGTCCAGTTGCATGAACCATGGTTTGATCCAGGGCAGTGGCATTGGCACACAAAACCTCGGGCGTGATCAAAACTTCCAACACCAGTCCGGGCCGTTTCAAACAGACCATGATTACCACCGTGGCCACTTGGCGCAGCAACTCAACCAGTCCCAACGAACCCGTGTATTCGTAGCCGTCAAAGGTAGTGGCGAAGTGCCACTGTGGATTTTGGTGGCGAAAGGCAAATAGCGGAGGGTCTAGGCTGGCCGAAGGAGAATGCAAAACTTCGAGTTGGCAAGGCCAGGGCTGGCCAGTCCGCGCAACCAGCACAAACAGAGGTCGATGCCACTGCATCAAACGCAACCCAAATGTGTGCAGGGAGCGTAGGTTCTGGGCCTCTGAGTCTGCAGGCAAAGCCATTGGCTCTGGTTGACTTGGTTCACACACCATAGCGGCGTCGACGTCAGACGCGCGGCGGTGGGGCTCTCAAAAATACTCGAACCTGTGGCTGTAAATCGGCGGCGTGTGGGCACCATGGAAGTTCACACCGAAGGCACCGTGGTGCATGATTGCGACGAGTTGCTGTTGCGAGCCAACCCACAACGACACGTGTTGTACCCCATCAAGTACAGCAAGGTGTGGAACTTTTACTTGAACCACATTGCCGCGCTGTGGACGTTTGACGAAATCGACCTGAGCAAAGATGGCATTGACTGGAGGGCACTGGATGCGGACGAACAGCATTTTGTCAAGATGGTGCTGGCGTTTTTTGCCGCCTCAGACGGCATTGTCATGGAAAATTTGGCACAACGCTTCATGAGCGAGGTGCAATTGCCGGAGGCACGTGCGTTTTACGCCATCCAAATCGCCATGGAGACGGTGCATTCGCAAACCTACTGCGAGTTGCTGAATGCTTACGTGCCCGACGAGGTGGAACGGCTGAGTTTGTTCCAAGCCGTGCAAACGGTGCCCGCCATTCAGAAGAAAGCCGAATGGGCCCTGCGGTTCATCAACTCGTCGCGCCCGTTTGGAGAACGGCTGGCCGCCTTTGCCATGGTGGAGGGCATCTTCTTCAGTGGTTCGTTTTGCGCCATTTATTGGCTCAAGAAACGAGGCAAAATGCCGGGCCTCACCTTCAGCAACGAACTCATTTCACGCGACGAAGGCTTGCACACGGACTTTGCCTGTCTTTTGTTCAGCATGCTCGAGCACAAACCCAGCGTAGAAACGCTGCACACCATGCTCAAGGACGCAGTGGCCATCGAAATCCAATTCATTTGCGAAGCCCTGCCCGTCGATTTGATTGGCATGAACAGTCGCATGATGGCACAGTACATTCAGTTTGTAGCCGATCGACTCTTGACGGTGCTGGGCGCGCCCAAAGTTTACCACGTGACCAACCCGTTCGACTGGATGGAAATGATCTCGGTGTCGGGCAACACCAACTTTTTCGAAAAGCGGGTGGGCGAGTACAAGCGCGGCACTGCAGCCGCCGGCGTCGCCGATGCGTCTCACAGCAGTTCGCAGCAGCCTTCTGGAGCGTCGTGGCAATGGACGTTGGACGGCAACTTTTGACCAACGCCAGTGAATAAAATCTTTTCCCAGTGATGTTGCAACGTGCCGTAGGGCCGGAACTGTGGCGCACACAGCCCATCAATCTGCGCCAAATCTCCATTTCACTGGGCCATCTCCTGCCAGCCTCCAGTGAGTCCCTACCCACCGCAACACCCCAACTGGGGCTGGATTACCTCCCACCACTGAATGCCCAAGCGGCTCTGGCGGCACCGCGCCGCACTCCCACCGAAGACCGCACCTTGTTGGCCAACTCTGGACTGGGGTCGTGGGATGCGTTGCCCGAAGCCTTTTCGTGGCACGACCTGGCTTTGTTGCAGCAGGTGAAACAGTGGACCTGGCCCGCTGTGCCTATTTTGCCGCCCCCGTCACAATATGGCTGTGGCGCCTGTTGGGCGTTCGCCATCGTCACGGCTCTCAGCGACCGGTTTGCCATCTTTTCGGGTCGTGGTAGGGCGGCAAACCCCAATCTCAGTCCGTCTTTCGTGTTGTCGTGCATGGGTTCAAGCGAACGGTGCAACGGCGGCTTTCCAGCCGATGGCGGCCGCTTTTTGGAAACCCAAGGCACCGTGTCAAACGACTGTTGGGACTATGGTTGGTGCACGTCCAACCCCAACTGTGTGTCGGGAACTGGTTCGGCCACCAGCGAAGATCTCAGCCGTTTGGTCCCGCCGTGCACCGGCCAAGCGTGTACCCAACGCCAAGCCTTCCAGTTGTACCGTGCTTTGCGTGGCTCCACCCAAGCCCTGGTGGATCGCCGGTCCATCCAAATCGATGTGCTTGAACATGGACCCGTGGCGGCGGTGGCGCGTATCTTTGGCGACTTTGTGGCCGGCAGCATGGCGTCGAAGTTGTATCCACGGGCCGACGGGTGGGCTCGCACACGGGGTGTGTACGTGCACGTGGCCAATACGCCGATTTACGATTACGGCTCCATCGACTGTCTTGGAGCACAACAAGATTCGGCGGCGTGCTTCATGGGCAACCATGCCATGGTTATCGTGGGGTGGGGCGTGGAACGGGGCGTGCCACAGTTTTTGCCCGGCACGCGTGGAGCCACAGTGGACCTGCCCTACTGGGTGGTGCGGAATTCGTGGGGGCCGTTGTGGAATGGCGACGGCTACTGCAAGATTGCCATGTCCGATCCCAACACTGGCATCAACATGGAAGTGGCGTTGGACCGTCCGTTGCGCATTGGAACTGAAGATTTTGGTGCTGTAACTACCATATTGCCCGACACACCCAACCTCAACACGTTTCGCACACTGCGCACCAACCAAGTTCCACAGCACCAAGTGAGTCACTGGTGGTCTACACACGCATTCACAGTCCTCGTGGTCTGTGTTGTGTGTGCACTGTTGTTCGTCGAATACCTCACCATACGCCACCGCGGGCGAGTGCAATCGTTTCATTGATGAATGAGGAAGTGATCCAGGAATTTTACCGCGTACGTGGATTCGAACATCTTCCGGCACAGATGATCCACTTTCGGTGCATCCTCCGGCGAACGCAAGATAGTCAGCGTCATGGTCTTCAGATCCAAATGAAAGCGGTGCACGATGTCGTCGTCCAGAGACATGGCTTCCAGTTGTGCCTCTACGCTGGCTCGTGCGTGCTCCATTTCAGGAGTGTGCTCGGCGGGGTCGGGATACCTGTCCGGATGGACTTCAAACTCGGGTGCATCGTTGCGAAGGCGGGGTTTCCGAACTCGACACCACCGGTTCCCCATGGGAGTTTGACGTGACGATGCAACGCCACCCATCTCCTCGCCTGGGCGGCTTGCAGAAATGACAGGTTACCATCAAATGGGGTCGAACGCATCCCACAGTCCAGATCTCACGGTTCGGTTTCCGGCTACCTGCCAAGCCAGTCCCCACTGTCGCTGCCAGGTGTTTCACTCTGTAGACGGCAACACCTTGACTGTGTGTGGCAATTGTTCACACAGCATACGCAAACACCAATCCGTTGAACAGCGGCGGTCGAAGTTGCCGCGCACCAGAGTATCCCAGGAACAGGATTCGCATTGGCCAGACGTGGTCCTGTTTACACAACTCCAACATGGGTGCTAGTGGCTGGTGTATTTTGGAGTAAAGAACATGTGATTTATGGTTTGTAAGTTTCCAGCAACGTGCGCAACTTGCTCAATTGTTGGCCCGACTGTTTGAACAACTCGTAGAGCAAGGCATCATTGTCAGCCAGATGTGGGTTTTTCGAAGCCCACACGCGGATGATGGGCAGGGCCCGCGTAAACGGTTGGGGCAACGCCACTGCGGATGGCGCCCTTGCCACCGGAGCAATTTGTGGTGGGGCCGCTTGCGAAGGAGGTGCCTGTGGTACAGATTGGCGCAGCAAACGCAAAATGTGTTGGCGCTGGTCTGGCGTCGTGAACTTTTCACGCAACGTCAGTCGTTGCACGCTTACGTCAGACACGCCACTGAGGTCCAAGCCCTCATCAAGCAGTTGTTTCTTGGCCCAATCTACCACACGTCGCCAGGTCTTCAGGAACAATTTGGCGTTGTCGCGGCCCACCATGTCTTGGCACAGTTTGGTGAGCCCTTCGTCATGTTCCGCAATGAACAAGTTGAGCGACGCGGCTTCGGCCCGCAGGTCCGCTACGTCCTGGGGACCGCAGGGTTCTGGAGGCACGCGCACCCGCTTCAACAATTCCAACTCTTCGTGGGTGGTGGTGGGCTTCACCTTGCGCTTGCGCTGCACCACGGGCGGTTGCACCCGCACCACCGCCACCGGTGGACGGGGCTGAGCGGTTGGTGCCGGTGGCTCCAAAATGGATTGCATGGCCCGTTGAGCAGCCGAGGGTTCGGAACTCACGTCCATGGGTGCCGGAGGTTCGGGCACAGGTTCAACATCCATGGCCACGGGGGCGGCAACCTCTGCTGGAGGGGCAGACTGGGGTGGCACTACGGGGAATTGGGTAGCAGTCCACCACGGCGCACGGGTGCCGCGTGCCACTTGGCCGCTGGATCGCATGGTTTCCAAACTTTGCGCACCACGGGCGATCAATTTCAGGGCCTGCACTGGCGTGTACTTGTGTTGCTCTTGCACGGCAGCGAGGTGTCGGTCCCATTGGGCCAGCAGTGCCTGTGTGGTGGGTTCATCCAGCCCCCACCCGGTACGCAACAAGGCCACTTGTTGTTCGCGCGGCACTGCTGCATCGGGCCCGGCACGGAGACTTTGGTTTGCCAATTGTCCAAAGGCACCTCCGAGCACGTACGGGAGCACCTGGTTCTCTTGGTACATGCGTTGCAGCACTTCGCGAGCCGCGTCCAAGTACGACGCAGTGGCGGTGGGGACCAGGGCGTGCAAGTCCTTTACGGCCTGTTCCACGTCCGCCGGCGTGCGGATGGCATGCCGCAAAGCAAAGTAACCCTTGCCAAGTTTGCCCGTCATGGACCCCAGTGGTGATTTGCGGGCACCCAGAAATTGGTACTTGTCGGGGTCCATGGCTGCAAACACCACATCCTTGGCCGTGGCACCAAAGCCCGTGCCCAGTGCCGCTTGGCGCAACGCTTCGGCCGCTGGACGCACGTCTTGTTCGTAATGCACCACGGACCGTGGCTGCTTGGCCACCGCCTGGATGACGAACATGGCGTTTTGTTTGCCCGGATCTGCCACGCCAGGGATCATGGGGTCACGTTCCCGTGTGCGCTCCAGTTGTTCCAGGCGCAACACATCCTCGTCTTGTTCGGCTTGCAACTTTTGGGCCTCTTCGCGCAGTTTGGTCAGTTCGCCCGCGGCCGCGGTTGGATCGACCTTGCCTTCCAGTTCATCGATTTTGGCGGCGAACGAAGGCAGTTGCTGGAGGATGTCGGCTTTGCGCTCGGCAGTGACTGTGCCACTGTCCAACTCACGCTGCAACTCATCGCGGCTCGCTTGCAACTCGGTCAGTTCGGCACGGGGTTCCGTGAGTGCTACCATCTGTTCGCGCAAATGCGCCAACTCACCGGCCCGGGCCTCCATGACGTCCTTCAAAAAGTCGATGTCGTCGCGCACGCGGCCCCCAATGTACTCTGATGCGCCCGCCTCCAAGGCCGCGCGGTCGGCTTCGGTGCCGATGCCTTTCACCAGTTTCTCAGTCCCTGTGTCCACTTTGGTTTCGGTGACTTCGTCCATGTCGGCACTGTCCTCTTCTTCGCCACCGGACGCATCGGCTTCCAGCAAATGGCTTAAGGACCGTGTGGCGCGCTCGCGGCGGTCCACCTCGGCATCGTAAGCCTGCATGAACCGCGTCCAGGCGGGCGTTTCGATCACACTGCTGGCAAATTGTTCCAGACGGGCGTAAGTCTCGTCCTCATTGGCTTCGGGCGCCACGTTGCACATCCGACTGCACAGTTCCCGCTCGTTTCGTTCCAACTGTTTTCGCTCGGCACTGGGCAAGTGGGGGTACCGCAACCGCTCGCGGATGCGTTGCAACCCCCGAGCCAACTCTTGCACCGCCGGTGGCATGCCACGTACGTCCATGCCACCACCAGCCGTGGAGTGGCAATACCAAGCGCCCGCGGCTTCGCCTTCGTCCAAGGGACGCCGTGTCACCCGCCATTTGTTGCAGCAGTCGCATTGCGCCCACGGCAACTCCACCCGTTGCGGCACAACAGTAAACGCCAACTCGTCTTGCGTGACGGCGTCCTCTTCGGTGGTTTCGGCCAACTGGCGACCCGTGGCTTCCTCCTCGATGAATTCGTCCGACTGCCGAATCAGCCATTGGATGATAGGCCATACGCTGGTTGGATCGCGCTGTCCACTGCGAAGGGTCGCATCCGCCCATTGCAGCAACGCGCGGTGGTAGGCGGCGTTTTGGCTCAATTGGTTGCTCACGAATTGGGTGATGCTGTCAATGACGTCGTCGGGAATGTCGCCACCCGCTGGAACGTCCAGCAACGGACCTACCACCTGCTCAATTTCTGCCACCAGGGCTGGATCCGGAGCGGCGCTTGCTCCCGCGGCCGACGTGCCGTGCTTTTGTTCGTGCGCTTTGAGTTCGGCGTCGTACTGGGCACTCACGGCACGAAACGCCTTTTTGCCGGCGGCTTGAATGACGGCGCGGCGCTGGCCCAACTCCACTGGCACGCGGTCGCGTCGCGTGGACAGAGGGTGCATAAGGGCAGCCGCCCGTCCCGACCGAGGACGCGGTTCGCCCACTTCCACGGGAATCACTTGGTCTTCCAGAACGGCCTCGGGCGGCAAGTTTCGCGACAACGCTGCCTCACAGTCGGATTTGCACCGCACTGGCACCACCACACGCTTGGAGCCCAGTATTTCCCGTGTACCAAAGTCGAAAAGCGCCGGCGGAATCAGACTGGCTGGGTAGTCCACGCCTGCGTCTGCGGTGCCCTTGAGCACGTTGATGGCCGCGTTGACGTCCTCGTACAGTTGTCCTTTGCGCACAATGATCAGCGTGTTCTCGTGGCCAGGAACATTGACCAGTTGAATCACCAGGGTGCCCGGAGCATGGGGTGGCGCCGCACCCCCCGGCAACTCTGCGGCCCAAGGTTCGGGACGCACGGAGTGGTCTGGCAACACACGCAAAACCAGGCGCTGTTGGCCGGCCGGCATCGGTTCCTGGCGCTCCAGAACCGCTTTCACCTCTTCCACGGACTGGGCCTGTTCTGGCTGCCGCTCGCCACCGACCTCGTCGGACCGCACCCGCTGTTGTTGTTGCTCCTGCTCCGACATTTACCTTTGGTCGGTCCATAATATTCATGCGAACGACCGGAGCCGGGGCCTCCTTACGCGTTCATCGTTGGGCGCCACGAACCACCGTTGCAAAGACAAACGCGACGGCAATGTCTGCGGCTCCCACCCCCGTCGACGCTGATGCAAACTGGCTGCCCCATGTGGAATTTGTAATGCAGTGCCTGGCCAAGACTCTAGGCGACAATCCCGATGCCGCAATGCGTCACAACGCCGAGCGGTTTTTCGAAGCCTTGGCGGCGGGGTTGCCACCCCGGGCCCGGGAGGCGTATGCGCCACACCTTCGCCCGTCCAGTTTGGCCGAACGTGTGCGCAGCACGGCGGCATGCTTGCGTTGGGTGGATGCATTGGTGGCCAACTGGCGTACGTGCCCTCACGAACACGCCATGGCTCCCGTCACAGCAGGTGCAGTGCCATCGTCTGCCGTACCGGTGTCCCGATGGACTGCACCGACGTTTGTGCCGGCTCCGGCTCCAGAAGCACCGCGAGATGCTGCGCCGGGCGTTCTACCTGGTGCAGCCCCAGACGTTCCACAAGGCATCCCGCAAGCCGTGGCTCCGCCCAATGGAATGCGGCCCATTGTGGAGCACTTTGTACCTACCAATCACATGGGCACCTCGGGGACGCCCGCGGCTTACCGGGTCGGCATGAGCACCAAGCAAAGTCGAGCGTTGCAACGGCTGCAACAAAGTGCCCATGTGTATCGGTCCAGTGTTGGGGTGGCCTAACCATCTTTCGGGTTCGTTTACTTGTTCCGATAAACATACATGTTTAGCGTCGGGCCCAAAATCATCAATGTGTTGCCATCGGGCGTCACATGCGCTGTGCTGGTTTCCAACTCGGGCGGGGTTGGACCCACCAAGGCTGGGGAAGTGATAGTTCTGCCATCGGCAATGCGAACTGTAAAAGCCGTGCGGTTGATCCCAACCAGCAATTCACGTTTCAACAGCAGCACCCAATAGCCATTCCAAACCAAGTTGACGTTGGGAAACGTCACACGGTGCAACAATGTACCCTGGTCAGAAAAAGTAAAGACGTCGGTTTGGTCCACAAAGGGTGTGGTACAGGGCAATGCGTCGTCGGAACACGTGATTACTGTTCCATCGTGGGCACACCACGCCAAGACTCGTGGTTGCATGGCCACGGGCCACTCTCGCACCAACGCACCCGTATGGCGCGAGCGCACTTGCATAACCATGCCATCTCCGTAGTGGTAACGGAGGCCATCTCCGTGGTAACGAAGCGCAAAGAGGTGGTCACCTTGCATAGGAATGGTATCTGTCCACCAATGGACCAGAACGTCGAATTTGGCCTGAGTCAGCAACTGTCCCGTGTGTGCATCAAACACTTGGAGGCCAAAGTCATCCATCACAAACAATCGATCTGAATCTGCGGCTGTGCTGGGTGCGTGGGCCACCCACAATTGCAAGTCGGGTATCAAAACTTCGTAGGTCATGGAGGACATCTTCAATGTCGTCACGTACCGGGCATAGCCGATCGCACAGACAAAGTACACATCGCCGTGGGGAAACAAGCCCCAAGTCTCTAGGTCGGCTGGTTCCGGGCAGGCATGTGCTGGTCTGACACGTCCCATTTGCACATTGAACGTGACACAGTGGCGGTACTGCGTGCCTCGATAGGGTAACAACTGCTGCTTGGTAGTCTGCGGCACATTGCGCCAAGCCCTCCACATGGATCAATGGGTGTTCACCACTCGCCTTCGAACACACAAATTTGAGTTGTCACTTTGTCGCAGATATTTTCCACCACCAGATAGTTGGGCTGGCGCAGAGTTGATTCCGAGGTGTAGCCAACCCGGGTTCTCAGCAAGTCGCCGCAACCCAAGCGCGCACCGTCGTAAAGGCGGAAGACCGACACGTCCAGAGACGGTGTCACGATCCACAGTTCACGCCCGAAGGTAACCACCCGGTGGGGACTGACCTGGGTAGCAAAGGTGCACAACAAAGTTCCGTACAAGTCGTACACCCAATCAGTCGATGCCACCACCAGGCACACTTCGCCTTGTTGTGATACACACAGTCGACGCGGCATCAAGTCGGCTATGTTTGGTCCAGTCCAGCGTCTGACCAGACTTCCATCGGCCAAAAGGTACACGTCAACAGTGGCCGAACGATCTATCACCAAAAAGTATGGGCCATACACAGCCACGTCCAAGGGCGAGTGATGCAAGCCCCGGTTGAGAATGTAGCGCACAGCACCATCGACTCCCACCACACACACAAACGAGCCCACGATGCCGGCGATACCAGTTCGCCGGTGGGTGTGGCCCGAATCCGGTGTATGAACGGCAACTTGCGCAAGTTTGGATTCGACGCCAAGTAGGCACCGGTTTGTGCCTGGATAACTTCCAACACATGGCCCTGAACTTCAACCACCACGATGTGGGTTTGGTTCCAAACACATTCCGCGCGCCTTCGGTTGTTCAACACTAGTGAATACTTGAATGTTGTTGGCCGAAAAGGCAAATACAGCCGAACGGCAGCAGGCAAATGCATCGGCACAGTGTGCCACGCATGCGGCAAAAGCATAGTACGGAATGTGATGTGTTTTACTTGGCGACGGCCTTGGTGTGCATGGCACGGATCTGTCTCAGCGAGGTGGCATTGATGTCCAGAGCACGCACGTCGTCCTCGGTGATCCAACGGTGGTTTACGCCATCATTCATCTGGACTGTGTCTCCCGGCCGCAAAAATTGGGCATTGAGCACACGGCCGCACTTGAGGCACTCATCACCCTTCAGCACCAGTGAAGCGCCAGTGTCGTGCCACGACGTGGAAATCCAGTTTCGCTCACGCCGCCGTTCATACACCCGGGGAAACAACCCTGGGCGCAACTCGTGGCGGTGGTTGATGGCCACGTCGTTGAGGCGCGTCAGCGCAAAGTACGCGACAAACCCCAAGGCACCACTACGCAACAATTGCGCTGCCATTTGCACACAAATTCGCAAAATGAATACAACATGGCGGAACGCAACGTTTCATTGTGTCACCTCGCTTCCACGCGTGAGTGTGCCGTGCGCTCGTCACGTTCGCATTGGCCCAGTTGGCGAAACTCGTACGCAATGTGAGCCTCTTTGCAATGCTGCAATGCGGCGTCCATACCCGACGAGAACCCATAGTCGATGTAGAACACCACCTTGGACGCCATCTTTCGCAGTTGTTCGGTTTGGCGCAACGATCGCTCACGGCCACAGTTCACCAGGGTGTACTTGGGATCGTAGTCGCTCACAAAGTAGCGGGGCGCCTCGTGATGCTGAGTCCACATCAAGTGTGACACGATGGCAATCTCTCCGCGGTTGCGGGCGTCGGCCATGGCCCGCTGGGCGTAGGCAATGTTGCGTTCCACATCGCCCGAGTAAGGACTTTCCACCACGACAATGGGATCGACGCTCATGGCCGTGTGTGAGTTGGGGTGAACGAGTAACACCGTCCACTCGGTTCCAGGGCATGCTGCAGTAAGCAAAAGCCTTTTTATGAATAAGCACCTTTGGGCAAAAATCCCAGTCTTCGCTTGAGAGTCTCGCTGGCATGGCGATACACGTGCTCTGGCATCACGTAATTCATGATACCTTGGTATTTGTGACCCACCAGTCTTCTGCCCCAACTGAGTTGCAATGTGTCGCGCGGCACTGTGCTGAGGTTGGGGGCGCCCCGATGCCACGTCTGTGAATTGATAAGCACAGCCGTGCCGGGTGGTCCAGTGGCTGCAACGACGTCGTGAAGGGGCACGGCATCTTCGGCACACGGCCGCCCCCACCGATGTGATCCTGGCACAACGTGCGTGGGTCCGTGTGCTACATCTGGTACGTTCGACAACCAGATCATGTACGTGCATGCCAACACTGGCAGATGTACGGAATCCGGTAGGCGATAGCCTTTGGGCAAGCATACGTTGTGCAATGGGTCGTCGGTGTGCCAACCAGTGGCCTGTCCACGTCCACCAGGCGGTACGCTGAAAGCAGTGGCGTGGAACACGTGCGCACACAACGAGTTGCAAGCACGGGCATCGGCATAGCCGGGCACGTCGGCAATGACACGCTCGGCCAGTTCACTCAACACGTTGGTGTCCACCAACTGCACCGTCGCCGGCGACCGTTCGAAAAAACACGTGTGCATCGTGTGTCGTTTGTCCCGGGTCGGAGCCGTGCGATTGCATGCTTCCAAATCGAGGCGCACCTTGGCTACTTCCGCAGCCGATAGGGCATGCTCCAGGATGACAAAGCCGTACCGATGAAACGCAGCGACCCAAGTAGCCACATCCGGCTGCCGTGCATCAAACCGCCACATTGGTTACTGTGCAGAGACAAGGTGAGTTGGTCTCTCTGTGCCCACACGATGCCACCCCTCAAGAACGTTGCTCTTCATTCCTACGTCTCCACCATGGCAGACGCCGCTTCGAACACACCGTTCATTGACCGGGTTCGGTGGAGACGCGCCCGCGACAATGAATTGCCCGACGCCATCGACACCTTGATGCAAGAGCCCAATGCCGAGCAGCGGTTTCTCAAGTTCAAGGCCTTGCCCGAACACATTCGTACCCAAATCCTGGGCGAAACTCGCGAAGGAGCACCAGAATTCACTGGACATCCGGCTGCCACCGGGGCTATGTTGGATGATTTCTGGGACCGGTGCGAGCAAGACGGCCTCTTGGCCGGAAGTGACGATGAGGACAGTCACAGCGACAGCAGTGGTAGGTTTTCGGAGCGGTCTTGGAAGACGCTGCGATGCATTGCACGCCGGCAACACAACGAAGTGCACGAAACCAAGTATCGACTCCAAAATTTGGAAGACACATGGCGCGTCGAAAAAGAAGTGTTGCAAGCCGCGTTGGAGCACGTCGCGTTGCAACGCCGTCCGGATCTAACAGATCCCCTGCCCAGTCCTGCTGACTTGAAGGCTTGGACAGCACTGATTCTCACGGCTTGGAGCCAAACTCCCTTGCGGCCTTTGTCCTCCTCGCCACCCCGTGTCACTGACAACGAGGATTCGGATTGAAACACAATGAAAGGTCAATTTATACGAAATGATCGACCAAAATCCAGCGTGGCAAATACGCCGGATCGGGCCAGGCATGATGCACCAGATACCGGAGGAACTTGGCAAATGCAGCGTGTTCCTTCAAAGACAGTTCTTGTAGGCACGTTTCCTTCCACACCGCTTCAAATTTAGGGCTCAAGGTCACTCCGACTTCGAAGCCACCAAAAATGAGTATCCACCGTCCGCCGTGCACCGGAGCCATGCCGACCTCGTGCAATTGGCCGTGGTCAAGCACCCATACGTAATACGTGCGCATGACAGTGTTGTCGACGCGTGACAATGCATCGGACCGCGCCGGTGCATCGCAATCAAACATCCAACCCACTTGCCGTCGAAATGTGGCTTCGCTCATGTTCGAAGGCGCCGAAGTGGCCATGGCGTGGGAAGGAATTCAAAGGTGTGGGGTGTTGGCGCGCGCTTTGCAACGGTTGGCATGCCTTCTGCACGTTGCATTCGCGCTGGCAGGCACCTAGCGTTTCTTGGGTTGCGGTTTGGCCTTTTTGATCGACTCACGCAAAAAGTACTCGTTCACCATGGCTCTGGACTGCTCCACCGTGATTTGGCCCATTTCCACTTGCTTTTTGACAAACAGCAGATAGTACTGGTATTTCATCTTCTCCTCGTCGGTGTTTCGGTCGGTGGCGTTGACAAAGTTCAGGTTGTGCGTCTTGGCGAATTGACGCCAGGCGTATTTTTCGCTGCAGATATGGTGCCGCAGCACGTCATCTTCCCACTCGGGGTGTTCGCTGCGCAAAGCCAAGTAGCGCTCGCGCACTTCCCGGATCCGGTCCCGGGCTTCGTCGGCACCCATCACGCGCTCGGGCTGGTCGTGGGTGTACTTGAACACACGGTTGCGTTTGTCTTGCGCCAACTCTTGCAGTTGCTCATCGTTGAGCCATCCAGTGCCCTGAACCGTGGCGTTGACTCCGTCCATTGGACTGGAGAGGCTCCTCTTGGTGTGTTACCATGGCTTACTTGTTGCCCAATCCCAAACGCGGTCAAAACATCCTGACCACGTTGGCACAAATGATCGAGGACCGCGGATTTGTGCTGACCGGAGACTACGTGCCACTGCGGTCCCGCATGGAGACGTCGGCGGTCGACGCACTGAAGTATTACACCGAGCAAGAATTGTTGATGACGGCACACTGTGCGGCTCGCAACACCCAGTTGGTTGTGCTGTGTCCCAAGGAACCCAAATTGGCTGTGGAGACGGTGCGCCGGTTTATGCAAAGTTACGCGTCCCAACGCTCGACGCACGCCATCCTGGTCATCCAAGACATCACGCCTTACGCCCGCAAGGAAGTCGAATCGTGCAAACGCTTCGAGTTGTTCACAGAAGCGTTTTTGTTTCGCAACTTAACCCAGCACGTCTTGTATGTGCCGCACCGTGCACTGGGAGCCGACGAGGAGGCTGCGGTGTTGAAGAGTCTACGCATAGAGAAGAACAAACTGCCCAGCATTTCCCGCCGTCTGGATCCCATCGCGCGGTACTTTGGGTGGAAACTTAACACAGTGGTGGAAATCAAGTGCACTCCTGGCGGCACCCAAGAACCGTTCATCTCCTACCGCCGTGTTTCCGATGAATAAAGTAATTCGTTGGTTATGCCCCCGCCTCGTCCCTGGGTGTACTCATGGCTGGCGGTGTGTGCCACGGTGGCAGCCCTGGTTTTGTGGACGGCACGGCGCTGGACCCACGTGCAACGCCCCCTGGGTGCACGGCACGTGCCGTGGCAAGAGTTTCCCTTCAAGGCTGGCGACATGCTCTTGCCTCCCTCCAACATCTTCACCCAATTGGCGGTTGGCTGCGTCTGGGGCCACGTAGCCATGGTGTACCGCGACCCTTCCAACGGCATGCTCTACGCCTGGGAAACGTGCATCCCTTGGCAAGGCGTGCTGTGGACCTTTACCACTTCGATGAACCAGCGTGCGGCACGACTCACGCCGTTGCACCGTTATCTGCACCGGTGTCCCAAACCCGTGTGTGTGCGGGCTCTGTCACGCGAAGTCGACA
Organism: uncultured Gammaproteobacteria bacterium; assembly: GCA_964561915.1. Taxonomy (GTDB): domain Bacteria; phylum Patescibacteriota; class Microgenomatia; order UBA1406; family GWC2-37-13; genus CAZLQR01. Next base: position 4,169 of record CAZLQR010000018.1, on the reverse strand, counting down.
CGCAACGCTTTGCCCAGTTTGTCGCCACCAAGTGGAACCAGCCGTTTGGCTTTGACTTTCTGACCAACGGGGCCAATCGCGTGTTTGCAGACGTCGTGGGCGTGCCTGGCATCAAACGCACCAAAGGATCGGCTCGCTACTGTGCCGAACTCATTGCCGAGACGATGGTGCATCTGGGTGTTCTGGACTTTGACGCGTGCATCAACCCTCACCTGCGCACCGACCACGTCATCCCCCGTGACTTTTCCGCAGAGCACGAGCATCTACCCTGGGCCACGGGATGGTCACTGGGGCCAGAGATTTTGGTTTGGGCCAAGCACCAATGAACTTCATTTACTGTCACACACCGACGGTGGGTGTTGCGATCAAGTCGTGGTTGGCTCGGTAAGACCGATCAATGCGGTAGGCACTCAGCGTGCGGCACGACAGCAACTGTGGCAATTTGTCGAACGGAACCAGTTGGATGTGGTTGGGATCCACCGTGTTGGTGTTTCGCACCTCTTGTGCCAGATTGCCAATCGCGGCATTCATGCACCAAATGCGATGGTCCCAGTCCACCTCGTTGGTGAGGACCTCGCCTTGCCGGTGCATGTGCAGATGCACGGTAGGGATGAACAGGGTACTGTCCGGCAATGTGGCGTGGAGGTACCCAAACGGGTGGTAGGTCTGGTTGCGATCCAAGCGGAAGACAGCAAACCCAAACAACCCGTCGTCGTACGAGTCTTTCAGAAAGCGCAGCACCGACGGATCCAACGGAAAGTGTGCCGAACTCAAGCGCGGAAAGTCTGCGTGCGAAGGGACGTACGACGTTTTGTACGACCCGACTTGCAGGACTTTGAGTTCCTCGCCGGCACCAAAGGTATTCGTGCTGTAGGAAGACCGTGACACTGGATCCACGGGACATGCCGCTTTGAGCAGATGAAACAAGTTCTTCACTGGTTCCAGGTTGACAGGAGTAAAGCCCGCGGCTTTGGGCACTGGCAACACCATAACACCCAGGTTGTCGGCCATGGCCGCCGTGTTGCAGTAGGCTGTGAACTGTTTCTTAACAGCCCCGTCAGGTTGGGCATACGCCACCAGAATGTTGGTTCCCGACACTTCTCTCACTTCACCAGAGATGATGCACATGGTGCCGGCGACTTGACTCTCTGTGTTTGGTGGCCAACATTAGATTTTGTCCGGGTCCCAAACAACCACACTGCCTACCCATGCGCATTCTTCGCAAACGCCACTGCCGCGGTGACGAAAGAAACCTCGCCGCACCAGCCCTAGATCCCAATGTGCCTGTTTTGTTGCAACTACGCCGATGGAGGACAGTGTCGCAAGCCGTGCTCGACAAAGTGACCCAGTACCGCGATGCACTGGTGGGGGTCGTGACGTTTCCTTCGATTCACCCCCAAGACTTGTGGAGACAACACACGGTGTACGTCGCGAGCCTAAACACCTGGTTTCATCGGTACAGCATTCAACCCTATTACCACGGCCACCACTCGGCCCGCATGCGCACGTTTGCCTGCGACAACACGCTCATTGACCAGTGGACCTGCAAGGACTGTTTGTTGATGACGGCACATCCCGAGGGCCTGTTTGTCAGCGACGTCGACCTCAATTCGGCCCGCGTGGTGCGTGCGGACGGAAGTTGCGTCCGGCGGTTGCCATTGAACTTGTACCTGCCGGACGCAACTGACGTCATCATTGTGGGGTCGAATTTGTATGCCGCGTGTCTCGAGGGCATTTTCGTGGTGCCGCTGCACGGTTCGCAGCCACCTCGCATGGTAGTTACGCCCTCGCCCTACTCGGTGCCTTACCGCATTTTGTCGCTCAACAAAGCCGGGGTCTTCCTTTGTTCGGATGAACGAAACACCCGCGTGTTGGTGTTTGAGGCCGAAACGAGCCAACTCCTTAGCCAGTGGGAACGGATCAAGTCCAGACGGCCCTACCACTATGCCCCGGATTCCACTTTCGTGGCGTACTTGTGCAACCAAGAAGTCTGTGTCACAGTGGATTTTCAGCACCGCACAGCCACCATCATTCGGCTGCAAGACAGCGTACCAGTGGGCAAGTTTCCCTTGGACTGTGAAGTGCGGTGGAACCGCAACTTGCGACGCGTGTACCTGTGCGATGGACGGCTGTTCATGAAGCGTTGTTAATTGGTCCAATGCAATGGTTTATTTGCAGACGGAGTAGTGTGTCCAGGCACCGTCTTGGTCCACCAACCCAAACGAACGGGATGGTCCCACACGCAGAAATGAGAATGCCGCGTCCGAAGGCGGGCGACCACTGACCGACGAAGGTTGTTGGGCCACGTAGGACAGGGCAGCATCATGGCTGGGCGTGCCTGTGACATTGTCGCAAGCATTGCGCAACACAGTTTCGAGGTCCAACACATTGGCCGTGTTGTCCACTGGGTTGCCCACCAGTGCTCGGCTTTCGGTCAAGGCAAAGATCTTGCGCGGTTGAAACGAAGGCGTCAACGACGGTGTCGTGGCATAAAACAGAACTTGTACCACGGCATGTGTGGCCCAGCGCTCGGCGGTGCGCAATACACCCAGACGTCCTTCGTTGGGTCCACTGGCAATGGTTCCGACCATAATCGTATCGCCACTGGGAGTCATACCCAGTCCCGTGATGGTGTCGCCGTCAAATTCGTAGTACGGACCATTCACGGTGACGGTGAATGCAGACCAATTGAAGGTCACAATGGTGAGTCCATCGGCTGGTCCACCTGTCACTGTGTAGGCGAAAGCCGAAGCCGTCTCATTGCAACACAAAATGCCACCGTACACCACGCCACTGGGAGGATCCAAGTCGTAGACGATGTCGAGATTGGCTCCTTGAAACACGACGATGTGAGCATCGACACTCCAGATGACGCGCGTGTTGGCAGCACTCATGACCAGGCCACCTTGTGTCGTGGACACGGGGAAGTCGCTGGTCTTCACCACCTGGTACGTCGACCCGTCGTACACCAGCGATTGTATCTCGGACAACGACGCCACTACGATGGTGTTGCCGTCGGCAGACATGGCCACGTTGTAGGGCACGGGCGTGCCCAGTGTGATCGGCACGACACTTGACGGCAAATCAGTAAACACAAATGTTGTGCCGGATGCGCAACCTACCACCAAATGCGAGCCATCGGCGGAGCAGGACAAACACCGTCCAAACTGCGCATCTCCACCCGGTGATTGAATGAACAGTTCTTGGGTCCACGTGTGTCCATTGTCTGCGGTGACAAACACATACACCCGGCCTGGTCCGATGCCACCCGACGCTCCAGAGGCACCCACAAACACCGTAGATCCATCCGCAGTTTGACAAATTTGCATGCCAAACAGAGAGGCACTGGTGCCTTCCGAAGGCGTAGGTTCCACGCGGGACAAGAACGTCCACCGTGACAAGGCCATGATCCCAGTTTACTTTGTTTCCCCCACAAATCCACAGGTTGGATCAAGCCGGCTTCTTCTTGATGAAGCGGGCCATGCTTTGCTGGCGCGGATCCACGTCGTGTTTGCCCAACCGTTTGGGTTGGTTTTTGGTCATATCCTTTTTCGTGCTGACTGGTACCGCTGGTGCCGCCGCAGTCTTGGTTGTCGTCGATGGTGCCCCACTTGCTGTAGCGGACGCCGCTGGCTTCAAAAACTTGCGAAGGTCTTGCATGCGATCCCGTTGCATACGCAGCAGGGCTCGGGGCCGATCGAACAAGGCTTTGGGATCGGGCACAAAGGCTTCCATCAAGTCAGACAGAGGCCGCTCCAGTTGCTTTTCCAAGTAATACACGCGGTCCAACGGCAGGCGGTGTTCCAAGGCATAGGCTGCGTCCTCGGCCTTGGCATACGCGGGTGCCTTCTCGCTGCCACGTATTTGCACGATAACGAACTGGACACGGTCTCCGCTGCGCGGTTCGCTGCCTGGAGCCCGCTCCCGCATCTTTTTCACCACTACGCTTTGCAACTGGTTGGCATTGGCGTACTTGGCCTTGAGTTGTGAGGACAGCACATACTCTTTGAACGGGATGGTGTTGGCCACCAGTTGGTCCAACTTGCCAGTGATAAGTGCCGTGGCCTTCTCCACGCTCCGTTCCAACAACAACGCCTTCACCGCCTTGGCGTAGGTGTCGCTGCACATCAGGGCAAAGTCCCGCCGCACTGCCTCCACGCCGCTCATTT
>CAZLQR010000017.1:0-36450 GCA_964561915.1 uncultured Gammaproteobacteria bacterium | reverse complement strand
ATTGACGCTGAGACACGAAAGCTAGGGGAGCGAAGCAGATTAGAGACCTGCGTAGTCCTAGCCCTAAACGAATGTCTGCTACCTGCATCTTCATTGTGCCGTAAGGTACGATAAGGTGTGGGAAAGGTAACCCGTTAAGCAGACCGCCTGGGGAGTACGGCCGCAAGGTTAAAACTCAAAGGAATTGGCGGGGAGGCACACAACCAGTGGAACATGTTGTTCAATTCGAAACGAACCGAAGAACCTCACCAAGGTTTGACATCTAGGAGACAGTTTGGTGAAAGCCAGACCTTCCGCAAGGACTGCTAGACAGGTGCTGCATGGCTGTCGTCAGCTCGTTCCGTGAGGAGTACCCTTAAGTGGGACAACGAGCGCAACCCCCACTCTGTGTTACACGTATCACAGGGGACTGCCCCGCCGTTAGGCGGGGAGGAAGGAGGGGCAGACGTCAAGTCAGCATGGCCCTTATGCCTTGGGCTACAAACATGTTACAATGGACAGCAACAATGAGCATTGCAACTCGGTAACGGGGAGCCAATCTCACAAATCTGTCCTCAGTGGGGATTGGGGTCTGCAACTCGACCCCATGAAGTCGGAATCGGTAGTAATCGCGGATCAGTCATGCCGCGGTGAATGCGTTCTTGCCTCTTGCACACACCGCCCGTCAAGCCAACAAAGTTGGCATTATTTGAATCCCGCCTTTGGCAGGAGAGAATGATGTCGGCGATGGGGGTTAAGTCGTAACAAGGTATCCGTTCTGGAAGGAGCGGATGGATCACCTCCTTTCTTTTTTTTATGTTTTTCGGTTTGCGTAAACCAAAAAATATACGAGTTTCCTAACCCGTTTATCACGCTAAAATCCAGTTGATTTCTACTTATAAGTATCTCTTGCACTTCGGTTTTTTCTTATGTAGACTGATGGTACACACCATGACCAAAACTCAGTTGAAAGTTTTGTTCGTTTCGCTTTTTGCGGCTGTTTTCTCGTCACTATTTGCTTCTCACGTCAGTGCGGCGGAACCTGCTTATCCGTCGTGCCCGGCAGGCACTACCAAACTCGCACAGTTTGGCCCGTCCGACCAAATAGCCCAGCTTGGCGTTCCGGAAGTATACAGTCTTGTCGGACGCGAAGCGTACCCGACTCGGATCAACTTCACCAGCTCGGTCACCAGTGGATCGATAGTGGTGTATCAGGGCGAGGGTCACCATTGGAATTTCGGATGCAATGAAGGTAATAACAATGATCCGGACAACAATCCCGGGTGCGACCAGACCGAACCGAATGAAATCGCCCGATTTTATATGAACGGTACGAAAGTGGGGGAGTTCACTGACCATAATCCGGATGACGATCGTACGTTCACTTATAATTTCCCCCTCACGAATATGGTCGTCGGGAGCAATCAACTCACGTACAAAGGAATCATAAACACAACAAGGGAAACTGCAGTATTCGTGAAAGGCGTAGTATGTACCGGATCGTCTCCAACCAACACCCCGATGCCGACCGCAACACCTACCAAGACTCCGACACTCACTCCAACGAAGACTCCGACACTCACTCCAACACCGACATCAGTGACGGTGACAATCACTCCCACTCCGACTCAAAATCCAACATCAACACCTCCTCCCTCTGTCACTCTCAGTCCGACACCGACTCCATGTCCCACGAAGAATAACGGTGACGCCAACTGCGACGGTCTCGTGACTCTTGTTGATTTTGAATTCTGGCGAAGAGGGTATCATAATCCCTCCACCCCGCAGGCTGATTTTAATGGTGACGGTTTGGTGAATCTTGTAGATCACGAAGTGTGGAGATCGCATGCATTTACTGAGCAAGTACTCAATGTTACTCCGACCACAGCCGATCCTAAACCTACATCAACTCCATGATCTCCAGGTGAGTCAGCGCAGATATAGAATAGTGAATACCACAATTGCTGCTCCGATCGTACTAAGAACTATTGAGAACGTCTGATATATGATGTAGACGGCGTGATTATCCAGTTTCTTGAATCCGAAATCGTATGGACGGTATGTCCTGTCGGAAAACTGTTGAAGCGGCCAGTAAATCATCTCCCCGAAATATCGTATCGCCAGATACAGTCCGCCCAAAATCAGTCCGATTTTCAGCGAAATGATAAAACTCAAAGCAATCAGTACGACAAACGGAAGAAGGATGATGAGATCGCCTTTCACAAACACGGTAACAATCTTGAAATACCAGGGGAGATTGGTGAAAAACCATTCCTTCGTCACCTGATGGCGGTTCATACGAAAAATTCGATTTCCTGGCCGGGGCGCGGATTGTTGAAATAGTGCGCCCCGGTCTTGATCTGATAGTGATTGAAGTGCGTCCAGACGGATATCTCGAGGAATGGATTGTCCATGTCGCCGGACGAGCCCGGGTAAATCGTGAGGATATCGAGTCCGGCGCCAAACAGATTGGAAGCGTAGACCGCTTCGTGTGTCGCACCGTTAATCGCGATTCTCAGCCGCTCCCCATACTCAACTTTTCCTTTCAGATCTTCCATAGTGAATGTTGTCTTGATATTGCCGTAATTGTCGATATGACCGATGTAATGACCGTCGAGCTCGGGAACATCGACGGTGATTTCTTCAAGCGATAGGTCGTCCTGCTGATCTTCCATGAGATGAGCACAAACGCGTGAGTAGAGGTCGCGGGATCGGAACTGCGATCCTTTGTCAAAATCAGGATACTTATACATCACCTGTACCTGGTCACGGATCAGGGAAAAATCATACCCTGCGTTTGGGCCGCATAGGTAAATACCAGACTGCAGCCGTATGATGACGAATTCCGCGCCTTTGGACTCCTCGACTTTCGTAAGTGTCTGAAGGCGCGGATCGGTATTCTGGAAAATGACGGTTTCCGACGGACGTCCAAACCGTTCTTCGATCTCTACGATCTGGCGAAGCAGATATGATGTATGGATCGTGGACGGCGTGGACGATACGAATGATATATCGGCGACGGATCCCGATGATGTGATATATCCGTTCACCGCGGTCCTCACCTCCTGGCAGGTAAGAGAATCACTTGCCCAGTCTGCGACTACGATCAGCTTTTTCATATGCGATTCATTGTATCAGATTCAGACCTTATTTATCAGTCCGCTGACATCGTCGAATATTACGATTCCGATCATATGTCGATCGCTGTCGATGACGGGGAGAGCGAACAGCGTATATTTGAGAAGCTTGCGTAGAGCGACGACCGGAGGTGTCGTAAGGTATATTACGGACAGATTCTGTGTCATGAATTTGAATACCTGTGTATCTGGATTCTGGAGGATGAGGTCATGGAGCGCGAATGCACCTACCAGTTGACGCTGGTCATTGAGCACATAAACATAGGCAAAAGAGCTGAAATCCTTCGTTTTTGCCCGGATCTGGTTGATGACCTCCTGTGCTGTCATAGTGGAGGAGACCGCGAGGTATTCCGTAGAGATGATGTCTCCGATGGGCGTGCGGGACAACTTGAGAAGGTATTCTACTTCGTTCCGCACGCCCTCATTGAGGAGCGCCAGAATCGTCTGCTGTTTCTTGCGCTGGAGCGCGGCAAGCACGTCCGCGCTCTCTTCCGGATCCATCAGATTCATGATTTTGGCGCTCTCCTCGGGCTCGAACTGCCGGAACAGTTCGAGCTTGTAGTTGAGATTGAGTTCATTCAGCACTTCCGCGCGCTTATCGGCTTCAAGGATCGTCAACACTTGTTTCACATTCGCAAGATTCGTCTCCTCCAGATAATCCGCAAGATCTTCCGGCTTGATGCTGGCGAGTTTACTCTGTTCTTTCTTGATTTTCACATGTCCTCTCGTGAGCTCGAGCGTCTGGATATCCGCCCATGACAGGAAACGTGATGTTATCTTGATCCCGACTTTCCCCAGTATTTTGTTTGCGATATGCTCAATACCGAACCATCGAAACAAACCCACCAGACCGATATCAACGCCGGCGATATAAAAATCTGCACCATGCTTGTCCTGAATTGCTACATCATTGACCCGCACCACCTTGCTCCCTTCTATGTCTATGATTTGATTGTCCAGGAGATTCTTGCCGACATACAGTTCGTCGTCGGTAAGCTCCGAAGTTTCGAAATTTTTCCGCACGATAATATCGCCGTAATCACCGCGGATTTTCTTGAGAAACGGCGCTGACACCATCATATTCTCATCGACTTTGCTCTTGATGATGAGTTTCGTGATGATGGGATTCTGGGAAGCTCTGAATACCAGGTCCGTGAGCTTCCCCACGAATACGTTGTCTTCCGTGTATACCTTCCTGTTCTTAAGTTCCGAAAAGTAGAGCATACTGTATAATATACTATTAAAGCACAGTTTGGGCGTATAGTTTAGTGGTAAAACACTTCTCTGATAAAGAAGAGACCGAAAGTTCGATTCTTTCTGCGCCCACTGAAATTTTCCACTGAAAATTCCAGTATAAACACCGGCATAGGCACGGCCGCTTAGCTCAGCTGGTAGAGCGCTCGGTTTACATCCGATCGGTCGGGGGTTCGAGTCCCTCAGCGGCCACCTAGATTGACAAATTAAATTATTTTAATTATCATCCAAGTATGTCAGAATCACCGATGCCAGTGGAATCCATAGCAAGTCCGAAAGTTGTTGAAGTTGCGTTGCCCGGCTTTACGACTCGAATAAGAGAAATATCGTCTTACGGCGCAGATACAGATAGAATCAATAATATTAATAATTCTCTTACAAATGAGTTTTACGAAATTGGTCCAGAAAATCCAGAAGATACAATCGCTTGGCTTCGGGGCGGAGTTACGAGACGGTTTAATTCGATTACTCCCGGATCTCCTAAAAGAATTGCGCTCGGGGTAGATACCGGAGAACAAATACCCACAGATGAAGTTGTTATCGGCACTATTGATCCAGATTCTTCGGATTTAGCAGGTTATGTATATTATTATAAATCCGATGAATTTAGTCGTTTACCACAACAATTACAGGAAAAATACCGTGCTCAGGTTGTTAAAGATGTATCTTACGTCACAGCAACTGAGGATGGAAATCGAAATCCTACTGATATTGCACAGGGCATACTTCTTTCAGCACAAACAATGTATGAACGTTTATTGGGAAGGAATGTTGAAAATTTTAAAGGCGAATTAACCAAAAATGAAATTCCAGACGCTCGAACGAAAATGATATTATTTGCAAGTGCAGGAGCAGGTGATAACGAAATAAATTATCGAAAAGGATTGGAACAAGCCGGATTCCATCAAGTGCATCATTATTCAGAAGAAGGAGAAGAATTTATTTCATACGTTTTAGAACCTGAACAACTAATGCAAAAAGTAACCGAATTCAATAATCGAGTACAGAATCCGAAGTAAGATTTTTGGACGGACATGAACAAGAAACAGCTTCTTAAACACTTGAGGGAAGAAGTGTATTGCCGGGTTAAGCCGTCACCAATACATGGGGTTGGATTGTTTGCATTGCGGGATATTCCCAAGGGAACTGATCCATTTGTCAACAGTCTGAGTGATGAATATGTGGAATTGACACAAGAGGAGATGGATACACTTGATCCCCAGGTGCGCAAACTTGTACACGACATGTCCAGTTTAGAAGATGACAAGTATTATGTTCATGCGTATGGATTCAATATTATCCATCCGCTTTTCTTCATCAATCATTCCAAATCGCCTAATACGAAGACAAAAGGATTGAGGTATATCACGATTAGAAAAATCAAAAAGGGGGAGGAGCTTACGGTGGACTATGAAACGTTTAATGATAAATCGGGTATCTGAAACCGTATGTTTTTAATTCCTTCATCTTCATACTCCGTACGAAAGACACAGAATAAAGGAAGAGGTGTATTCGCGCGGAAGGAAATTGCCCCGGGAAAAGTCATCGGAGATTATCTAGGAACGATAGTGAGCGACTCTACGATTAATAACGAACGTAAAATCAAAAACGAAGGACTATACCATGCGTCGATTGGCGGCTCATACAGCGTAATGCCGCCAATCGACAATGTAGGAATACACTGCATTAATCACTCATGCGAACCAAACCTCGCATACGTACAGTACGGCAATCATGTCCTTTACGTAAGCATGCGAAAAATTTTTCCCGGTGAAGAATTCACAGTCAATTACTTGATTGAGCCCGAGTTCGGGGAACGAAATTATTTCATCTGCCATTGCGGTGCACCGACGTGCAAAGGCACATGGTACAATCATCCCGGCAATATTAAAAAAATCGATGACAAAGCAGATTTATTGTCACGTTCAATTCATTCGCAAACTGTCCGCGCCGGCGCTATGCACCTACCACTTTCCAGATATCCGGAGTCAATGTCGGACAGGATTGAGTATGATCTGTTCGGTTCAGACAAGGCACCTTATCACAAATGCGAAGATGCAATACTGCCGTCTGTGCGCGAGATTCGGAGTGTGATCCGAAATACGGGTCAATATCTCCATTTCACACACGTGCATTTACTCGTACGTGGTGTGATGGGTGTCGATCTTGTTTGTCAACGATATAGACGTCCTTCTGTGTGAAGTATCTGTGCTTCCATCCGTGATCTTCCTGCAGGCAATCGATAACTTCAAATTTGTTGTTAATTGCGTCGTCGAATTCCCATCGAAGCAGGAAATTGCCGACTCCCGGATATTCCTGCGTATTCTGTGCCGTTGACATAAGATAATAAATATTCCTGTACATGATGATCAAATCTATTGCGGCAATGTCCCGACCGATACGTACTATGATGAATTTGCATTTGTATGGTGCTCGTGGCGCTAAAATATTCTTGAACGATGTGCGTACAAATCCGATATAGCTCCCGTTCTCACCATCCCACGAATTGCCGAAACGCTGTTTGCTCATCCGGGACATTCTACGTAATGCGCTGCCGAAGTTGTCTGTGACAACTTCGACAGCAGGATCACGTGATTCTATGGTCCGATTATCCCGCAGGAAATTGTACCGATGTTTCTTGGAAAACGTGCGGAGAAGGGTATCGACTGAAGTGTGCGATGATATTGACAGTTCGTTGCGGGGATCCGGATCGATACGAATCCGGATCCCCGCTGCATCCAATATTTTTTTCGTATCTTGAGAAATTGAATTAAGATAAATCGATGAGGGTGCATGATCCATGATGATTTTCATCGCCTCGGGTGAATCGGCAAATATATGATTATTTTCCATATAATCACTGCCGAACCACTCATATTTCTTTTCTGAAGAATTGTACGAGAGGGGGAGACACGCGCGTATGTTCCCTTTCTCCCTGAAAATAACGAAATACTTTTTGAATCTACGACCTTTGTTCCACCGGTTCCTGAATTCCCACGTATCAAACAACGTAGAATTATCGGAAAATCTGTTCCATATTCGCTTACAAGTATCCTCGTGACTTACGATTTCGATCATGCGCAAACGATAGTATACCGAATTATTTTTCGAAGAAATAAAGTTCCTGAAGATCGAAAAACTGGTGTTTCCAGCTGTGGTCTTCCTGCAGACAGTCTACCATCTTGAATCCTTTGCGTATTGCGTCTTCAAGCTCCATATATACCATGAAATTCCCGATACCATTGAAGCGTCCGACGTCATTGGAACCGCAGAACTGATAGTAAATATCTTTATACGTGAAGATAAGGTCGATTGACGCTGTGCGGTTTTGGATTTTCGTCTTGATATATTTGCTCGAATAATTACCGTTGCTCCTGATGAAATAGCGGAACGCCTGCTGTTCGCGGACATCGAAAAATGTTGAAAGCCCGCGGTTCTTACCATTCCACCGGGTATGATTCATCCGGATCATTTCATCAAACACTGCGAAATCTGTACCGTCTGACTCAGTCACGCGCGGATCATACGCCATAATTCTGTTGTAATCGGCTCTCATATGCTGACGTTCCTTTTTCTTATATGTTGCAAGAAGTTCATCAATTGATGAAATGCCTCGCAGACTCTTGGTAAACTTGGGATCCGGATCCTTGTTAAGAGTGCCGAATATCTGCAGTTTGTCGATGCCGTCAAATTGCTCCAGCGACTGCAACTGGACCGGATTGGGTATGAGCGCGATGAGTACGTCTATGAATTTTTCATCCGTTACAAAAAAATTCTGGCTCTCCATCCAGTATCCCCCAAACCATTCGTATTTCTTGATTTTTTCGTTGTACCAAAGCGGCAATATGCCGAGAGCTTTTTTTCCTTCGTATACCGTATAGAAAGAAAGCTCATACCGGAATGCTTCATACCATGCATATCGGAACTCCCATAAATCGAAAATAGTCCGCTTCGGTGTGAACATTTCCCATAAACGGTAGCACTGTTCAATGTCTGTATGGACTTTGAGTTTAAGACGCGGAAACAACTTGGAATAACCGTTTGAATAAAAATGTTTATTGTTGGCGTTTTCCGGGAGCAAATGTGCTATTGAAATCGGTTGTGAATATTGAGCTATTTTCATCGAAAAAATTGTATATAAAATTCATAGTAAACATATTGATTCGTTTGTCAAGTGCAATTGAAATTGAATTATTTATTATATTGATGTGACGCTCTGTCTTAGAAATGGATTTTTTACATTTTTTTATCGTATAATGTTTTCATGCAGAAAAAAATCGCGTCATTTTTTGAGGGGTTGTTCAACGTACTCATTTATATCCCCCATATTTTCTCGGTTTTGACACTTTTGCGGACACTTTTTGCTCCCTGGAAAAATATCGTTGATACGAATAAACTGATCGGTTTCTCGCTCAGTGAATGGGCAAGTCATGTTTTCTTCGGTATCATATCGAGAACCATCGGTTTTTTCATGCGGGTGACGGTCCTCATCGCATTCGTTGTGACGGAAGTAGTGTACGTAGTGCTCATGCCGCTTATTATCATCATGTTCTTCATCCTCCTTCCGTTTCTTGCGCTGATCGACTCGATCCAACCGTCACTTGAGGAGCGGAAGGATAAATATAAGAAGTTGTTCGTGGCGCGGCACTCACTCACCAAGGAGTCCGCGCCTGCAGTGGAAGCGTGGTTTGAGAGCGAGTTCGCCAAAGTTCTCAAACAGTCGCAGTGGTGGAAACTCCCGAATCTGATGTCACAAACGCCGATTGCCCGTGACTGGGCGATGGGGTATACACCGTATCTTGACAAATACGCGGAGAATTTATCGAGCGCCGCGTATGTATATTCGTTCCGCGAGACGTACGGGCGTGAAAAAGAAGTTCGTGTGCTAGAGACGTTGCTGTCCCGCAGTGAAGAAGCAAATGCAATCCTGGTCGGCGAAGAAGGGGTAGGGAAGGATGCAATCGTGTATGCATTTGCACGAAGAGTATACGAAGGGCGGACAAATTCGCTCCTCAACTATAAGCGTGTGCTTCGACTCGACATGGAGCGCATCGCCAATGAATTCACCGATCTCAAGCAGAGGGAGACGTTTTTCGAAGATCTTCTCCTTGAGGCGTTCAACGCACGGAATGTGATCATCTTCATCGAGGATATTGAGAGGTATATCTACTCGGGCGGTGGCAACATCGACTTATCGGTGCCGATGGAGAAATACGCGAAAACGTCACAGCTGCAAATCGTTGCCACCGCCACTCCATATCAATATGAAAAATATGTGTTCCGGCATGAGAAGCTGAGTTCCGTGTTCACGAAAATCGATATTGATGAGATGTCGGCGGACGATACGGTCCAAGTCCTCCTCCCGCTTGCACTCACGTACGAACACCGGTATGACATCGTGATTCCGTATGAAACCATCACTGCAGTAGTACGGCAGAGCGATTTTTATATATCCACATCCCCGTTCCCGGAGAAATCAATACAACTTCTTGACACGGCGTGTTCCTTCGCCGCGGAGAGCAAGCTGAAGACGCTTACGCCGCCATTCATCGATGAAGTAATATCGCAGAAGACCCATGCTCCCACGCGGATAGACGAAAAAACGAAAAAGACGCTTGTGAATTTCGAATCGATCCTTGCGAAGCGCGTTGTCGGGCAGGACAACGCGCTGCATCAGCTCTCGGCGGCGGTCCGCCGCTCGTTCATGCTGCTGGGCAAGAGGAAGAAACCGATCGGATCGTTCCTGTTCCTCGGTCCGACCGGTACGGGGAAGACGGAGACGGCCAAGGCGCTCGCCGAAGCGTTCTTCGGCGGTGAGCGTCAGCTCATCCGGTTTGACATGTCGCTTTATCAAAATAAAGCTGATATCGCGCGCCTCATCGGTGAATCGCGCGCGAATGATCCGGGACTCCTGACTACGGCGGTGCGCAAGAATCCATACGGTGTACTCCTGCTGGACGAACTCGAGAAAGCACACCGGGATTTGCTCAATATATTCCTCACTGTCCTTGACGAAGGGTATTTCACCGATGGCGCGGGCAAGCGGGTAGACTGCAAGAATCTCATCATCGTGGCGACGTCCAACGCCGGCGCCCAATATATCTATGAAAGTAGAGGAGCCCAGGTTGCCGACGAGCAGCTGATCGAACATCTTATCAAAACCGGCGTATTCTCGCCGGAATTCCTTAATCGTTTTGACGGAGTCGTGTGTTATCTTCCGCTTACGGAACCGGTGCTTCTCAAAATCGCGCGCAAATTCGCGGACAAGATCAGCGCGAATTACCTGTCTACGCAAAAAGTGCGCCTGCAGATCAGCGATGCAACACTGCAGGCGCTCGCCAAGAAGAGCTTCCACCCTGAATACGGCGCACGCAACATGGAACGAATCATAGCGCAGGAAATCGAAGATATCGTTGCGCAAAAAATACTTGGAGGATCGCTGAAAGCCGGTCAGACTATCAATATGTGACCTGGTATACTCAATGCACAATATGAATCATACTGCCGGCAAACTCATCGTCATAGATGGCATTGATGGCGCCGGCAAAACTACGCAGACTGAGCTGCTTGTGAACTACCTCAATTCCCAGTCAATAAAAGTCCGCCACATGAAATTCCCGCAGTATGAATCGTTTTACGGGAAGATGGTGGCACAGTTTCTTCGGGGCGAATTCGGCTCGCTGGACACCGTTTCCCCTTATCTCGCTTCGTTACTCTTCGCTTTGGATCGTTCGGCAGTGCGCAAAGAGATGTCACGACTCCTTGCAGAGGGAACACATATTGTCACAGATCGGTATATATCGTCCAACATCGCCCACCAAAGCTCGAAATTTCCCGACAAATCAGACCACGCGAAATACGAAGCCTGGCTCAAAGAGCTTGAGTACGGCGAACTCAAACTCCCGGAAGAAGATATCGTTCTCTTTCTTGATATGCCTGTAAAAATTGCACAGGAGCTGCTGAAAAAACAGAGCAACAAAAAATATCTGAACGGCAAGAAAGATATCCACGAAGACGATGCCGATCACCTCACGCAGACACGGGAAGAGTACATCCGGTTGTGTAATGAATCGAAGAAGTGGAAACGGATCGGGTGTGTTGACGAAAGCGGTGCACTCATGGCGCCGACGACGATTCATCAAAATATCGTCGGCGCTCTCCGGCAATCCATCGGTGCAATTTGACTTTTCACTGATACGGGTACTATAATCAGGTGACGTATGGATAAAAAGCTGGCCGGACTTATCGGGCTTTTCTTCGTGGGCTTTGTTGTGTTTGTATCACTCATTGTGTTCGGCAAACCGATCGCCCGACTCACGCGCGCCGAGAATACTGTGGTTTCCAGCGCGCGCTCCCTCATGTTCGCATGGCCTCTGAAGGCGAAAGCTAACGGTTCCGAATCGGTATCTGTAGACGTTTTCATAAGAAGCAACAATAATATCCCGATTGCCAACAAAGAGATCGTGCTCCTCTCAACACTCGGCACAGTGTCAGCGGGTAATGCCGTCTCCGATTCCAGCGGCAAAGCGACATTCATTGTTAAGTCGTCTTCCCCCGGCACTGCCCGCATCACCGCATCGGTTGGCTCCACCAGGATCGATCAATCGTTATCCGTTGTGTTCGAATAAATCCATTATGAACAAGAAAATCACCAAAGCTGTCATTCCTGCGGCCGGCTTCGGCACCAGGTTCCTCCCGCAAACCAAGGCGATGCCCAAGGAAATGCTCCCCATCGTCGACAAACCTGTCATCCAATACGTAGTGGAGGAAGTGGTTAATTCCGGGATCAACGATATCGTCATTGTCACCGGTTCCAATAAGCGGGCTATTGAGGACCACTTCGACGCGCCGGACGAAGACCTCACGAAGAATCTCCTCCAGGGCAACAAGCAAGCGCTCCTTGAACAAGTCCAAAAAATCTCCGACATGGCGAATTTTATCTATGTACGCCAGAAGGGTCCGTACGGCAACGGCACCCCGGTACTTGCCGCTGAGCCTACCATAGACAACGAGCCGTTTGCGGTATTGTGGGGGGACGAATTCATTTATGCCCAGCCGCCACGACTCAAGCAGATGATCGAGGTGTATGAGAAATACGGAGGAATCGTCATTTCCGGCGTGAAAATCGAGAAAAAAGAAGATCTCAAACGCTACGGTATCGCGAGGCTCGAGCCGGTCGAGGGGAATGTATCCAAGATTGTTGAAATTGTTGAGAAACCCGAACCGGAGCAAGCGCCGTCCAATATTGCGACGCACGGCGCCTATATTCTCCCGCCAGAGATCTTCGATGCACTGCGGAGGCAGGCGCCGGGCAAAGGTGGCGAGATCTGGCTGACCGACGCCATCAATCATCTCAAAGCCGACGGAGTGCCGGTCTATGCCGTTGAAGTGGAACACGGCAAGTATTACGATACAGGCAACAAGCTGGAATATATGAAAACCGCAGTCGAGCTCGCCCTGCAGCACGCAGAGATCAAGGATGAGTTCAGAGCCTTCCTGAAAGAAATTGTCAGGGAATGATCGCAGGAACGCCGAACGCTGCATATTCTCTCTTGGCAATCCGCTGATAAGTTGATATAATTACCGGTACCGATGGCTACACCTACGAATACCGTGCTTGTCAAAACGCTGTTTGAAGCGGGCGCACATCTTGGACACAAGCGTTCACGCCTTCACCCGAAAGCGAAGAAGTATGTTTATCGCATCGAAAACAGCGTAAGCATCATAGATCTGTCCCAGACCGCCGTGCAAATCAATAGAGCTGCCGAATACCTCAAGAGCCTCAAGAAAGACGGCAAGACCATCCTTGTGGTGGCAACGAAGAAAATTGCGAGCCAATATGTCACAGAACAGTGCGTCAAACACAATATTCCCCATATCACGACCAAGTGGCTCCCGGGGCTCCTTACCAATTTCGAAACCATCATCAAGAACGTCAAGAAACTCAACGATATGCGCGTTCAGAAACAGGAGGGAGTGTGGAATTCCCTTACCAAGCATGAACGCGGCCTCCTCTCCAAGCGTCTTGCCCGGCTGGAGAAGCTGTACGGCGGGATTGCATCCCTCACACAGCGACCTGATGCACTCTTGGTCGTCGACGTGCGACGTGAAGCCAACAGTGTCAAAGAGGCATCGGATGTCTCTCTACCCGTGGTCGGCGTGACGGACACCAATGCGAATCCCGAACAAGTTGATTATCCTATCGTTGCAAACGACGACTCTGCCGAATCCGTACAGGCACTCATTGATATTTTGATCGGTGCATACGTAAACACCAAGTAAGACAATGGCATCGGCAGATCTCTCCAAACTGAAACAACTCCGTCAGGAAACGGAAGTATCGTTCTCTCTCATTAAGAAAGCGCTTGAGCAAACCGATAACAATGTCGAAAAAGCAAAGAAACTCCTTATTGAATGGGGAGCCAAGAAAGCAGCCGACAAATCCGACCGCGCAACATCACAGGGCGGCATTTTCAGCTATGTCCATCACAATAAGAAGGTCGCATCACTCGTCGAGATTTTGTGTGAGACTGATTTCGTATCCGGCAACAGCGAGTTCCGGACATTCGGACAGGAGATCGCCATGCAGGTGGCATCCGTTCCGAGCAAATCAGTCGACGAACTCATGAAACAGGAATATATCCGTGACGGATCTAAGACGATTGACGACCTGTATAAAGAAGTAGTCCTCAAACTGGGTGAAAATATAAAAATCTCTCGCATTTTGCGCTGGAATCTGGCAGAATAAGTAGGATATGAATCCGACTGCTGAATTCCGCTCTTTCATCGACAAAGCAGTCGCGCACCTCAAGGAAGATCTCAAATCAATCCGTACCGGTCATGCGACACCGGCTCTCGTTGAGAATATTGCCGTAACCACATATGGTGGGAGTACGACGCTCCGGCTCATGGAGATCGCCTCTCTGACGACAGAAGGTCCGAGCACGATCATCATACAACCGTTTGATCAGTCAACCATCGCCGATATCGAGAAAGCGTTCACGAAGTCAGCACTCGGTCTCTCACCCGTGCTCCAGGGGAGCAGACTCATCGTCAAGATCCCTCCTCTTTCGCAGGAACAGCGCGAAAAGTTCACGAAGCTTGCCGGGCAAAAAGTCGAAGAACACAAATTATCGGTGAGGGGGGCGCGCGATGACGCGCGCCGCACTCTGAAGACTCAATTCGAAAAGAAAGAAATAACCGAAGATGTCCGCTACCGGTACGAGAAGGACATTGACACTGCGACACAACATGCTATGGATCAGATGCAGACTATCAGGGAATCGAAAGAGAAGGAGATAATGACGATCTGATCCTATGATACTCACAATCATTACATTTATAGCGATACTTGCGGCTCTGGTACTCATTCATGAACTCGGCCATTTCATTGCGGCCAAGAAAAACGGCGTCATGGTCGAAGAGTTCGGTTTCGGTTTCCCGCCCCGGCTTTTTGGATTCAAGCGCGGAGAGACGCTCTACAGTATCAATCTTCTCCCCATCGGAGGATTCGTCAAAGTGTACGGAGAAGAATACCATGAAGAACAGAAACAGGAGATAGATCCTGCGTTGAGAGACCGGGCTTTTGTCAATAAGAAACCGTGGCAGAAGGCGAGTATCGTCGTCGCGGGAATCGTCGGCAACTTCCTCCTTGCATGGGTACTCATCAGCTACCTGTTCACTCAGGGAGTGCCGAGTCCGACGAACAAAGTCATCGTCGAGAAAGTGTCTCCCGGATCACCGGCTGCACAAGCGGGAATCAGAGAAAACAGCAGTATCGAGTATCTCACCGTCGGAGGAACGCGGTATGAGACGAAAAACAGCGAGGATCTGATCGCGCTCAGTAAGAAGTTTGCGGGCAAGGAAGTCGTATTCCATACGGTAGCGGGCGGCGCGGCACGTGATATCACGATCGTGCCGCGCGTCAATCCGCCCAAAGGCCAGGGGCCGCTCGGGGTGACGATCACGTCGTACGAAATCAAGAAGTTCCCGTGGTACAGCGCACCGTTTTTCGGTCTTGTCGAGTCGTTCAAAATAACGCAGAAGATCGTCGTCGAACTCACCCGGACCGCGGTCAGATTTTTCTCGTTCCAAAAAACACAGGTGGATGTCGCCGGCCCGATCGGTATCGCACAATTCACGGGACAGGCGATCAAATTCGGCAGCAACGCAGTACTGGAGCTCATGGCATTGCTTTCGCTCAACCTCGCCGTGATCAACATACTGCCGTTTCCCGCGTTGGACGGCGGACGTCTAGCATTCATCGTCTATGAATGGGTCACGAGACGCCGCGTCAACACGCGCGTCGAGCAATACGCGAATCTCTCGGGTATGATCGTCCTCCTCTCGCTGGCAGCACTCATCACCGTCCATGATATTATGAAATTGATGAAATGAAAGCCATGTTTACCCACCCTACATATCGTGCCATCACCATCTCCGGCAAAATCGCGGTCGGTACGACCACGCTTGCCAAGAATCTCAAACAAACACTTGGATGGAAATATGTCAACACCGGCGCAATTCAGCGTGCATATGATGAAAAACACGGACTGAACCAAAACGCGGTTGGGGCGCTTTCCCGAAGCGACGATCACGAGCGCGAAATGGACAAAATGACCGTAGACATGCTAACAAAGGAAACAAATATCATTTATGAGGCATGGCTAGCCGGTTTCATGGCGCGCGAAATCAAGGGAGTATTCAAAATTCTAGTCATCTGCAGCGAATATGCGGTACGTGTCGACCGTGTCGTCAACCGCGAACGCATCACGGTCGACGAAGCCAAACACTGGATGAAACAAAGAGAAGAGGAGAATATTCCCACCTGGAAAAGATTGTATGGGGACCATGATTTTTGGGATCCTGAATATTACGATCTTGTCATTGATACATACAAGACGGGCCCGATGGAATCCCTCGGCGTCGTCCTGGACGACCTCGGCTACAAACCTGCGTGAAGAAGCTATAGATATCCCTTCGCTTTCAGGAGTTCCGCAGCCAATACCGCACCTCCGGCCGCGCCGCGTATCGTATTGTGCGAAAGAGCTACGAATTTGAAATCAAGGACGGTATCCTTCCGCACCCGGCCGACACTTATCCCCATGCCGTTTTCGCGGTCACGGTCCAGCCGCGACTGGGGCCGGTCGTTTTCCTGAAAATAGGTAATAAATTTCTTCGGCGAAGAAGGCAGACGCAGATGCGCGATCGGACTTTTGTACGCTGAGATCGCGCTTACAATGCCAGCTACTGTTGTTTTATTGGCACATCTAACACTGACTGATGCCATATGGCCGTTTGATACGGCGACACGCACACACGTCGCAGATATCACCGGTGCGGTCGCCGGCCTGATGACGCCGTCTACTACCGTTCCCCATACTTTGAGCGGTTCGCGTTCGCTCTTCTCCTCTTCGCCGCCAATATATGGGATTACATTATCTATCATTTCCGGCCATTGCCGAAACGTCTTGCCGGCTCCTGATATTGCCTGCATGGACGTGACGGTGATTGACTCCGGCCGGAACTTTTTCACTGCCTGCAAGACCGGCACATACGATTGGATGGAGCAGTTGGATTTCACGATGATGCCTCCGGTGGTCCATCCGCGTTTCTTGCGTTGACTCCTGATCACATCAAGATGGTGGGGATTGATTTCCGGCAGTATCATGGGTACATCGGGAGTCCACCGATGTGCCGAATTATTGGAGACAATGAACACACCGCGCGCTGCGTATGATTCTTCGATCCGTATGATCGAATCCTTCTCCATATCCAGCGCGCAGAATGCTAATCGAACCTTATTGCAGATGTCGTCAATATCGCTTTCGACTGCGAGCATTTTCATCCGTGTGATACGGGGGGGTATGACGCTCTCCAATGCCCATCGGCTGCCAACCGCTTCACGGTATGTCCTGCCGGCAGAACGGGGGGACGCGGCAACGACTGTGATTTCGAACCACGGATGAGTATGGAGTAGTTCCACGAATCTCTGACCGACCATACCGGTAGCGCCAAGCACTGCGACCGGGATTTTTTTCATACCAGTTTGAGATCTTTGAGCACGGTTCGTAATGTTTGCTTATTTGCATCCACCATCGGCACGAGCGGGAGTCGGAATACTTCTTTGATATGTCCCATCATAGAGAGAGCGGTCTTGACCGGGAGGGGATTGGTCTCTATGAAATTCGCGTTCATCAGATCGAGGAGCTGGTAATGTATCTTCCTTGCCCTGACGAAATCACCGTTGAGCGCCAATTGCACGAGCTTCGTAAATTGCCGGGGGACTTCGTTTGATACCACCGATATGCACCCGTCACCCCCGGCGGCAAGCAAAGGAAGCGTGATGGCATCGTCGCCCGCCAGCACGGAGAAGTAGGCAGGCGCTTTCTTGATGATCGCCATCATCTGCATGATATCGCCTGACGCTTCCTTGACTCCTACGACATGATCCACTTCCCGGGCGACCCTCAATGTCACGGCGGCACTGATATTCTGCCCGGTCCTTCCGGGCACATTGTAAAGTATGATCGGCAGATTCACGTGCCGCGCGATTTCTCCGAAGTGTGATACGAGACCGTTGGCTGTCGGTTTGTTGTAGTACGGTGTGACGTGGAGCAGTGCATCCGCTCCGGCTTCTTTCGCAATGATCGAGTTCTGCACTGCTCTCTGTGTATCATTGCTTCCCGCTCCGGCAATGACCGGTACTGTGCCGTTCACTTCTTCGACGACCGTCCTGATCACCATCCGGTATTCCACTTCGTTGAGCGTCGCAGCTTCCCCAGTGGATCCGCACGGTACCACCGCGTCAATACCGCTTTTGAGCTGAAACCGCACGAAAGCCCGCAGTGCCGTTTCATCGACACTGCCGTTTTTTTGAAATGGCGTAACCAAAGCCGTGACCGCACCGCATAATTTTTTCATTGTTTCTTCCCTAACCGTACGAAAATATCACTGAAATTATACATCCCTTTCCTGTTTTGTATATATGATGCTGCCATAATGGCACCTTCCGCGAATCCGCGTCTGCCCGCAGCCTGATGAATGAGGTGTACTTCATCCGCCGCGCTATCAAAAATCACTTCATGCCTCCCGAAATTGCGGCCGCCGCGAACTGACGCGAAATGCAGTTCCTCGGTGCGTATCTTCCTTTCAAGTGTATTGATCTGTAACTGTTTCTTAACGCTCATTTCGTCAATGATGATTTCGGCCAGTTTGCGCGCGGTGCCGCTCGGGCTGTCTTTCTTGCCGGTGTGGTGCGTTTCAACACCGAACACATCGTATCCCTGAAACTGATTGAATAGTGCGCTCGCGTGTCTGACAATAGAAAAATAAATATTCGCACCGACGGAAAAATTCTGACCGTAAATCAGACCGGTCCGGTATTTTTTCACCACTTTCTGAACCCAGGGGATTTTTCCATACCAACCGGTAGTGCCAACGACCAGCGGAGTATTAAGTGCGAGGACTTTGGGAATCGTTCGGAGGACGATTTCAGGTGACGTGAAATCTATCGCAACATCCGCATGAGCGATGCCTTTGGTATCCAGCGGATCGCCGGTCTTCCGAAGACTTACGGACACGATAGTATGCAATGGGGAACCGCTCAGTGCCGCGTCGATTTCCTTCCCCATATTGCCGTATCCAATGAGCGCAATTTTCATTTGTCAGCCTTGTTATTCACGATTAACGTTTGATGCAGTATTTCGCACGCCGTCGAAACCTTCGAAGAGGGTACGACAAGACTTATGTTGATATCCGACGCGCCCTGGGAAATCATTTTGACTTCAATGTTATACATTTCCAGCATCGTGAAAATATTTCTCAATATTTTCCTCATCCCGCTGATACCGTGGCCGATGAGTGTGACCGTGCCATAATTTTGCGCCACTGTCACTGCTGTAAATTTTTTCAACTCCCGAAGTGCCGAATCAACATTTTCATCATTATCAAATGAGACGGATACGCTTACTTCCGATACGCTCACCAAATCTACGGAGATGTTATATTTGGCAAAGACCGTAAATATCCGCGCTATAAAGCCCTTGCTGAATAGCATATCTGTGGAATATAGATTCACAAGTGTTATCGCTTTTCGTGCTGTAATTGCAACAAGATGGTGCGCCCGGACGGCATTTTTTATTATTACCGTACCGGGCGCCTCTGGATTTAATGTGTTGAGAATTTTGACGGGAATATTGAGGGACACAGCTGGCCGGATAGTACGCGGATGTAAAACTTTTGCACCGAATGCGGCTAGCTCCGACGCTTCTTTGTATGAAATTGATGGTATTACTTTTACATCCTTAACATGCCGCGGATCGGAAGAATATATGCCGTCCACATCGGTCCATATCTGGATTTCCTTCGCGCGGAGTGCGTGACCGAGTATTGCGGCGGAATAATCCGATCCGCCCCTCCCCAAGGTGGTGATATTCCCTTTTTTCGTACTTCCTATGAATCCCGTTACTACCGGCACGATGCCGCGTTCAATCATCGGTATCAGCACACGACGGGTTTTGTCCGCAGTCTCCCGCGGCAGGAACTCTGCATTTCCATAATTTTCGTCCGTAACGATCAGATTTTTCGATAACACCTGTTTCGACCGCAGTCCCTTCGACACAAAGAACGCACTGATAATAAAGGATGAAAGTGTCTCACCATAAGAAACAATGATGTCACTGTACGAACTGTTTGCTCCTTTGTCCGAATAATGTCCGCGCAACTCAGTAAGAATAGAGGAGAGGTACTGCAAACAATGTGGAGGAATCTGATCTTCCCACAAATCACGCATCAATGCGAGATGTATTTGTTCCAATTCTTTCACTATTCGTTCCCTTCGGCCGGCAGATACCTGTACCGATGTCAGGAGCAGATCGGTGACACCGCGGATGGCCGACACTACGACAACAGGTCGCTTTGCTCGTTGTCTCCGGATTATGTGATAAATAGTATTGAGCCGTTCTGCGGTGCTGACCGACGTACCACCGAACTTCGCAACGATCATATAATCGGACATTGTAACACTTAATGTTCAATTCTGCCTTATTTTTTATTTTGTATTAATTCGGGAGAAAACGTCGAAGTTCATTGCCCAATCGCCATGGATTCACCATCATTGCATGGCCTTCGTCGGGATACTGTCGAATTGTGATTTCACCTGTGGTATGAAGTCGACCCAACGCACCCGTAGGAGCGAGCAAATTGTTCATTTCACCCTGATTGTTGAGTTCATCATTTGTTCCGATCCAAATTTCCAGTTTCCCCGGATTAGCACGGGAGTATTCATTGATCATCTGGGGTAAACAACCAGCGGTCAAGTCTCTTCCGAAACGAAGGTTCTTGTCGTGGAGCGGTACTGCAAGAGTATTAAATATTCCCCTTAAAGTCTGATGATACTTTTCTCTTTTCCCTTTTGGCAACGAATCATCGGGATTATAGTAGTTTTCACGTTGCGCATGGAGAATTCCTTTGACGAGCTCGGGTAAACCGATATGGGTAAGTCTGGGGCTTATTAAAATCAATTTTTCCGTTTCAGCTGAACCTAATTGGATCCCGCTTTCCAATGCGCCGGCCATGGCAAACATAGCACCCATAGACTCACCTATAAAAATACCGCCCTGAATATGTAATTTGAGGAGTGCTGCAGCTTCACTTTTACCAACGCTTCTGAATCCCTCACTTGGTTCTGCGATAAACGCCTTCAACTGCTCAATCGTAAGACGATCCGAATGTCCGTATCCCGGTGGATTGAAAGCAACTACCGGACGATGCAATATCCCCGAAACGATACTAAGACTATTTTCGCTGCCTTTAATACGGGTCTGATAACCGCCCCAATGCACTATCGGCACCCGATCCCTGTATTCGTTCCAGCCGAAAATGCCGATCTCATGTCTTTGGCCGTCGGGGGATTCAACTAAACCGATTTTTTGTGAAATTGAAGGTATTTCCGGATTCATGAGCGATGCAGAACATTGAAGCCATCTTTCACCGGCTGCCTTACCATACCCATCCGGCAACAAATGTCCGGTTCTTCGAAAGTCCATCCCACCCCGGACAACTTCACCCAATCTTCCAGGTAACCGGAATTTTTCACCCGTACGTAGCACAATTGTTTCAACACGTGACATATCAATATAAACCTATAGTATATTATATCCCGATTTTGTCAATTGTACAGTGATATTTCTTTTGGAGTCCAGCTGTTATAATCTTGAGTATGCGGTATTCCCATCTGTTTGGCAAGACGACGAAAACGATCGTTGAAGAGGACAAAATAATCTCCAATAAGTTGCTCCTGCAGGCCGGCTACATACGGGAATCGACAGCCGGCCGGATTTTCATCCTTCCGCTTGCACAGCGTGTGATGCAGAAGATCATGCGTATCGTGAAGGAGGAGATGGACGCGGCGGATGCACAGGAGATGCTCAGCCCGATCCTGCATCCGCTTGAATTGTGGAAGGAAACGAACCGTACGAACACTGCGGGATTCGAACTGATGAAGGTCAAGGACAGGCGCGGTGCCGAGTTCGCACTTGGCGGCACCGCGGAGGAGATGTTCGTCGATGTCGTACGGAAGTTCAACATCAGTTACCGAGATTTACCGTTTCATATCTATCAGTTTTCGACCAAGTTCCGGGACGAGATGCGCGCACGCGGCGGACTGCTCCGCGTGCGCGAATTCATCATGAAAGATGGGTATTCCTTCGACCGGAACGAGTCTGATTTCAAGAAAAGTTATGACCAGATGGCCCACGTCTATACGACCATTTTCCAGCGCCTCGGACTGAATACCATCAAAGTTGAGTCCGATAACGGATATATCGGCGGAGAATATTGTCATGAATATGTTATTGAGAGTCCGATCGGTGAGAGCCGCTTCCTCATGACCCCCGACGGTTCGTACGCCGCTCACGAAGACGTCGCAGTATTCGTCAAAGAGAATAAGAACAGTGATGACAAATCCGCGAATTTGGTAGAGGTGGAGGCGGTGAGAGGGACGACGATGGAGGACGGTGCCAAACTCCATAAGATGCCGCTGTGGCAGCAAATCAAGGATGTGCTGTTTGCAGACGAAACGGGACGGTATATCCTGGCTGTCATCCGCGGTGATTATGATGTGAACGAGACGAAGCTCAAGCATGTGACCGGCGCGTACTCTCTCCGCCACGCGACGGAAGAAGAAATCCGCGAAGACATCGGTTCGGAACCGGGATTCATATCTCCGGTCGGCATCAAGAATCATTTGAGGCGCGGTGTCGAGCTCGTCGTCGTAGCAGACGACTCGCTTCGGACGATCGTCAATGCATATGGCGGTGCCAACAAGAAGCACCGAGATCTGATGAATGTCAATATTGACCGGGACTACACCGCGGATAAAGAAGCGGACATCGCAATGGCCCAGGAGGGATTCCTCGCACCGGATCGCACACAGAGGTTCATGGAGAAACGGGGAATCTAGGTCGGCAACATTTTCCAGCTCGGGTATCATTATACGACCCGTATGAAAAATGCGACGTTTACCGATAGCGACGGGAAAGAGAAGCCATACTACATGGGGTGTTACGGTATCGGGATCGGCAGGACGATGGCCGCGGTCGTGGAAATATCGCATGACGACCGCGGCATCATCTGGCCCGAGCAGATCTCACCATTCAAAATTCATATCGTTGGTCTCGACCTGAATGACGAAAGGGTTCGTGTTCGGGCAGAGCAGGTATACGAACAGCTCACCGAGCAGTTCGGCAGTGAAGTACTCTTCGATGACCGCACTGAAACGCGCGCCGGAGAGAAGTTCGCTGATGCCGATCTCATCGGTATCACACACCGCATCATCATATCCCGCAAGACGGGCGCTAAGGTAGAATACAAGCTCCGTTCGGAACAGGAATCCAAACTCCTCTCCGTCGACGAATTTGGGGAGCTCGTATCCCGCCCATGACACCGCGTCTCCCATTCGAGACACTTCACGCCCATACAGTATATTCGGATGGCATTCTCACCCATCAGGACGTACTCGACTTATGTGAACATCACAAGATCGGTATTGTTGCGTTCACCGACCACGAAGCGCTCCTTGATAAAGAAAAATTTCTTGAGTTGAAATCGCTCAGCCATCCCGTCAGGATCATTTCCGGCATTGAGCTCACATTCAATGCGTTGAAGGATATCCCGGGACGCAGGATCCCCCCGACGGAATCAGGACATATCGTCGGTCTGTTCATCGATCCGACCGAATCGAACATTGCAGATTACTGCCGCCGGGCACAGGACAAAAGGAGGGAGAAGGTCGAACATAATATCAAAGAACTCATTCGGAACGGATTCTCCATCACGATGGACGAAGTGTCGCAGGAAGTGAAGGGATTATCGTACGCCAAGCCCCACGTGGTGGCCGCGCTCCTCAGGAAAGAATCAAACAGAGCGCGGCTCGACGAACTCCTCGAATCGATGAATCGGGAGTCGGAGCATGATGAAGCCCTGCGTAAGCGATATGAACGCATCCTTACCCACGACATGACGCGGCGCGTATACGACCTCCTGCTCGGGAACCATCCGTACGTCCGTATCAGCAATGCCGAGATTGACGATGAGGTAGAGCTTGATACCGTGGTATCACTCATCCGCGGGGCGGGGGGTGTTGCTTCGATCGCGCACTGGTTCACCGTCGACGGCACGATCGACACGGACATGCTCCGCAGACTCATCGCAGCAAAACGCATCGACGGATTCGAGACACGGTACGGATTTTATGATCCTCCCGAGATGCAAGAAGGGCTTACCAAGCAGATGGCTCATCTGACCGGTCTGGCGAGGGAACTCGACTGTATCACGACGGGTGGAGTTGACTTGCACAAACCCGAAGATCTTCGGAATCTTAACAATCCGGACTATATCGAACGCACCCGCTCAACGATAGGGATGACCGAACTGCTATTAAAAAAATTCCCCCGTCTGGACAAGACGTGGACGACACTCGAATGATATGGCAAAAACAATCGTAACTCACTTGGCTCCCGACCTGGACGGTATGACCGCCGCGTGGCTGTTACGGAAATATCTCCCGCACTGGGGAGATGCGGAGCTTGTTTTTGTTCCCGCCAACACAACACTGGGGAACAAAAACCCCGACGACGATCCGGACATCATCCATGTGGATACCGGGGGCGGCCGCTTCGACCATCATGACACGAACGAACGGACATGCGCGGCCGCCCTCGTGTACCGTTTCCTCAATGAACAGGGACATCTCAAAGAGAAGGATCTCCCTTCTCTGGAGCGGATCATCGAATACGTCACCAAGATAGACCATTTCGAAGAAGTCCGGTTCCCGGAGCCAGACTCGGATCTGTATGATTTCTGCATTCATCAGCTCACTCACGGGCTGCGTGCGGTATCCAAAAGTAATGCCGAATTCTCCGATCATATATTTGCGCTCCTTGATGCTGCACAGACCGGACTGAAATTGAAGATGTACGCTTTGAGGGATATAGAGAACGGAATCGTCATAAAGACGCCTCACGGTAAAGCGATCGCAATGGAATCAAAAAACGAAGAATCGATCAAACTTGCGCTCAAGAAAGGATTCGTCCTGGCCCTTCGCAAAGACCCACAACTCGGATATGTCAAATGCAAATCGTTCCCGGATACGGGCCCCGATCTTGCACCATTGTACAAAACATTGAAACAAAAAGATCCTTCCGCGACGTGGTATCTGCATCCTTCTCATCATATCATCATCAACGGCTCTTCGATGAATCCGGACGCAAGAATCACGACCCTGGACCTCCCAAACCTCGTTGCAATAATACGCTCGATGAAATAAAATATACATCAGGAGGTGTTTTTTATCACATGGTCGTAGTAATACGAAGAAAGGGAGAAACGAAAGATTCAATGTTCCGCAAATTCACTCGTTCCTTCGTTGACGAAGAGATCGTCACGGAGGTTCGTAAGAGGATGTTTTACAAGAAGCCGTCTCTTCTTAAGAAAGAACGGGAGAAGGAACGGATACAGAACAGGCACAAGCGGTTCCGTATACGTCGAAGCGTATGATCGTCACAGTTTACTCATCATCCCGCTACAAGATCAACCGGCGTCTCATCAAGGCGAAGGCGCTGGAAGTGCTGAGCATGCGCGGCGCGGCTGCGGATACGGTACTCTCGATCGCTTTCGTGGGGAAGAACAAGATGCGTACGGTTAGCCAGACGTACAAAGACGAGAACGAAGCCCTTCCGGTCCTGTCGTTTCCGTTCAAGGAGAAACGACAGGACGGATATTTCCTCGGAGAGATCATTGTGTGTTATCCTCAGGCGATACTCATGGCCGCCCACCGCAGCAAACGCGTCGACGAAGTTATCAACTTCCTCGTGCAGCACGGCATCGAGAATCTCATCTGATCTGTGTTTTATCTTACCCACCGTCCCAAAACGATCGAGGAGATAGACAACAGCAACGTGCGCGACACCATCGCACGGGTGCTGAGCGCTCCGGAAATACCGCATGCACTGCTCCTGGTCGGCCAGAAGGGAACGGGCAAGACATCAGTCGCGCGTATCATCGCGTCAACAATCAACAAGACAGGCGATCCGGAGGCGGCATCGGCTGATATTGTGGAGCTCGACGCCGCCAGCAACAGGGGAATCGACGAAATCAAGAATATCATCCGCGAAGCCTCCTTCGTACCGCTGAGCGGCACATACCGCGTGTTCATCATCGACGAAGCGCATATGATCACGACGGAAGGATTCAATGCCCTCCTGAAGACGCTGGAAGAGCCTCCACAGTCCGCCGTGTTCATCCTCGCAACCACCAACATGGAGAAACTCCCGCAGACGATCGTGTCGCGGTGCGTGGTGGTGGAGTTTGGCCGTGCGAAGAAACAGGATATGATCCGTATGCTCACGAGAATCGCGCAAAAAGAGAAACTTCCCCATGACGGTCCGCTCCTGGAGGAGATCGTGAAACATTCGGAGCATTCG
This sequence comes from uncultured Gammaproteobacteria bacterium, assembly GCA_964561915.1. GTDB lineage: Bacteria > Patescibacteriota > Microgenomatia > UBA1406 > GWC2-37-13 > CAZLQR01. The sequence goes on along the minus strand of CAZLQR010000017.1, from coordinate 10,097 downwards.
TTCCGGGATGCGGCCAAACTGTATGAAGAGTTGAGTATCCAGAAAAAACTGACCGTGGATGCGGCGCGCGAATACTTCGGTCTTCGCGGCGCCGCATCACTTCTCCAGACACTTGCGACGAACGACATCAAAGGCTCCCTGACCTGGATCGAGACGTTCGTCGCCGGCGGCGGGAGCATCAAGAACCTTATCGAGTCGTCGCTGGAAGATCTCCGGCTCCTGCTCCTTGCGAAAAACGGTGTGCATACAGATGATGACGCCGAAGATGTCGCACTCTCATTGCCGGATATTTCCCGGCTGATACGTCTCCTGAGTGATGCTTACTCTATGCTTAGGACAACACCGGTCGAATCACTTGCACTTGAGATCGCGGTCGCGGATTTTTATAATGAGAGAGTTATAAAATCAAAATAACCTATGTTCAATCCCCTCAAAGGGCTTGGTGATATCCACAAGTTGCAGAAAATGCAGAAAGCGCTCCAGCAGCAGGAAGTGACGGTAGAGAAAGACGGCATCGAAGTCCGGATGCGCGGTGATCAGAAGATCGTGAGTATCGTCATCGACGGTCAGGACGACAGACGAATCGTTGAAGCAATCAACGAAGCGGTCAAGAAGACTCAGGAAGCGGCGGCACGGACGCTCATGTCGATGGGCAACGAATGATCATATTATGAAACTGTTCAGCGGCACGGCGAATACACCCCTCAGCGAGACAGTGTCTAAGGCTGCCGGTATTCCTCTCTCCCGCGCCGAAGTCATAAGGTTCGGTAATTCGGAAGTGAAAGTGACTCTGCAGGAATCTGTTGCCGACGAGACGTGCGCAATCATCCAGCCGACATCCAATCCGACTGATACTAATTTAATGGAGTTGTGTCTTTTCTGTGACGCGCTTCGCCGCGAAGAGGCGAAGCGCGTCATCGGCATCATCCCGTATTTCGGATATGCCAAACAAAACATACAGCACCGGGAAGGAGAGTGCGTATCGGTCAACGTCGTCATCAAATTCCTCGAATCGATCGGATTCGCCAAGATTTACACATTCGATCTGCATGACGAGGCAACGGCGGGAGTATTCAGTATCCCATTCCGCAATCTCTCCGCATTCGGGCTACTCGCAGAGAACGTCAAAGAATATTTCAAAGGTGAGAATATCAAACCGGGAGACGTGGCCCTCGTATCGCCCGATCAGGGTGCGGTAGAGAAAATCCGTAAGTTCGGTACCGTTTTTTACGGTACCGACAAGTTCAAAGAAGTCGTCATCGAGAAGAAGCGCGATCAGGACAATGCCCATAGAGCAGAGCCGTATGACCTGTACGGTGATGTGGAGGGCAAGATCGCGCTCATAGTCGATGACATGGTCGTGAGCGGGAGCACGATGATCCCGGCGGTCGACCTCTGCCTTGCACGCGGTGCGACCGCCGTCTACGCAGTCGCCGTCCACCCCGACTTCACCAGCAGCGCGCCCACGCTCCTCCAGGAGTCCAAGATCAAACGGTTTTTCACGACCGACAGCATCCTCATGAAAGAGGAATACAAATTCCCCAAACTCGAAATCGTCTCTATAGCGCCATTGATTGCCGAATTAGTCAAAAAATAGAGTATGCCAGTTCCAGAAAAATCCACCCCTTTAGATATTGCTGAAAAACTTAGAAAACTTCAGGAAGGATTGAGAGAAGATCCAAGTCCGCATGGAACAAGACATAGAGTACTCCCAATAAAAGCCGCTGAAGAATTACGAGATGCAAGACAAGGTGGACAAAGCGAACAAACTCCCTCAGAACAATCTTAAAATATCGGACAAATCGTTCACATATCCGTCCGTCCTTCAATCGCCCGTTTGAGTGTCATGTAGTCCGCATACTCGAGGGAGGCGCCCATAGGGAGGCCGTAGGCGAGGCGGGTGATCTTGATGCGTCCCGCCGAGCCGTTTAATTTTTCCTTTATATACATCGCCGTTGCCTCGCCTTCCATATCGAGGTTCGTCGCGAGGATGATCTCTTTGATCGTGTCGTCGCCGCGGACCCGGCTGATGAAGGAATCGATATATATGTCGTCGGGTCCGATATTGTTGAGCGGATCGATCTTGCCGTGCAGTACATGATATCCTCCGCGATAGATATTGCCCGTTTCGAACGAGAGCAGGTCGAGCGCGTCTTCGACGACGGTCACGATACTTTTGTCCCTCGTCGTATCCGCACAGACGAAACAGACTTCGTCTTCGGTAAGGTTTTTGCACACGGTACAAAACTTCGTTTTCTTCTTGAGATCCGATACGCTCTGCGCGAAAAGCTCAAGATCAGCGTCGGGGAGGCGGAGGAAATAAAACGCGAGGCGGTTGGCGGTCTTCTCACCGATACCCGGCAACCGCTTGAGGAAATACGCAATTGTTTTGACATTCGAGGGTAACGCGGCCATATTCAAATACGGTAATTACATCTGCACAACATCGACAACAATGAGGGGATTGCGGCCTTTCTTGCCGAAGAAAAAGTCCTCCATCGCATCGCCGACTTCGCGCTTGAGATTGTTGATATTCACCGGACCCTGCTGCGGACCCATCAGCTTCTGCAAGCGGTCCGCAGCCTGCGCGAAGAGCTGTTCTTCGTTTTTCTCGAATACGAAACCGCGGGATATGAACCGCGGAGGTTGGATGGGTACGCCCCGTGAATCCACGACGAGAAGGACCACCATCATGCCGTCCGTCGCAATTGTCTGCCGGTCGCGGAGGACGGCGTTGCCGACGTCGCCGACACCATAGGCGTCGACATAAATCGTGCGCGTCTCCACCGGATCCCCCCGACGCGCCGCATTTTTCTCAAACACCACTGTTTCTCCTTCTTTGAGGAGGAACACGGTATCTTTCTTGAATCCGAGCTGATCCGCAAGTGCCTGGTAGCTCCGTTGATGCCGGACGGTGCCGCCGATCGGGATGAAGTACTTGGGTGATGCGAACCGCATGAGGAATTTGATATCTTCCTGGTTGCCGTGTCCGGACGCGTGGAGATTGTCGCTCATGTCGGAGTATACGACCTGCGCGCCCATCAGGATGAGCTCTTCGATAAGATCAAACACTTCGCCCTCGTTGCCCGGCACCGGGTCGGAACTGAACATCACTTTGTCGCCCGGCTTGATCTTGACGTTCTTATTCTTGTTCGTCGCAAGCCGGGCAAGAGCGGAGTTGTACTGCCCCTGCGAACCCGTCGCAATGATGCATACTTTGTTCGGTGGTTGTTTCATGATGTCCTCCTCCTTGATCAACGTACCCTCCGGCATCGGCAGGTACCCGATCTCCTGGGCGATCCGCGCATTCTCTCTCATGGATCGCCCGAGGAATGCCACTTTGCGGTTGAATACGATCGCAGTCTCCACACATTGCCGTATCCGGGATATATTGGAGGAGAACGTGCTCATGATCAGCTTGCCCTTCGTCCGCCGCATCTCGTGTTCGAACGTCTGCCCGACTGCACTCTCCGACAAGGTAAGCCCCTCACGGTCGCTCCCGAGACAGTCGGACATGAGGCACAGGAGGCCATCGTGGCCCGCCTTGGTAATCTTGTAAAAATCCGGCGCATTGCCGTACGGCGGAGTAAGATCGAGTTTGTAATCCGTCCCGTGATAGATATTCCCGACCGGCGTCTTGATGAGGATATGCATCGTGTCGGGGATCGAGTGCGTCATATTGATGAACTCGATCCGGAATCCGCCGAAGGAATATTCCTTCGTATAATCGATGATGTTGACCGGCACTTTCTCCTTGATCTCCTCGAACTTGTGCGTGAGGAACGACGCGGTAAGCGTAGCCGTATAGATCGGGGGACGACCGAGCGTTTTGTAATGATAGGGGAGCGCGGAGATGTGATCTTCGTGGCCGTGCGATATGAGCACGGCCCGTATCTTGTCCGTCTTGTCCTTTAGGTATGAAATGTCCGGAATGACGAAGTCCACACCGAGCGCTTTGTCCTGCGGGAATCCGATCCCGCAATCGACGATGATGATGTCCTGCAGACGGTCATCCCGGTAGAGCTCGTAGACATACATGTTCTTCGTGACACCGAGGATACCACCCAATGGAATGAAGCGGAGTTTATACGAATCCATACTGCTATAATTAGACCATGACCGCGAAGAAAAAGCAAGCTGACCCGGCCGCGAAATACCGGGCAAAAGTGATGCGGATACTCGAGGATGTCATGGACCCGGAACTGCACATTTCCGTGGTGGATCTGGGACTTGTCTATGACGTATCAAAAGATGCGAAAAATACGACGCATATCACGATGACGCTGACGACAATGGGGTGTCCGCTCTTCGGCCTCATCGAGCAGGAAATACACAACAAGCTGTACCAGAAGAAAATCGATCCGGTGAAAGTGACGTTAACATTCGACCCCCCGTGGAATATGACGATGTTATCCGAACGGGCGAAAGCGATGCTTGGAATCTGAATATGTCAACTCTTGCACCCAAGAAAAAACAGAAAATAATCGTCAATACGATTGAGGAGCTCAAAGATGTAGGCAAAAAAACGGCGGAACGGACCGTAAAAGAAGTTGTTGATACATTCTCATTCGGTGAATTTATCGGATTGTCCAGCAAAGAGCCGACTGAGCAACAACAACGGGTGCAGAAAGAAATCGCCGACAAGACCGCGGAAGTTCAAAAAGAGAAAGGGGCCGACTTCACCTCCGAAGACGCGGAAAAAATCGCGAAGGAGACACAAGAACTGGAGGAAGCGCGCAAGCGCCTTTTTGATATCGTCAAGTCGGATGAAGCGAAGCAGATCCAGCGCAACCGGGACGAGGAAGCCCGGAAGAAACAAGAAGAAATCCAGGAGGAACAGCGCGAAGCGCAGGAAACACAGAGACTGCAGCAAATGCAACAACAGGAAGGAGGCTTGCCGCAAGGCAAAGTCCGCAAGAGTATCCTCGGCGGCAAGCCCAAGAAATCAACACCAATCGCCCCCCAAAACTTCGAAAACAAAGCGAATAAGGGGAAATAAAAAATCACTTGAAAAATTATCAATGAAGTACTATTATCCAGGAACATGGGAGAGAGACTTCTAGGCGAAACCTTTGAAAAGAGGCCAGATGGTAAGGTTGTACGCACTCAGTATTTTACTGGCGATTCTAGTCGAGGAGAACCTCATAGTGGTTTAACTGGGAGTGAAAAAAAGGTTACCACTATACAAGGGGAACCTGGAAAACCTGTTGTAACATTCGTAGTAAAACAAAAGTAAATCATACACTCCTCATTTTTCCAATTTTACTGTACAATTGAGTACTGCAACGCGCAATATCGGGGTGTAGTTCATCGGTAGAATGCACGGTTCGGGACCGTGAGGTAGCAGGTTCAATTCCTGTCACCCCGACATAATTTTTCCGAAATAGATATTGAATATGCTCTCGTGAAATGCTACCCTAGAGCAGAGGTATGCTTGAACAAAGATCAAGCGGTTTCTCGCCAGCCGAGCTTCGTGGTCGGCCTGCGTTGTTGTCTTTCTCCGAAAGAGAGGATTTGATTTATCACCGCCCTATCCGTTTCGGACGCCACACATGGGAAATATATTTTGGCGCTGATAATCATCGTATGCATCTGTCCATTCATCAGGATCCTGACAAATCAGACCAGATAATGAATATTCTTGAATCTTTTCGTCTTCCCAGATGTAGGCGATCTCGTGCTTCATATCGTCACAACGCGACAGAAAAATTTCTGAGTCATAATTGGGAGCAAATAGCCATTGATTTGGTAAATAATTCATCAGTACCAGACGATACTGCTGACATCGAATCCCAATTTTTACTTGAAGTGTCGTTAGAAGCACATTTTAAGTTACTGGGGGGTAAAGGAGTTCGAACACCGGATGGTATTGCACGGGATCCGTATGGGAGAATTTTCACGATCGAAGTTGGCTCGGATCTTGATATGAAAGCGGATCAAGCACGCAAGCAGGCTTTTATGTTGGGAGCGCTTCTCCCGCCGGAAATCCCTGTCGCACCTGTTGTAGCAACATTCGGAAAATTTGACAATGGTGTGAGAGAGCTCGCACTTTGTGTGTTATGAATCTCGTGCAATAACATTACGTTATTAGTAAGGGGCGTTCTCTTATTGGAGGTACAAGATCTGGGATTTTCATGCCCAATTTTCTGAACATTCCGGTGATTTTCTCTACAGCTGGTCTGTCATTGACATATTTATTCCCATTTTCGCCGGATTTATTATTTTCACAAAACATAACATATCCATTAATTGTTTTTAAATTTTCATCAGAATTGGTATATACATGGTCTATTATTACTTCATTCGTAATTTCGTGAGGGCTACTTAAACTCGTTTCAAAAATCTGTAAACGTTGAATTTGTTCACTATTGCCTTCTATTACCCCTATAGGTCCTTTAGGTGAAGTATCTTTTTGTGTTAGAACGATTCGAAACCACGTATCTCCTTTTTTTATAACATACTGCTTCGTTGAATCACCAATTAAATGGGGCAATTGTGATTGAATCGGTGCCAAATCAATCGCATTATCATCAATTGGTAGATCTGCACTTTTTAGCCAGTCCTGAAACGCTCCCAAACTCGTATGGAGAAAGTCGCGTAACTGAACAGCATCAAGGGGTGCATGGTGCTCTGTGCCGGGAGCAGGTTTAATCGGGATTTCAGTAATTTCCATAGAGTAATTATACGACTCCGCAGGTCTTGCTCAACCGAATAAATTGCATTACAATGCAGTAAGTCATGAAGCTGTACAATACGCTTTCGCGCAAAGTTGAGGATGTCGAATCCTTAAACGGAAAGAAAATTGGTTTTTATGCATGTGGGCCGACGGTGTACGACTATACACACGTCGGCCATATCAGGACGTATATCAATAACGATTTTCTGCGCCGGGCGCTTACATTCCTCGGGTACGATGTGAAACATGTTATGAACATCACCGACGTCGGCCACCTGACCAGCGACGATGACGAAGGCGAGGACAAGATGGAGAAGGGTGCGGCCAAGAGCGGCAAGACGGTGTGGGATGTAGCCCGGTTTTATACCGAATTTTTCGTGCAAACGATGGATGCGGTCAATGTGCTGCCGGCGCACCATTTCGTGAAAGCTACCGATCATATTCCGGAAATGATTGCATTGATTAAGAAACTGGAAGAAAAAGGTTTCGTGTATCAAACCAGGGAAGCATTGTATTTTGATACATCAAAGTTCAAGAGGTATGGCGCGCTGGGCGGGCAGAAAATCGAGGATAAAAAAACGGGGGCACGCGGAGATGTGAATGTCGATACGGAGAAGAAGCATGCGGCCGACTTTGCGTTGTGGTTTTTCCGTGTCGGCCGCTTCAAGGATCACACGATGCATTGGGCCAGCCCGTGGGGAGACGGATTCCCGGGCTGGCACATTGAATGCAGTGCTATGAGCATGAAGTATCTCGGCGATACGATCGATATTCATGCGGGTGGCATCGATCATATTCCCGTCCACCACGAGAACGAGATCGCCCAGTCGGAGGCTGCTACCGGCAAGCCGTTCGTACGGTACTGGTTCCACAATTCGTTTCTTCTCGTAGACGGGGTGAAGATGAGCAAATCGCTCGGTAATTTTTACACGATTGACGATATTCAAAAGCGGGGCATAGATCCGCTGGCGGTGCGGTATTTCTTTTTGCAGACGCATTACCGCCAGCAGGTCAATTTCACGTGGGAAGCGGTGCAGGCGGCACAGTCGGCGCTCACCAAACTCCGCGATACGGTTCGCGCCCTCCGCGCACAGACTCAGCGCTCAACGTTATCGGAAGAAAAGCTCAAACAGGTCGACGAATTCCGTCAGGAATTCGTCGATGCCATATCGAATGATCTCCAGATCCCGCAGGCTCTTGCGGTATTGTGGGATATGATAAAGTCCAATATTCCCTCAACCGACAAGTTGGATCTTCTCTATGAATTTGATCAGGTTTTGGGACTCAAATTGAATGAAGTAGTTGAAGAAGATATTCCGGACGATGTCAAAGCGTTATCGGATGAACGGCTCAAAGCACGCGCCGATAAAGATTACCAGCGGTCAGACGAGCTCCGGGCGGAAATCGAAAAACACGGCTTTGAAATAAAAGATTCGCAGGATACCTACACCCTTAAAAAACTAAATTCGTAATACTCAACCGATCGGTTGAATATCGAGAATTTCTATTTTTTAACATTCATCAACCCCTTTACATATTTTTGGTCTTGGGTATATAATCGGCATGGAGGTGAGCTTTGAGTATGTCAGAGAAGTTGCGAACATCTATCCCGAGGACTGAAGGTCTAACTGACGGTGTGGTAAAAGCGATGCTAACTCTACCAGGATATGCCGCATTCGGAGCATTTTTTTGCTATGACGTTGCAAGGAATATGATTCCTACTATTCGTAGGGTCCCCAGTACCGCAATGGGTCAAGTAGATAGAGTTGTTCAAAGAGTATTTTCACGAATAACAAATTATTCTAATCCCAGTAAATGAGCGAGCGGTATCGGTCATCGGAAGACGAAGATAGGGGCGTGTTGGGGAGGTTGTGGGGACAGTTGTTGATAGCCGTCGCGACTCTGTCGGGAAGTCATCACTGGAAGGATAGATTGAAGAAGAAGTACCATAGCCGGTGATAAAAAACTTGCTTTTTGGCGGAATCGTACTATAATCAATCTTAGATTTATGAAATTACAGCGTGCGGCACTCATTGCGCTCCTTATTGTCCCGGCCTGACGGCGGGGTAGCAAGGTTTGAGTCCAAGCCTGTACCAAGACCCCGCCGGAGAGGCGGGTTTTTTCGTTATTAGGGATTAATAAATGAAATGAATAAGTCACAAGCGTTTCCGTTCGCGTTTTTCCGGGGGGAGGTGGTGCCGACGGAGTCGGCACAGGTATCTATCATGACGAATGCGCTCCAGTATGGGACTGCATGGTTTGGTGGAATACGCGGCTATAATAATCCCCGGAATAAAACTGTCAATATTTTCCGCCTTGATGATCATATCAGACGATTCATGTCTTCCGCACAGATCATTGGCGTTGATCTGAAATATACCGAATCGCAATTACGTCAGATCATGCTCGATCTTGTGAAGAGAAACAAACCGGAAACGGACATTTATCTCCGGCCGTTTGCATATGCATCAAGTACGCAATTGGCCCCCAACTTGAATAGGGAGAATCCGTTTGACTTCGCGCTGTATATGATCCCGCTCGGCGACTACCTGCCAACGGATAAGGGATTGCGAACCGGTGTGTCCTCGTGGAAGCGTGTGACTGACAATATGATCCCGCCGCGGGCGAAGATCTCCGGTGCGTATATCAACTCCGCACTCGCCCGCAAGGAAGCAGACGACCATGGGTATGACGAGGCAATTTTCCTTACCCAGGAAGGGTACGTATGCGAGGGATCGGCGGAGAATATATTCCTGGTCAAGGATGGCGTACTCGTGACACCGTCGACCGACAGTGATATTCTCGAAGGTATTACCCGTAGGACGGTGATAAAAATGGCGCGAGACGCGGGGATACCGGTCGTCGAGCGCATCGTCAAGCGGACGGAATTGTATACGGCGGACGAATTGTTTTTCTCCGGAACCGGAGTCCAGATAGCCTGGATATCCGAGGTTGACAGACGAACCATCGGATCGGGAACGATCGGACCGGTCACAGAGAAACTGCAGAAACAGTTTTTCCGGATCGTGAAAGGGGAGGTGGCGAAGTACAAACGGTGGAATACACCGATTTCATATGACAAGAACAAAAAATAATACGCGCATTACCGGTGCGGAAGCGGTCATGAGGTCGCTCGTCGCTGAAGGGGTGGATGTCGTGTTCGGATACCCCGGGGGTGCGATCATGCCGGTGTATGACGCACTCTATGATTACCGGGATCGGATCCGCCATATTTTGGTGCGCCATGAACAGGGGGCCGCGCACGCGGCCGAAGGATATGCTCTCGTGACGGGGCGCCCGGGCGTGGCTATCGCCACATCCGGCCCGGGCGCCACGAACCTCGTCACGGGGATCGGGGATGCCATGATGGACAGCGTGCCGCTCGTCTGTATCACCGGACAGGTCGCGGCACACCTCGTCG
>CAZLQR010000016.1:0-39360 GCA_964561915.1 uncultured Gammaproteobacteria bacterium | reverse complement strand
GAGTCCCTGCGGGCTCACTTTATTTGCTTCAGATCACACGGATTATGAGCTTTACTCGCTATAATGCGCACTATAAGATAGATGAATGTTTTTTATGAAATTCTTTTCAAGCTGATACCGCTATATTTCCTGATCTTCCTCGGATTTGTTGCGGGCAAGTATTTGAAGGTTTCCAAGGAATCAATAGCTCATCTGCTCATCTACATGATTTCTCCCGTCATCATTTTTTTCGGGAGTTACTCCGCGCAGATAACTCCCGAAACGATGTCGATTCCGATTCTCGTTTATTCCGTTTGTACATCCATTGCATTGGTATTTTTTTACCTGGGGAAGATGGTGTTCAAACGGGATACGTCGAAGAATATTCTGGCGTTTACCGCGGGAGCGGGAAACGCCGGATACTTCGGATTGCCGGTAACGCTCGCAATACTCGGGAACGAAGCGTTCAGCTATGCGACGCTGGCAATCCTCGGATTCATTTTGTATGAGAATACCGTCGGTTTCTTCCTCACTGCGAAGGCGAATAGTACTGTCCGGGACAGTTTCCGCAAGATCAGCAGGCTCCCGACTATTTATGCGTTTTTTGCCGGTATTGTATTGAACAGCTCGGGAATCCGTCTTGGACCTTCGGTGGAGTCACTGGTGACGCAGTTCAAAGGGGTGTATACCATACTCGGTATGATGATCATCGGCATGGGTCTCGTCACGGTGAAGATCCACCATATCGACCTTAAGTTCATCACGCTCGCGTTCATGGCGAAGTTCGTGGTATGGCCTGCCATCATGTTAAGTATCGTGTATGCAAACATTGCGAAATTGCATTTTTATCCAGTCGCCGTACTCAATGTCCTCATCGTCATGGCGATCGTACCGATGGCTGCCAATACGGTCGCCGTGGCGACCGAGCTCAAGGTGCATCCTGACAAAGCTGCGATCACGGTGCTCCTGAGTACGCTTTTCGCATTATTCTACATACCTCTCATGTCCGGGCTGCTTATCGGTGTATAATGAATCGATGAAAGCACCTGCATTCAGTCTTTCCGACCAGAACGGTATCGTCCACACTCTCGAGCAATACAGAGGGAAGTGGATTGTATTGTATTTTTATCCCAAAGACGATACTCCGGGATGTACGAAAGAGGCATGTTCATTCCGCGACGGAATCCATGAGTTTGAGAAACGCAATGTGGTTGTGCTCGGCGTTTCTAAAGATTCCGTCGCTTCACATAAAAAATTTGCAGAAAAATTTCATTTAAATTTTCTGCTTCTTTCGGACGAATCGACTGATACTATTAAGTCATACGGTGCATGGGGCGAAAAGAAGTTCATGGGCAAGACATATCAGGGCATCAGACGGAACACGTATATCATTGATCCTGAGGGAACTATTGTCAAAACATTTTCAAACGTCAACCCTCTCACCCACACCGGTGAAATAATATCTTACTTAGATCGTCTTTAAGCTCTGAATCGTAATAAATGTAGACGATACGACATTGACAATTGATACGAATCCGGATATTATGTCATTCCAATGCTTACCGCTACTGACAGGAAACTGTTGATTAATGATCTCAAACAAGTTTTTGCAACGAAAAGTGATTTCAATCGATTTGCGACGAAAGACGATCTTAAAAGATTTGCGACGAAGGATGACCTGAAAGGATTTGCGACGAAGGATGACCTGAAAGGATTTGCGACGAAGGATGACCTGAAAGGATTTGCGACGAAAGAGGATTTTGCCGAAATTAAGAGAGATCTTCGGAATCTTAAAGAAGAGGTTTCCCAACTTCCGACCAGGAAAGATCTTGAACAATTTGTCACTCTGGAACGGCACAACGAAGATATCCGGATGCTTCTGGTCATGATGGAATCAAATAAGGAAGAGCTCAAACAAGACATTCGTGAGTTCCGTAGCGAAGTACGGGAAGCATTTTCGCGAGTAAGCACGATTCTCACGAATCACGAACTACGAATCACACGGCTTGAGGAGTAGGGCTAATGTCACGACTTCTTTCTTGAGATCTTCGGTGACGAAATTGAGGATGATGCCGTGGTCCTTCTGTCCGTATATGACCACGGCATTGAGCGGGGCGAGGAGGATACAGGGGATTGCGAGCATATCCTCCTCGCCCTCCACAGTGACAATCCGATTTCCCGAACCTTCGACTGCATCCTTGATCAGCTTTTCCAAATACGGGATACAGTCGCGGCTGATCCGGCCTTGCGGATTATTCAAATCATACCGGTCCGGTACCTGCGCTCCCTGGAGGTGTTTCGCATCCGACTTGAAATCCACGAAGGCGATATCCGGCTCGATCCCTGCATCCTTCAACGACGAAGTGACAATATCACCGACAGTAATGATAAGGGTGGGGGAATGGGAGCGGATGATACCGGCTGCGCGGACCGCCGTACGTGTATAATTTGCTCCAGCACCTGTCGTGCTCCCGACAGGCACGCGGAATTTATCCCTGATCGACCCGGGTATTTCCAGGGAATTCTTGAAAATTTCTCTATAAAGCTTTCCCTGGCGGTCTATCTGTCCGAGCCGTATCCTCGTACTACTTATGGGTACCCCATCGGCGGACCGGACCAAATCCGCTTCGATGATGGCCATTTCCGACATACCGTTTCTTAGCCTGGCTTCGTTCAGTTTCAGTCCGTTTTGCCGTGTATCAGGCGTCACGGCAAGTGCGTCAAATGACGGGTCCGACAGAGTCGGGCCATAAATATCGGTGATCTGTACGATCTCGAACGGTATATCCGGCCATGTATGTATTATTGTGTTGTAGAGGGCCCGCTTACGTACCTCGTACGGCTCAATGAGAGTTGAAAGGACTTTGTGCTCGATGAGCGGACCGGAAGTCAGTCCGATCGTTACATGCATTCCGGATTCGAACGCGCTTTTGAGGTGCGCGATATGTCCGATATGCAGCCTGTCGAATGTCCCGCCAAGCACGACCCGTTTGTACCGCATGAAGTATGGTACCACAAGGTGGTATAGTAGTACTATGTCAGATACATACGGGCTTGCGCTGGGGAGCGGGAGTGCCCGGGGGCTTGCGCATATAGGGGTCCTCAAAGTGCTGGAACAGTATGATATTCCGATAAGTTGTATTGCCGGATCGAGTATCGGCGCGCTGCTGGGGGCACACTATTGTGCATACCGGTCGGCAGCGCGCCTCGAGCAGATCGTTCTCGACATTTCCCGGCAAAAACTGTTTCAGTTCCTGGACCCGACCGTCAAGGGCGGTTTCCTCAAAGGGAAGAAGATCGAAACATTCCTCAATGAATTGTTCAGAGGTATCACATTTGATTCACTCCTGATACCGTTTGCCGCTGTAGCTACTGACTTTTACACCGGCAACAAGGTCGTGATCGACTCCGGCGACCTTGCCCATGCGATCCGTGCAAGCATCGCGATCCCTGCGCTTCTTCGTCCGGTGCATTATGGTCAGATGCTGCTTGCTGATGGGGGATTGAGCGATCCGATTCCCGTCGACGTCGCTCAATCCCTCGGCGCACACAAAGTCATTGCGGTCAACCTGGATAAGTATGTAGTTGAGCCGCCCCGCAAGAAGTTTTTCCCCCTTGCCCAGATCCCCAAAAACTCAATAAGCATCCTTCGCCACAATCTCGCAAATGCGACAATTGATGATGCAGCATACGTCATCACACCCCACATCCCTTCAGAATTCTACGCGTGGAATGATTTCTTCAATCCCGACAAGGTCCGCGCGTACATCGAAGAAGGCGAACGCGCAGCAAGGGAAATGATTGTTGATCTCAAAAAGTCACCTGAAATTCCCCCGGAAGAGCCCTCAATCTTCCACAAACTCCGTAAAATGTTCCGGACTTAAGTTGATATTATCTGATCCGGTCGGTCGGATAATATTTCCCGGCAGATGAAACAACTGGTTTTAACGCTTCTTCTTCCGGAGTTAATATTGGTCTGTTAGTATCTGCATCTATTCCATCAAATCGTAATACCGCAAATGCCGGAACAGTAGTAACTTTTGATAAGCTTTTCATCCCATTCTGGAAATCTTTACTCATATACGCAGCAAATCCGACGACTGTAATCCCATGAACTTGCAATTCTTTCACAGCTTCGATCGACACACTTCCGCGCGCTATGACGTCATCTACGACGAGCACACGTGAACCTTCGGGAATTTCGGGCACGTGAAATTGCATCACTTCTCCTCGTGTGTAAGAGTATGCACCAAATTCCATACCTCCGTGCGGTCGTCGAACACCATGTTCAAGTTTCGTGGCTTCGATGAAGTCTATAAAACCCTGCCCAGTATTCAACCCGCCACCAAAAGCATTGTGTACTGCATCTCCAAATGGTATTCCGGAACTGCCGATGCCCAATATGTGTGTCGGATGATTATCTTCGAACACTTGGTGAACTAGATCAGCCGCGCGGGATTCTCTTACCGGATCAATTTCTCTATTCATCCATCCAATCGAAATAAATCCATTCGTATGATTGACGATCGCTGCATCTACCGCACTTATTCGAAGATTTCGAAAATTCCGAAGCTGATCTTTTGTGAAAGCGGGATCCTCAAATGTACTTACAGGTGGTAAAGTTGGTTCGGTTTCCCGTGACATGCGGATATAGTAGCGGGAGGGGGGACGGCTGTCAACGGTTTTTGACTTACGGACAGCCGTGCGATATAGTGTATGCATGCGGAAAAAAACTCTCGTATGGATGATCGCGTTCCTCCTTCTCTTCGTCGCCAATCTCACCGTCACGATCGGATATATGAATAAAGTGAAACGTGTACAGGGAGCGTCGCGGATCCTGGACGAAATCTCCGAGATGTCGTATGATCCCTACGAATTGTCCGATATCCAGGGTGAGGATGAGGAACCGCAGCTCACCGATGACGTCCGTCTTGCAGACGGACGTATTGCCAACCTCAAGCGGTTCTTCCGCAAATATAATTCTCCCTTGTATGATAAGGCGGAATATATCGTCAAAGTAGCAGACATCTACCGAATGGACTATCGTCTCATTCCCGCAATTGCAATGCAGGAGTCCGGCCTCTGCCGCGTCATTCCTGATAATTCCCACAACTGCTGGGGATGGGGTATATATGGAAATACGGTGACGCGGTTCGGATCGTACGAGGAGGGAATCGAGGTGGTATCGCGAGGTTTGCGCAAGAACTATCTTGACAAAGGGTACGTCACGCCGTCGCAGATCATGGAAAAATATACACCTTCTTCGCAGGGGAGCTGGGCTCGCGGCGTGAACTTCGTACTTGACGCACTTCAATAAATCATTGGACGTTCCTCGTCACCTGGAGTTCCTGTGACATTGAGTATTGGGTACCCTGATTCTTGGAGCGGACCGCGAACGCGGAGCCTCTCTTGGCCTTGCGGCTCGTAAGCGCCTGTAGCCATGTGTTGGACTCGTGGATTTTCTTCTTAAGGAGCTGGATCAGCTCAAGGACCGTCTCCAGGAAGCGCATATCGTATACACCCGATTTCTCGGTTGGTTGGTTCAGCACGGCATTCTCGACATCCCGCACTTCATCCATGAGAGCGGAATTGGCGGTGCGGAGCGCTTTGACTTCTTGCTTGATGACTTCCGTAAGCTCCCGCACCTCCTTCGGTACGAGAACACGTTCATGATATTGATGGTAATTGAACAGTTCCGTCTGTGGTTTGACCTGCGGTTTGGACGATTCTGCTCCCTGTGCGGGGCGTGGCTCAATACCGAGATCTTCATCGCTGTCCCAGTCGTACGTACCCATGAGCTGGTCCAGCGCACCGGCACCGACATTTGCCACCGTCTTCACACTGTCTTTGGCGACGCTTGTGCCAAGCTCTCTCAACGTCTCCAGCGGGTTGAGCGAAGTCGAATTTTTCTTGATCTTGTTTGTCGATTGCTTTTGCATATGAGTATTATACTATAAGTCTGATATGACTTCAATCACATGAGGGCATTATACCAAATACATGTATTATAAATTGAGCAGATAGTCAAGCGTTTTCTGTTTGCGTAGAAGTACGGTGTACATATATGCGTTTTTTTTCACTGCTTCCTGCTCCTGCGGGGTCTTGACTGCTCCAAATAGCTTGGCGAGCTCATCTTCGCCGACCTCGATCTTCTCCTGGTCCGCGATCTCTGCGAGGGCGAACTCGAGTTTGTGGGTATTCTCAATCTCTGTGCGATACTGATTCTTGATGTCTTCGATCGTAATATTCTTGGATTTGAGATAACTCTCGGTCGTCATGCCGATCTTCTGGACGTCGTCGACGAGTCGCGCAAGCCGTGAATTGAGCTCCTCTTCAAGAACCAGATCCGAAATCTCGATCGTGACTGCCTGGAGGAGTTCATTGAGAAGTTCGTTGAGGAGCTCCTGCTGTTGCGCCGCCTTCTCCTGTTCGGTCGGGGCGGCGCCTGCATCCTTGCCCGGTACCCAAATGTCCGCTTTTTTCTTATTTTTCTTGACGTCGGCAAGGCGCTTCTTGTAGTCGCCCAAAACAATCACGGGTTTTTGGGCGACCGTCATCTTGACCACCCAGTCGGCGTCTTCTTTGGCTTTATCGAGGTCTATACGGGGATTCATGATCGGTTTGAAATTTTCTTTCTTTACCACATCGGCGTAGATCTCTCCCAAAAGCTCCTGGAGAAGTTCGTTGTAAACTTTCTCTTTGCTGATGTGCTTCTCAGCGACGTTCTTCGGCGCTTTGCCGCGGCGGAATCCCTCGACTTCAAGCGCACCGCACAATTTGACGAACGCTTTGTCATACGCAGTAGCGATCTCCGCTTTCGGGATCGTAATCTCAATCTCTACCGTGCTCTTGGGGAGGTGTTTGGCAGTATGGGTATATTTATACATCTTACAATTCTAACCCAAATTCGTCAGAATTCAAGCCCGCAGCCTCAGCGCTCTTAAATTGCGCCATGAATGAACGGACACGGGGGGCCCAGGTAGGACTTGCGGCATACCTGCTCCCGATCTGTTCGATCGTGACGGCACCGCGGCCGACATAGTCGTGTTCGAGACCCGCTGCAACCGTGGCAATGGCCTCATCCCAGCTCTCAAATACGATCCGACCACCGCCCCATCCGAAAGGATTGTGTGTTCCGGACAGGATTGCGTGACCGAATCCTGATTCGAGGCCTGTGATGGCCGGTAGCAGGTAACAATCCAGGTTGTGCGTGATACAGCTCTTGATGAACATATGGGAGCTCTCCGCAAGAGGGGAATTCCGACTCTTGAGCACCTTACGGATGGCCATATACGATTTCACATAGTCAGTATTAGACCTATAAGTATCACTCAATTCCGCATCACCTTCGCTATTCCTGCTGAATGAGGCAGACGACCCCGCGATCCTGGACTGGGCGGAAATCTGCTTTTGTCCCGTCACGAGAATAATAAGGAAAAGGGTTAGGTGAACAATAAGTTTTTTTCCCATAAAAAAAGATTCTAAAGCTCTTGGCGAAATGCTAAAAACCTTAGAATCTAGAGGGAATTATAGCAGTTTATTATAGGTTTGTCAAGCGGTTGTCAATACCCGTTTCAAGGCTGATTTGAGGCTATTTGTCAGGCTGTGTGTGGAAGAGTGCGCTGGATATCATCTGGGCATAAAAGCGGCCGAAACGGTCCCATTCGGTCGTGCGGAGCTTGGTATAGACGGTTTTGGGGGCGCAGACTTGTGCGAGTGCTGACAAGTCTGCGCCTGTAGGCTCCATCGTCGTATTGACCTGTTCGTACATTATTGCATCGGTATCTCCGAGATGTCCGAGACCGAGCGCGTGACCGAACTCATGGGTGATCGTGTGTACGAGTTCGTCATTGGTGATATGGTAATAAATATCGATCGTATTACGGTTTGGATCGTAGAGTCCTTCTTCCGGCTGGGTTTTCGCGACGGTGTTGAACTCTTCCACTGAGTCGTTGAATTCCGACACCGATTCATTGTAGTCCGCCGCGTCGCGGTTGAGCGACTGTGCCATTTGATTGAGTGCCTGCGCTTCCGCATTGAGCGATTCCTGTTCGGCAAGAAGCTTTTCGTATTCTCCTTCGGGGGCGCCGCCCTGATTATTGTACGACGTGACAGCGGCGCCAAACCTCGCCGCGCGATCCTTGAACGCGGCGCTCCGGCTCTCGTACTCGTTGATCCGGGGATCGAGTGTTTCTTTCTTCGTGTTCACCTCATCCTTATTCTCGTTGAGCACCTGCGTCGTACGCTGACGGCTGTCGTACACCATGTTGACCGTCAGCGCTTTCTCATCAGCCGGCCGGTATACGAGCAGATCCCGTCCGGCCCCGTCCTCCCACAAATCTTCTGCATGCTTCAATGAATCGACTAACTCGTTTTGGGGCATATTGAAGCCCTGATCTATATATCCGATTTTATACGCGAGCGGGGTATCGCATACGGATGGCAACTCATAGAAATAAACGAATGCACCGATTGCCACAATCAACACCGTATACACCGCGAGTTTCATACTGGTATTTTACCTGAAATCCCACTCGGAAAAAAACGTATCAAGATACGTCCGGAGGAATTTGTGTCTCTGCCGGGCAAGCGCGCGTCCCGTCTTCGTATTCATCCGGTCTTTCAGGAGGAGTAATTTTTCATAAAAATGGTTGATGGAAGTTTGCTTCCGCGTTTTGTATTCCGCGAATGTCCGGGATTTCCGGAGTCGGATCGATGGATCATGGATCGGCCGTCCCATCGATCCGCCATACGCGAACACGCGTGCGATGCCGACCGCACCGATTGCATCGAGCCGGTCGGCATCCTGCACCACCTTGCCTTCGATCGTATTCATCTTGACCGCATTAGTTCCGCCCTTATAAGAAATATGCTCGACAATGAATGCGACATGTTCGATATCCTCTTCGCGGGCGCCAAGCTCTGTGAGCAGCACCCGCGCCTTCCTGCTCCCGACACCCGAATCTCCACTGAACTTCCAATCCCCGATGTCATGAAGCAGCGCGCCAAGTTCGACAATATACAAGTCCGCTTTTTCCTTCGCACCGATATGGCGCGCCAGCCTCGCAACCCGGTCAATATGGTGCCAATCGTGCCCCGTAGTGTCGCTGCCAAAATGGTCCTTGACATATGCGCGTACTTTCTTGAGAATTCCTCTTTTAGTCATTTTAGTGAGTCAACTTTGTACGCCAAACGGATATGCTCATCTTTTGTTACAAAGACTTCCTTAAAATCCTCCAATAATTGCATGCGATCCTGTTTTGTCAATATCGGAAATTCATCGTAACAGAATGCTCAAATTTTGTCTACGGACTAAATACTTCAATATCAACTTTTTGGCGAGATGTGGTGTCGAAGGTCGTGCGCAAGCGACGGGACTCGAACCCGCAACCTCTTCCGTGACAGGGAAGCGCTCTAACCAATTGAGCTACGCCTGCAATGTGGACCCGACAGGACTTGAACCTGTGACCTTTGCAATGTCAATGCAACGCTCTAGCCAGCTGAGCTACGAGTCCTCCCGCACCGAGTATTATAATACATCGTCGGCATCCTTCACAACGCCAAAGAAGTTGGTATTCCTACGTCTATATTTTATACGTAATCTTACGCATCGCAATGAGGCGGAAGGAGAATATTCTGAAAACTTTTTTCTTCTGGTAAAATACCATATATGGATGAAACATCGCTTCGCCATCTCCGCCACTCGTGCACTCATCTGCTTGCTGCAGCGGTATTGAAGTTGTGGCCGGACACCAAACTTACGATCGGTCCGGCCATCGAGAATGGATTTTATTATGATTTTGATTTCGCCCAACCGGTTTCGGAGAAAGATTTCCCCAGGATCGAGGCGAAAATGCGCGATCTCGTGAAATCATGGCAAGGGTTCGAGAAGACGGAAGTGGATGGTGACGAGGCGAAAAAACGGGTAGGCGACAATCCGTATAAACATGAACTTATCGACGAGATTGTACAAAAAGGGGAGAAGATAACGTTTTATAAATCCGGTGAATTTGAAGATCTGTGCCGGGGCGGACACTGTGAAAAACCGTCCAAGGAATTAAAGCATTTTAAGCTATTAAGTATCGCTGGTGCGTACTGGCGGGGGAGTGAAAAGAATAAGATGCTCACCCGCATCTACGGCACCTGTTTCCCCTCAAAGGAGGAGCTCGATCATCACCTTGCCATGCAGGAAGAAGCGAAAAAACGGGATCATCGCAAACTTGGACAGGAACTTGAGCTCTTCTTCATAGACGAAAAAGTCGGGAAAGGTCTCGTCATGTGGCTCCCCAAAGGAACCGTCATCCGTGATCAGATCGAGGCTTTAGCAATAAAAACCGAAAAGAAGTACGGATACGTGAAAGTCGTAACACCTCACATTGCGAAAGAGGATCTGTATATTCAGTCCGGCCATCTTCCATATTATCGGGAAAGTATGTATCCGCCCATGAAAATGGATGACGGAACGTACTATCTGAAAGCTATGAATTGCCCTCATCATCACAGAATGTACCAATACAGGCCACGAAGTTATCGGGAACTTCCACTCAGGATCGCGGAGTATGGTACGTGTTATCGGAATGAGCTGTCCGGTACTCTTGCAGGACTCTTGCGGGTAAGGGCAATGGCTATGAATGACGCGCATATCTACTGCACCCGCGAACAGATCGAAGACGAATTCCGCAGCGTGCTGAAGATGACCATGGATTACTTTAGGCAATTTGATCTTCACGACTATTGGTTCCGTCTGAGCAAGTGGAGTCCGGAAAACAAGGATAAATATATTGACGAACCGGAAAATTGGAAATACTCTGAGCAAATTCTCCGCGATGTGCTCACGAAATTAAATGTTAAGTTCGTTGAAGCGGATGACGAAGCTGCATTTTATGGACCCAAAGTCGATGTGCAGTTCAAATCAGTCATCGGACGGGAAGAGACGATGAGCACTATCCAACTTGACTTCGCTGCAAAGAAACGATTCGGACTCGCTTTCATCGACGATACGGGAAAAGAAGTGAATGATATATTTGTGATCCACCGGGCACCGCTTTCTGTCCATGAACGATTCCTTGCATTCCTTCTTGAACACTATGCCGGTGCGTTTCCGGTATGGCTCGCACCGGTGCAGGTTGCCGTGCTGCCGGTGTCGGAGAAGCATATCGACCGCGCACGGCAACTGCTGGATGCGTTATTGGATGCGGATGTGCGCGCCGAGCTGAATGCGGACAATAAGACGCTCGGCGCGAAAATCCGGGATGCGACGTTGCAAAAAATTCCTTATATGATTATAATTGGTGACAAAGAGGTCGAGCACAAGGATCTTGTCGGAGCAGTCCGCACAAGAGAAGGCTCCGATCTCGGTCTGCAAACGGTTAGCCAATTGTTGCAGACCATACAGAATGCAAATAAGACATAGACGGCCGGACTCAACTCCCAGGAAGCACTACACGATCAATACGTACATTACGGCGCCCGAACTGCGCGTCATCGACGGCGAAGGAAAGCAGATCGGCGTCATGTCAACCCAGCAGGCGCTCAGCCTCGCACGGGAACGCGAGGAAGACCTCATACTCATCACATCCCACGCCACACCCCCGGTTGCGAAAATGATCGACTTCAAGAAATTCCTGTATCAGGAAGGGAAGAAGTTGAAAGAGGCAAAAAAAGGAGTGAAGAAAAGCATCGTCAAGGATATCAAATTATCGCTGTTCGTAGCGCCAAACGACCTGGACCGGTTCGAAAACAAAGCGAAGGAATTCCTCGAAGAGGGGAATCAGATCCGGATCAATCTGACGCTGAAAGGGCGCGAACTCGGCAAGAAGCCGATGGCTATCGAACTAGTCAAGAAGTTTATCACGAGCCTTGGCGAAGTCAATATCTCCAAGGAGCCGAGGATTGAAGGCCGTGTTGTCCGAGCCGTTGTGAGTCGCAAAAAATAACAAAATAGGGTATAATACTTAAAATGGCAAAAAAACGTACCCGTAAGTCGGCTGCAAAACGGTTCAAGGTGACCAAGAAAGGCAAAGTGCTTCACCGTTCTCACCTGATCCGGCATTTGCGCTCAAGCAAGAGCAAGCGACAGGTCCGACGGCTCAAGCAGGTCAAGAAAACGGAAGGCGTTTTTGCCAAGAAAATAAGACGGATGTTAGGAAAAGCATAATATGAGAGTCAAGACAGGTCCACGAACCAGACAACGGCACAAAAAAGTCCTCAAGAGCGCGAAGGGATATTGGATGTCCCGGAGCACGCAGTTCAAGAAAGCTTCGGAGGCTGTCCTCCATGCAGGCCAATATGCATTCGCCGGACGCAAACGGAAGAAGAGAGATTTCCGCACGTTATGGATCGTGCGCATTAATGCCGCAGCTAAGAACGCGGGCGTGAGCTACAGCCAATTCATCAACGGACTGAAGAAAAAAAATGTCCATGTCGACCGCAAGATTCTTTCCCAGATTGCGGTCGACCACCCCTCAATCTTCCAAAAAATCGTCGACCACGTCAAGTAATAACTGGTGTGTACCCATTGTGTGCACAATGTGATAACGCTGTGAACACGAACATTTTTCGCGAATATACCCGGATGGTTCTTGTATAATTCTTTCATGGACAGGGTATCGCACGTCAAAAAGGAATTCGAGGAAGCGATGCAGAAACTTACATCTTCGCGGGATTGGGAGTTGCTCTATACGGAATATTTAGGGCGCAACGGACGTGTTAATGAATTGATGCAGGAGATCAAATCTGTTGCGGCGGATGAGAAGAAAGCGTTCGGAGCGGCTCTCAATGCATTGAAGCGGGAGATTGCGTCGGCGCTTGCGGAGAGGAAGAAGAAACTCCTGGAGGAGATCGATTCTGCAGCGGTCATCGATGTTACACTGCCGGGTACGCCGTATCCGAAAGGCAATCTGCATGTCACAACCTATGCGATCGAAGAAATTTCCAGAATTTTTGAAAAAATCGGCTTCATTCGTATGTCTTATCCGGAAATCGACTGGGAATACAACGCGTTTGAATCACTCAACATGCCGGCAGATCATCCGGCGCGCGATGACTTCGAGACATTCTTCATCAGCGCGCCGGCACATAAGAAGTACGGGAAAATGGTGCTGACTCCACACACTTCAAACGGTCAGAACCGAGAGATGCACCGACTGAGCGGAAAGCCTCCCGTTCGCGCAATCAATATCGCACGAACCTATAGACCCAATTGGGATGTTTCTCACGTTCCCATGTTTCATCAATTCGAAGGAATTTGCATAGATGAGGGGATCAATATTACGCATTTGAAAGGAACAATTGATTATTTCGTGAAACAATTCTTTGGCGAACAACGGGAGATACGTTTGCGACCATTTCACTTCCAGTTCACCGAACCATCGTTTGAAGTGGATATTACATGCGGAATCTGTAGTGGCACAGGTACTCTGAATGGTGACAAATGCAAATTGTGCAAAGCCGGATGGTTGGAACTTGGAGGTAGCGGCATGATGCACCCCAATGTTCTCAAAGCCGGCGGTGTAGACTCCGGAAAATATTCCGGATGGGCATTTGGCTTTGGTGTAGAACGGTGTTTTGCCATGAAAGAATCATTTAAGTTAGATGACATCCGTGTGTTATACGGTGGAGATATTCGGTTCCTTGAACAATTTTAGTATGAATATAAAAATTACGTACAACTGGCTTAAGGAGTATCTCGATACCGACGCGGATCCGTATGAGCTGCAAAAATATTTATCATTGTGCGGACCGTCCGTCGAAACGGTCGAGAAAGCCGGCGACGATTATGTAATGGATATCGAAGTCACATCCAACCGCGTCGATTCCGCGAGCGTATTCGGAATTGCCCGGGAAGCACAGGCGATCCTCCCCCGATTCGGCAAAAAGGCAGTGCTGAAGAAAAATCCATTAGACGGACTCCGGTTCCCGGATGCCGGAGTTGACAAACTCCCGCTTACAATAACCATCCAAGACAAAGATATTGCGTCCCGCGTAACAGCGGTGGTTTTATCCGATGTCACGATAAGGCCTTCGCCCGAGAGTATCCGCGAGCGGCTTGAGCACTGCGGTATCCGCTCAATCAATAACGTTGTCGATGTCACGAATTACCTGATGCTTGAAATCGGACAGCCCTCCCATGTCTTTGACTATGATACGATCAAGGATCACGTTCTCACGATGCGACTCAGCACGCGGGGAGAAGCCGTGACGACGCTGGACGGGAAGAAGATCGAGCTCCCCGGCGGTGATATCGTCATTGAGGACGGTTCGGGCACACTCATTGACCTGTGCGGGATCATGGGAGGACAGAACTCTGCGGTGTCCGAACATACGAAGAATATCATCCTGTTCATCCAGACATATAATAAACGACTTATCCGGAAAACGTCTATGACGACCGGACAACGATCCGTTGCCGTAGCATACTTCGAGAAGGGTCTTGATGAGGAACGTGTCGAGCCGGCGGTCGCGTCGGGGATTGGGCTCCTCACCCAATTCACGGGATGTTCAATCGCATCACGCATAATAGATATTTTCCCATCGCCGTATCGTGCAAAAACCGTACCCGTATCCCACGAAAAAATAGAGCGCACGATGGGAATCACGATATCATCACCCGACGTAATCGATATACTGAACCGTTTGGGATTTGAGGTCTCAGAGAAGGGCGGGACGTACGAAGTCTCGGTCCCGCCCGAACGCAAATACGATATAGCGATCCCCGAGGATATCGTGGAAGAAGTTGCGCGCATTTACGGGTATCACGCACTTCCGAATGTCCTGTCACCGATGGTGTATATCAAACAGCCGCACGAAATCGAAGAAATGTTTGCCGTGTCCAGACGAATCAAAACAGTGCTGAAACATTGCGGACTTACTGAAAGTGTGAATTACTCAATGGTTTCCGGTGCGCTCCTTGACGCTCTGAAACTCGAGCGCACCCACCATTTGGCACTCGCCAATTCGATCTCGGAAGAGCTCAAATATATGCGGATTTCACTCATCCCGTCACTCGTCAAGAATATCGCGGATAACGAAGGGAAACGGGATGTGCTTAAAATATTCGAAATTGCAAAAGTGTATTATCCGCATGGCGGCGACCTGCCGAAAGAAGTGTACAAAGCGGCAGTCGCCGTCACAAGTTCGTTTGACGATTTGAAAGGGATTATTGATGCACTGCTTTTTGAACTCAAAATCGAAGAAGTTGTTACACGCAAAAGTGCAGTCCCATTCTTCTCGCCGACCATACAGGTGGACTACCGGATCGGTGACCGGGTCATCGGGTCCGCCGGTATGCTGAGTACTGACATACGGTCATCTCTCGGTATCAGGAAACCCGTATACCTCGCGAGTTTCGACCTTCTCTCACTGATTGAATATACGCGATTGATACCGCAGTACCGCCCCGTCAATCCGTATGCCGTCATCAAACTGGACCTCACGGCGAAAATTACGGAATACGAACAATTTAAGTCCTCGGCGTTCCGGGCATCGGGACTCCTCCGGCACATCGAATATATCGGCCGTTACAATGAAAACGTTACGGTACGACTTTTTTTCAGTTCACTTGACCGCAATCTCACCGAGCAGGAAGCGAACAAAGAGCTCGAAAAAATCGCCAAAATGCATGTCTAATCTTTCTTTTTCGAAACGGAGATGTCAAGGAGCGATACCGCGTACATGATCATCAAGGCGGCGGCGGAAATCACGGAATACCGCACTGTCCGGTGAACCTGTTCCCGATGTTTGATATCTGCGGCAATCGTGTCGGGATTGGAAAAAATCTGCTGATATAAGGGTCCCGTGAAAACAGATGGAAATAAGCGGTGGAGTATGCTGTCAAGTTTGTTGTAGATTGCATTGAAGTCGGCCCGTTTGTCGCGCGTGAAAATTGCGAAATTCTCCTTCGACAAACGGGCAAGCATATCAGTATTGGGTTTATGGATCTCCTGATACCGGCGAAACGTCGTCGTCCAGTCGCTGCCGTGTTCGCCGATCAAAGTATCAATGAGCATACAGTCGCCGAATCCCGCTGTCATCCCTTGACCGTAAAACGGGAAAAATCCGTGCGCTGCATCACCGACAAGTGCGAGGAAATCGCCCCGGTACCACGGATCGGTGAAAATCATGGTCAGGAATGATTCGGGATTTGTTTTGATGCATCTTCTGATTGAGGGGAGTGCCATCACGACCTGCGGGTATTGGTCTTTGACGAATGCGTTGATATCCGCATCATTGTTTAGTGTCGAGAACGAACGGGGTCCGTCGGTCGGCAGGAGCAGCATCCCTTGGTACGAACCGTCCAGATCGGGGAACGCGGTGAGTACAGTATTTTTACGCGTCCACGCGTACATCACATTGTCGGACATACCCACTTTCCTGGCATCATCCGGCTCGAATCTGATTTGTTTATAGCTCCAGGGTGACCGGTCAGCGGTGAAATGAGTCTCCCGGTTTTTTTGTATGAACGTCCTGACTGTAGAGTGTACGCCGTCCGCCCCGAATACCACCGCCGTTTTTTTCGTGACCGTTTTCCCCGTCACGGCGTTGAGGAATGTGACGGTCCGCTTTTCTGGATCCGTGTCTTTGAGCTCCATGGAGAAGTGAAACCGCACATTCGGATGTTTCCGCACTTCTCCGGCGAGGGCCCGGATGAACCGCGTCCGGGCAACGAGATAACAGAGAAGTTTGTCCTTGGTATATGCGCTCCGGATCGGGGGCTTTGCGGGATCGGTAGAGACGAATGTTGCGGTGCCGTCGAGAAACACCGATACTTTCTCGACGGCACTCCACAGTCCCGTTTTTTTCAAAAGGTTATATGTGTATTCGTAAAATGAAATGGCAAATGATTTGTTTGACGCGTATTCCAGTACTTTTTCTTCGGAAAATTTGTCATAGATATCGACGGTGAAACCGCGCCGGGCTAGAAGATGCGCGAGGAACAATCCGGTGAGCCCGGCGCCGATGACCGTGATATTTTGTTCTTTATTCTGTGTTTTTTTCATATAGTTGGTCTTACGGGGTGGGGGAGGGTGTGGGTGTGCTGACCGGCTGGTTCCAGTCCTGGTTGATACCAAGACGGATTGACGATTCTCCGTTCTTGTCTTTTTCATTGGTCGCAGTCACTTTCACATCATACACGCCGTCGGGGAGAGTGATATTCTCACTTATTTCCTTGTTGTCCCCATCAATTGATTTCAGTTCCGTACCGTTCGCCGTAATGCGTATTTTCTTCACTTTCTCGTTCGATGTGATGCGGGCTTTCAATGTGAATGCGCCAGAGCCGATCCGTGATTCGTTTTTCGGCTCTGTTACATTGACGACGACCGAATCCTGATTTGCGTCGGAAGTCTCCGTGGAATACTTGAACTTCTCATTTCCTTTCTCTCCCTGTTCACGCGCCCACGCGTCGATCGCCTCCTGCCACATATTCTTGCCATCTTGAGAAACAGGATCCGTTTCAGTGATGACGATGAATTCTTTCTCATCATAATTTCCGGCACGGATCTCCAGATCGTTTGCCAATTTGCCATTGCTCTTGGAAATTTTCAATTTTTTATAAAATGGCGACACGTCTTTGGGCTCCGTCCCTTCGACGTAGAATTCCGCACGGGTCGGATATCCGTCTTTCGGCAATCCGCCGAGATACGCATCGATCTGAAGCGATTTGATCCGCGACGGTTTTTCTGCGATGCCGTCTTTGTAGACGCCCCCCTTCAATACCTCTGACATGATACGGGACCAGATCGGAGATGCACCCGTGACACCCGATGCGATGCGCGAGTCCATCGGTGAATTGTCATTGTTACCCACCCAGACTCCCACTACGACATCCTTCGTATACCCGATCGTCCAGTTGTCCCGTTTATCGTTGGTCGTTCCGGTCTTCACCGCCACTGTCTTGCCAGGAATCCTCAGATACGAATTGGATCCGAATGCATCGGTGCGCGCGACATTGTCTGAGAGGATGTGGGACACGAGATAGCTTACTTCCGGAGAGAAAACTCTTCGTTTTGATGAGGCGGAAGCTTTGAAGAGCGATTTCCCTTTCGCGTCTTTCACTTCCTGGACCGCGATGTATTCACGGAATTCGCCGCCCCGTGCGAACGTGCCGAAAGCCGATGTCATATCAAGGAGCGTGCTTTCGGCACCACCGAGCGTCACTGCCAGTCCGTATCTGTTCATATTCGTCTGTGTCGGCTCAAAATTCTCAAGCCCCATCATCGACGCCTTTTTCATGAAGTCGGATATGCCCACCATGGCAAGAAGCTTGACTGCAGGGATATTATACGAGTTACCGAGCGCGAAGCGGAGCTGCACCGGCCCTCTGAATTTACCGTCATAATTGACCGGTTCATAATCCTTATCCCCCTGGTCGGGAAACTTGGTATTCAGATCCATGATGACCGTCGAGGGTGTGTATCCTTTCTCGAACGCTAGAGCATATGTGATCGGTTTGATGGATGATCCCGGCTGCCGTTGTCCGGTGGCGGCGTTGAATTTGCCGTATTCTTTGTTGTTGTAATCATACGAGCCGACCATAGCAAGCACATCGCCCGTATTGGCGTCCAGGACCACTGCGGCACCGTTGCCAACTTTTGATCCTTTGAGTTTCTCCACTTCTTCTTTGACGATTGCCTGTACTTTGTTTTGGAGTTCCGAGTCAAGTGTTGTCTTGATCCTTATACCTTTGTCGATGATCTTGACGCCGAATTCTTTCTCAACAAGGTCCTTCGTGAAGTACACGAAATGTGGCGCATTGATGCTCAGTTTGGGCTCTGTGAAACGGAGTTTCTCAAGGCTCTTGACCGCGTCATCGTGTTCTTTCTTGGTAATATAGTCGTCCTCTCGCATCCTTCGAAGCACATCTTTCGTACGGGTCTTCCACGCGTCCTTGGACCCGATGAAGGGGGAGTAGTAGCTGGGACTTTGGGGGAGGCCGGCCAAAAATGCGGATTCGAGAATGCTGAGATTTTTGGCTGGCTTGCCGAAGTACCCCTGCGATGCGGATCCAATACCATAATACGTGCCTCCGTACGGGATTTCATTTAGATACAGTTCGAGGATCTGATCTTTCGTATACCGTCTCTCCACTTCAATCGCCAGAATCGCTTCCTTGATCTTACGGGCCGGCGATCTGTCCGATCCGAGCAGGACATTCTTGATAAGCTGCTGTGTGATCGTTGACCCTCCCTGAACTCCCTGCCGGGTCACGATGGAGAAAAAAGCCCGGATGATGCCTGTCTCGGAAATCCCTTTGTGCCGGTAAAAATTCTTGTCCTCGATTGCGATCGTCGCGTCCTGCGCATAATCCGATATATCGCTCAGTTTGACGGGGACCCGGTTCGTATCTTTGTATATCTCAAAAAGAGGCTTGTCATTGCGGTCATAAAATGTGGTTGATGATGAACTCACCTGAAGCAGTTTGCCCGGAGCGGGGAGGTCGCGCGCGTAAAATGCGAACAACAGGATAGTGAAGAGAGAGGAAGCAGCGACTAACACGCCGAAAACGATCATGATCTTCGTCGTAGTGCGCTGCCGCCGGAATGACCGCCGCACACGTTCGCGTCTGGAGAGCGCCATGGGACATATTATACATGATTTTGCTATAATGAATGGTATGGCCAGGTTTGCATCACATAGGACACTCGTAAAGGCGATCATTGTTGTCGCCACGATCATGCTCATTGTTTCATCGCTCGCACCGGTATTCCTCATGGGATTATGATCGTTCTTGACACGTCTCTCTCATATCTTCCCGCGACGAGCAGCAATA
The DNA here is from genome assembly GCA_964561915.1 of uncultured Gammaproteobacteria bacterium. Lineage (GTDB taxonomy): Bacteria > Patescibacteriota > Microgenomatia > UBA1406 > GWC2-37-13 > CAZLQR01. The sequence goes on along the minus strand of CAZLQR010000016.1, from coordinate 19,613 downwards.
CCCAAAGGAAATTTGCCGCGCTCGGATTGCATACGTTTCGCGATCTTTTGGAATATTATCCGTTCCGTCACGAAGACCGCCGGACTATAGCAGATATCGCGTCACTGCAGCCGGGCGAAACAGTTACCGTCCGCGGAATTGTGAAAACATTCGGGACCACGTTTGCGCGATCGCGGATGACACTCCAAAAAGCACTTATTGAAGACAGCACGGGGACGATAGAAATCGTGTGGTTCAATCAACGATATCTCTCGACCCTCATCAGCGAAGGGGTCGAAATAGCGGTGTGGGGCGAAGTACAGGAAAAGGGGCATAAAAAATTGTTCGTCCCAAAAGAGTTCGAAGTGCTCAAAACCCCCGACGAAGTACCGAAGCACATGGGCCGCGTCGTGGCGGTATATCCCGAACGACGCGGCCTCTCATCCAAGACAATCAGGGAAAAAATATCGTTTATCCTGAATAGATTACAGGCTGCACCGCAAGAAGAATGCGAATTCCTCCCCGTACGGCTCCTGTCAGACTACAAACTCATTGGTATGAAACAGGCATACTTCGATATTCATATCCCGTCTTCGCCGCAAGACTACGAAAACGCCAGGAGGCGGCTGAGCTTCAACGAACTTTTCACGATTCAGATGTGTTCATATCTCGTCAGACAGGAATGGCAGAAAGAAAAAGTGGGGCATACCTTTGATATTCGGAATAATTCGAAACATATAAATGCGTTTATGGATTCGTTTCCCTTCACGCTCACCAACGCCCAACGAAGGGTTACGGGCGAACTTCTGGACGATCTTGCCAAGCCGCACGCGATGAACAGGTTCGTGCAGGGTGACGTCGGGAGCGGCAAAACAGCCGTTGCAGCCGTGGCGTGTTTTGCCGCATTCCTCAACGGATACCGCACGCTGTTCATGGCACCTACGGAGATTCTTGCACTCCAGCATTTCAGCACTTTGGAAGCATTGTTTCTTCATACGGATGTGAATGTCGCACTTAAAACCGGATCCAAAAAAATCTCAACATCCCAAAAAGATCTTGGTCGTGCCAATATCTTAGTCGGTACGCACGCGCTTCTCAATAATTCGCTGCAAACTGAGCGTGTCGGCCTAATTGTCATAGATGAACAGCACCGGTTCGGAGTCCGCCAGCGTGCCCAGATACAGAAAAAAGGCATTCATCCGCATCTGCTGACAATGACTGCAACACCGATTCCCCGTACGGTTGCACTTACATTGTTTTCCGAACTTGACATGTCAGTCATCGACGAGATGCCTACGGACAGATTACAAGTAAAGTCATATCTCGTACCACCTCACAAGAGACAATCCGCATACGAATGGATACGGAAGCAGATCGTGGGTGGACATCAGGCTTTCCTCATTTGCCCTCTTGTGGACGAATCCGAACACGATTCGCTCAAATCGGTCCGGGCCGCGTCCAAAGAAGCAGAGCACCTCCGGACGACGGTGTTCCCCGGACTGAATATCGGACTCATACACGGCAAGCTCAAAGCGGTCGAAAAAGCCGGAATAATGGAAGCATTCAAGAATCGGGATATCGACATTCTCGTCTCAACATCTGTCGTGGAAGTCGGCATCGATATCCCGAATGCAACCGTCATTGTGATAGAGGCGGCGGAGCGGTTCGGTCTCGCGCAGCTGCACCAGCTGCGCGGCAGAGTAGGCCGCTCCGCAAACCAGTCGTACTGCCTTCTGTTCACCGAATCTGATGCGGAAGAAACACACAGCCGCCTTTCATTTTTCGCGTCACACCCGAAAGGGATCGATATCGCGCAATACGATCTCGAACATCGCGGGCCCGGACAGCTTTACGGCACGATGCAGCACGGCTACCTTGATCTCAAAATCGCCTCGCTTGCGGATCCGGTCTTCATCGAGCTTGTAAAGAAAGCGGTAGAAGACTTTCACAGTTCCTTCGATATCAATTCTTTCCCGCTCCTACGGCGTCTGGTGGAGAATTACCGTGTCACGGAAATCGCCAAGGACTGATCACCAGAACCACCATCGGAACACGGAAGTATTTTTCTTCGGTGCGGTCACTTCTTTCCCCGAATAATACATCCGGAGACATATCGTCTTGTCCTGATAATCTCCCTTCTTCCCGTTGTTGTTGTAATCGAATGCATACGAACATGGATCATACGCTCTGGAATTCATCTGAATATACAATATGAGGAACAGCACTGCGATGAGTGCGACGACGACTAACACGGCAGGTTTCAGTGGATTGCGTTTCGTGTTGTCGTATCCGTAATGTATCTGAAGTGCCATAAAAAATCGGTAATCAGTTGAACGAAGATGTTAAATTGTAAATCGGTGTAATTACGGAGAATACGATGAATCCGACGCTGATGCCAAGAACGACCAGGATGAGGGGTTCGATCAAAGTCGTCATCCCTTTCATGGTGATCTCCGACTCCATCTCGAAATAGTGCGAAAGTCGGCGCAGTGAGTCGTCCAGATGGCCGGTATTCTCACCGACCATTGCCATCTGGACGAGAATCGGCGGGAATATATGTTCGTCCTGGAGTGACGAACCAAGCGATTTTCCCTTTTCCACACTTTTATAGACATTCATGAACGCGTCGCGGTAGAGATAATTGTCGGTCGCCTGTGCTACGATCGTCAGGGACTCAAGAATCGAAACGCCGGATCCGATCAGAATGGATAAGGTGCGGGTGGAATTCACAAGCATACCCATCTGGACGACATTCTTGATCACAGGAATATGCATGAGGAATCTGTCACGGCCCATTTTGCCTGCTTTGGTTTTCAGGTATTGACGAAAGAGAAATATTCCTCCACCCGTTGCCATGAGAATTACCGGCCAGAATTGAGACGTGAAATCGGATGTCACGATCAGCAATTGTGTCGTGAGAGGGAGTTCCACATCGAATTGTTTGTAGAGTTCGAGCAGTTTCGGTACGACGAATGTGATCATGATGAACATCACCGCAACCATAGCAACGATGATAACTGCGGGATAGATGAGTGCGTTACGGAGCTTACCTTTGAATTCCCGTTCTTTCTCCAGGTTGTCGGAAAGTTTGAGGAGAATCTCATCGAGTTTGCCCGACGCTTCCCCTGCGCGGACAAGTGAAATATAAAGCTTGGAGAAATACTGGGGATACTGAGAAAACGCATCCGACATATTGGATCCCGATCTGATGCGTTTATCAATCTTGAAAATGATCGTCTGGAGCGACGGTTTCGTTGCCTGTTTCTTGAGGATCGACAGGGAATCAATGATACTCAAACCCGAATTCAACATGATGGCAAGCTGGCGGGTGAAATCGACGATATCATTGAACGATATCCTGGCGGTGAGTGACGTGAGGAATGTGCTTCCGAATTTCGTAATCGGCTGTATCTGGATGAGGAAATATCCCCGCTGATGAAGGTACTCCACAATGGATTCTTCACTCTCAGCTTCGATTTTTTTCTTTTCCGTTTTGCCGTCTTTGATTGCACGATATTGAAATAACATAGAGCGTCATTGAAGATACTTCTTGAGGTCGCGGGGTCGTATGGCATACGACTCCGCGACCTGGCGGGAAATGCGTCCCTGCTGATACAACTGTGACAAATATTTTTCGAAATAAATGAATCCTTCGCCCTCCGACGTTTGCAGGACATTGTCCAGAAGGAACGGCTTCCCTTCGCGGATGATGGATGCGACCGCCGACGAATTGTACAGCACTTCAACGGCGGGTACGCGGCCGTTCGTATTCATTTGCGGAAGAAGACGCTGCGTCACAACGGCCCTGAGGACACCAGCAAGCTGCGAACGGACCTGGTTTTGCTGGTGGGCGGGGAAAATATCGATGATACGGTTGATCGTCTCAGGCGTCGAACTTGTATGGAGGGTCGAGAAAACGAGATGACCGGTCTCTGCGATCGTTAGTACGAGCTGGGTTGATTCGTAGTCCCGCATCTCTCCGACAAGGACAACATCGGGATCCTCACGGAGTACCGAGCGCAGCGCGACACTCCACGAATGGGTATCCTGGTGGAGTTCGCGCTGAGACACCACCGATCGCGCCTTGGGATAGACGAATTCGATCGGATCCTCGATCGTGATAATGTGTTTGGACTGTTCCAGATTGATTTTGTTGATGATGGACGCAAGTGTCGTGCTCTTGCCCTCACCGGTCGGACCGGTCACCAGCACGAGACCGCTCGTGAATTTGGCGAAATCCTCAAACGAGGGAGGGAGACTCAACTGGTTTACAGCTTTGATCTGATTCGGAATGAATCGGAATGACGCGCCAAGCGTGTTAAATGAATGATATGCGTTCACGCGAAACCGTGACCCGTTGAAGTTGTATCCGAAATCCAACTCCTTATTGACAAGGAGGTTTTCTTTCTGACCCGGAGTGAGAAGGGAAAAAATGAGATCGTACGTCATCTGCGCGGTCAGGACAGGCAATGTGGTGATCTGATAGAGCGTGCCGTCAATGCGCATCGAAGGATAGTACCCGACCACGATATGGATGTCGGACGCACCGCGGTCCATAGCCTGCTGTAATATTTGGGAAATCTCAATTTTTGCTTCCATTAATCAAACCTCCGATACCCGTAATGTTTCTTCAACCGTCGTGATACCTTCCAGGGACTTAAGATATCCGTCTTCTTTCATAGTGATCATTCCTTCGGTTCGCGCCTGGGTCTGGATATCCTTCGCATTTTTCTCCTGAATAATCATTCTATTCACTATGGGAGAAACTCGCAATACCTCAAATATTGCGATCCGCCCCTGATACCCTGACATCGCGCATTCACTGCACCCCTTACCGCGCGCAAGCTGAATCGGTGTTCCTGCTGAATATTTTCTCGGGAGGAGGGGACCGAGCACTTCGCGGATATTATCCGCAACAGCCTGATCCGGTGTATACCATTCTTTGCAGGAACCGCACACTTTTCGACAAATTCTCTGTGCAATAATCGCATCAAGGACCGATGCGATGAGGAATGGCTCCGCTCCAAGATCGATGAGGCGGGGGATAGACGTCGCGGAATCATTCGTGTGAAGGGTGGAAAAGACGAGATGGCCTGTAAGCGCAGCCTGGATTGCAAGCTGTGTCGTCTCTTTGTCGCGGATCTCACCAACTAGTATTATGTTGGGGTCCTGACGGAGGAACGCGCGCAGGCCGCTTGCGAATGTGAGTCCGGCCTGCGGATTGATCTGCACCTGATTCATGCCCTGAAGCTGGTACTCGACCGGATCTTCCAGGGTCGAGATATTGATCGTTGGTTTATTGATACGCGAAAGCATCGAATACAGCGTCGTCGTCTTCCCCGATCCGGTTGGGCCGGTCACGAGGATGATTCCGTATGGTTTGCTGAGCGCTGTTTCCACATCTTTGAATTGAGGCCCCCTGAGGCCTAATTCCGTAAGTGCGGGTATACCGCCGGTTTTCTTCAGAAGCCTCATGACGATTTTCTCCCCATGCACGGTTGGAAGCGATGAGACGCGCAAATCTATCTCGTCTTCCCCGAGTCGGAAACTAAACCGTCCGTCCTGGGGAATGCGCTTTTCATCGATTTTCATCTGCGCCAAAATCTTGATGCGGGAGATGACTGCGTCATGGATCGCGCGGGGGAGGGACAACTTCTCACTTAAGATACCGTCCACGCGATACCTGACTCTCGTGCGGACATCCTCCGGCTCAATATGAATATCCGACGCTCTGCTCTTGAGTGCAAACTCAAGAATCGTGGAAACAATTTTCGCGATGGGTGCTTCTTTGATGACACTCGACTGTTCCTGCGGTGCGGCTTTGCGGATCTCCGGTTCATACTCTTTCAGAGCTTCTTTCACTTCCGGAGAGAGACCTTGTGTGTATGAAACATCGAGCGACTTCTTGATATCATCACTATCGGCTAGGGTAAGTACTATTTTTTTCCCTATTTTCTTGGAGATGAACTCCGTCATATACACGTTGAAAGGATCCGTCGTGGCTATGTTCACCACATCCGTCTTGGGGTCAAACTGGTATGGGAGGATGTGGTATTGGCGCGCGATTGGTTCACTGATGAGACTGATCGCCTGTGGATCGATGGGCGTAAGTGCGAGGTTGACGTGCTGCACCTGCATGACTTGCGCCGCGGCACGGAGAATATCATCTTTCGAAAGGGATGTATTGCGAATAAGATAGTCGTAAATCGCAATATTTTTCTGGAGACTGTCTGCCTCGATGCGGTCTGCGGTTGCCTGATCAATCACCCCGTTCGCGATGAGCTGTCCGAGGAGCTGTTTGGGCGAAAGGTGCATATATCTCTCAATATACAAGACAATTCTGATACAATGCAAATTGTCCCGAACCATATGTCACGCTCCATGCGCCCGATTATTCTCGTTGCGTTGCCGCGGAGTTATGCGGATGAATTTATCGAGAACCAAAGGAACGTTCTTCATGTCCAACCACACCATATTCTGATCGTTTCACCGTCTGGCAAAGAATTCGCGATACAGCAAATCCGTATGATCAAAAACGAGCTCATGTACCGTTCGGAGGAACCCCGACTGCTCATCCTTGAGTCATTTGATACCGCTTCGTATGAAGCGCAGAACGCGTTCCTGAAATCACTGGAACAGCCTCCTTCGGGACTGCAGATCATCCTGGTCGTGCAGAATCCGTTTTTATTGCTTCCGACTGTGAGGTCCCGCGCCGCGATACACCGTATCGCGGCGCCACCACCGCAGCAGGACAGCATCACAGAAGTTTCAACCGCACTCAATCAGCTTGTCGATCGCGCCGATCTGTCGGTTCTTGCAGGATCGGCGCTCTCAATCAAGACATATTCCGACCCTACGACGCTCATCGATGCTGTCATTGCTTTTTTCCGCACGCGATTGCCGACCGACACCCGGTCGTCACGCATCCTTAAATCTGCTCTTACGTATCGTTCGATGATATTGGTGAATCATGCCGACCCTCAGAATGTCATCGATCAGCTTGTATTATCCATCCACAAAGTATATACACCGAAACCGTCCGTTTGACTTTTCCCTGTCAAATGCGGTACGCTGATAGCGCATGAGAAGATATGGATTCACCCTCCTCGAACTCCTTGTGGTCGTCGCGATCATCGGCACACTTTCTGCGATCCTTCTCCCCAATTTCACCGCAATGCGCCAGCGGGGAAGGGATACGACGCGCAAATCGGACCTGAAAACAATCCAGAAAGCACTCGAACTGTACCGGCAAAATATGATACCGCCCGCTTATCCCGCCCCGGGCGGGGGCAATACGTTTCCCGGGCCCAATACGTGCTGGTCCACCACCGGCTTCTCTGCAACATGCCCGGCGGGAGGGACCATTTACCTGAGACAAGTGCCGACGGATCCTATCCTGAATCCGACGACATCTTATTACTACAGTATATCCGGACTGACATACACGCTCGCGGCGTGTCTTGAGAACACAGCGGATCCGGACGGCGAACCATGCCCCGGAGGTTTTGCATGCGCATCCGGAAGGTGTTATATTGTAAGTGAACTATGAAAAAAGCATTCACATTACTTGAGATTTTGGTCGTACTCGGTATCATTTCCGTCATTGTAGGGGTCACGACGGTTTCGTATTCCACCAGCCAGCGCAAAGCGCGGGATGTAGAGCGCAAATCCGATCTGCGTGTCATCGCACAGGCGCTCGAACAATATTACAGCACCTGCGGATACACATATCCTGCCACGATTACAGTGGGTGGCAGCATTGCGTGTCCGCTGCCCGCGCGCACTTACATGACAGATGTTCCCGGCGATCCGAGCAACGGAACGACATACCGTTATACCCACCCCGACGGGACCAACGGTACCTTCTCATTATGCCTCCCCAACACGCCACCGCTTGAAACAGAGTCAACCGCAACCTATTGCGTCGTGAATCAGCAATGAGTACTATGATTCATCAATTACGGAAAGGGTTCACCCTCATCGAGATCCTGGTCGTCATGACGATCATCAGCCTGCTGGCAAGCGTCGCGGCCGTTTCGTATACATCCGTGACACGGTCATCCCGCGACGCCCGCCGCCAGTCCGACCTCGAACAGGTCCGGAGCGCATTGGAACAATACCGGAGCAACAATGGCATGTACCCCGCAGTTGCCATGAACTGCTCTTCATCGGGCGCCATCTCGGACGGAAGCGGTACATACCTGAGTACTGTTCCCCGCGATCCGCGCTGTCCATCAAATTCGTATTACATATCCACTAGCGGATCTGATTATACGATCGGAGCGTACCTGGAGGCAACGACTTCTACGTGCGCAAGCGGGTCGTATTCATGCGGAAGCGGTGTGACCTGTAATTATTGTGTGGGTCCTTATGGCAGGAGATGATATGAAAATCCTCGCGGCTTTCACACTTATTGAGATGATCATAGTGATCGCGGTAATCGGGATATTGAGCGGTCTGACAGTATCTTCTTATCGGGTATCGTCGGAAACGAGGAACCTGGAAGGGGAGTCGCGGAAGCTTGCGGACTTCTTCGGACTTGCATATAAAAAAGGATATGCCGCGGAAACCGGAAACCTGGCACAATGTTCCGATTTCCGCGGCTACCAGGTCACGCTCACACCCGGGTCCCGTCAGTATTCGCTCACGCGCTGCTGCAACGCGACCTGTTCCGGTGCGCAAAGCGTGACGATTGCATCGCATACGCTTCGATCCCCGAATGTTACGTTCACGGCGCCTGCCGGAACGACGACATACCTGTTCCGGCCGCTTTCCTTACAGACCGTCACGAATCCGCCCGCAAACACTACCATCACTTTGCGCAATGCCGCTGTCGGCAAATGCGTCACGTTAACCGTCGGCACAGCCGGATCAATACAGGAAAATGCACAGGTCAATTGCTAAGCGGGGATTCTCGCTCATCGAAGTCCTGATTTTCATCAGCATCACGACATCATTTTTCGTCATTGCCGTCGGTCTCACATCTCGTTCGCTCCAGCAGATGAAATCGAGCGAAAACAGGATCATCGCGGGATACCTGACGAACGAACTCATGGAATGGCTGCGCGGGGAGAAAGAAACGGATTGGTCCGGTCGTTTCCTCACCCGCACACCGGTATCCGGAACGGTCACATATTGTTTCAATGCCTCACCGATTACATCATGGCCGTCTGCCGGATCATGCGGCACGTATGCCCTCCGTTCGGTATTCAGCCGCGAAGTTATGCTCACCCGCCAGGCTCTGATCCAGCCGGGACAGTACCAGGTTAATGTATCGATTACGACCCGCTGGCAGGAGGCAGGAGGCTCCCAGTCCATTACGTCCAACACCGTTTTTAATGCACTCGAATGATATGAAAAATACTCATAGACGCGCCTTCACCATCCTTGAGATGCTTATCGTCGTAGGCATTATCGGGATCATACTCCCGACGGTGTTCACGATCATGTTCGTGATTTTCCGCCAGCAGGCGAAAGTGCTCGCGTTGAGGGAGGTCGCCCGCCAGGGCGACCTCATCCTCAATGTTATGCAGACTACGATCAAAAACAATGCGGTCGGCGTCCACTCGTCGTATCCTGCAAATACAGGGAATGAGACATGTACGCTACCGTCGGCTATACCGGTACCGATGAATCCACTCGTGTTCCGGGACATCAATGACAATTCCTTTTATTTCCCGTTCGGCTCCTCATCCATATCATCAACATCTTCCATCCTGGCGCAGCCGATCAGGCTCAACACCAATCGTGTCGTGATCAGCAATTTCTCGATGGCATGCAACCGCACCTCGACATATTCACAGCCGCTCATCACGGTAGGATTTGATGTTTCGTACAATACATCGTCGACCCGTACCGAGGATATCGCGACGCTCCGGTATGAAACGAAAATCAAAATGAAGAACTGATGCGTCTTTGTTGACTTTGATCCGAGAATTAATCATACTGAATACATGGCCCGGGACTATTTCTGCATTGACATCGGTGAGTCGTATATCAAGGTTGCGGACGTGCGCAAAAACGGGGCATTTTTCGAGGCGGACGCAATGGGGATGGTCGAGACCGATCCGCTCGTTTTCCACGCTGATACGGAAACGGCAATCCAAAACCAGGCGCAGACTATCTCCAAACTCGTATCCCAGCTCAATATCAGCAAAAAAAACGTCAATGTCATCATTCCCGACACATACAGCTACTCACGTTTCGTCCAGATGCCCAAACTGAACGAAAAAGAGCTCTTGTCCGCCATCAAATACCAGGCGGACCAGTTCATACCAATGGCTATCGAGGACACCAATATAGATATCGAGATCATCAGGGAAGAACCGGAGTCGAAGCAGCTCTACGCCCTTATTGCAGCCGCTCCCAAAAAAATGGTGTCGAAGATCGAACGCCTCATCACATCCGCAGGATTGATTCCGTCCGGAATCGAAACAGAAGTCAGCGCGGTGAGCAGGTTGAGCACCTCTATTTTCAAAGGAGTCAAAGCGGACCAGACACAAAACCAAAAACCGGGAATCCTCATCGTCAATATGAACCTCAATTCCACATCCCTCTACTTTTTCGATCAGACGTCCAAGTACGTTGTGATGAATCACAACTTCAATATTGGGCTCAACCTATTCCTGAAAGAGCTCCAGGTAAATCTCAATATTGATTATGCAAAAGCACTCAAACTGCTGAGCGAAGTGGGGATCAGCAAAGGGGCGAGCTACAACCTCGAGCCGATACTCGCCCCCGTCATGAAGGATTTCATGGTCGACATACAGCATACACTTACAGCGCTTAAGGAAAAGTACAATGCGTCGTTGAAGGGAGTCTACTTCTTCAACGACGCCATCCGTTTTCATGATATTCACACCCTCATCGGTACATATCTCGGGGTTCAGCCATTCATGCTCGATCTTTATCCGTTTTTCACCAAGAATACCGCATCCGGATACTTCAAAGATCACATGGGATACTTTGTGGCGGCTGTCGGCGGCAATTTGAAATGAAAAAAACCAGCATCAATCTCCTTACCAACAAACAGGATTATTACGGACTGGAGAGAAAGTTCGCCGCCGTTAGGACGGCGGCGCTAGTCCTCTGTATACTGCTCGTCGCGGCAGGATCGGCGTTTGCGTATTTTTACCTCAAGGAACGAAGTGCTCTGAGCGATCGGATCCGTCAAAAAGAGCGTCTCCTCTCGGAAATCGCCACGTATAAAGAAGATGAAGCGAAATTGTCATTGTTTGCCAAGAAACTTCAGTACTTTGATGATTTCAACAAAGAAGATGCCCGCTTCAGCCCCTATTACAACCTCCTTGCGGGTACATTGCAGTCCGCTTCGAGCTCCGCCCGGCTCACCGAATTCAAGATCTCCAAGGACCGGAAGGTCGAATTCGTGCTGTCGTTTGATACGTTGGACGAGGCGCTCGGTGTCTTCAGCGGCGTTGAATCAGACGAATTCACCAGCCATTTCCAGACGTTGTCACTGAGCAATTTTTCCGGTTCAGCTGCGGAAAACAGCAAATATGAACTTGAGTTTGATGGGGTATTCAAGCCGATTCAGACTGATCTATGAAACCATATATTAAAATACTCATCAAACAGAATATTGCATACTTCATCCTCATTGCGGTGATGATTGTGGGGACTCTCTTGTCTTCAGGATATCTGTTCGGGTTGTATGATACGACCAGAGTGAAACTCAATCAGACGAACGAAGAAATCGATGCTATTACTAAACGCCTTACTGTGCTTCGGACGCTATCACAGCGTAACACGAAGGAACTTGAGGACAATCTTGAGATCATGAACAGCCTCATCCCCAACAGCGAAGATTATTTCTCAATTATCTATGCACTTGATCAATTGTCACAAAAGACAGGATTTGCGGTGAACTCATATACGGTTGATCTTACCGCTTCGAGGAAAGACCGTCTTGCATTGAGCGTATCGGGGATCGGTGATCCGCAGACGTTCCTGTCATTTCTCCGTGAATATAATACCGGGGGAGGAAGGCTGATCACTGCCGATACGATCCAGCTTGAGTCAAGCAACAACAGCGCTATTAAGCTTCAGCTCTATTTTTACAGCAAAGCCGCGTCGGAGGATAGTGCGATGGCAGGCGTAAATTATGAAGAAATCCTCAGGAATTTCGATACAATCCGCTCCAAAGTATCCGTGTCGATCGCAAACAACGGGTCAGAAAACGGTATTGAACCGGAGAGTGAAGTAAGGGGAAAATCGAATCCGTTTTAGTCAGTATACTGTACGAGTTTCTTGTTCTTGAGGAGTTTGGTGAGTCCTTCGGACACGAGTGCACCCTGACTGATCCAATATTCAAGACGGGATTTCTTGATGACGGCTCCTGCGTTCTTACTGATCGGATCATACGTACCGATTTTCTCGATATACGAGCTCTTGCTCGGACGGCGTTTATCAAGCGCTACGATACGATACGTCGGTTGTCCCTTTTTTCCAAACCGCATGAGGCGGAGTGCGACTGCCATGAGTCCAATTATATAAAAGTCATCCGAGCTTTTCCAACGCATTTAAAGCCGCGTGTTCCTCGGCCTCTTTCTTCGTCCTGCCGGTACCACCCGCAAGTAGTTTGTCCCGCACGAATACTTCGACCGTGAAAATTCGTTCATGTTCCGGCCCTTCATATCCGGAGATCCGATACTGAGGCGTAATCTTATGAGTCCGTTGGACCAATTCCTGAAGCCGGCTTTTGGAAGACGAGTAGGATTTGCCGTTGACGATGGCGTCGAGCACGTCTTTGAACAGGTGCTCGACGACAAACCGATATGCCCGGTCGAAGCCCTGATCGATGAAAATCGCGGCGATCAGGGCTTCGAAGCAGTCGGCGAGGAGGTTTTTATTTTCTCTCCCTTTCCCGGCCTCCTCGCCCCGAGACAAATAGATATAGTGTCCCAGACCGAGGTGCGCGCCGGCGACAGCAAGACTCTCGGCGCGCACGATCGACGCTTTAATTTCCGTATAGTCTCCTTCATGGAGCTCAGGATAATGGTTGTAGAGATACATCGAGGTAATCAGGGACAATACACTGTCTCCAAGGAATTCCAGTTTCTCGTTGGAAGGTAAATGAAACGACTTGTGTTCGTTCAGGAATGAACGATGCACAAACGCATTTTCCAGAAGTGTCTTGTTTTTGAATGTGACGCCGATTTTTGACTGAATACCGTCAATGTCCATCATTGTTTTTCTTAAGAATACTCCCGAGCACACCGTTAATAAAGGAGTATGAGCGGTCGCTGCCGTATTCCTTGGCCAGCCGGACCGCCTCATCGATGATCACCTTCTCCGGCTCCGCCCTCTTGAACAACAACTCGAAAATACTCAGCCTCAAAACTGCCAGATCGATGCGGGCGATATTCCTTATGGGGTATCGCGGTGCGTGTTTGGTGATATTCGCGTCGATTTCTTTCAGGTGAGCAACAATTTCGCGGAGCGTTTCATCATCTGCAGAGCCCGCAGGGAGTGTGACACCGTCGAATCCGAGTCCGAAGAGTTTCTCGATGATCGCGATCCTTCTGAGATGGCGTTTATCCATACGGAGGTCAGACTTTACAATACCTGCATGTCCTGTGGGCAATCTTCTTCTTCCCGCAATTGCTGCACACGACAAGCTGAGGCACGACACGATTCCGCTTCATCATGCGGAGTCCTTTGCGTCGAGTCGAATGTTTGCGTTTCGGAAGCGGAGCCATAACTAATTATATAAAACAAAATGGTTATTGACAACTGGTATGGAACTGACTATAGTGAATTTAGTTGGTCCGGATAGATATATAATGTCAATTTTAAGAAAGAGGGGATTCACGCTTATCGAGCTGCTTATCGTCATCGCCATCCTGGGGATTATTGCGGTGGGATTGCTCGCCGCGCTTGATCCGCTCGAGCAGACCCGGCGTGCATCCGATGCTTCCAAACGTCAGCTCGCAACAGACCTCATGAATGCACTTGACCGGTATTATACGCAGCAGCAGTTTCCTGCGTTTTGTGCAGATTCGACCTGCGGGACGGTTTACCTACCGGACACACCGGGAGTTTTGGTATCCGCAATGGACAGTAATGTCAGTACCAATCTAAGCAATATCGGCGAATCCAAGTCTGCAACAGCGTATACGAATCATCCCCAAGCGACACGGGTGTATGTATCCCGCGACGGATCAGCACCCAATTACACGGCAGTACTGTGTTGGCAGCCGGAGTCAAAAAGTCAAAAATCCAATGTGGAATCGAGATTCACGAGCAGTGACGGTACCGGTACCTGCACACCCGGTTCCACCGCCAACTGCTTCCAATGCATACGACAATAGACAGGCGCGGATTCACTCTCATTGAGCTTCTCATCGTCATAGTCATTATCAGCGTGTTGAGCGTGGGGATCGGATCATCATATACCGCAAGTCTCCGGAATTCGCGCGACAACCGGAGGAAAGCGGATTTGAATAACATCCAGAAAGCACTGGAACTCTATTATGAAGACAATCAGCGGTATCCAGCGGGAATTACATCGGGCGCACCCCTCTGTCACCCGTCGGGGTGCGCCACCCGTTCATATATGCAGTCCGTTCCCGGAGATCCGCGTCCACCGTTTGCTTATGCCTACCAGACCGATGCAACCGGATCATTGTACAGGCTGTATTCGTGCATCGAGAATACGTATGATACCGGCAACGGTGTCAATCAAGCAGGGTATACCGTAACGTGCGGATGTGCGCCGGCAGTGTCGTGCAAATACGGCATCGCGAGTACGGATACGACACCGTGATCAGTATGCCTCCATACTCGCGTAAGGGAAGTCTTTCTTGAAATCATTGAGGAGTTTCTGTGCCGTGTCCGCGTCCTCGTATTTTTCCGAGAGCTTGACTGCCAGCATCCGGGCGTCGATATAATCAGGCTTGAGGGATGACGCGAGGCGGACACTCTTCATCGCGTCATCCCCGAACGTTTTCTTTTTCATTCGGTCCGTTTCGTCGTCAGCTCTTAGAGAGAGAAACAAGGCAAGCGTATACGGATATTTCGGATCGGTCGGCGCGAGTTCCTGTGCACGACGCATAGACCGTATCGCTTCGTCCAGATACGAGCCGTCCAGAAGGGCCTGATAAAAAAGATATTGGTTCTTTCCTCTCGTTTTCCAGTACTGGACATTGTGCGGCGACATCCGCAGGGTTTTCACATTGAGAGCGTCTGCCGCTGCAATATACTCTTCCGGTTTATGGGTTTCTCCGTCTTGGAATGGGGCAACGAGTGCAAGATTGGCATATGCGGAACTGAGTTTATCCTCGTAGACATGTTCGTAATGAAGCTTGAGGGCGCTCTGAAGCGCATTGACGGCCTGATAATATTCTCCCTGCGAATTCGCTTCAAGAGCACGCGCGTATTTCACATCCGCGACGTGAAACGATATGATCCAGACAAGACAATAGAGCACCGCGGCAGACAAGAAACCTAAGATTATTTTTCGGTACCCGGACAACGATCGAGACGATCCTTCGTTTCGTGTCTGCGATTCATATGCGACCATAAGTGCGGGGATCAGGAATAAATACAAGTTGATGGTCGATGTGGAAAATCCGAAAAAATTCGTAACGTGGATTGCGGTGAAGGAGGCCACCATCCCTCCGTAAAACGCGATATCGCGTACCGTTCCGGTGTCAGGTTTATCTTTGTTCCTTACAGAAAGATATCTACGGATTCCGTACCAGTATACTGATCCGATGAGGAAGAGGTATGCTCCCAGACCGATGAAACCCGTGGTGGCGAGATAATCCAGGAATTCATTGTGCGCTTTGTTGTATATGAAGTCCCATTCCGACGTCGTGTTATGCTGCACCGGCCGGACGAAATTGTAGCTGGTGGCGAATGTTTCTGGGCCGGTGCCGAACAAGGGATACCGCAATCCGAGTTCGATCGCTCCCTGCCAGACTATCCTGCGGATGTCGATCGAGTCGGTGACCACAAGCGGTGCGGAGTCTTGCAACACAGTATTTTGCACTGTTTGTAATGGGGCTTTGGAGCGGTCTATCGCGACATATTCGTTCAAAATCAATATGATAATAGCGGCACAGACGATTCCGATCAGTTTTTTATGTTTCAGATATATATCGCGAATCGGCGCAAACGCCACCGCGAAGGATCCGAATACCACCCCGCCGGCGCCAACTGCAACAAGCGACGACCGCGACTTCGTGAAGAGAATGCACGCGACTGCAGTCACGATATATACGGCAGTCGCGTACAGCAGTTTCCGTTGTTTACGCACCGCGTAGACCGTAAACAGGAAGACCGCCACAAACAAATTGAGTGCAAGATAGCTCCCAAGCCAGTTGGGCTGTCCGAGTGTTGAGAACATGCGCTCCGCCGGCCGGAACTGATCGGTCCAGCATGAATTGTTCAGCTGATGTGTGAACACCCAGCAGGTCATGTCGCGACCGAAACGCGACGGGAGCCCCCACAGCATGACAACGGTTGATGATAGGAGTGACAATTTCAGCAGTTTAAGCACGTCATTTCTGGTGAATACCGACGCGGCTACAACGGCTAACGATCCGAATGCCGCCAGGGACATGAGGCCGCCGTTGAACCGGCCATAATAACCCATGATCGATGTATGAATATCCATAGAGAAGACTGTGGCTACAATCTTAGTAAGGACAAACACTGCGAGTGGAATCGTGAAAAACACCATCTTCACCAACCGGCTGCCTGTCCGTATCCATCGCACTAGGAATAAAAAGACGGTGAGAACTGCAACCGAATATATTACAATCATCTTATTGAACTCGAAAAGCTCGGAAGTATACGGGACGATCAGGAGGGGAGTGATGAAAACGAGAACACCGTATAAAAATCTGATCAGTGTAAATTCCATACTGTGCAATGAAACAAATTATCCCAGATTTTGAGAATATTACCATACCGCTTCTTTCACATTTTGAGGTTTTTTTCGATCTGGGCACGGCCAATACCCGGCTGGCAATCAAGGACAAGGGAGTGGTACTAAGCGAGCCGACAGTCCTCGGATACAACAAAAAGACACATGAGTATATTTTCTTCGGGCGGGAAGCCAAGCAGATCATCGGTAAAGTGCCGGACTACATCGAGATTCAGCGACCGATCGTCAATAGTGTCATATCCAATTTCGATGCGGAGGCCGCGCTGCTGAGTACTTGTGTGCAGCGCGCCGTCACGCCATATATCAGCAAGTTTTTATTCCTCAAACCGGCATTGTCTGCTGCGGCGGCCGTTCCTTCGACAGCAACCGAAATCGAATTGAAGGCGGTCGAAGAAGTGCTCTACAAAATCGGTATGTCACGCGTATCGCTGTACGAAAAGCAGTTAGTGACTGCGCTCGGGTGCGGTCTCGACATTTTTCTTCACAATCCGGTTTTTCTCATCGATATGGGTGCGGGACTGATCACACTCAGTATCGTGAGCGGCGGGGGAGTGGTCACGGAGAAGACGCTCAAAAACGCCGGGGATCATATGAACAAACTTATTTACAATTATGTATATTTCAAACACGCACTCGTCCTCGGCGAGTCAACGTGCGAAGAGCTGAAGATAACGCTCCTGAACTATACCGGCGAAGAAAAAATCCTGACCGTACGCGGTAAGTCTCTTGAGAGCGGTCTCCCGAAGACCGCAAAGCTGAAGACAGGTGATATCAAGGAAGCGGTGTCCGCGACGATGCAGCATATCGCGGACACCGCCAAAGAAGTGATCGAGCTCTCACCGCCGGAGATGGTGGACGAGATATACAAACACGGCATCGTGCTCACCGGCGGTATGGCATCCATCCCCGGCGTCGAGATATTCCTCGGCAAAGAACTCAATCTCAAAGTCAAAAAAAGCGAACAGAAAGAACACGCTACTATCAACGGACTCATGCGCCTCAGCAGACGCAAAGAAAAAGCCCGGATGATGAAAATTCACGTGCCATAAAAATGGTGTTGAAACATGCTTTTTATGGTATAGTGTGAATAGGACGACAAAAAATAGATGAATACACGACGGCTGAGAATCTTATTGGTTTCCCTGCTTACGGTTGTGGTACTTGCGTTCATGTTCTGGTATATCGGGATCTATTCCCAGCGGTCACGGGCGGCTCTCGGACCAAATGGCGCAAACATCGTATTCAGTCCCGCGTCAGGATCAAACTTCAATACAGGGGCGACCTATATCACGACCGTCACGGTCGCCCCCATCACGTCAACGTACAAGATTTCAGGATACGATCTCCGGTTTACCGCATCTGGAACGCTTAAAATCATAGATATCACTTCTCCGAATGTGCTCCCGAATCAGCTCATCAAGACGATAAACAATCAATATGCGCGCGTGATTTACACCTCTACAGAGGCTGATAGCGCGCTTCCGGGATTAATCCAATTTCAGGTGCAATTCCGTGGAGATACGGCCGGTGCAGGAACTCTGGAGGTCGTGACATCCAATTCGTTCGTAGTAGGTACAGTGCCGTCCGCGACTTTTGACCTGGACTCAACGCAACCGAAAGCACAGTTTACTTTTGTTGCCCCGTCTGTTGCACCGACAGCAACCAATACCCCGACTCCCACCAATACACCGATTCCGTCACTGTCTCCTTCTGTGACAGTCACACCGACCATCACGGCAACGCCATCAGTTTCTATTACACCTACGCAAGGCTCATGTATATATCCAACTCCAATACCGTGCACTAGCGGTTCTGTGATGGTTTCTGTTGCACCTACTCCTCCCTCAGTCGCATGTTATGTGTATGTTTGTATAACAGCAACACCTACACTTTCACCAACGAAAACACCGACACCGACCAAGACTCCGACGCCTACCCCGACGCCATGTCCGACCCGTTCGATCGGCGATGCAGACTGCGACGGTAAAGCAACACTGGCAGACTTCGAGCTCTGGAGGAGAGAATTCCAGCAGGTCGTGAATACGAAAACCGGAGACTTCAACAACGACGGACTCGTGAACCTCGTGGATTATGTAGCGTGGCGCGACACAATGTTTGCCTCCCAGTGACGCGCCACCGTCAATCTTCGTTGACAAACGGCCTCAATTCCTCTACAATACTTGATACTTCTTGTGCTTCGATGGAGGAAGGTACATTGAAAACTCGGATTTTAGTTTGGTAAACGGGTTAGGAATGTGTGCCCCGCCTCTGGCGGGGACACATCTTAAAAATCAATTTTTTTAAGAGTTTGATCCTAGCTCAGGATGAACGCTAGCGGCGTGCCTGAGATATGCAAGTCGAACGTCGTTTATACGAAGCACCGGGTGCTCCATTCACCTAGGTTATGGAGTGTCCCGTGCTTTGTGTAAATGTAGTGGCGGACGGCTGAGTAACACGTAGGGACCTGCCCCATACTGGAGCATAGCTGACCGAAAGGTTGGGTAATTCTCCATGATCTGTGCCGCAAGGCATTGTAAAAACCGTAACTGGTTGGTATGGGATGGACCTGCGTCCTATCAGATAGTTGGTGAGGTAACGGCTCACCAAGTCTACGACGGGTAGCTGGCCTGAGAGGGTGGTCAGCCAGAAGAGCACTGAGACACGGGCTCTACTCCTACGGGAGGCAGCAATCAGGAATAGTCGGCAATGGGCGAAAGCCTGA
>CAZLQR010000015.1:0-42652 GCA_964561915.1 uncultured Gammaproteobacteria bacterium | reverse complement strand
CCACGCCCCATATTTTTCTTGTTATCTATAAGACGTATGTTTCGATAACTACTCTTTAGATTTCTTACTTGCTCTAAAGTTCTGTCTGTACTTCCATCATTGACAATGATGATAGAAAAACGAGCTTGATACTTTTGATTTTGTATCGACTCAATACAGTCTTTAATTCCTTTTTCTTCGTTGAATGCGATTACAATAAAATTAACCGATGTCTTGGAGATCATACGCTGATTTATAAACTGAATCCTTTTGAAGCCTGAATCGTTGTGCCTACAACTGACTTTTCTGGCACGAACACTTTAAACTCCAGATTATTATTGGCACTTTTTTTATTTAAGTCTCCATTCTTTGTTATCGTATCTTCTTGCTTTGAAGCGCTGTATGCTGAAATCACATACTTTCTGCTAGAATCGGCATGAGTAGTTTTGACATTTACAGTAATTGGAACATTTGTACTGTTAGAAACAATAATTACATTGTGTCCTTCGCTATTTACAATGGCTAATGTCTTGATACTAGAAATTTCTGAAGACATGACGATATCGAAAGGTCCCTTGCCTACACCCATCGTGTCGCTAAACAACTTCCATGTTTTAGCTTTCTGCATGGGCTCCATTCCTTCCTTTTCAGGTTCAAAAAATGCAAGTGACCCATGACCGTAGCCCTGACTCGTATACTCAAGTGGTTGCATAGCAAAAAAGAAATTCGCCTTTATTCCTTGCTTTAACATATCTATAAACCTGTCTGCTACGTAAGGAATCGCCTCGTAACTTATCATTTGAGGCTCAAAATTTCTTTCTTCCGGGGAATAATTCCATTCAGTTAGAAATATTGGAATTTCTTCAAGATTATTGTCTTTCAATATATTCTTTACATCGGTTATTTCTAAATCATGGTGTTTGTCATAATTATGAATGCTTATAAAATCTATAGAATCCTTTAATTCCTTGTTTGCTAGTACTCGAGATAGAAATCTATAATTTGCTAACTTGGACAGTGCTGGACCTCCAATCTTGACTGACTTCCCGTCGTTCATTTTTTTGTCATAGTTGCGGATTGCCTTGCTCGCGTGAAGATATATCTGGATATATGCATCCTCTTGAGAATACGATGTTCCTGATGTGTTTAAAAAGTGAACATAATCTGGCTCGTTCCAAATTTCAACATAATCTAGTAAATCTCGATTATCTGCATAGACCATTTCGACAATCTTTTCATAAACTTCCCAATCCTGAGGAACGCCATGTAAAACACCATTTTGGTTCAACCATGCTGGCGTATAATCGATAATACCTAATGTAGTCATCCCTCTCTCTTTCGCCTCACGCAAAAGCCTCTTTCTTTCGTCCAATATAGATCTATTCCAGCTGTTTATATTTTGGATATTTTTGTCATTTTTTTTAAACGAGGCAATACTTGAGTTTTTTGGTATAGCATGCTCAATAAAAAAGGGGACTCGAATAGCTTGTATTCCCAGCTCGTCCATCTTATCAAAAGCCGAGTCTTGGACTTTTCTTGGATTACTACCTCCAAACAGCATTGTTGAAGCTTTCCTCTCGATCTGGGTAAAATCCACACTCATCGAGTATTCCTTTGAGGCAACTCCGAGAACATCAGTAAGGTTATAAACCATATTCTCACCTCTAGAATAGCTCGCTCTCCTTTCTTTCTCTCTTAGCCCCCACGACAAAATCCCAAGGATAACCAAAACGATCAAAACAAAGTTGAACAAATATTGAAGGAGCAGAAATTTGACTCTCCTTCTATGCCTCCACTTCTTAAATTGTTT
The DNA here is from genome assembly GCA_964561915.1 of uncultured Gammaproteobacteria bacterium. GTDB lineage: Bacteria > Patescibacteriota > Microgenomatia > UBA1406 > GWC2-37-13 > CAZLQR01. Next base: position 40,863 of record CAZLQR010000015.1, on the reverse strand, counting down.
TTTCATACGAGCTTTGCAATAAATAATTGTACTAATTTTAATTCATTTAGCGAGCTTCCTGAGCATTACTAACTGCTCCAATGTACTTAGCGATTATAAAATCCCATGTGTAGCTGACATCCATAGTAGAAACTGTTTGCTTGTAGGCTAAGAATTGATTCAATTTGCTACTTAGACTTTTGCTGTCTATTTTCGTTAGCTCATTTACCATTCCTTCAGAAAAGAAGTCTTTAGCCGCGTTATCTTCATGATCAACAGTGATAACCGGGATTCCGCATGCGTTTGCTTCCAGGACTACGATGCCGAAGCCTTCGCGGGTTGATGGAAGGACGAATACTTTTGAGGATTTCATGAGGGCGTAGACTTCGTCGCTTTCCTTGATGTTTGTGAGGAAAGCGACGTTTTTTTCGAGTTTGAGTTCTCTAGTAAGTTTTTGCAGATTAGAAAGTTCGGGGCCGGTGCCGATGATGAGACAAGAGATTGATTTGTTTTGCTTGGCGAGCAGGGCAACGGCCTTGATGAGGACGTCGACATTTTTGTGAGAGAGGAGACGTCCTACATAAATTACATCTGACTTTTGTTTAGAAGGTTTTATCTTTTGAATATGTTCTATATCGACACCAATCGGAATCGTCACAATCTGTTTTGCAGATTTAAGTTCAGTTTTAAGTTTGTTAGTAGTAAGTTCTGAAATTGAGATTATTTTATCTGGGAGAAGAACGCTGAGTCGTTCGATAATGTAAGAGATGTTTCCAAGTAACCCCATATATTTGACCCAATAATCACGACCCCACACCTCGTTCCACGTCGCGGTCATTTTTTTGCCTTTGAGGAGGCAGACGAGTTTGACTGAGAAGAGAGGGAAGAAGGGCATGTGGTCGACGTCGATGACATCCCAGGTTTCTTTGATAAGTTTGAAGCACATTAATCCAAAGAGGATTCCTTGCTTTATTGAGCGACGGGGGCCGGCGTAGAGCGGGTAGAGAGGGGAGATTGCGTGGAGGGTGACGCCGTTCTCAACCTTGGTAGCGTCACCCTGCCACCATTTCATCGTGAAAATGTGCACGTCATGGCCTTTTTGTGCAAGGCGGATTGATATGTCGTGCATCCGCTTTTCTTTGCCGCCTTTGTTGTATGGCCAGATTGCGTCGGAAACGAATGCGATTCTCATGTCAGATACTGAAAAACATGGTTATCTTCTTTTTGATATGCGTAAGACGTGATTTTTTTTGTACTGGTTTCCACCTTAGGTTGCGAACAAACATACCGAGAATCTTGACTCCATCCTTGAACGAATCTATTTTGGAGGTCCCCAAACGGCGCTCATATGTGATAGGTACTGAATACACTTCGAATCCCAATCGCGACAGCTTTGTTATCATTTCCATCTCAATGGTGAAGTCTTTTGACTTGAGGTTAGGGATAAGAGTCTTAACAACACTCGACTTCATGGCGATGAATCCGGTGAGTGCGTCAGTTATGTTAGCCTGGTAGAACTGACGCACGAAGAATGCGAAAGCCCAATTCACGAACCGGTGGGAAAAAGAGAGTGCGCCGTATTCTGTCTTTCCCCCTATGCGGGAACCAGCAATGACATCGCAGAATCCGCTTTCCAACGGCTCGATAAGCCTGTAAATCTCCTGCGGTTTGTATGTGTTGTCACCATCAATAATCACTACGTAATCACTCGTGTCTTTAACATACTTGAAACCGGTCACAAGAGCGTTGCCTTTGCCTCGTGCAGGCTCGGTTATTACTTCTGCCCCGCGGGATTTGGCTATTTGAGCTGTCTTATCCGTGCTTTTGTTATCGATCACCACAATCCGCGTCGAATAACCGTGTTCATAGAGAAGCTCTAATGGCACCGCATCTATCACATGCTTAATACCGGGTTCTTCATTAAATGTTGGAATTAAAATTGCTATTTTTTTCATTATGTCTCTATCCAATAATCAATCTGCTGGTTAAGATTGACCAACTTGACGACTACTTTGACCCGTCCTTTGGGTTCATCCTGTCTCAATACTTTTTTAATAGTTTTGAATTCATCGTGTTTGAGAGTGACTGCGCCCGACTCTAACGGGATTTTCTGTTGATCCTTAACGATGAATATCTCAATCTGGTACTTCATATCCTTGTGTTCGAGGTTGTGAATGGTGAATGAATAGGGATAGTCCGTATACTTCGATACATATTTGGGCAATTTGGTATGATTCTCGAAGTACAGCTCGGTGAATGTCTCCGGCAATCTCACGGTGGCAAGGCGGACGAATTGGCGTACAGAGCGAATCGAGTAGATGATGGAGCCCATATAGATAATGAGCAGTACTAGATCAAACACTAACATAACAATCCCGAACTGTATGAATCGTCTAAGAATTGTGTTCATGGGTGGGAACTGTTTACAACAGCAGCTAATTTTACTATATTACCACTGATAATTGAGCCGAAGCGTTGATGCGGTGGTCTGGAATAAAGGTATGCGTATATACAAAACAGGGGATCTTCGATAGAGATGTCTAGTTTAACATGCATGAGGTGGGAGTCGATATACGAATAAATCCTTGATATTATAGGCCATTTCCCGTACAATGTGTGGGTATGGTTGAACAGAAAGGTAGACATTTGAGATTGGTGCGGCCTAAAGGTGGCGAGGGCCCCGGAGCATCACATAGTAGGAGGGAGCGTAATACTCAACTAAGACCGGATCAGAGTAGAATACTTGAAATAATATTATCATCCGCATTTCACGAAGAACTTAATAAATCGGTAAACACCACAATGAGAGCTCCACAAGCCCGGAAATCCGGAGTATCGTTTGATATGACGGAAGCCGATGGCACGCTGGCTGTAATCAATCGGAGCAGAGATATACGCATAGTGACAGATATTAATAGAACAGTGAAAAGTGTAGGTACACGAAAATTGACGGTGGTATCGCATCATGACAAGCCTTTGCTTCATGCGCGAGTTGAAACAATCCAAGATCATCCTTCTTCCGAATTATTCGAGTATGTAGTGCCACCGGGTGAATTCATGAGAGAAATCGCGAGACGATCGGTACCCGGCATCTATGTTGCTGTGCAGGGATCCAATGATATTGTCGCGTTTCTTGTCGCTCCTCCCGCTGATAATCTGGCTGCAGATGAAGAATTGGTTGAAAATGATATTTCCATTCTTTACGCGAATTTTACCGGGACGCGGGAACAACGACTCCATCTGCTGGAAAAACGGTTTGGATCCGCGATCGCCGTCATTCCTACTGAGATATCAGGTGAAGGCAACGTAATAATCGGAGCAAATTCGGTATTCCGGAGTCAGCTCCAGAATATGAACTTCCCCTCCCAAAAAGTGCGGGATTGAATAAACCTATAGTCAGTACTATAATACAGGCATGAACTTTACGCGGGTGCCGACCGTCACGGTCGGCATCCCGGCATACAACGAAGAGCGCAATATTCGCGAGATACTAGAGGGTATCCTGGCTCAGGAGGAAGACGGATTCCGTATAGAGAAGATCATCGTAGCGTCGGATGGGAGTACCGATAAGACTGCCGATATAGTGCGGTCATTTCGTGACCCGCGTATACAGTTGATTGCGGGTCGCGAAAACAGGGGGCAGAACTACAGGCAGAATCAGATCATAGATCATACGAATAGCGATATCCTTGTACTTTTCAACGCCGATATCATCATCGGTGACGGGTGTGCTGTATACTCCCGCATTCGAAACGGTGACAATATCTACACGTGTATTGGCGCAATGCGCGCTTTGTCTCGGCCATTTTATCGAACAATTCAATTCCCGGAGTATTCCGAAGGGGAGGATCAATACCTTTACCTTACTTGTATTGCGAAAGGACTCGTGTACCGAAGCACCGACTTCGTCAATGCATTCTTCAAACTCCCATGTTCGTATGAAGAATACACCAACCGCAGGAATCGACTATTTCATATTCAGCACAATTACATACACATTCTAAGCGATGCACGATATCGGTACGAACGCCGCATACCGCTCAATGCGCTCATACATGGATTCGCGTATGCACTGTCACAGTTTCCCCTCTCAACACTTCTCTACGTTTTATTTGAGGCCGTAATGAGAGTACAGGATATCTTACAGTCCGCAATCGACGCGGGCAGCCGGATCCGGAGATCCCTCCGGAGCATACGGACGGCATCATTGCATTATCGACCACGTTATGCTAGATTCGGGTTATGACCGGAATAGAAACATTAACGCAAACTGTTCAACAGGAAGCGGAGTACAGGGTTCCCTCGATGGTGCTTGCGCGTGCCATGACGCATCCTGCTTTCCCGTGTTCGATTAGAAGGCTGCTATTGCCGGAAAATGAAGTCTCTCTTCCTTATTTGGCTGTAAAGACAGTAGATACTGATTTTTCTATTTCAGCAGGAAATAATGAAATTGATAATGTATTTGGTGACGATGGATTTGAATTTGTAGATGGTGCATTTTTCGATGGACATGCCGTACGGTTTCCTCATGATGCAAGGAATCCAAATCAGTTGTTGATAGTGGTACCTCAAGTCGTATCTGGTCATAGAGAAATTACGATGGGAGATCTCTTTCGGGCATATTCATATATTGCACTATCAGATGTCAGTACAAAAAATCCTCGCGCAGCATATTTGACATTGTATAGAGGAATGCCTGATTTATCCGACGGTGAAACGAGAGCAGTTACGGATATATTTAACGGAACTGCAGGTGATCCTTACAATTTATCAACTCATTTTCCGGAGGTAATACCAAATACGAGATACTACGTGTATGATGTTGAAAATCCGATAACAGAACCATATGAATTGGCAGCTGAACTCAAGATGCCACCTTCTAAGATTCGTTTGGCTCCAAATACTCACTCCGACGGTTAGGTAAAGATTGATTCTATAGGTCTTTTTTTGTATAATCATTGTCACATGTCTAATATAGAGCGGCAAAGTCCAAAAGATGATCGAGATGTGCGTGTTAATTCCGCAGTCTTACGATGGGGACTTGAACTACTGGATGGCGACCCTCGATTTGCATCACTTGTTGGTGGGGTTTCTTCGCATGGAGCGGGATCTATGATGGTGCTTATGGATCAAAGGAACGGTGTGAAAATGAGTGAAATCAATTGGTACGAAGAAGTGAGATCTCCGTATAATACACCTGATTCAGCGGGTCCGTTGATATCCATTTTCGCTCAACCACAATCAGCTGAAGATAATCAACCAAACGCACTTGATCCTCGTGGACTGTCGGAAATAGGCAAATCAGCATACGTCTTACAGCTTGATGTTTCACCGGAAGAAGTCATTGCTCGATTTCTGAAAGGTGATAGACCGTTGACTGAGGAGGAAAACAAACAAGTTCGAAATTTTTTTAAAGAGAATTCCGAAGCTGAATCGTATCCAGAATACGGAATAGTTCTCCGGTCTTTCAGTCTGCCTGCATTCGAGTTGCCGGAAGATGGACCTCAGCCGCGATTGTTCACTGATGAAGTGCTCAATGGGCTCGAGGGTATGGGAGACTCGATCGTGAGGATACCTGCTTCAACGACTGATACCAGAGTAAGACATCGAAGAACTCCGAAATTAGCTTAATAAACATTACACTTTTAAGGCTGGAGTTTTGATTCTATAGGCTATTTGTGATATAATGTGAGCCTGTGTCAATCAAATCGATCCTGAAGATATCACGCCTGCGGTACCTCACTTCCGGGAGCTTCCTCGTGGCCGCGATGATGGCGGGGAATGTCGTCAATCTCGCATTCAACGCCTTCATGAGCCGTGCGCTCACGTTTGAGCAGCTCGGGCTGATCACGCTCGTCAATACGTTTTTTTACATTGCGAGCGTACTCATATTCGGGATCAATGCTTCTGTCAATCAGCGCGTGTCGTATATCACCGCACGGGACGGAATAGAGGCGGGGATCGAGTACACGCGCGTGATCATACGGAAAGTGATGAAGGTGGTGACGGCAGCGGCGGTATTGTGGGTCATTGCCAGTCCTGCCGTCACCACGTATTTCCGGCTTCCGACGATCGGGGTGCCGCTCGCGTTCACACCGGTCATCATCCTCGGCGCGCTCGTCGCGATGTATGAGGGGTACCTGCGCGGGCGGTTTTTGTTTATTGCTGTCGGTATCGTATTCTTCTCGGAAGCGTTCTCGAAATTGTTAGTCGGAGTCGGTCTCGTACTAGCCGGGCTTAAAGACTTAGCCTATTTGTCGATTCCGCTTGCGATCGTATTCTCGACGGCGGTGGGGTATGTGTTGAGCGCGCGCTATCTCCGTGACGGCGCGCGCAGGAAGTTGGAACATGATCATAAGTTCCCGTTCCAATTCTTCTTCGCCGCGATCTTCACGAGCCTTGCGGCGAATTCGTTCCTTACATTCGATGTTTTGTTGAGCAAACACTACCTTGCACCGAAAGAGGCGGGGATCTATGCGTTTCTCTCGCTTGTCGGGAAGATGATCTACTTCGTCGGATCGCTCTTCAACGCCTTCATCATATCGTTCGTAAGCCGTGATGAAGGCGCACGCCGCGATCCGAACATACGGTTTTACGTGATATTCTCCGTGACGACAATCTTCACGGTTGCCGCGTTCGGTGCAATCGGTTTGTTTGGCCTCCGGACCCTCCCGATCTTGTTCGGGGACAAGGTAACGGCAGTCAGGGACTATCTGCTCCCGTACGGTCTTGCGATCTCGCTCTTCACGATCGGCTCAACTATCGTCAACTACCATCTTGCCCGAAGACACTATGTGTTCCCCGTCATCGCGATCCTGTTCTCGCTCTCGCTCCTGTTCCGTATCGCCCATGCACACTCGTCCATTGCGGCGATCGTGAACGTCGTGCTGGAGGCGAGTATCCAGTATCTTCTCGTCATGATTCCGCTCCATCTGCTTAAGCGTAACGGCCGGCACATAACGCGCAATATTGTCGATTTCTTCGGACTGTTTGCGCCTCTGCCGAAACTCAACTATACGCCGCTCGGCAAGCGAATCCTCATCTTCAACTGGCGAGATATGAAACATTCGTTTGCGGGAGGTGCGGAACTCTATCTGCATGAGCTGGGAAAGCGGTGGGTGCAGATGGGATGCAAAGTGACGTTGTTTTGCGGCAACGACGGTCACAATCCGCGCTACGAGATCGTCGACGGGATACAGGTGGTGCGGCGCGGAGGATTTTACATGGTCTATATCTGGGCTGCACTGTATTATTTGCTCCGGTTCCGGGGGAAGTATGACATCATCATAGACAGCGAGAACGGCGTACCGTTCTTCACTCCGCTCTATGCGAAGGAGAAAATTTATCTTCTGATGCATCACGTGCACCAGGAAGTGTTCCGCAGGACGCTCAGGTTCCCCCTCTCGACGTTTGCGGAATTCATGGAGATCCGGATGATGCCGTACGTATACCAGTCGGTACCCGTCATCACCGTATCCCCCAGCACCAAACGGGAGATAGAGAGCAAACAGTTGAGTACCAGAGAGCCGATCATCATCTACAACGGCGTCGACCTCACCCAGTATGTGCCGGGGACCAAGAGCCGCACGCCGCTCATCGTGTATCTCGGCCGCCTGAAGAAGTACAAGTCCATAGACGTCTTCATCAGAGCAGCCGCAATCATCAAGCGGACCGACCCGGACATACGGTTCGTCATCGCGGGCGACGGCGAGGAAGCCGTACATCTCCATGCAGCGGCCAAACGCGCGGATGTGGAGGTCGAATTCCTCGGAAAAATCTCTGATGAGCAGAAAATCGCGCTTTATCAAAAGGCATGGATTGCCGTCAACCCCTCGTCCATGGAAGGGTGGGGGATCACGTCGATTGAAGCGAATGCGTGCGGCACGCCTGTCGTCGCAAGCGATGTACCGGGACTACGGGACAGCGTGAAAGACGGTGTGAGCGGATTCCTCGTCCCGTACGGGGATGAGAAAGCACTGGCGCGCAAATTGTCCCAACTTCTGGCTGACAAGAAACTACTCTCCAAACTTCGGAAATCATGCCGGACCTGGGCGTCACGCTATTCGTGGGATGTGAGCATGAATCAGACGCTCAAGCTCTTCAACGGCAATTCCTGAACAAAACGGCAATTTTTTAGTATAATCGTGTCCGTGATGGAACACACAAATGCTACTGTGACGGTCGCGATACCCGCACACGAAGAGCAGGAGACGATCAGGGACCTGCTCAATCAGATTCTCCGGCAGGAGACGACGGGATTCTCCCTCAGAGAAATCATCGTCCTGTCCGACTACAGTACCGATGATACCGTCGCACAGGCCAAACAGGTTGCCGACCCCCGCATCAAAGTGATCGAGACGCCGGAGCGGATGGGGCAAAACAGGTGTCAAAACACACTGTTCCGGATGGCGGAGGGGGATATCGTCGTATTCCTGGAAGCGGACATGATCCCGCAGTCACCACACTATCTCAAGGAGCTCATCGATCCAATTCTCCGGGGGGACGTGGTCAGTACATACGGAGCGACCGAACCATGGCTCAACACGAAAGGATTCGGGTCGCTCCTCTACTTCATCGAGTCGGCCAAGGTGCTCGCGTTCCGCTCGCACCGCCGCGGCAAGAATATTTTCACGTGCCACAGCGGCAAGGCGGTCCTCAAATCCCGCGCAACCAACCTCAACTGGCCGCCGGATATCGCCGAAGACGCCTATTTTTACCTGTTCGGCCGGTATACCCTGCGCTCGGTGCAATATACACCTCGCGCGGTACTGTATTATCACGTGCCAACGTCCCTGTTCGATTATTTCAGGGAGTCGATGCGGTTCGTCACGAGCAAGCGCACGCTGAAGATGTATTTCTCACCAAGAACGATCCGGCGCGAATATTCGCTTTCCGGTCCCATCGCGCTCGATTTCATCGGCATGCTCTCACGAAGGCCTTTGGTACTCGTCATATATTTAATTATGGTGAGTATAGCGCGCTTCCTGTCTATTTTCATCGCCGCACATACGCCGACATGGAAGACCGCCCACTCCACGAAAATGAAATACCAGGGAATATAGTCTACAATATTCCTATGCGTAAGATCGAAATCGTCAACCGGTATTTCCGCCCTGTTTCTGCAGGCATTGAGACGACTCTCGAGCAGATCCTCCGTCATATCGATCCGGAATCGTACAATGTCACGGTACATACATCCGCAGATACGCTCGAACAATCCAATGCACTGCCATTGCGTGAAAAATACGGTCATATCACTGTACGCAGATATCATACATTCCATAAAATTTTCCTCCCGAGAGTCCCTTACATGTCTACGGATTGTATCGTCATTACGAATTTCACGCTTATGCCGCATATCATTATTGTTCTCTGTTCTGCAGTGCTCAAAGCACTCCGCCTCAAACGGTTTCGATTCATATTTTTCCCAAACGGCGGGTTCACTCCGGACTGGGCAGGGTTCCCACCGCATATCAGATCGGTGAAACGGTTGGTACACAGAATTGCCGCGATTCTCATCAATTACAGCGCGGATGCGGTGATCGCCATATCGGACTGGGAGAGGAACAAACTCACTGAAACCGCGGTATCGCCCCGACTGATCAGGATGATGCGTCTTGGTGTCGAGGATGAAGCGTTCACGATACCTCAGGAACCGAAGAAAGCGCGCGACCCGTATATAGTACAGGTCGCGCGCATCCATCCGATCAAGGGAATAGACGCTACGATCAAGGCTCTTGCACGTATACCCGGACTGCTCGACTTCGTCATCGTCGGAGGAACAGAAAATAAGACGTATCTCAAAACCCTGAACGACTTGATTCGTTCATTAGGGATGCAAAATCGCGTCCGGTTCGCCGGTTCGGTGAGTGTCGAAGAGAAATATCGCATTATTGATGGCGCGCTTTGCATGGTGCATATGTCTCATAATGAATCATTCGGCCTCTCAATTCATGAAGCCATGAGCAGAGGGCTGCCCGTCATCGTCGGCGACAATACTGCTCAACCGGAGGCGGTGCAAGACGGTATCAACGGGTTCGTCGTTCCCGATAACGACATCGATCAGCTTGTATCAAAAATACGATTATTGACATCGGAGGAAGGACATTCGCTCCGCAGGAAAATGGGTACGGCAAACAGACAATTGACGCAATCGTATCGATGGAAGAACGTAAGCGCTCATTTCGTCGACTGGGCCATGGGGAACGATGCACGGTAACGCGCACTCACGAATGGAATGAACGGTTTCATGAGGATGGTGACGATGATGATGAACGTTGTGGCGGGCGGATCGGCGATCCACGAATGCCAGATAAACGTAAGATAACGGGAGGGCGGCCGCCGAAGCTCCTCGTCAATGCGGCCGCCGAAATACGGGCGGAGGAAGAGCGGGAGAGCACTCGCGCCGCGGAACTGCTGTTTGAGATGATCCGTGAGCGTTCGTGCAAGTTTGTACCGCACTTCCGCGCTGTCAACATACCGGAATGTATACCCGCTAGTGACACACGCCATATAAATATACGCGTCGTCACACACGATATCCGGCATACTTATCGATTTCGCGAACCGGCGTCTGAGCGCCATACAGCTCCCGACGCATCCGAAAATATTGTTTCCGCCCCTGAACGCCTTCTTCGATTTGTAGAAAACTTTAAAAGTAGAATAAATTGCGCGTTCGATGAATGTCACCGGCTGGCGGGGGAATACATTACCGCCGGCCACCATTACGTTTCGATCGTCACGAAACGCGTTGACAAGCTCCGTGATGACATTCCCGTCCTCCGTACGAACATCCGCGTCGAACAACACGATGATGTCGCCGCCTGCGTCTTTGAGAAGGGCGTCGACCGCCTGCGATTTGCCGATCCGGTTCACGGCTGTGAGGAAGCGGATCTTCGGATATGCGGCCATCGCGCGTTTGACCGTCTCATCGGATGAACCGTCGTCAAACAGCACGACGGAATCGAGAGTCCAGCCGTCCCGGTTCTGGGCCGCAATGTCGCCAAGGAGCGCGGCGATATTATTCTGTTCATTGTGTGCAGGGATACCGATAGTGACGGAATATGCTTTTTTCATAGTCAGGAAATGACCGCTTTGGTGCTGTCATCGACCGCCCAATTGGGATTGGACGCCAATTGCTCCGACTGGCGTTTCACTCTCGTATAAATGAAAACGCACAGGTAGGAAAGGAATGAATACGGATGTGTGAGCATCTCCGTCACCAGGACCCGGAACAGTAACGGTCGGGGGATCCGGTACTCGCCGGAAAAATCGAAGTCGAAGTACTTCTTGAGTTCCCTTTGCTGGATCTGGAACCTGCTTGACGGCCCGAGCTGATCTTTGAGCCGCGCGGGGGCATGAATGAACACTTTGGATTCCGGTTCGAAGGCGAATGTACCGTTCAGCCGTTTGTTTTCAAGGTAAAAAAACATATCGGTATTCACCATCTTTTCCGGAATGCGGTATTTCTTGAAGTGAGATGTGCGAAACGCCATACACCTGCCGCTCGCCGCAAGGTAGTTGTCCCCCTTGTTCCACTGTTTTGAGATATTGAATATCATCCGTATCAGGCTCGTCATGCCTTTCCCCACCCATGATTTCGTCTTGGGGTGTGGGAGTACTGCAACACCAAGGAGTGTGAGTTTGGGATCGTCCCGAAACCGCCTCACCATGATCTGCAGTGCATTCGGATCGAAGTCTATATCGTCCTGAGTGAATATGAAAAGGTCGCTCGTCGTCATGTCAAGCATCTGCTTGAGTTTCTTCGGCTGGGAACCTTCGACCGGATTCCAGTAGAGCTCCACGCCGAGCGCTCTCAGCCGTTTCTTGAGATCCGGTTTGATAGGATTCCGGTCCGATACCAGGATGAACCGGAACGTGCCGACCCCCTTGGAGCCGATGATCGATTTGGCTGTGTAATATAGGGACTCGCCGCCGTAACACGTGGGGATCGCTACCGTGACGGTAAGTTTCCTGTTCTTCGTATTTTTTTTCATATATTATTTGATTGGAAACATGGCATCCTGTTCGCGGCGCAATTGGAACGCTATGCTTCCATCCGGTTCAATAATATCACGGTATGTGATGACTTCATCCTGTTTGAGATCACGGGTGAGTACACATCCGTCTGTCAGACCCATCGGGAGGAGATTCTCGCGGCGGGCAGTGTCATAATTCTCAATCTGCCCGTATACCGTGTAGCCGCCGATGCCGTCAAGTTTGGCACCCTTCTTGAGGTCGAATTTGGCGGTTGCGATCACTTCGCATACCGGAGCGCCGATCGGTGTGAGAGTGGCGTCGCCCAGTATTGCAGCACGGGCGACGCTACTTAAGGCCTCCAGAGGCCCCAGATGATGAGGGACGTAAAATGTATAGAGCGGACCGTCCCCCATCTTATAAACACTCATGTATCGTTTGCGGATCGGATGATCTGTTGCGGCGAGCACGAACACACCGAAGCTGGGCTCGCCGCCGAGGATATAGTCGACGATCGGACGCTTCATGAGTTCATTCGCATTGAAGTGTTTATGTGCTTCTTCGATCGTCGGACACCGTGGTCCGTACATATTCCGCGTACCTACGCCGAATCCCGTCGCGTTGCCGACGGCTGCCATTTCGTATGCGATCTTCGTGCCGTCGGCAAATGAAGTCGGCATCTTGGGCTCCTGGAAGTGTTCTGCGGACCACTTCTCCTGCGTTTTCGGCGTCCTCCGGAAATCGATGAGACTCTTGACATTGCCTGCGAGGACAGGACGGAATCCCATCCCCTTCACCTCACGGATGATATTCATCAGTTTGCCCTGCTGGTCACCGTCGATTTCTGTATAGACGACCCCGTTCGCATCCGCACGGACTTTGAGCAGTGATCCGATCGTACCGTTCAATTCTGCATTGATGAGTACGATATGCTTCTTATGCTCAATCGCTCTAAGGACGAGGGGAGCCGGGAACTCGACTTCGCCTGTTGCTTCTACGATAACATCTATAAACGGAGAATCAGTGAGGAGTATAGGATCCGTCGTCACGATATGCGCCGACGCATGATACGCTTTCCCGAATTCATCTGCAGTCTTGACATTCGTCACGGGAGTATCCGCTCCCAGTGAATCTAGGTATGCGTGCTCCGCGTTCGCTACCGTTCGGTTGGCAATTGCGACAAGCCGCATACCTTTGGCTGCGGTCAATACCTGCAGTGCGAAAGCGCGGGCTGCGAAGCCCGCGCCGATGAGGCCGATCCTGATCGGCTTCCCTTCATTTTCCCGTTTTTCCAATTCTTTATCGACGATATACATAGGTATCAATGAAAATCCGGAGCCGATGCGTCTTTTTCGGATACGATCACGTTATCTTTGATCGGCCACACGATGGCGAATGCTGGATCGTCCCACCGAATGCCGTGTTCTGCACGAGGTGAATACCGGTTGTCAACTGTATAGATCATTTCTGTATTGTCGTCAAGGGCTTGATACCCTGCAGCGCATCCGCGCGGCATGAATATCGACGTTCGACTCTCGGCAGTGATTTCGATACCGGTCCATTTTTTATAAGTCGGTGAGTCTGGTCGGAGGTCGGCAATGACCGAATACGCAGTGCCTCCAATACAGCGGAAATATTTGGCTTCATCATGTGGCGGCTCCTGATAGTGCAGTCCGCGTATCGTTCCTTTCTTGAGGCTGAGAGAGTTATTCATCTGTACGGGTGAGAAGTCGATCCCGAGATCCTTGAACGCATCGATACAAAACATCCGCGCGAAAAACCCGCGCGAATCTTCGCGTTTCTCAAGATCCACTCTATACGCTCCATGTATCGGGAGCGCGGTAAATTTCATACCGACATTATACTACAGGCCAGATTGATATACCAGGGCAAACGCGATCATTGCCAGCGGAGATCCTGAGTCACTTTTTGGGAAGAACGAAGGTATTCGAGCTGTTTGAGACGGGTGTAAAAGCGAGACTCATATACATCTTTCGAAAGACCGATTCGGTCGAATATCTCATGGAGTTCTTTCGCTCCCTTCGCGATATTCCAGTCGCAGGAAAAACCGGGGAGCACGCGCGTGATCTTGTCGAAGTTCACGCGGTAATTACGTTTGTCCCCGCCCGGTTCGCCGAATTCCGTCGTGCAGCCGGGGAATTCCTGTGCGATCGTCTCTGCAATGCTCTTGATCTGATAGTTATTATCGTTGCTTCCGATATTGATCATGACATTGTGGATAGATTCGCGGGGAGCGCGAAAGGTCATGACGAGTGCTTTCGCGATATCTTCGATGTGCACGAACGGTCTCCACGGCGTGCCGTCGCTTGCCATCGCGATCCGCTTCTGGGTGTATGCGAGAGCACATAGATCGTTCACGACGAGGTCAAACCGCATGCGCGGAGATGCGCCAAATACCGTCGAGTTACGGAAAATGACGGGGGAGAATGAGTCGTCCGCAACAGTCCTCAGATACGATTCGTTCGCCACTTTCGACCGCGCATACTCCGTGAGCGGATTGGGAGCGGTCGTCTCATCGCTAACGGTTTCTGACGCGCCGTATACACTGCATGAGGAGAAGTAAATGAACCGACCCACGCCGGCTGCGCGCGCGGAATCGACGACGCGTTTGGTGCCGCGTTGATTGACATCAATCGTGAGTTCCGGATCAACGCGCCCAAGCGGATCGTTGCTGAGCTCCGCAAGATGTGCCACCGCGTCAAATCCCCTGAAATCCTCCGGGACTACATCACGCGTGTCCCGGCGTATGATCGGATATGTTTCACCTTTCTGGTCATAGAGATGCCCTTCTTCGAAGAATCCGGTATCAAGCCCGGTTACGTCAAATCCTTCTTTGATGAGCGACTGCACGAGTCTCGTACCGATGTAGCCTTCCGATCCCGTCACAAGGAGTTTTTTCATGTTCAGGCTATCATTATACTCCGGATCACAGTCCAAGTCAAAATAATCCCCATAATTCATTGCAAGGAACGGCTAAACATATTGCGATTCTCGAGAAAGCACATATTAACGTGAAGCTTAATATCGATAAATATAGTAAATATTGGACAAACGCAGAAAAATCTATCAGCAGTAAAACCAATAAACCGCCCATATTTTAATGTATCGAACGTTACTCCCGACAATACGGTCTCGCAACGATAAATCAAAATATGAAATTCTCTGGGGATAGGGGAGTTGGGATACATGAAAAAATAGCATTTCCTACGATTTATTTGTGATTTTGTCGTAGGTGGTGGCGTAGAAGACGCCTGCGAGGATGAGGATGCCGCCAATGACGAGCGGGGGAGTCACGCGTTCTCCGAGGAGAGGTATCGCGGTAAGGGACGCGAAGAGCGGGCCGGTGTACTGCACAAGTGAAGCGGTGAACGGCCCGCTCCGCTTGATCCCTACCTGCATGAGGAAATACATGGCGGCTGAGCCTCCGACGCCTACCAGCACGAGGCTCAGCCACGTAACGGGCGAAACCGATGTCCATACGACCGGTTTCGCCATCATCTCAAATAGGGCCATTATCGATATGAGAACCGCGGTGAATGCAAAACTGAAAAAGCTCGTCGTGACCGGGCTATAGTGATGTACGAGCTTCTTGGAGAGCGCGAAATAGCTCGCCCAGGACAATACCGCGACGATACAGAGCGCATTCCCGAGAGGTGTGCCGAATGTGAGCGACTGGCTGGACATGACAGACTGGCTGATCAGGAACCCGATACCGGCCATCGATATGAATGCGCCGGCGATACTATGCCGTGTCAGCTTGTCCCCAAGTACGAAGTGAGATAAGAAACCGACGATCAGGGGTACCATTGCATAGAAAATCTGGCTCATGAGCACCGTTGTCCGTTGGATCGCCAGCCCGAAAAAAATGATATTCATCGGGAACAGGAGCGATACGCCCACAAGTGTGCGGATGTGATTCCTGTCGAACGCTTTTTTTTTGCTCCGCGCAAATATAGGGTAGAAAACGCCTGCCGCGATAATGAACCTCAATGCGGAAAATGTAAGGACCGGAATCTCACGCAGTCCGATCTTCACAAACGTAGGATTGATCGCTGATCCGAGTGCGTTTGCCAAAAGAAGCACTAATATTCCGTACCACATGAGTTATTGTATCATTATTTCCAGAGTTTCCATGGAGCGGTGCCGGACTGCCACATCTTCTCGATGACCATCTTGTCGCGAAGCGTGTCGATCGGATGCCAGAATTCGGTATGGCGGCGGGCCTGGAGTTTGCCTTCGTGAGCGATGGTGCGCATCGGTTCTTCTTCCCATACTGTTTTATCGTCTTTTATATAGTCAAAAACACCAGGTTCCATAACAAAATAGCCTCCGCTGATCCACGCCTCATCGATTCCGTCTCCTGACGGTTTCTCGCGGAAATTGGCGACTTTCGTATCGTTCTGATGGAGCGTGAACGCGCCGAAGCGGCCCGGTGAGGGGACAGCCGTCACCGTGACGAGTCCTTTGTGCGCTTTGTGGAAGGCGACGAGCTCTTTGAGGTTGACATCGCTGAGCCCGTCGCCGTATGTCATCATGAACGTCTCGTCGCCGATATAGTCCCGTACACGGCGCAGACGACCGCCTGTCATCGAGTCTGCGCCCGTATCTACAAACGTGATTTTCCAGTTCTCAATGCCGTCTTTGTGGATTGTCGTCTCGTTCGTACCGAAATCGATCGTGAAGTCCGAATTGAGGAGTTTGTACCGGGAGAAATATTCTTTGATCATCCATCCTTTGTACCCGCAGCAGATGATGAAGTCATCAAAACCCTGGGAATAATATATCTTGAGAATATGCCAGAGAATCGGTTTGTCTCCGATCTCGACCATCGGCTTCGGCCGCACCATGCTCTCTTCGCTGATTCTGGTCCCGAAACCGCCCGCAAGAATGACCGTTTTCATTGCCGTATCATACCAAAATACTATATATATGTCAAAGGGATCCTGATTTGCATGTCAGACGCACTATAGGTGCGATATAACGGCATGATTTGAGAGCGGAGATATGATATAATGAGCACTATATGCATCTTTTGAGAGGCAGTAGGGTGGCGATTGCGTCGTTTCTCGCAATCGCCTTCATCATTTTGATCGGGGCGTTCCTGTTCGGATCCACCATACGCGGTGTGCCCGGCAACCTCGATGATATGAGTGTTGCAGGACAATATAGCAGGGAGGGCGCGCCGTTTGAGTCATCGCACGAGCGCGCCCCCTACGCGGAGATGATCTCTATTTACCGGAACAATACGATCGTCCTCACGAGAGATCTCGCCAATTTCGGTGCCCCCGATATCGGCTACAACGGCACCAAGTACTACAGCTTCTTCCCGTCCGGCATTTCGTACGCAATCCTGCCGTTTTATGTCTGGGGCCGGACATACGGCCTCGGCCAGGTATTCGCATACGGATCGGTCGCACTTTTTTCTATCTTCACGATGATCGGGATATACCTCATCTCCCGCAGGATCTTCGGCCTCGGAATATGGGCTGGACTCCTCGGTGCATTCGTATATGGGTTCGGTTCGACGGCGTGGAGTTATTCGATCACGATATATCAGCATGCGCACACTGCGGCGATCGCGGTATGGATGTTTTATTGTGCCTGGAAATACCGGATCGCCATGAAACGGTCATGGGTGTGGGCGAGCGCCGTATGGATCCTTTTTGCGCTCGCCCTCTTCATCGATTACCCCAACGCGATCCTCCTTGCTCCTATCATGCTGTATCTGTTTCTCTCATCGTTTGAATGGAGGGCATTGAAGGGCAGTAAAAAATTCGTCATTTCTTTCAACCTCGCGTTCTTCGCAGGTATGATTTTTTTCCTCGGCATTACCGGTTTCCATCTGTACCGCAACGCAGTAAACTTCGGGAGTCCGATGATGATCGGGAACCGTCTGCCGCGTTACATGACAAAAAACAATATCCAGGTTGATGAGATGGGCAAGCCGATTGATCTCAAGAAAGAGGCGGAAACGCGCGAAACGAAGAAAGCGGCGCCGGTCCTTGAGGAAAAAAACCTTCCGAAGGGATTTTTTACGCTCAATGTCGGCAATGATAAGGGGCTCTTTTATTTCTCGCCAATATTCATTGTCGCACTGATCGGGATCATCCTCGAGTTCCGGCGGAAGGTCACGCTTGAGAGCGGGATCCTCCTCACATTCATCATCACCAACTTCTTTATTTATTCGAGTTTCGGCGACCCGTGGGGAGGATGGGCATATGGACCGCGGTATCTCGTGCCGGGAATGGCTGGACTGTCAGTGTTCATTGCGCTTGCCCTCTCGCGATTCAGGTATCCGCTTATCGGTCGTATTGTGTTTTTCCTGCTTTTCACCGTTTCCAGTGCAATCGCACTTGCCGGCGCTCTTACGACCAATCTCGTTCCTCCCAAAGTCGAGGCGGACTATCTCAAGCTCAAGTTTTATAACTTTTTGAAAGCGTTTGATATGATGGACCGGAATCAGAGCGGAAGTTTCGTCTACAACACATACTTCAGTTCACAGTTCACCGTATGGCAATTTTATATTCTTATTCTTTCCGTATTGTTGAGCGTAGTATTTATCATTACGTTTGTACTTCCCATCGTCGAACGCAGATTCGGCTTCCATCTCCGTACGGTCCCGTCCGCGAAGCCGACGTTCACTCCGCTGAGGAAAAAAGTCCTCCGCAAATCCCGTACCAAGAGTAATAAATAATATTGACGCCCATGAAACTGAATCTTATCATCAATACACCCCGGTTCAACAATCTGAAAAAGTGGCTTTTGAACACGATCCCGTGGTCGTACTGTGTCATCGCGCTGAGTGTCGTGCTCAGCATCACATCAATCGTCCATTACGCGCTCAGTGATAGTATTGTCGCGTACGGTGATGCGGAGTCGCACCTCAATATCGCCAAGCGTCTCATCCACAGCATCACACCGGGCTTCGCACAGCTGGGGGGTATCTGGCTCCCCCTGCCGCATATTATGATGCTGCCGTTCATCTGGAACGATTATTTGTGGCGCACCGGCCTTGCCGGTGCGCTCGTATCGTCATTCAGCTATGTCGTGAGCTCATTCGTCCTGTTCCTTACGCTCCGGCTCATCACCAAGAATCACTTCGCGTCGTTCATCGGATCCCTCGTCTTCATTCTGAACGCAAACGTCCTCTATATGCAGAGCACGCCGATGACGGAGATTCCGCTGCTGATGTTTTTCATACTGTCTAGCTACTTCTTCATCCGGTTCCTTCTGGACGACAGGAAAGTGCTTTCGCTCATGATTGCAGGCTTCTTCGGCTTTTGCGCCACGCTGAGCCGGTACGACGGGTGGTTCCTCGTCATCATCGAAGCAGGGATCATCGTCCTGCTCCATGCATTTGACACGGACAAATGGGCGAGAATCGCACGCGAGAGCTCATCGCGCGCAGAGACCATCCGGTCGTACTTCAAGGCCACATGGAATACGATGTTCGGCAAATTGATTGCGTTCTCAACGCCGGCATTTTTCGGCATTCTCATCTGGCTCTTCTGGGACTGGCTCATCCTCGGTGATCCTTTTTTCTTCACCAACAGCCAATTCTCGGCCAAGTCCCAGCAGCAAAACTGGCTGAAGAGGGGAGAACTCCCGACATATCACAATCTGTGGGAGTCGGTGCAGTATTACCTCATAACGGCCATGGTGAATATCGGGATACTCATATCATTCGTTGCGGTCGCGGGTCTCATCAAATACCTCCGCGACCGCACTCAGCGCAAGCGCTATTTCATCTCTCTTCTTCTGTTCGTTCCGTTTATTTTCTACGTCGTCACATTGTTTCTCGGACAGTCCGTCATTTTCATTCCCCACATCACGCCGCGAAGCTTCACATGGATATTATTCAACGTCCGGTACGGCATCATGGCGGTGCCTGCGGCGGCATTTTTCATCGGATATCTCTTCTCGCGAAGCAAAACTCCTTCGCAACTTGTCATACTCGGGCTGATCACCGCACAACTCGCGATGATCGTCGTGGGATTCTCGCCGATCATCACTCTGGAGGACGGTACTGTCGGGCTGTCGCATGCCAAGCGGCCTGACGCAGAGTTCTGGCTCAAGAAGAATTATTCGAAAGGTCTCGTACTGCTTGACGACTACGCTCGTACCGTCAGCATCGTACGGAGCGGCGTCCCGATGCAAAACGTCATTTATCTCGGAAACAAGCCTTACTATGACAATGCTATCCGCGAACCGGAAAAACACGTCGACTGGATCGTCATGCAGAAGGATGACGCGATATGGACCGCTTTGTATGCAAATCCCGCCATGCAGGGACGCGTCTTCAAATACTTCCAGAAGGCGTATACTTCCCCGGACATTCTCATATTCAGACGGACCGGTCTGAAATAATATCTATGAAAGTGGCGCTGACAATCGATCAGATCAGGATCCGGAGAATATCCCGGATATTCTCCGGATCATTTCCCTGGAACTATGTGCTGTTCGGCCTGGCAATCACGCTGAGTATCTCCGTGATCGCCATATCGAGTGTGAACGATCTGATCCTTACGTATTCGGACGCGGAGTCGCATATCAATATCGCGAAACGGGTGCTGAGCAGCAGCACGCCCGGATTCGCGCAGCTTGGCGGGATCTGGCTTCCGCTGCCGCATATCATGATGCTCCCGTTCATCTGGAGCGATTATCTTTGGCGGACCGGTCTTGGCGGTGCCATCGTATCCTCTGTGTCTTATATCATCAGCAGTATATTCCTGTACCGGCTGATGCAGCTGGTCATGCGCGACAAAGGTGTGGCGTTTTTCGGAACCATAGTGTTCGTATCGAATGTAAATATTTTATTCATGCAGTCGACCGCCATGTCGGAGTTGCCGCTCATTCTTTTTTTCATCCTATCGATGTACTATTTCATACGGTATGCGATGTCTGACTCAAGCACACATCTGCTCACCGCAGGAGTATTCGGATTTCTTGCGACCCTGAGCAGATACGACGGGTGGTTCCTTGTTGGAGTTGAAGCCCTCCTGATTGTGGCCAAATACTACCGGTCCCGCGTGAAGTGGAAGCAGCTTCAGGGGAAATTTATCATGTTCGTGACAATCGCGTTCTTTGGTATCGCCCTCTGGCTGTTGTGGGGATATACGATACTGGGCGATCCGCTCTATTTCACCAACAGCCAGTTCTCAGCCAAGTCCCAGCAGGATATCATCCGCGAAAACGGCGCGCTCTACACATATCACAACCTTCCCTTGTCAATGATGTATTATTCGTTTGCCGCGATGACGAATGCGGGAATGCTGCTTTTCGGAACTGCCGTAATCGGATTTTACCGCTTCCTGCGTACTTCCGCTATTCCCGCAAAACAGGAGATCACGGTCCTATTCCTTGTCCCATTTATGTTTTATGTCCTGACTCTCTTCGCCGGACAATCCGTCTTGTACTTGCCTCATATTAACAGCGGATCGATGTTCAATGTCCGATACGGTCTCATGGCGATGCCGTTCGTGGCGTTTTTCAGCGGATATTTATTTTATCGGAGCGCCGTCGTCGGTAAAACAATTATCGCGGGGCTATTCGTACTTCAACTGTTGCTATACGGTATCGGTTATGCTCCCGTCATCACCTTCAATGACGGTACGTCCGGCGCATCATATTACAGAAATACCGAATCGGAAATCTGGCTCAAAAATAACTATGATCGCGGATATATCCTCATGGATGATTATGCACGCAGTATCAGCCTCGTCCATACGAATATACCGATGGACCGATTTATCTACCTCGGCAACAAAGATAAGTATGAAGCCGCTATCCGAAATCCCGAACGCGTGGTATCATGGATCATTCTCCGGTACGGGGATATGGTATGGAAGGATATATACCACACCAAGGACCAACAGGACAAATTGAATGACAATTTTGACTTGGTTCACGATACTGATAATATTAAAATTTTCCGTGTGAAAAACGTAGCAAAATAACGTATGAAAAAACTGATCGTATTACTATTATTCGGATTAATTGGTGCGGTGCATGCGCACGCACAGGATTCGCCGCCGCAGACCACGATGTTCGAGATCCAGGCGGTTGACACGATGAAGTACTCCCGCGACGCCGCGCGCAATCCGTCTGTCGAAGCGGATATCGATAAGTTTGTCGAAGCGGCGGCGCTCATGAAACCGACGCATATCGCAATCGGGACACCGTATGACGAAGAGTTTTACCCTGTACTCAAGAAGTGGGTCGATGCGATACGCAAAAAAAACATCAGCGTATGGTACCGGGGAAATTTCGCTGAGTGGGAGGGATGGTTTGGTCGGAGCAGATTCAAGAATCCGCGCGACCATATTGACCTCACCCGGTCGTTCATTTACAAACATCCGGAGCTATTTGAGCCGGGGGATATATTCACACCGGCGCCGGAACCCGAGAACGGTGCGATGGGGGATCCGCGCATGTCGCCTTCGGCACGGGAGGGATTCTTCCCGTTCCTGATCGATTCGTACAACAGCTGCAATGAGGCGCTCCGTTCGATCGGGAAGGAGAATGTGGAGTGTGGATACTTCTCGACCAATGGGGATGTCGCCGAGCTGTTCACGGAAGAAGTCGTCAAACAGCTCGGCAACGTCATCGTGATCGATCATTACGTACGGACACCGCAGGAACTGGTCGATAAGATCATACATCTCCATGAGAAAACGGGCGCGCAGGTCGTGCTCGGCGAATACGGCGCGCCCATTCCCGACATTCATGGCGACCTCACACACCAGGAGCAGGCCGATCTGATCCGTGACAACATGATCGAACTTATGAAGCACCGTGATATCGTGAAAGGTGTCAATTACTGGACTGCTTTCGGCGGCTCGACAACATTATTTGACGGATTCTCGCCGCGTCCCGGTGTCGATACGGTGCGGACATACTTCAGTCCGTATGTGATCTCGGGAACTGTGAGAGATGACATCGGCAATCCTGTATCGGGTGTCACAATCGGCCCCAGAGAATTGCCAGTTTCACGAACCGCTTCCGACGGTACCTATACGATCGTAACGACGAAGGATTTCCCCCTGATCACCGTAGAAAAAGATGGATACAATTCCGCTTCTTTCACACCTGAATTCGATCCTTCCGTCCAACACTATGCGAAAGATATCATCATCGTGCCGCGCGGACAGTCGTTGTGGTATATGATCGTCAAGTTCTTCAAGTCGCTGTTCGGTCAGTAATCAAGTACGAGCGAGTCGGCAATCTCCTTCGCGATGAATTCGTGACCTTTGACGGATGGATGGATACCGTCGGACGGATTGACATACTCCTTTTTCCCTTCTCTTCTGTTATTGACGACGGATTTCTCGAATGTATTGATAAGGATGACATTCTCGTTTTTGGCAAGACCAATGGTATTTTCCAGCTGCTCGATGATCCGACCGCTGTGTTCGAAGGCAGTCACCTGATCCCAGTTGACACCGTTTGGACCCTTGCCAAAATCGCTTCGAAGAGGTGCTATCTCGGCAAGGACATAGACATCCGCCCCGGTACGTTTCGCTTCCTGGATGAGTTTGGCAAGCGAAAGCCAGTGATGGTTTCGGTCATAGGGGGAAAACGGATTGTAAGAAAACGAACCGAGGATGATGATGTCCGGTGATAACACGGTAAGCGGGGGATAGGAACGGGTCTGATACGAAAATTCTTTGCTGAAGCGGGCGAGCCCCTCGTCGACGTTTTGCGAGCCCGTGCCGTAGTTGTAGAGTTTAAAAGATGTTTTGGGATATTTCTCTTTGAGCGCTCCCTCAAGATACTCAAGCCGTTCACCCATCGTGTCGACCATCGAGTCGCCGAATACCGCGATTGTGTATGTGTTTTTTCTCGTGGATCGCTCCGGAGTCGGTGTCGGTGCTTCCGTCGCACGGGGAGCGGAGAGCGCAGTCAGATTGCGCGCCGGTTCGGTGGCTGAGAATGTGCCCGCCACCGAACCTACTACAGGTGATTCCTGCCTTCCCGTAAGATCCGTGACGGCGATACTATCTGAGGACTGCGATAAGTGCGCGACGATCACATTCGCGAAAAAAACGGCAATGAAAAACGGCACCGCGATAACGGCCAACACTCTCGACCTTCTCCGCGAGAAAAGGAATGCCACGAACGAATCCATAGTGATTAAATTCAGTGTAGCGGATCAGGGAACCGTTTGCAAAGCTAAACCGCCGGAATATGCGTTTACGCGTGAATCGCGGCGGCGCGTGCAGCGCGCTTACGGTCTACCATGGTGAGATGGCGTTTTCTTATGCGCAAACTCACCGGTGTTACTTCAAGTAGTTCATCATCGAGGATGAAATCAAGACACTGCTCAAGCGACATAATTGTCGCAGGACTCAGCTGTACCGACACTCCTTCACCCGAAGAACGGTTATTAGTGAGCTGTTTTCCTTTTATCACATTTACCTCAAGATCCATCGGTTTATTTGCAATACCAACAACCATTCCTTCGTATACTTCCGTGCCATGGCCCACAAACATCGTGCCGCGTTCCTGTGCATTGCCGAGACCGTATGAATTGGCTTTTCCCGTTTGAGACGTGATAATAGCTCCGTTGCGTTCGTTAGACATGCGCGGACCGACCGGCTCATATCCCAAAAAGAACGTGTTCATGACAGCAGTGCCGCGCGTAGCGGTAAGCAGAACATTCCGAATTCCGAGCAGATTCTGGCTCGAAATTTTATAAATAGACCTCATGTTGTCGTGTTGATCAGTGGTAAGGTCGATCAGCGTCGCTTTCCGCTTGCCCATTTCTTCGGATACGGCACCGATAAAATCCTTATGTACGTCAATGGTAACTTCTTCAAACGGTTCGCATTTGACACTGTCAATTGTTTTATATATTACCTGGGGACGCGAGACTTCTATTTCAAATCCCTCCCTCCTCATCGTCTCGATGAGGATTGATAAATGGAGCTCTCCGCGTCCGCTCACTACAAATTTGGCACCGCCCTCTCCTTCATCGATATGCAGTCCGAGATTCGTTTCTCTTTCTTTCATAAGCCGCTCACGGATCTGGCGCGAAGTAGTGAATGTACCTTCGCGCCCCGCAAACGGGCTGGAGTTGGGAGCTATGATTACTTTGAGTGTCGGATCCTCCACTTTGATGGTCGGGAGACTCTCCGGATGCTGCGGATCAGTGACGGTCTGTCCGATCGTAAGCTCCGGTATGCCGGCGACCGCTACGATGTCGCCGGCAACGACAGTATCGACTTCTTTGCGGATCAGCCCTTCGCTCGTGAACATTTTCATCGCTTTATAATGACCGAGAATTTTATCGTCTTGCACAAGCGCCACACCTGATCCCTTATTCAATGATCCGCGTGTTACTTTCCCCACACACAATCGTCCCACATACTGATCGCTGTCTAGCGTACTTATAAGCATCTGAAACGGTTTATCTTCATTGACAGCGGCATTTGGTACGATATCCAGAATCGTATCGAATAACGGCATCAAATCTCCCGGAGTCTCTCCGCTATAATGAGCCGGCAATTCCTTAAACGCTTTTGAGTCGCGTCCGACCGCATAGAGAGTCGGGAAGTGTAGGGAGTCCTCATCGTGCGCGAGTTCCAGGAACAGCGTCTCGATCTGACGCATTACCTCCGGAACCCGCGCATCTTTTTTGTCTATTTTGTTGATCACGAGAATTATCTTGAGTTTCGCGTCCAGCGCTTTCTTGAGCACGAACCGCGTCTGCGGCAGAGGGCCTTCGGAGGCATCGACCAATAGTATTGCGCCCGATGCCATATTAAGGACACGCTCGACTTCGCCCCCGAAGTCGGCGTGTCCCGGCGTATCGATAATATTTATTTTCGTATTTTTATAAAAAACGCTCGTATTTTTAGAAAGAATTGTGATCCCTTTTTCCCGTTCAAGATCGTTGGAATCCATGATGAGATTCTGTGTCATTTCCCGCTGATTATCACGGAACGTATGAGTTTGTTTGAGCATGCCGTCCACCAGTGTTGTTTTACCGTGATCGACGTGCGCAATGATAGCGATGTTTCGGATTTCCATAGGTCAATTTACTTCACGAATCGGTACGCAGATATGCGGTCTTCAGAAGTACCCAAATTATATCATATTACGTTCCTCTTGACAAAGTGAACGATCGTTCTCTACAATGATCTCTATGAAGACAAGCAGGATAGACATACTCAAACGATTTTACCGCAAACACCGGAGACTTCCGTCGTACAGCGAAATGCTCGGTTTGTTCGGTTTCAACTCCAAAAACTCGGTGTTTAAAGTCGTGCAGAGCCTGATCAACCAGGGATTCATCAAAAAAGAAGGATCGCTGCTTGCCCCCACCGCAATGTTTTTCAGCCTACCGCTCCTTGGATTCGTGAAGGCGGGCTTCCCGATCCTGTCTGAGGAAGACCGCAAGTATCTCACGCTCGATGAGTATCTCATCGAAGATCCCGTTTCGTCGTTCCTGCTCACCGTGAGCGGGGATTCGCTCATTGATCTGGGCATTTTTGACGGCGACATCGTCATCATCGAGCGCCGCAAAAATGCCTCCCAGAACGACATCGTGCTTGCCGAGATCGACCGCCAGTGGACGCTCAAGATCCTCAAGAAAGAGCGCCAGACCCAGCGGCCGTACCTCATGTCTGCCAACGCCAAATACCCGCCGTTTTTCCCCAAGGAGGAGCTCAAGATCCACGGCGTCGTCAAAGGCGTTGTGCGCAAGATACACTGATTTGACTCAGAGAGGGTAAAAACTGTTATAGACATCAAGTGCGGGTCGTACTTCCCTTTTTCCCTCTTCCTTTTTTCCCTTGATAAGAAACAATTCTCGCTCACTGACCCGATTAATTTCCGGTACTTCATATTTCGCATCGGGTGCCCGATACTTGATAGCTTGGTGCGCAGTCGGCGACCCGTCATCGACGCGAAGTATCGCTTTTAACATTTCATAGTTTTCTACCAGTTCGAAAACTTCAACATATGCAACTTTGCGCACACCCCGAAGCATATCATGAATTCTTGCCGTTATCTTACGTGCCCTGTATTGCAAACCATTTACCGACACATCGAATTCGGATTTAGATCCCAAAATAGACGAGTAGACTGAGTCAAATTGATCTTTCTCTTTGATATTAAGTAGGAATTGCGGTGCGAAAGATTTGGTATTCCTACGCTTTTTCAATTCGTCTCTCGTAAGAATCGGGAGCTGAATCGCAGCAACGTCCAACTTATTTCCGTCAATTGAAATTTCCGGTGTGTTTTCACTTGCTATAAAGTCTGCTTCAAGATGGAGGAAAGATCTCAGCACATCCCATTGGTCTTCCGAGATATGCTCGACATCTCCTTCGATACCGTACCTATTGTTTGCAATCAAATGCACGGCAAGACGGGAGGCTACCGGAAGTCCCAGTACGCGCGCCATAACGGCAAATATATGCGCGCGTATCAATTTATCGCTCTTGACGCTCGTCTCAAGATTGTTCTCTATATCGTGTGCCTTGATAGCAAACGCAGTGAAAAACAATTTGAATGCATGATCATCGGGTTTGGATCCCGGTTTGCCGAGTGTTGTTTCATACAACTTCTGCATATCAAGGAGGGTTCGTACGACCTGCATCTCGATTTCTTCTTCCGGCGTATCCTGTTCGAGCGATCTGACGTTTTTGATAATTTTTTTATATAAATCCGTTTTGGTAATCTGTTTCTTAAACGTTTCAGCTGTTGATCTGTCAACTTTCGTCACTGCGTTCACGAGCGTGACTATATCTTCGGTATGCTCATAATCACCGAAATGTGCTCTCATCACATCATCCCACTGATCACCTTCGACTCTTTCGAATTTCACGTCTTCCTTGACATCGTGCCACAACGCAGCACAAACGCCAGCGGCATTCATAGGGTTTTGTTTCACAACAAGTGTGTGTACTTCACCGTCGGGGAACGTAATCGGTACTTCGCGCCTCATCCCTGCGAGGGTAGTTGTAATCGCGAGAGAATGTTCGATGATAAATGGTCTGCGACCCGAATGATCTTCCCTTTTACGAAGCCCTTCCGTATCGTTCTCATTGTTTTGGTACAGTACCGTTACCGTATGGAACGTTTGGAGGATTTTTGCAGCATCCCTTTCGGAATATACCGAACGTACGTGTTGTTCAAAATCCAAGAATTTATCTTGAAGTAGCTCTCCATGATCACCGCTGAACAATTTAAGCATTGTCCTTCCATGCATCCGGTCAATCTTATGAAGTACACTACGAGGATCCACGATTTCGAGTGGTGCCGGGCCTTTTCTGTTCTCAACCATATGACCACGATATTATATACAACCATTACTAAAAGAGTCGCGCCGTTGCTATAATGACCCAATGGTCGTTTTCATCCTTCTCATATTCCTGATGTTTGCGTCGCCTGTCCATGCATCGCGGATCACGATCGAGACGGACACGACGACCGGTACAGTCGGCGAGGGAGGAGTGTCCGTCAAAGTCAAGCTTCTGCAGGCGGATTCGTCTGACTCCGGCAATTCGTTCCGGGAGAATGCCGAGCTCAAGATCCGGAGTCCCCGCGACGGAGACCGCTGCGACACGATACTAGGCGGAAGCGATGTGAACGGATATGTGTTCGGTACGTGTTATGCCACGACGACTGGTTCGTATTCAATATTTGCTCATTCCAATGATAGGGGAGATGATTCACCGGAGGTTTCACTGACATTCAACGAAGCGCCACATAAAGACGAGCCAACACCTACCGAAGATCCGACCGTGACGGACAAACCTACCGCCACCTCATCGGCGGCTGATAAGAAAAAGAAGGCGGCACAGCAGGTCAAACAGCCGGGTGCCACCCAACAGAATCCGTTCATGCAGGACGGACTCGCTCCGTATGAAGAGCCCGCCGACACCGGCCTCGCACCGGTCGAAGACGGCCAGGTTGAAGGTGCGGTTGATGCTTCACAAGTGGGAAAAGGGGCGCCGGACCTCCTGAAGAGTCTGATCTTCCTCACCGGCGCCCTCGTCCTCCTCATCTGGTCAGGCTACCTCATTATTCTTCAGATCCAGCTGCGGCGGGGGAAGAAGGATCCTCTCCAAGAACATCGCTAATCTTTTTCATAATATCTGTATTTTTTGGATTTAGTCTGTCGTGCTGTTGACGCGCTTGTAAACCAGCTATGTAATGGTCAGATTGCAGACCCACGATGTTTGTTCTTTCAAAACCATTATAATAATCGAAGAATACTGGCCATTCTCTCAAACGTGTTTTTGTCTCTTCGGATAATGGTTTAAGATCGAGAGTTTTCAAATAGTGTAAAAATGTGCCAAATTTATACCCTTCAAGATGCTCCAATGAATTTTCTTCATACCATACTTTATTCGTGCCCTTTGCTTTAATGCCGATTCTTTTAACATCACTGCCAGCTGAACTATGGATATACGAAAGCAGACCATTCATATATCCTGTACGAAAATCTTGGGATTCGCGAAACGCACTCCACAAATGTAAACTTTTATCACCGAATTGAATTGATGTACCGGTGGTGTCAATTCCATGATTAATAAAGAACTTTCTAAGTCCAGCAACATACCCAGAAACGAATTCTTTCGTAATCATGATATCATTCTCGGTCGTGCCAACTTTGAGAAGGAAATCAGAACTTAAAACTTGTTCACCAGCAGCGTGGCCGAAAGTGTATTTCGTATGAAATGGGTGTAATTCTGAATGTGTCACAATTTGTCAATTAATTATTTCCGTTGACTAAGCTTTCATGATTAAGTTTGCTCTCAAGATACCCTTTCGTAACTTCCGAATCGGGAGCCATCTTCATGAATAATTCCCGAGTTCGATCACCAACAATTACGAATCGCACATGTCCGAATTCACCTTTTAGATACAATTCATCAGTATGTAAATCATGAAGCCCCTTTATGTACATAGGCCGCATCCCTGTTCTGAATGCGGCATAAACCATAGCATCTGGACCGCTTGCAGAATCAAATCCTTCAAGATCAGTTAATTTCATCTCTCCGGTCTCAATTGCTGCATGAAAGCTGCCAAAAGTGAATCCCTCCCATTGATCCAATGTAATACTATTCAGTGCGGACTTTTCATTATCACTTATGCCTTCATATGAGGTAAGCGCCTGCCACCATTTTAAAGCCGTCAGATACCCTTTAATAAAATCGGGGCTATGTGCTAGCTCCCGAACACCTTTTCCCTTGCCTCTGTAATCATCGATTAAGAGTCCTTTCTCTCTGAAAGATTTGGTTAATTGTAAAAAAAAGTCATCTATTAACTCACTCGAAGGTGAATCCGATAGCGGTAGAGATGCAGTGACCAACGAACCCATCACGAGTCTCTTTTCAGTAATTCGTCTTGGTGCTTCCTCAAGAAGTGACATCGCTCATTCTACCAAATAATAGACCTATAGTCAAGTGGATTTGGCCTCCAGACGAGCTGAAATAAATGCTTGGGCGGCTACACCAGCTTTATAAATTCTGTGATATGCATCCATATCCACTGCTTCCTGATTATTTACAATAGAAGCAAGTTCTCGAATGTGGAATCCCGCTTTGATTACTTTATAAGGACTGAACCCAAAATCCTCCGAATGTTCAGAGAGAAAATCTGGAGTGAATGTCTCTCTTACAAAAAGAGCAAACGTACCTAACGTATAGCCGTCATTAAAATCTTCATTATCAAGTTTTTCATGTTTTGCAAATAATGTATATGCATTGGGATCTAGAATGCCGGATAACAATCCAAGAAACAATCCATCTCGCATGAGAGGAGAGTCAATCAATTTCTTCCAATGGTTAATATTGAAGTCCGAATCGTTGTTTCCCTTGTCAGGAATTCCAGTACCCAAATCTAATCCGTGACAATGAAAAAACTCCTGAAGACCAATAATATAGTCATGTAACCATGGTTGTTGCAGGTGCTGTTCGGAGTGCGTCAGTAAGATCGTCGAAAGGTAGAATGGTGCTCTCAACGAAGAACCGGAATCAAACGCTTCAGGAAATATCGGCCGAATTTGGGATACACTCTCGATTAACGTCATTGCATATAATAAAAATTAATAGACCTATAGACATATTATTTGTTGAGTTTCCTAATATTTATTGCACTCTTATTTATTGAAATTACGAAAAAACATATTATAATGCAAAATTACTATATTTATAGTATAATGACTACCAGGAGGTGAGAGGATATTGTCAAATTTAGAAAGACCCCGACAAAGACAGAAACCCGCAGTTGGAGTAACGGGACCTGATATACATAGGCCGTTTACTACCGGTTTGAGGAGACCGCCCGGTATAGGAAGGCCGATGACCATTACATATACGGACGGAGGCGACGCAAGAATGGACGACAATTGACAGTAACGATTAATTGCTGTAATTTTGCTTCAAAGCGCTAGCGATACTCTCGGATATAGGTAATTTTGTAATTTCTTCCAACCACAGCCACTGACCATTTGGGTTTAACTCAAAAAAAATGTAATTTCCATAGTGATCTATGGCCATATCAATGGCTGCAAATTTTATTCCTAATAGTTTACACATTCGTATGCACTTTATTTTAATATTTTCTGGTAATTCGTAAATTTTATGTTTCATCTTATAAGGATCTATCTTTCTCCAGTCGATTCTACTTTTTTTGTTCGACTGTGAATCGATTGATACTGAAAATATATTGTTTTCAACGACCACAACTCTCAATTCTATTTTTTTTTGAATATTCTCCTGTAAAAAAATCGGGTAATCCATATTATCATTTAGGTTGTCTAAATTTTTTATATCAAAAATCGATGTATACATATTCATGTAGTATTTTCCAAATATTATTTCACCCTCGCTTATTGATTTTGTTATTGAGGAGGGATTTTTTAAAAGAAATTTAAATAAATCATTTTTATTTGAAGAGATTATCATTTGCGGAACATTGAATCCAATTTGCTTTGCGATATTTAATTGGATAAGTTTATTAGACGCTAATCTTATTTTGCTTAAATATGAAATTGTATATATTCCTATAGATTCCGCAAAATACATTAAATTTCTTATTAAACTAATTGTTTCGTTAAACTTATAAGTTATTTTTAATCCCTCTTCTTTTAAAATTTTTGAATAATCATTCCACCAAAATTCTGGTTTCCTATACCAGATTGATCGGAAATTGTTTAAATTGATTTCATTCGAATTAGTTGCAAATAAAATTGCATTTGGCGAAGACGCTTTTAAGTAATTTCCCTCTGATAATTTATTAGATACGAATTTCACAAAATAAATACTATCTTTTTGTAAAATATCAGTTACCCTATCAACGTGCGGATCTGGATCTGCTGTTATGATAAGTATTGGTTTATTATCAACCATATTGAGCCAAGTATACTAAAAATTTATAAATATAATGCGGCTTGCGTTTATTATCGTGCGTACGGAGAGAACACCGAAGCGACTTCTGGCAACCTTGATCAAAGATATCAAGGCAATGAAGCGGAGGAACGGGGAGATCATCATCATTACCAATCAATCGGGAGTCCAGGGCTACGCGGAAGGTGTCAACAAGGGGATCCGTGAAGCGGAGAAAGACGCGCCTGACTTCTTCTTCATCATGAATCCGGATATCCGGCTGGACGGGATGACGGGAGATGACCTGATCGCTCCAGCGTCGGTATTCGATATCTGGGGATTTGCAATGAAGCAGGGAAGTGCGAAGTATTACCGGGGGACGATCGACCGGTGGCGGCTGAGCGCCGGTTTGAGCGGCGCGAAGCCGGGGGAACGATACGTCGAATCACCGTTTGTGTCCGGATCGTTCATGTGCGTCAAACGGGATGTGATAAAAAAAATCGGTCTGTTTGACGAGGGATTTTTTATGTATTATGAAGATGTCGATTATTGCCGTCGTGCGCTCCGGAACGGTTTCAAGGTGGGGGTTGATACAGGGGTAGTGTATACGCACTATGAATCATCGCAGGACTATCCGGAGAAAAAGCGGTGGCTTGCGCGAAGCAGACTGCGATATTTCCTCCGGTATGCGAACCAGCTCCAGCAGCTCTATGAGCTGGTTCGCCTCCCCAAGACGCTTTTTGAGGAGCGTGATCTGCTCTTCTCCGGCCTCAAAAAGCGTCCGTTCCTGACCAATTTCCTCACCCTGAACGCATCATCCGCAATCAACAAAGTCCTTACGTTCGTACTGTTCGTATTCCTCGTGCGCAAATTGACGCCTGCCGATTACGGCCTGTACACACTTGCGTGGGCACATCTTGGCCTCACGATGCCGCTTGCCGATTTCGGTACGACGAGTTACGGAATCATCCGATTTTCGAAGAAGTCATCCGAAAACTTCAGCGATATGTACACACTCCGCTGGATATTGGGGACCGTATTTATTGTGGTGACCCTGATACTCGCGCTGATTTTCCGCTTCAATCAGACTGCACTGAGTTTGGTCATGCTCCTGATCCCTGCGATGCTTTTCAATATCGTGTCGGGATCGCTTCTGATCGTCACTGCCTCAAGGAGCCGCACATATGTTTCCTCCCTTGTATCGATAGCGACAAATGCGTTCCTGATTGCAGCCTTGGTGATCCTGATGACCTCGATTCCGGCAGAGAGGTTGATCGTGCCGATTTTCATTGTCACTGCAATATGCTATGCGGCCTTCACGTTCATTACACTTGCGGTGCTCAGGACTCAAACCGGCGCACTCAAGTTTACTATTGACCCTCCGAAACTCGTCCGGCTGATGAGGAAATCATCCGTATTCGTGCTCTTGAGCTTCGCGGCGGGACTCTACTTCAAAGCCGACGTGATCATCCTCAACATGATCAAAGGGAGCGAAGCGGTCGGGATTTACACATCCGGATATAAATTCTTCGAAGCCCTCATATTCATCAGCGCAAGCTATACGATTGCCGCCACACCGGTGTTTGCGAAACTCCTGAAACACAATATCCGCGAATTCTCCCGCAAATTGTATCGCGATGCCGTACTAATGTTCCTGCTGGGCGCGGCGGTTGCCGGACTGGGA
Organism: uncultured Gammaproteobacteria bacterium; assembly: GCA_964561915.1. Taxonomy (GTDB): domain Bacteria; phylum Patescibacteriota; class Microgenomatia; order UBA1406; family GWC2-37-13; genus CAZLQR01. The sequence continues at coordinate 6,864 of CAZLQR010000015.1, read as the reverse complement.
GTCGTGGCGGCGCCCCTGCTGCTCTCGCATATCCTGAAAGATCAGTATGCAGGGGCGCTCCCGGTATTCCGTATCGTGATGGTTGCGCTTCCGTTCCTGTTCGCTTCCACCGTGATCATGAATGCGTTCTATATCGTGAAAAAGACACCGTATATCGTTTGGCTCTTCGTGGTGCAGGCGGCGTTCAACGGCGCGTTGAACGCCGCTCTCATTCCGATATATTCATACACAGCGAGCGCATATATCACGGTCGTCACGGAACTGCTGACATTCGCAATTCTCGTCGGACTGTTCTCGTCCCGGTGGGACGTATGGAAGCGTGATCCGGCATTACAGTCATGAAAATATCTATAGACGGCGGCTCCCTGTGCGCGGGCGCCGCCTCGCGGTTCGGTACATACTATTTCACGGAGAATTATCTTCGTGCGGCAGCAGCGTATGATTTGAAAAATTCGTATATTGTATATTTATTTTGTTCTCAAAAAAGTGTCCCGGAACTGCGAAGCCCGAATATTTCGTTCCGCACCGTTCTGCCGTCTGCAGGATGGATGACCGTGAGGATCCCGCTGGAGGAGACTGTCAGGAAAAATGACATTTTCGTCGCTCTCAACCAGGCGATCCCTTCATACACACCGGCACGGGTGTTTAGCATATCGCACGGTTTGGCTTACCTGCACAAGCCGGAGTGGTATCCGGACTCGGCAAGCATTCTCCGATCTCAATTGCTAAGAATGATCCGGAGATCGGAGCGGATTTTCGTGACATCCCGTCTTGTCAAAGACGAGCTGGATGGTATGGCGGGGGGCACGCCGGTTCATGTCGCTCTACCCGGCGTGCCCTACGATATGCCGTATTCGCACCCCATACCGCGCAAACCGTTTTTCTTGTTCGTCGGTATGAACCACCCTATCAAGAACATACCGTTTATCCTCAATACATTTCGCGCATTCCGATCCGATCACCGCTTCCGAAATTTTTCCTTGAAACTCGTCACCGGTAGTAACACCGATCTTTCCGATGACGGTTCGCATGTTCAATGGTTGTCATGTACGCGACCTGCACTGCGTGAACTGTACCGCACCGCGACGGCTCTTCTGACGGCGTCGCACTACGAGAGTTTCAACTTCCCGGTGCTTGAGGCACTCTCCCAGGGTTGTCCCGTCATTGCCCGCACGGGCGCGGTCGTCCCGGAATTCGCACCGTTTGTCAAATCTGCTCGCACGGAAGAACAGTTTATTCATGCAATGAAAGATGTCGCGTGCGGTGCACGCACGCCGGTTCCGGTGAAAAATATCCGTTCACGGTTCCAATGGAGGAATTTCATGTCAACAATTACCGCCCATTATTGATCCATGAACATCGCATTCGTCAGGGGTGCATATCTTAACCGGTTTGAAACACAGAATTATCTGATGGCGGATGACAATGTTTACCTGACTGCATTTTCTTCCCTCCGACCGATTCATCAGGATTTCCCGTTCCCGCACGTCGGGCTTCCGAGCCCTGCCGATTTCCGGTTCCCGCCGTTTATCGCGAACAGGACATTCGGGGACACACAGCTGTTGTGGGGACTTGAACGGTATGCGGATCGGTTCGACTTGTTCCATACAGCCGATCCGCACTACTATTACTCCTATCAGCTGGCGCGGCTCCGTGCCAGGGGTGCTATCAAAAAACTTCTCGTCACATCGTGGGAGACGATACCGCACAATAACGAATCTGCATGGGCGAAAAAGAAAATCAAAATGTTCACGCAACGCAACACGGATGCGTTCCTGTGCCATTGCAGGAGGGCGGCGGACTGTCTGATCGCAGAGGGCGTGTCCACCGCCCGCATCTCCGTCATACCGCTTGGTGTGGATCTCGCGCGGTTCGCTCCAACGACGAAACTCCGGCAAGACGGAACACTACGGATAGTCTTTGTCGGCCGGTTCGTCGCCGAGAAAGGGATTGCTGACATTCTTGCAGCATTCCGTATCGCCGCAATCCCCAACTGCACACTCATGCTCATAGGCAGCGGACCTATGCAAAAATATATTTCGGATTATATCCGTTCTTATCGTTTGGAACGTGTCATATCGGTCCGCTCCGTGCCGTACGATCAGATACATGAGGAATACCGTTCCGCAGATATTGCTGTCGCACCGTCGCGAACGACTAAGACATGGGAAGAGCAGTATGGGATGGCTCTTGTTGAGGCGATGGCAAGCGGATTGGCGATCGTCGCATACCGGACCGGCGCAATCCCAGAAGTCATCGGCGATGCCGGTATCCTCGTGCCGGAAGGCGATGTGCACCGCCTCGCGGGTGCATTCCTTCGTCTTGCACGGAACAGACCGTTGCGTACCAAACTTGGTACAATGAGTAGGAGGCGCGCGTCGTCCCGATACGACGCGCGCAGGACGGCGCGCAGGATTGCGCGCCTCTACCACACGATATGAAATTGACAACAATTATATTGGCGCGCAATGAGGAAAAGACCATTGAGCGCGCCATCAAGTCTGTCCCGTTCAGCGAAGAGGTATTAGTCGTCGATGACCGGTCGACCGACCGGACCTCGGCGATAGCGATGGGAGCGGGAGCACGCGTGCTCCCGCTCCCCGTCAACGCTCATTTTGCCGACGCGCGCAATCGTGCCGAGTCGGCGGCTTCGGGCGACTGGATCCTCCATATCGATGCTGATGAAGTCGTCACTCCCGAACTCGCCGCAAGCATCCGGAACGCAGTCGATGACAACAGTACGCAACTTGCATTTGCAGTACGGAGATCGGATTTTTTTTGGGGGACGGAGCTCAAACACGGAGAGACGCGCTCGGCACGCACCAAAGGCATCATCAGACTCCACAAAAAAGGGGTGGGGAAGTGGCATGGTATGGTGCATGAGACATTCAAACCTACGATTACGATCGGACGCCTGGATGGATACCTCCACCACCATCCGCACAGAAATGTCGAAGAGTTCCTCAAATCGATCAATGAGTATTCCTCCATTCGTGCCGAAGAGCTCCGGAATCAAAACAAAAGTATCACATTTTTACAAATGCTTATTTACCCGCCGGTCAAGTTTATTTATTCGTATTTTTGGAATGCAGGATTCCTTGACGGTCCTGCGGGATTCGCCTATTCGTTCTTCATGAGTTTTCATTCTTTTCTCGTCCGAGCGAAGGTGTATACTAGAGTCGCATGATATACACGGTATTGTTATTGCTTTTTGCTCTGGGACAGATCGGACGGATATCGTTCCTCCACCAGGAAGTCAACGGATACCTATACGAGATCGTATATGCAGGGTTTATTGCCGTCCTATCGTACCGGTACCGCCTTACACCGTTTAGGGATTTGAGGAAATTTGCACCGTTATCAGGTGCATTTGCGTTTTGGCTCGCGATAACGTATCTCATCTCCCTTCCACGATATGCCCCGATCCAAAACGGCATCGCGTTGCTTTACCTCCTGCGTCTGCTCTTTTATTTCGGCAGCATGTTCGTATTACGGCACCACCTCGCGCTCCGTTCGCATGAGAGGGGACTCATGCACAGGGCGCTCGCAGTATATTGCGCGATTGCATTGTTCATTTCGGTTGCACAATATGTTTTTTATCCCAATCTGAGGAACCTTACCTATCTCGGATGGGACCCGCACCAGTTCCGGATATTCGGTACCGTTCTGGATACATCGATTGCCGCCGCGCTCTTCGGCCTAATCATCATTCACCTCATATTCCGCGAACGGTTCGAGCGGTTTCTCGTGATTCCTGTTTTTATTGCGTCGCTGTTCACTTATGCGCGCGGCTACTTCGTCGCTCTCTTTGTGACTCTTGGCTACTACGCCGCGCGCTCCAAACTCATCCTCCAATATGTTGCGTTCATAACGATCGTTACGAGTACGATCCTGATGCTGCCCCAGCCGGGAGGAGAGGGAGTGAACTTACGCAGAACTGCCTCCATCATGTCCCGCGTGACCGACTTCGAGACCGCGGTGGATATCTGGAAGGAGCGTCCTGTCATCGGGATCGGATACAATCACATTCGATATGAACGAAGATATTATGAAGCGCCCGCGGCGCAGACCACACAAGATGTGAGCCACGCGGGTGCGTCATTCCACTCGAGCTATCTGATCATCCTTGTGACGTCCGGCATCGTCGGTCTGGTACTGTTCGTCGGGATGCTCGCACAGCTCGCCGTGGTATCACCGGTTGCATCGTATATGACATTGTTCCTCGGTGTCTATTCGCTCTCGGACAATGTGCTCCTTCACCCGTTCGTGTTGTTTCTCTACACAGTTCTTATGGCGTATGAAATGGTCGTGAGGAAGCGGTGATCACTTTTCGTACGTTGCCTTGACCGTTTTCTCTTCGGTGTTTCCTGCGTCATCGCTCACGATGACCGTGATGGTATTTTCCCCCTCGTTGAGCTTCACGAAAGCTTGGAATTTACCGCCCTGTCCCACGACGGTTGGAGATCCGTTGACGCGGACGACGACAGTGCCGGTCCCTCCCTTGACAACGCCATCGACCGTAATTTCATTTCTCGGCGTCTTGAGACCGTCCGGAGGATTGGAGATCTCAACACTCGGATTGCTTTCCGCGTAGACGACGGTGTACGTATCGCTCGACTTTTTCGTATTGTTATTATCCGTTACTCCTTCAACATATATTTCATTGTCACCGGGAGTGAGCGGACTTACTTCGGTGCTGAATGTACCGTCTTTCTCGATCGATACTTCATCCTGTTTGTTACCGTTGACAAAAATATATACATTTTTCATGTTGTGGGCGCGGCCGGACATGATGATGGCCGCGCTGTTGGTCGCAGTCGGGATCTCATCGATCTCGACATCGCCGAATTCGGGGGCGCTCTCCGCAGTAGTATCGCTCCGGCGCCCCCCCACAAGATTACTCAATGAGACGGCACCGTCGATAAGGAGTGCAAGTCCGGAATTGAGGAAAAACAGCACGAACGCCCCGATCACTACGAACACAGTGATCATGCGCCTTCGTGCAATCTTTTTGTTATGGTTTTCCAGTCGCGACATAAGAGCCAATTCTCTAATTTATCTGAAAAACGTTACACGCTTGCTCTGCATTTTTTTGGCAAATAATGCAGAGCCCTTTGGGAGAATCGAACTCCCGTCGTCGGTTTACGATACCGCTGCTCTGCCACTGAGCTAAAAGGGCATGTGTACCCTCCTATTGTATCAAACTGACGCTCATTTTTTCGCGGGAATCCGATAAAAATACGTACTGAACGGTTTCATCTCGAGCGTACGGAAACAATATTTCTTCCATCCATCGATGGTGAACCCATGGGATACGATGAGCGTGCCTTTCTTGGCCTCCGATTCGAGCTTCGGGCCCAGTTTCTTCAGCAGTTCCGGCATGAGGAAAAGGTATATGACATCGTACCCTCTGAGCGGCGTCTTGAAGAGATCCGCCGTTTCAAACCGGATATTGAGGCGCGGATGCTTGAGTGTCTTCCACCGCGCCCACCATATGATGATCGGATTGATATCGATGCCCAATCCGCTCACGCCATAGTGCAGCGCCGCCATACGGAGTATCCTGCCGTCGCCGCACCCGAGCTCCAGGAATTTTTGCCCTTTCTTCAGCCCCATCTCCTTGAGGATCGGTTCAAGTAATTTTTTCTTCGTCGCCACGTACGGTGAACCCCGCAGGGCAGAGTACAACAGCGCTAATGTATAGACAGTTACTCCGAACAGGAGCACAATCTCAAGCACGTAGATTACGATATAGAGTGCGCTGTTTATCATAGGGCCGCCTTAAAGTATAATATACCATACCGATCCGGCAGCTCCTATAGCTTAATGGATAGAGTACCTGGCTTCGAACCAGGTGATGGGGGTTCGATTCCCTCTAGGAGCACTAAGAAGCACGATTATTTTGAAACAATCGCCAGGCAGTATCAAGCCGTTTGTGATATCTTACGCGTCTATCATCAACAAATTCCTGAACGTGTTCGTCGCTCACCATCAACGATCTTCCATAAAACATCGTCGTAATTCTTCTAAAAAACGGGTCAGGTTCTATTGTTCCTCGTGCAAGAGAATTCATCTCGTCAGGAGCAACGCGGACTAGATCTTTTAATCCGGGATCAATTTCAAGTGAAAACGATTTATCGGGTTTCAGTATGATTGGTCGTAGAGATGTACAAACCATCATTTTTGATAGTATCGGCGGTTCGATAAAATTAACTTCAGTTTCTTCAGTTTGTTGGGAGAATGAAAATCTTAACCCTCTTCGTAAATGTATAATTTGTAATGCTTCCGGAGTTAAATCACTTGCAACAATTTGCTTTTGAGCATCTGATCTTAATCCCCATAGCAACTGGCTGGTATTGAGTTCGATTATGAATGGTCCTTTCTGTTGTGTTTGAATAACCACAAGCGGTCCGTCATCTATCGGTCGTTTTTGCCTTCGAATATCAACAGCATCATGAGAGTGAACAATCCTATTAAATGAATCAAATTTAATTTTTGATAAATCAATATCCTCAACGTATTGTCCGATCCTTGCCGCAAGAATATGATCGTTGCTCTCCGGATCTCTAATAATATCTACAGTTGCTATGACGAGCCCCTTCGGAACTTCCACCAACTCTTTTTTTCCCCCATCATTTAAGCCAGTCAATTCAGCAATTTCACCAATTAACCTGTCACTTTCTCGCTTGCTTGTCATGGTGGAATTATACTGCCCTGCCAGGCAGATTAGAAGTGTGATACAATTAACAATTAGGGCCCGTAGCTCAACTGGTAGAGCAGTTCCCTCTTAAGGAATTGGTTCAGGGTTCGAGTCCCTGCGGGCTCACTTTATTTGCTTCAGATCACACGGATTATGAGCTTTAC
>CAZLQR010000014.1:0-50356 GCA_964561915.1 uncultured Gammaproteobacteria bacterium | reverse complement strand
CCACGAATTGGTGGTGTTGGACGAAACCGAGGGCACCATCACCACTGTACGTGCGAGTGACGGCGCCCTCGTGGCACGCAAGGCGTTCTCACGTGTGTTGTGTCTGACTCAAACGCCCGAGGGCCAAATCGTTGTGTTGCGCGGACCGGTGCCCACCGTGCGGCGGAAAAATACTCATTGCCACTAAAGCAAACTGGTCGCCATGGACAGCACCGACGACCCGCCGTCGATCGTGCTGAAGGATACGCCCAGCGCAGATTACAACCAAATGCTGGAGAAAAAACCAGAGGAACTCGAATTTATGCGCACCGAGTGTGAGGTGTTGATCGAGGACTTGAAAGGGAAGATCCTCACCGAGTACCACGCCATCCGCCCGGGCATCGAGCGTATGAAACAGTTCAAGGCCCAGTTGAACAAAATGCGCGAACGGCACGAAACCATCAGCATGTTCTTGTCGCTGGATCGCGCCAGTTTCCAATTGATGGATGCCGATGCGTTGCAAAAGTCGGGACCGGCTACCACGGGCCCTTCGCGCAGCGTACAAGCCTTGGAACGTGTGCTCAAGGACATGCTGACAGACGAGGACTCGCACACGCATCCCGCACGCACAGCCGAGCCCCCACCGTCTCCCGCCAGCGAAGTTGCGGTTGCTGCCAGTCCCAAACGACGCCATGCACCGCTGGCCAAAGTCAAGAGTCAGTCCCGCATTCCTTTGAAAAGGCCCCACGCGTAGCCGTGGCTTCACCGTTTCGTTGCAGCCCACGCCTGCAAGCCACGTTCCAACCGGGCTCTCCAGCCGGCAACACCTGGCGCTGGCAACTCTTGCCAACCGTTGGCTGCCAGAACTTGATCATGAAACAACAGTGCATACGCCACCAATTCGTTGTCAGGCACACGGGCAAAGTCAAAGTTGCCCGAGCATTCCACAGTGCCTTGGCGCTTGACGCTGGCGGTGCACACGGCATAGGGATTGTAACAACCGACCCCGGACCGGGTTTGTCGCCAGGCCTTTTCGCGGAGACACCACGCTGGCTGTTGTGCCGCGACATGCATCAAGCAGCGGCAGTACTTTTGTTGCTTCTCATCGAGGGGAGACTGGGTCGAAAAGTAACCACTGGCTGCCGGCTTGGACCCGGTTGCCACTTTGACTTCCGAAGGAGTGGCTGAGCGCCGTTTCTGCTGGATGTGGTCTAGCAAGGCCTCCAACAACTGTTGCTTGGTTTTGTTGGACACGGGAATCCCGACAAACCGGGCTCCCTGGCGCAGTTGCTCCAAAGTGTACGTGTCAAGGGAAGCCATGCTCTGCGCTTTCTTTTAATGTGCACTGCGAAATGTGGGTGGCATTACCGAGGCCGGAACCGAAGTGGTGGGGGCGAATCCACCCGGTGCCACCATGATCGGTACAGCCACGAACTGCTGGGCTGGACAGGGCTGTGCGTAGGGAGCCGGCGGGGTGTAAGGGGTGTACGTTGTGACGACACGATGGTGCTCGGAAGGGCGGGACCCCTTGGACCGGAAGAACAACGAGCGCACCAACAAAATGGCAACCACCACCCCAACTGCCGCCAACACCAAATAAAACGGACGGTCGTCACGACCCAACACATAACCCAATTTCGAGGCTGTGCTGGGTTTGGGCAAATCCTTCCAGTGCTTCATGTCATACGCAATGCCCTCAATGGTGTTCCACGTGCACGGCAGCACCTCGGTCAGCGAGAACTTGGAATTGTTGAGCAAACACGCCTCCTTGTCGTAGGGACTGGGAGACGAGGGCGATGGCACAGTGTCGCGGACATCCACTGGAGGCAGTGCTGGCGGCACAGGTGGGGGCTGCGCCGACGCAGGTTGGGGCAAGCCCAGAATGCGGGAAGCCACCCGAGCCGCCATGTCGCCACTCATGCGCGGACCATTGGGTGGACATTCACTGGGGTTGACCATATCCAACACCGGTGGTCTCCGTTGCGCCGCCGCCTTCAACGACAGTTCACAGCCACCCGCAAACGGAGATTCCAGGTCGTACGTCTCGGGACAGCCCGTGGCCACTCCCAAGTCCAATAGTTCCTGCGGTTTCTTTTCCAGAGTCGGATAGATGAAGCCTTGGCCCGGCGGCGGTGGCCAATTGGGCAACGGCCGGCACGGGCGCGGCAAACACCCGGTCAACTGCGCGTTGGCCCACGCGTCCTGGGAGAACGACGCGTTAAGCCGCGATTCAGTGCGCAATTGGTCGTCCAGTGTCACACCCCACGGTCCACAGGACGGAAAATTGTAGGTGCGGTCGGCAGCACCCTCGCCAAGTGGAGGCGGAACTTGCATCGGGGGCCTCGTTTGACTTCAACCCTCACATTTTTTGAGTTACGAACGAAAGTACCAGGTCACCTTGGGCCACTCATGTGTTCCCGCGAGGCCGAAACCAGTTCGAGTGCCCGGTGCATCGTGGGCGTCGACGAAGTGGGCCGGGGCTGTCTGGCCGGACCTGTCACGGTGTGTGCCTGCCACGTTCCCCTCGATGTGGATGTGCCCGGCGTCAAGGACAGCAAGCAATTGAGCGAACGCCAGCGCGAAGCCCTCTTTGCGCAGTTGACCACCCATCCACGCGTAAAATTTGCCGTGGTCAGTTTGCCCGCCGCTGAGATCGACCGCCTCAACATCCTCCATGCCACTTTGGAAGCCATGCGCCAGGCGGTGGTGCACCTCCTCGACGAAGATCATGTGCCCGTAGATGCGGTGTGGGTGGATGGCAACCAAAAGCCTCCCAACCTGGAACATCGTGTGCCAGTGCAGACCATCCCACACGGCGACCAAACACACTACCCCATTGCCGCCGCTTCCATCATCGCCAAGGTGACCCGGGACCGGCTCATGCGTGAATATGATACTATGTACCCGGGCTACGGACTGGCCCAACACAAAGGCTACCCCACGGGACAACACAAGCAAGCCCTGGAAACACTAGGCATCACGCCCCTACACCGCCGCTCATTCCGTGGTGTCAAACATTTGGTTCATTGAAACAAAACGTTCACAGCACGTCCTCTCAACTGGTGGGTTTGATAGGTGTTGAACTTTCGGCAGGTGGTGCCGAGGCTTGGTCCAGTAGAGGCTTTGTGGGTTCCTCCGCCGCATAAGCCGGCGGCGGTGGCGGAACCGCGACGGCATTTGCAGCAGAGTTTCGCAGCATACACCGTACCGTGTAGGAGCGAATGGTTGTGTCCACAAATTCGACGACTTGAGGACTTGCATTAGGTATTTCGCCCACAACTTCTTGCATGTGTTGCAACACTTGGAAAAACGAGTCTGATGGCAAGGCTTTGAAAGCCGTATCCAACACCAGTCTAATATCAGATGGGATGACAGTTTTTTTTCTTCCGAAGAGCAACCCAATTGCAGTTTTGTACGTATCGACAGGCGCCTGAGCCGCCATGATAACGAAACGCGACGCGGCTTGGTGGTTTGTGGCCTTGTGGCACCTTGTGGCATGCAACCGTTTTCTGCAATCATGCATAACACATGTTTTTTTTCGCGTTATCCAGTGCACACTGGTTTTGCGGGTTGGTTAAGACAAACAAACGGAGCAACCCATCTTCATTGGTTCTTGTTCACAGCGCACTGACAATGGCTGCTTGAATCTGCGGATTGTCGCGCTGTGTGGGTTGGCAATTGAGATGGTGGTTGTGGCGTTGCCCCACGTCAAATGTGCACTGCGTTCGGTCTAGACGCACTCCATCGATGTCCACCATCCAGGTCACAGGCACTTCAAGGAACAGGGGCAAGGGCCCGCGTCGACGCAGCCACTCATCGCGAAACACATCACTGGCCTTCCAAAACTCCAATTGGTACGAACGACGGATGGCCTCGATGTTCAGGGCCATCGGTACCGCATCGGCTACTGGTGGACTCCAGCGCGGGCTCCACAGGTACACGTGGTACGCAAACCCTTCGGTGCGAATCACAAACCAGCACGGTGGCGCGCATCTCACCGCCATGGGTTCCAGCGTGTCAATTAGTGAGTCAGGGTAAGCGAGAAATACGAAACAATGTACACAACTGCATTCTGGGATCCATTTACTTGGAATGATCTGGGTCAGAACTGTCCCTGGCTTCGCCTTGTGACTCACTCGTGACCTCAACTGTGGCGTCCGCACGAGCCAAACACCGCAGGGTGTAGGTGTTGATCGTTGTGTCCAAGAAAGTCCGTGCGTCGTTGGAGGGAATCAGACATTGAAGTTGGGCTCGCATGTGAAGCAATACCTCCATAAATGAAGTGGGAGGCAGTCTGTTCAATGCGGAATTCAACAGTTTTTCCACATCGGCTCCATTTGTGCCGTCTGAACCAAACAGCAACGTAATGGCATGCTTGTAGGTGTCCACGTGAAGCAAGGGGGTGGGATGTCGTGTTGCTGGACGTTCCAGACGAACTCGAGCAAAGGTTCTCGCAGTAACCCGCGCAACTAAGGGTTTGCGCACAACACGGCACCACGGTCTTGCCAAAGCATGCATAATGACGGTGTGACACACATTCAACGTTTTTATTCAAAGGCAAAAGTCTTCTGCATGTGGCAACTGGGTTGATACGCATCCCAGTTCGTTGCCTGGCGTCATTGTTTGGTAAGTTCCGTGGCGAGAGGCGCAGAGGCCACCGCGAGATTCTTGTCGTTGGCATACGCAGGCGGATCGGCCGCTTGCGCCGCATCGATGCGAGCCATGCATTTCAAGGTGTACGACTCAATGGCATTTTTCACGAACTTTGCAAGTATGGCGGATGGCTGGTGCGGAAGTTGTGCATGTGCTGCAAGACTTCCATAAACGCACTGGGAGGAAGCGTTTTCACTGCCGAGTCCAACAATTTGGCGACGGAATCCATGTTCACGACAGATCCTTTGAACAACAACGCGATGCCAATCTTGTAGGCGTCTGCATGGTCTGCCATCTTCCCGACGAAACTAGACTCTTTGACCATGTCACGGTACCATCTTCACGGGGACATTGTTGTTCTGTAATCACCGTCATTCTGCCAGAAACCAGGTTAGGTTCACACTGGCCATTTTACTCCATGGATTTGACTGGCTCGTGGTACGCCGGGGGAGACGGTGGAACCAAACTTGCGTCAACGGGAAGCGATGGGGGAGAGGGCGGTGGCGACAACGCGGCGATTGTTGGAGGTATGACACCAGGAGGGGCGGGCACCCGCTCTCTCTGCAAACAACGCATGGTGTACTCATTGATGATCTCATCGATGCGCTGGAGTTGTCGCCGTTCCAGCCACCGGAACCACCCAAAAAATTTGTTGGCTTCATCCCGCAAGTGATTCAGCAACGCCAAAAACGAAGTTGGTGGCAACTCATCCAAGGCCAAGTTCAACACCCCCCGCAACTGTAATGTATGCACTTGGGACGCTCCAAAGAGCAACGTGATGGCCTGCTTGTGAGCATCCAGATTTGGTTCCATGCCGAACGACGATGTGAAAGGGTCGCGGCCAAGACGCGGCTACGGGATGAACCCACAGAATCGTCACTGGTCGCAAGTTGTGCCAGTACACCTATGGGTGGGATGCAGAATGAGAAGAAAGACGGATATCCATCGTAATTTGCAACGACACACCGTGAACACCCGTTGGGGAACCACCTATCTATGGCGATTGCAATGGATGTCGCAGCGACAGTTGTGCCCGCGCCGAGTGAGCAGCCGGTTGCGGTAGCCGAGGTCGTGTTAGCCCCGGAACACAAGGTCATCGCAGAACCCGAGGTCGTCGAGATCAGCGCAGCCCAACTTGCCGAATTCGATGCGGCTTTGGAGCGACGCATGAAATCGGTGTTGGTGCGAGTTGCCATCACGGTGGCCCACATTACCATGCTGTGCGTGCATCAGTTCGACACCAATGCTCTGGTAGCGGCATACTTGGTTTTGGATTTGGCCATCCCCGTGCCCACCAAGCGCATCTCCAAACTGGCACACAAGGCTACCTTTGTCGCGGTGCAACTTTATGGCGTCATTCAAGTGGCTAGAGCCGATTGGGATCTGGACGCCCCCTACACCCGTGCCTTGCTGGTTTACTGCGTGTGCTGCATCACGTTTCGTGTGCGCATTGAGTTGCAAGATGCATTGTTCGCAGTGGGCTATGTGGTCTTGGCCCTCGTTTTGATGCCTTGCATATGCTGCGACCGCGCGGGAGAACGGCGGAAGTTTCAGCGTGCGTTGCGCCGGTTGCAGCCGGCACTAGTCAGGTCGTTGACCGACATCCACGACGTATGCGCCGTGTGCATCGAGTCCATAGAAGTGGGCGCCGAGATTCTTACCTTGCCCTGTAACCACAAATTTCATGCCAACTGTGTGGCCCCCTGGCTGCGCGACAATGGCACGTGTCCCACCTGTCGCGGTGCCATAACCGAACAATAAAGCCGAGCCTTGCAGAGTGAAGGGTTGATTTTGTTGTACACGTCCACACACACACATTGTTTGTTACGGGGATTCGCGAATGCCCCCGCGCGAAGGCAATGACAACGATTTCGAGTTCTTCCAAAAATTGGGCTTGGTGAGTCTGCACCTCTTCGTGTTGACACGCACGTTCTCGTGGACCTTGTGGGTGTCGTGGTGCCCCGCCTTGGATCTGGTGGCCATGGCGGCGCCAGAAAGCCACGCCACATTCCTGTTTGGCGTGGGTTGTTTCAACGCCGTCTTGGCTATGCTGGTGGAATTGGACTGGATGAAACAGCCCTGGTTTGCGGCATACCTGTTGGTGTGGTTTGTTTTCCGGTACCGGGATGCCATTGTCATCGTACTGTGTTTGGTTGGACTGTGTGCCGGCACTCCGATTGCCTTGGTGGCCCATTTGGTTTTGCTGGTTTCCAAACTGGTGCGCACGTCCCGGTGGTGCCGGAGCAAAACATGGCGCGAGCGTTACGAGAGTCTGGCTGTGCACACGCAAACGAACGGCAAGAAGATGTGTTGCATCTGTTGCGAGCCCATGGCAGCGGGCGAAGCGCTACGTCGGTTGGGGTGCGGGCACGACTTTCACCTAGGCTGCATCGACGAATGGATTTTGGGTGACTGTCCGTGCGATGGCACACGCCACCATTCGTGTCCCATGTGCCGTCGTGATGCAGTTTATTCCAACCGGACTCACGCACGCAATTCCGACGCCCGGAGAGTGTAAAAATGCGTGACTCGTGCACCGCGCTCGCTGTGTTCGTTGAAAATCCAGACGTCAGGGGTTGGATGGTCCGGGGACCAGGGTGCCGACAGACAAAGGTCAAACGAAGTAAAGTGCATGCTGCCAGACGACGCCAAATCGCCACCCATCACGTCCATGTAGCCACAGTGCGATCCCAGATACTTGCCATCGCCAATGCGGACCACGTGCAGTTCATGCGACATGGCATCCACCACAATCAATTCGTCGGCATTGTAACGCAACAGTTTGGAAGGCCGTTTCCAGGCTGGCAGCACATCTTCCTGGGCTAGGGACATATCAAAGCCCAGCAAGTACAAATACGTCGTGTTGCACAAAAAGAGACCGCGAGACGTGGCACACAGGTACACCGCATTGGTGTCCACGCGGACTGTGTCTGGAAGTTTCCACACATCCAAAAGTGCACCGGTGGTTTGACACAACACATACACCGCGCGCTGGCCCCGGTCACACACAAACACGTGCGTCTCGGACAGCGTCAAACACACTATCTGTCGAAACGTGGGTTCGGTTACGTCAATCACACAGGTTCCATACACGTCCCATGCGCTCACGTTCGTGCCATCGGAGGTCCACAACAACCCGTGGCGCATGTCCATCAGTTCAGTTGGCATCGTCCAGGTTCGCAGCGGTGCAGACAACTTCACCGCATCGTGGGCTGGGTACACCAAAAATTGGTCACTGTACAGGGGTCCCATAACCAGGTGCGTGCCGTCGCTGCACACATTGAACACAGGCAACGGAGGGTGTTTGGTGACGTGCACTGTAGACAGGTGCAACGCCTCGACCCGTCGCACCCGGACTACCAAGCGGCGAAGTCCGGGTGGGACAGTAGACCAAGCCACACATCGGTTCATGACGGTGTGGTGGCATCGTGTGCGACGCAAGCGCGTCACCCTCGCAGATCCTAAGACCAGAATGTCTTTTGCTTGCCACCGGAGAAAGAGTTCTGGACATGTTAAGCCAAGCCTGGCGGCGTGTGCCCCATGGACTCCGGGGTCTGATGGCCGTGTACCGGCGGGCCCTTCGGGGCCATTGCATCCAGACATGGAGTCCCTGGCCCGGGTTGTGTGGCATCACTGCCCACGCCACCGAAGTCTTTGTGACTGACGTGGCCCAGCATTGTGTGCACGTGCTATCAGCCAATGGCCAACGCCTGCGCCGGTGGGGGCGGCCTGGTACGGCGCCAGGTCAATTCAACGTGCCGTTTGGCATTGCCATCTCGCCGTGTGGCGGTTACGTCGCCGTAGCCGATTGCCACAACCACCGCGTGCAAGTGTTTTCCTCGGCTGGCGGAGTCTTCATCACCACGTGGGGCGAGCCCGGGTCTGGTCCGGGGCAACTGTCGTTTCCACAGGGGTTGGCCTATGCTGGAAGCCACTGCCTCGCCGTAGTGGACAGTGGCAACCATCGCATGCAATTGGTGGATCTGGAAACGCAACGCGTGCGCCACGTTTGGGGTTCCGAAGGGGCGCAACCCGGACAGTTTCGATTGCCGCACGACGTGGCCGTGGACTTGCTTCGGTCCGAAGTGGTGGTCAGCGACTCGGTCAACGACCGGGTGCAAGTGTTTGCCTTGGACGGTTCGTTGCGCCGCGTGTTGGTGAGTCATAGCCTGTCCTGGCCGCGGGCCTTGGCCTTGCAGGGCGACACCGTACTGGTCACCAACTGGGGTAAGCATGGGCTACACGCCTTGCGGTCGCGCACCACAGAGGTGATCTGGTCACGGAGCCTTGCGCACGACGCGTGCCCCATCGGCCTCGCCTTGTTCCGGGGTCACTTGTTGCTCGTGGACGCCGGCAACGAGCGTATATGCGTGTTGGAGTGATCCGCCGAACGGTGCGTGCGTGGCGCCGCGTGTCGGATGGCTGTTGGCACACAGTGGGCCAGTTTGTGCCTGAGGCGCTGCTGCTGGACGAAGTGTGTGTACGCAGTCTTCATTTTCGGGTGGATTCGGTGGTGGAGCACCCCACTTACACTGGAACGTTGGCCGTGGCCGTGCAGTACAGGGGCGTGTACGTCGTGTGTTTGCCGCGCCAAACGTTTAACGTGCGAAAATTACCTGGCAAATGGGGCTCTCAGTTGCATTTGGCGTTTTGTCCGGTGACCCACCGTTTGTTGGTCAGCGATTACGACCGCTGCACGATTCAAGTCATCAACCCAGATCTGGACACTAGGGCCGAAACCTGGGAGTTGGCGTCACTCTCTGGCTTACCCAGCCAATGCACCTGGCCCCATTACATTGTTGGCATGCTCGTCACGCAGCAAGGTTACGTCTTGTTGGCTGACATTGACAACCACGTTATTTTGGAACTAAACGGGGCCGGCACACTGTGCCGCGTGCTGTTCCACCCCAAATGGCGCAATTGGATGCCGAACCGCATGGCCTTGACTTCCGATGGTCATCGGCTGTTGGTGCAAGGCTTTGAGTCTGACCGACTTGATGTCTTTGATTTGGCCACCTGGACTTTGTTGCATGTCTGGCATTCGTGTTACATCGGTGTGCCGTTTTCCGTGGCTGGGGATTGCATTGTGGTGTATGATCGGTCGGCCAGCGGGTTTCGGTGGCTCCGGTGGAGGGATGGCCTTTCGATGAAACTCCAACGTTCCGGACTGTTGAGCGAATGGATTCGCACCGAACAAACGTCGGTACCGCACGCACAACTTTTACTGCGCAACCAACAATTTCTGGTGGTGTGTGATCTGGCCATGCATGTCTTTGCCCGATGCCTACCATAAACTGCGTGTTGAACGTGCCGTCACTTTGTTTGCCACGTGGTTGGCAACCATGTACGCGTTGTGTTGCTCGCCAGCATGGCGACGAGTTTCGCGAGCACTGTTGCGCGGCGTGCAGTCGTACCACAGTGCCAAATTGTCCTTCGAACGGGTAATCCGCCGGGTTTACCTGGGCGTGGCGTTGTTTCGCACCTCGCTCAATGTGGCCATGGACCCGGCCGACGAAGAGATGCCGTTCTACGCGCTGGTGCAAGAAGGGTGGCACGAGACGCACGCAATTAAGTTCACGACACACGGGGACGTCCTTTGGAAACGACGCGTCGCAACCGACGCACAGGCGTTGGTGGTGCAACGCGGCATCATGTACGTGTGCGATTCGGTTTGTACTGTGGTCGTGTACCGCGCTGACGGAACTTCACCCCTGTGGTTCAATTCGCGCTGGATGCCCCGGGATGCGCTGTGGGGCTACTGCTTGTGCGTCTGTCCCCAAACCCAAGCGCTGGCTGTGGGGGCAGGTGACACCATCGACGTGTACAGTACTGGAATTTCAGAACTGTGCGTCGGGCGCTTGCTGCACTCGTACACCATGGCCGAGTCAAAGCAAAAGGGTCACAAACAGGGCCTGGCACTGACCCACTCACACGTGGTGTTCAGTCACGGCAACACCAACCATGTGGGCCTACAACCCCGGTGGGATTACGTGCGCCGCACGACCGAGCCCACCGAGTACCTGCGGGGCCAAGTTCCGTTCCAAGCCGTTCAAAACGTGGCCACCACTGCGTGCGGTGACATTTTGGTGGCCGACCGCGGCAAAGTGCATGTGTTTCGCCATTCGGACTTGGCCTGCGTGCATACGTGGCGGGCTCCGCCGCGGGTACGTCTGCGTGGCGTGCTTGTCGGTGCCCGCGATACCGTGGTCGTGATCACCGAAACTGGTCATGCTTGCATCCTAAAATGAAAGTGCCCTTGTTTCATTCGTCCACTCAGGCCAGTGACAACAAAAACAGGGTTTCGTCGCCCACAACGGCAATCTTCCTTGGCCCCACAAAGCAACCGGCGTACAATCGCTTGGGCAGAACCCTCACGTGCATCACTTGGCCGTCGCAGGCACGCAGCACGTACACGCCGCCAAACGTAACCACCAGCACCAACAAAGTTCCGTCCGCACTGACCGACAGAGAATCCATATAAACGGAGAAACTTTGTTGAAACGACGTAACCTCTGCGCCCAAGTCCAATTTGAACAGACTGTGACCTTTGCCAATTACATGCGATCGCGCCAAAATGTGCACCGCCGGGCCATGGTCTAGACTGTAACTGTAGGCCACTGAGCCAATGTGTGTGCCCAGGGCTGGAACCAGTTTCCGCGTGGGCGTAATCATGGGCCACGCGTACAGTTCCAGTCGATCGGTGGCGTTGACTATCAATTCCTTCGAGTGATGCGCGTAGGCCATGTTCTCCACGGCATACTGAAAATGCACATCGGTTCTCCAGGCACCGTCTTCATGCAGCCACAAGTGAGCATACGGCGCATTGTGCCACACCAAGACGCAGTCTTCAATCACGATACAACCATGAAAAGTACCACGTGCCGCATTGGCGTACGCAAGTGGTGCCGTACAATGCAAGACGTTGAGGTTGGTGTCGCACACATTCACCTTGAACGACATGTCGTGGCACAGCGCCACCACATTGGTTTGGTTGGAGGCAACGTGTCGCATAGCCACTGGTGTCGTGTGAATCGCACGAAGACTGCCGCATCGAAACCCACTCATCCAGTGGATCATGGACTTGGTCACCCGGGTCCAGGCTTGCGTGCGCAACATGAATCCGCTTGTGACACAACGAAAGGCGGAGGTCCCAAAAAAACCCTCCAGAAGGGGGCCACTGCAGATTTGTATCAAGTGCCGACTCCCGCACACGGGTCGCGTACACCGGTCAACGGAGGGCCATGTGGGTGGTATGGTGCCACGGTGGTTGCTTTGGAGGCGGCCATGTGGGCTACGACAAGCCCTTGCGCGCCGCCCTGGAAACACATGGGTTTTCGGTGGTGACGGCGGATTTTTCACTCACCGATACGGCGCAGGCACTGGCTGACATCCAAGCCACAGTGGAACAAGTGCAACGTACGACACCGAGTCCAGTGTGCTTGGTGGGCGTGTCCAGTGGTGCCTTTTACGCCCATCTGGTGGCCAATCGAATGCACTTGCCGGCGTTGCTGCTTTGTCCTGTACTGACGCCGTGGACTCGCCACGCCCACTTGTCGGCCTCCGACCAACGTTTGCAGTTGAAGGCCTTCCAGACACTCCATCGTATGCAAGAGTGGGAGTCACGGATCGATCCACCCAACCGTGCGCGTGCCGTCATCACCGGCGTGGCCGACACGGTTCGGGGCAGCCATCCACCGTGGCAGACACGTCGCGTCTTGCAATGTCGGTTGGAAGGTGGCCATGAACTCACCACCACAGTTCCGTTGGACGTTATGGTGCGAAGTTTGCGCTTCTTGGAGAGCCACAACCCCAGTTACCGCACGTGACGTGTTCGAAATACACATGGCAATGTGTCTCGTTTCATTGATGTGAAACAGGCGCCACCCGTAAGCGACACAATCGCAGTCGTCTTCGACCCAGTTGAATCTCCAAGTAGTGTGGATCCACAAATTCCGGCGAAAAGAAACCCATGCCACACGTGCCCGCCTCGCTGGCATCCAACTGGTAGTGCAACGCCAACGTGTAGGCACACGCGTCGCACGAATCCCCCGAAGCCGGCAATCCCAAAATCCGACACACCTCGTTCAATTCCAGTCGGGTCAACCCCACACCGGTCCAGTTCATCCACCGCAAAAGAAACCACTGCCTGTGTTTCAGTACAATGTCAGGACCACCGCATTTGCGTGTCTCTGGCGCATAACCAAACTCGTTTTCGTGCACCAAATTGAGTTGGTGTTCCAGCCACGCCGCCTCCGCGTCGTTGGCCTCTTCCGCACTGGGTGTGGCCGTAGCCTTGCGGGCGCCAGCCTCGCCAGCAGGCACCGGCTCGTCACTGACATTCAGGATTGACGCACACGCCTCGTCCGCCATGACGTGTGTATTCTCTTGCCCAAGCGAAAACCGTCCGCGCGGCAAGGAACGCTTGTGGCATGTGTCGGGGCACGTTCAAGGTCGCGCGGTGTAAATTCTGCAGGCCTACAGGAAAGGCACAGATGGCAGCGTGCGCCGCGCCTCTCCCGGACGAGGGCAAAGACGACGTCATCCCGGCCTTTGTGGATACCATTGAGGAACTGCTGTCTGGGTTGCGCGAAGTCTTTCCCGAGTGCCAGGCTGTCAACCGCAAGTGGTTGAAGTTTCGCGCGTTTGTCAAGCCGGCAGATGAAACGGACGAGCACGGCAATGTCGTGGCCAAGGCCCAAATCAAACTGGACGGTGCCAAGATGCTTATGAAGGACTGGCACAACCAAATGGGACCCCACTACGAGACGTGCCGCCGCCGGGACATCAAGACGCTGTTGGAGTCAGACCTGCAAATCCTCAAAGACTTGGACATGCGCACCAAATGGAGTGACCCCTCGTTTGACGCCGAAAGCCGCGACACGCTCTTCCAGTACATCGACACCCTCAACATGTACGCACAGATGCAATTCATTCCCTCAAAAATGTTGCACCGCATTCAAGGTGTGGCCCAAAGGCTGGCCGACGAGTATTCGTCCGGACAATTTGACTTGGCCAAGGTGGACATCTTTGCCATTGGTCAAAGGGTCATGGAAAACACGTCGGAACAAGAACTCATGGAAATGGCCAGCAACATGGGTCAACTCCAAGCCCTGATGCGCATGGGCACGCCGGAGGGCGCACCCCCCGAACTCCAAGGTCTGGCCAGTATGGTCGGCAACCTCGCGGGTGGTGGCACTGGAGGCGCGGCGGCGAACGGCCGCGGCATGGATCCTATGATGCTGATGCAAATGATGAACTCGTTCCAACCCAAGTAAACCCACAGAATCCATGTTGTAATCCAGAGCCCTACCGATTTAGCACACACACATGTCCATCGTGCGTCGCATCCCGCCGTGGCGTTGCGTGCCACGCCACGTCATCCAAGGCGTCGAGTCGTACGCCCACACCAGCGAGCCGATACTCTGCTTGCATGACTACCCCAAGGAAGCCGTGCGACGCAAAGTCTTGCAAGGGGATGCCGAACACGTGTATTTCGGCACGTGCGATGCGCTCGTGGCCGTCAACCGATCCACCGGGTTGAAAACACACTGGCACATGTCCTCCGGAAATGCATGTGCAGTCACGTCACGCGGCGAATTCGTATTCGTGTCACGGGTTCCACACTGGATCCAAGTGGCCTCCCCCACCCACGGCCCACTGTGGACCAAGGGCGTCGGCGACATTGGCTGTCCGTTTGATGCCACTGTTACCGCCAGTGAAGCCGAAGTATGGGTCTTGTTTGTCAAGCACAGTGTGACGTTGCATGCCTTTGCATTGCGCAACGGAACGTGGCTGCGTGAAGTGCTCCCCAATTGCCTGGAACTCCAGCGTGCAGTCCTGGTTGACACCACACCCAGCGGGTTGATTTGTCTGGCCGTGCAAGACCGCGACGAAGACGATGCGCTGGTGGGACCCGCCCGGGGCCTAGTCGTCATGCACCCCGAAGGCGGCATGCTCATGGCCTGTCGCACCTCGTTTTGGTTTGAGGATTTTGGCGTTGCACGCGGCGGCGACACCATCTTGGTGAGCGGGACGAAGTGCATCCATGTGATTCGGCTGGCCGATGGAGCCGTTGTCAACGCGCGTGCGTCGCTTGACAGCCGCGTGGTCGTCGTGTCTGACGGTATCCGTCTGCAAATGGGCCGACCCCACACCAAGATCATCCACCCCCACACCAAGATCGTCCACACTTCCACAGGTGCTGTCGTAGTTAAGTTTCGCCAACGCGCTTGACTGTCTTCCTCAACAATGTGCCCAATACATTGAGACAGAACACCCATTCTCCACCGCACCGTGGTGCACCTCACATGTCCATCGTACGCCGCATCCCAGCCTGGCGCCGCGTGGCGCGGCACGTGATTCAACGTGTCGAAGGCTATGCCCATTTTAGCGAGGTGGTGTCGTGTTTGTACGAATTCCCGGACGAGACCCTCCAGAACAAAACCTTACAATTGGATGCCGAACACTTGTGCTTTGGCAACCTCAGTGCACTCGTGGTGGCCAACATTGCCACCGGGTTACAACAGGAGTTGACCTTTGTTTACGCTACGTTGTGTGCAGTTACGCCCCGCGGCGACGCCATACTGTTGCGTGCCCTGCCGTACCGAGTCGAACTGTTTTCCAAGACCCAGGGCACACTGTGGACCACGGACCTTGACCCTTTCGGACGCCCCTATGACGCCACCGTTACTGCGGCTGGAGAAGTGTGGATTCTTTTTGCTGATCTTTTTGCTGAGCCCAAGGCTTTGCATGCCTTTGCTCTGTGTGACGGAACATGGCTGCGTCAAGTTCTTCCCGACCACTCGGCACTCACCTACGCCGTGTCTCTGGACATTACACCCTCGGGTTTGATCTGTCTCGTGCTGCAAGACGCAGACGAGTACGATTCTCAAGAACTCGAGGGCCACTGCGTGGTTGTGCTCCATCCGGACGGTCGCGTGTTTATGGCGTGTCGCACCGAATCACCCTTTCTCACGTTTGGTGTGGCACGCGACGGTGACACCCTCTTGATGGCCCACCGACAATCCATTCGTGCCATCCGGTTGGCCGATGGGAAAGTGGTGAACACGCACCGATCATGCCACTACCAAATCGTCGACGTTACGGGTGGTGGCATCTACGTCCACGCTGAGAATAGCCACCACCTAAAGATCGTCCACACCCCCACGGGTGCCGTCGTCATGAAGTTTCGGTATCCAAAGTGTCTGCGCTTGAAACAGCGCGCGAAATGAAACTGTGGTCTTTGACTTCTTTGCAAAAGAATGTCTCTTGAAAGGAAACTGCGTGCATGGCTTACAGCACCTACGATGTCGGCTTGTACACCGATGGCATCCGCTCCCTCGGTGTCAACGCCGTGAAACAACAGTCGTACGACGCCGGGCGCATGGGCAAGGCCCCGTACGCTGCCGACTGTCCCACCGGGAGCATGCCACCCGACGGCGTATTGACTCGCGCCCCCGTCCAACACGCCACCACCATTCCCGTCGTGGGCTCCCTCGGACTGGCCCAGGCTGGCACCCAAGCCTACCAGGACACCACCGCCCAAACCCCGGTTACAGCCTTTGACATCCAGTGCTGCCCCAACCCGCCGCCGTGTCAGGAGGAGATCGCCTGGCGCGCACGGTTCAAGGGCTGTCCACCCACCTACTTTGCCGACCAACCCCAGTTGCAGTGCGAAGTAACGCCGTTGGGTGACCGTTATTGGGTCGCGGACATCAATCCGTTGCTTTACGAACGATCTATCGCTCAGCAAGCCGAGCCAAATCCGTATAGTCACATGCAAGCCCGGCAGTTATGGATGCAGTTTCTCATGCACGATCTGGTGCAAGTACGCGACCCTTACACTCGCCCTATATCCGGACTGGATCAAGCCTATTGCTCGCAACTCAAGACCCAAGGACCACCCCGATTCACTCAATTTTGATACATACTCAATTCGCGTGCAATGCATTGTTTGTTGTGCATCCGGGTTTGCCACCTGGTTGGCACTTCGTGGGGACGGCAAGCCTTGTGAAACGACGCATGATTGCCCAACACCAAGCGCCACCGCCACAGTCTGTTTCGATGCTTTTTGTGGGTTTGTCTCCACGCGAACTCAGCATCACAATGGATCCTTTCGTACGCCCCCGCGTACAATTCACACTTGAAGTTGACTCGCCATTGTGCCTTTTGTTTTTGCCGTTTGACACACAGCATGGTACTGCGCCGGCGCACAGCACCTCGAGTATCGTGTGTTTCCATTTGTTTTACTCAGCCTTATTTGTGGGGTTGATTGGTGTACACGGCAACAGCATCACGTGTGCTGGCCACTCCCCGGTGATGTGGTTGTCGTAGAATAGATACCGCACGCGCAACATCTCGGACTCGTCAGTGGGTGGCGAGGAAAACGCCGCCAGTAGCGTGCTGTGCACCACTTGCAGTCGGTCTTTCTCGCGTAATGAATCGCGCTGGCCCCGAAACCGATCCGGGTTGTACCGAATGAATGTGGTGGGCATGCCGAAAGATACTGTCACATCTACCATACGAGTCTCTTCAGACGTGCACTGCACCCGGTCGCGGTGGGCATCTTCGTCCACCTCCAGCACCACCCAATGTGTGCCACAGTCCCACGCAAGGTCGGGTCGCTTCTTGCCACATGCACCTTCGTCAATGATCTCATCGTAGTAGGTGTAGTGCTTTAGATCTGGTGCTCCATCAATGTAGGCCTTGACGCGGCGTTGCTTACACAGTCGATAACTCAGGAACTTTGATCCACAGTCGGCACACAGTTGGGTATGGTCCACCACTTTGGGTAGGAAGCATGTGTTGCAACGTTGGAGGACACGATCCACGTCGGATGGAAGACGGTGTGTTTCGCAACGTTCCGGAACAGAACCCAAAGTCCCCCAGTGTGCAAATCCCTTGCACTCATCAACCTCGCATCTGCGTTTGGGTTGTGTTATCATTTGGGCCTGGACATGCCGAGCACAACGGGTTGCGGCCATGCCGATGAATCCATACGAAGCACGCGTTGTGCATTCTGGGTGGACACACCGTTTGTTCATGACGTCGACCATACCGTCATGTTTGTGGACCACGCAATACACACGTTTTGTTTCACCTGGATAGTTGAACGCTGGTAGTTTGGTGCATCCAGGCTGGCGACATCGCTTGTTTCTGACGTCGACCATGCCGCCACGCTTGTGCGTAATGCAATACATCCTTTTTGCTCCTGGATGGTTGTAAGAAGGTTGTTTGGTGCATCCGGGTTGTGCGCACTGTTGACTCAAGACATCGACCATGCCATCATGCTTGTGTTCGGCACAGTAAATACCCTTGGCCTTTCCGGGTTGGTTGAACCTTGGCTGTGTGGTGCAACCAGGTTGAGCACACCGTTTGTTTCTAACGTCAACCATGCTGTCATGTTTGTGTGCTGCACAGTACAACCCCGTAAGTTTTCCGAGTTCGTTGAAGTTTGGTCGTGTGATGCATCTTGGATGTGCACATCGCTTGTTTTTCACATCAACCATGCCGTCGTACTTGTGTGTTGCACAATACAAACCAATTGCCTCTTGTGGTTGGTTGTACACTGGTTGTTTGTTACATCCAGACTGGGCACAATGTTTGGTTCTTACGTTGACCATGCCATCGTGTTTGTGTACGGCACAGTACAAACCCAACGGCTGTTGAGGTTGATTAAAGACCGGATTAAGTCTGATACATCCCGGATAGACACACTTTTTGTTCTTGACATCGACCATGCCGTCGTGTTTGTGTGCTGCACAGTATTGACCATTTGTGTTTTCGGGATGGTTGAAGTTTGGTTGTTTGGTACATCCCGGTTGCACGCAACGTTTCTTCAAGACATTGACCATGGTGTCATGCTTGTGTGTTGCGCAATACAAACCCTTAGTTTCGCCGGGTTGGTTGAAAACTGGCTGCGTGATACATCCTGAGTGTACACATGCCCTTCGTTTCTTCGGTCTTGCACAATGGGAAGACGCGGCTCGTTTCATTGCATGGCATACCATTACGTTGCGAAATCACATGGATCGTGTCAAAACGCACTCCATCTCACGTCCGCGGCAAATCAGACTAGTCGAAAAGTTTAAACGCAAGGGGTAACCCATGCGACGGTGGTACGGCACCAGCAAGTGGGACCCAGTGGTTGTACGCCGCGACACGACACACCACACGTGGTCGGTGCGTACACCCAAAGACATCCAATTGACAGTCAAGCCCTCACGGCATGGATTGGGGTGTTTTGTGGACGCGGACATCCCAGCCCAGTCGTGCGTAGGCGTGTACCCGGGGCAGATCATCAGCGACAAACGCTTGGCCCTAAAAATGGGCCAACTGCCATTTGAACAGCAGCGTGCTGTGGGGCGCTATCTGGTGCAGTCACGGCTGCACTCG
Organism: uncultured Gammaproteobacteria bacterium; assembly: GCA_964561915.1. GTDB lineage: Bacteria > Patescibacteriota > Microgenomatia > UBA1406 > GWC2-37-13 > CAZLQR01. The sequence continues at coordinate 31,330 of CAZLQR010000014.1, read as the reverse complement.
ACCGACAAATCATGCTGTTACCTGGATCCGACTGGTCCACACGGTGGGCTGGACAAAACCTTCGTGGACAATCCGGCATTGTACCTCAACGAACCAGACACAGACCAAACCACCAATGTGCACAGTGTGTGGAATTACGACACGGGACGGTTGGAATTGTGGACATCCAGAGACGTCAAGGCCGGCGAGGAATTGCTGGTGCATTATGGCACATCTTACGCAAGAGACTACGCTGGGCCGCAAGGCAACGCTGCAGTGTGCGTCATGCGGGATGGTGCGCTGCGGTGGGAGGATTGAGGCATTTTGTTGGTGTCGGAAGTGAACAAAGGTGCATCAAGATGGCGGAGTTGGCGGCGTCCATGCCGACGCCCGATGCGGGCAATGGCAACATGGATGCGGCGTACATCAAACGGTGGATGGAGTGGTACAAACTCCAATACAGTGCACTCAACCAGCGCGCCACGGATCTGGACAAGAGATCCAAGCAATTGGATGAACGTGAGGCGGCGTTGTACGAGCGAGACAAACGCATGTGGGCCTGGGCCGATGACCTTGCCGCCCGAGAACGGGTGCTGGGCAGCCAGGTGATGGAACGGTCCCAACGGCGGCCGCCACCCAATCGATACCGCGATCAAGACCGGGGACCAGACCGAAGAAGTTACAACGACCGTGGCGGTGACCGCAGGTCCAACCATGACTACCGTCGGTCCGATGGGTACCACCACCAGCAGCCGTCTGCGTCGTCGGCTACGAACTGGGCAGAAGCGGCCTGGGGTCAGGTGTCAGCCGCAGCGCAACAGTCTTGGCCCACACAACAGCAACAAAACCCCGCGGCGGGGTACAACTATGCGCCCACGCCCTCCACCGACGAGTACACACCGGATGCGCCGACGTACCAGCCGCACACTCCACCCGGAAGACCCGACAGTCCCCAGTACCAGCCCGGTCCCACTTCTCCGGTTCGGCAATAAAATTAGCACCACACAGTAAACTGCAATCATGCCTAGAGGTGGAGGAGGTGGTGGTGGTGGTGGACGCGGGGGCGGTGGAGGGGGATTTCGTGGTGGAGGCGGAGGGGGTTGGGGAGGACGTGGAGGAGGAGGTGGTGGGGGTCACTGGCATGGCCACGGTGGCTGGCATGGTGGGTCGCCGTACGGCTGGAGACGAACGAACTGGCCCTCATACGGCACCAGTTACTATGGCTATGTGGACCCGTGGTACGGGTCGTACGGCTATCCGTATGCCTACCCAGTCGTGACCAGCCCGGTGCAAAGCACCTACGGCTCGTGCGACTGTTCGTTGGGTGGTGTGGTGACCAGCAACAATTGCACATCTGGAGTGGCGGTGTGCAATGGTAACAACTGTTCGTGCTACAACGTGCCGACGCAAACCTACGGTTGCTTCGAGACGCGTGGTGCCTCGTGTTGAATGAATCCTCTGTGCTTTGGATCAAAACGTGTATGCATGTCATTGCCATTGACGTGGGCATGGTCAATTTGGGGTTGGTGGAGGTGACGTTAACCGAAGACTACACCCTCGAATCGGTGGTGCACGCCGAACGGGTCAACATCATGGAGTTGCAGCATCGAACAGTCAAGCGTGAGGACTGTCGATTGTACCACACAGCCGACGCAGTGGACCGGGTGCAACACTTTGTCCAGGAGCAACGTGTTCGGCTGGATCGAGCCCGCCATGTTTTGATCGAACGCCAGCCTCCGACTGGACTGGTGCACGTGGAACAATTGTTGTATCACTTCCTGCGCGAGAAGGCGATCTTGTTGAGTCCCAATCCCATGCACAAGCACTTCAAGTTGCCCGAAGGCGAGGAAAACTATCCGGTCCGCAAAATGATGACCGTGGAAATTGCACGCCCGCATCTGGAAACAGTGAATGGTTGGCAAACCTGTTCCGACCGGTTGCACGACATGGCCGATGCACTCTGCTTCGTCCTGTGGTGGGTGGCGCAAAAGCATGCCGAGTGGCAATCGTTGGAGCGTGCCTCGCAGTTGCGACAAATCTTGGATGAGCGGGGCCACGTGACAGATGTTCAGACGTTTTTTGAGCAATACAGATACGTGCCACCATAAATTCAAGTGGCACCATGTGTGAGGGCGTGCGGCGGCACCCGCGGTGTGGAGTGGCACTAACTGTGGCGTTAACACTGGCGGGGGCTTATTTGTTTTACTATGGCTCGGTGGAGGACGTGGACCAGACTGATAGCATTTTGGCCGACGTGTTGAGCGAGTGCAAGGGCAACGCGTGCATGGCAGAAGGTGGTGCGTGCGGTGCATGGGCCACCGAAACGGCGGCGTGGCGTGGGTCGCAGTCTACGCCCGATGCGTTTTGTGGCGTGCTGTGCAACTGTTCTTATCTGTTGCAACTGCGCTGCTTTCAACTGTGTGCATCGTGGTGGGCGGACTTGGGTCGGCCCGTGCGAACGGAGCGTGACGTGGCGCGGGTTGTACCCGCAGTGGGCTTGGTGGTGATGCTGGGCACCCCCATCGCGGCTATTACAGTGTATTGGTGCCAGACACGCATCAACCCGTCATGTTGCGCGGACTGATGCGCACTTGGTCACAGCGGCACGAGTCATCGGAGTGGGCGCAGCGGACGCGGTACAAAAAGGGGTAGTTGATGCGACCAGGCCAACACGTGGTGTGGGCCGCACGCCAGTTGAAATCCGATTGAGAAATGCGGTGGTAAAACCAAAAGCGTTCTTGTTGAGGAATCGGCACGTCGTTCCAGCCATCCAAATTTTTGAAATTGCGGTGTTCTTTGGGTCGGGCACAGTACCACTGGTAGGAAGTCTTGTGCTCCATGGCCGTGTTTGTTTATCCGCATGGGCAAACACACTATTCTTTTGAACACACAGCGAGGATACCACCAGTTACCACAAATGATAAACGTAGACAATGGACGACACGACAACAAATACGTGGCGGTCAATGGCACACAACAGTGCGACGGCGTCGAAGTTGGGCCAATGCTGCAAGACGACATGTCCATCCAAGCGATGCACCATCAAACTCGCGCCGGGGTTGGTCACGGGGAGTGATTGACAAACCGTGACATCGGGATGGCTCGAAAATGGCCCAAGATAGCCAATCACATGGCCCGGGTCGTGTAATGCTGTCACGACATAGCCCCGTGGCACCCACTCTAGCAGCAGCGGCTCGTCGTGGGCGGCGAGGCACACCTTAAACAAATTCCGTTGGGGCCGGTTGAAATGCCATTTTTGTTCCAGGCACAGACCGCAGTCATGACAGCGCAGTTGAAGCACAATAAAGTGCTTGTTGCTGGCGGACTGGTCCATGCTGACCACATACACGATGCCCCCGCGTGCCACGTTTACATCGATGATGTTGGCGACTGCTGCCATGGAATGAAATGCCCCGGTGGGGGTGTATACACCGCATCGTCCATACGTGGACGCAACACACAAAAAGCCATCGCAGGCCGCTGCCAGTTGACAAGTCCAGGAATGTTGTGTGGCATAGGAGTGAATGAGACTTCCGTCCAAGTTTACTGTGTACACCCGGCCAATGTTCACCAAGTAGACGCGTTGTGTATGGCGGTCGGGTGCAACCACAGCCGCTAGGTCACAAAATGTGTGAAACTTGTGGACCAGACGAACGTTTATGCGGTGGGCGTCCACGACAGAGACAAGTTCACGCGGCACACGTTGCCAAAGTCGGGTCCGTGACATCGTCGTGTGTATTCAAATTCTTCGAGGTGAGGGCCGAATGCCATAAGCACACGTCCAGAAGACGTAACTGTCACACCCGAAGGACGATGATGTTTCCGCCGGGTTACGACAGTTTGTAAACATACACCGTGGACCATGCAGCAACAAAAATGTAACGGTCAGAACCACGCAACGCCCATATAGCACCGTCCGAGTCAAAAGAGTGTTGCTGGACGACACATCCATCCAAGCGATGCATCATCAGTTCTCCTCCGACGTTGGTCACGAGGAGCGATCCGCAAACAGTAGTGCGGGGGTGATTTGAAAACGGCCCAAAGCGCCCCACCACGCGATCTGGATCGTGCAGTGGTGACACAGAGCAGCCCTGTTGTGTCCATTTCAACAGCAGCGGCTCGTCATGATGGGTGAGGTGTACCTTGGGAAATATCCGCTCTGACAAGTCCAAAGTCCATTTTTGTTCCAGGCACAGACCGTGGTCGTACCAGTGTAGTTTGAGTACAACAACAATGATGGCCTCTCCAGACTCAGCCACGTGAACCACATACACGATGCCTCCGCGTGCCACGTTCACATCGATGATGTTGGTCACGGTCGCGATGGGGTAGAATGTCCCAGTGGGAGTGTACACACCGCATCCTTTGCTGGACGCCACGCACACGAAGCCATCGCAGGCTGCCGCCATGGTACAAGACCAGGAATGTTGTATCGGATACATGGCAATTTGAGTTCCGTTGAAATTCACTGCATGCACCGAAACAGCACTGACCAAGTAGACCACTTCCCTGTGGCGGTCGGGAGCCAACGTACAACTGGCCTGAAACTGGTTCACCAAACGAAAGTTCAAGCGGTGGGCGTCCACGACAGAGACAAGCCCTTGGGGCACGCGTTGCCAACGTCGGGTCCGTGACATCGTCGTGTGAGTTCAAACTCCTCAAGGTGAGGGCCAAACGCCATAAGCACACATCCAGAAGACGCAACTGTCACACCCGAGGGGCGATAATATTTGTGCTGCTCGCACACAGGAAATTGTGAAGACCACAGTTGCAACACAGCCCCGTCGCACGCACGGAGAAGCAACACGTGAAGCGCCGTGTAGACCAAAAGATGATACTCGTCCAGGATGGTGAAATCACGCAGTTCCCAATTCACATCGAGGGCGTGCACCAACGTTCCGTCTAACACACGCAACACAAACACGCGATACGCGGTGGCTGCGTACAAGTGGGCGCCGAAGATACCAATACGCAACAATTTCCCCAGTCGTTTCGTGGCAAACAGTAGTGCTTTGTCTGAGAGACGAATCAGATGAACTTTCCCTTCCGTTTGTACGGCCAAGGTTGTACCGTCCTTCGTGAAGGCGAGACCTTGCGACCAGTACGCATCATCTTCGCCGGACGTGGGTATCACATCATCCAGAATGGTGCGGATCATGTCATCTTGGAAGATCCACACTTGCTGTACGACACCAATGGAAGCGGCCACCACGCCATTGGGCAATGCTGCCACACAATGGGTGGGAATGTCCCAGGTCCGCTCGTGGGCGCCATCAGACAGCCGAATGACGTGCACGACATGGCGGTCCACCACGAACACTCGGCCCTCCGCTTCAGCAATGCAGGGCAAAGGAAAGAACGTGGGTGTGACAAACATGGTCCTCGACCACCGCAATTTCAGGGGCCGGTAGGCTTTGACCACAGCAGTGATGTGCAGTGGCACACGTTGCCAACGGCGCATCTCAACACCCCACTGCATGTTTGTGCTTTATGGAGGTTTGCCACACACCACCACCAATCCGTCTGCATGACGATCATACTTCAACCCCACCAGAACCTTGCCGTCGGTAACCATGCGAACCATGTGGTGTGGCTGGGCGTGGGGAATCCGGGCTGTGACCACGCCGTCTGATGCACGCAAACCCACAATGTCATGGGTCCCGTAGTTGATCATCAACAGTTCATCGGAAGAAACCAGTGCTATGTCTCGGATTAGACCCGGTTCAGAGGACACTTGAAACGTGTTGTGCCAAACCTCGCGGTCGGCTGGTCCTACACAAACCAGTTGCGTAGACCAATCCACTGTACACAAGGTTTGGGATGGGCCATGCATTGCTGTCTCGATGGGATCCACGGCAAGGTTCCGTGTTTTCAGTAGAGTCCCATCCACAACACTGAGCATAGCCAGGCAGGGTACCACCGCAGAACAGGCGATGAATAGTGTATCGCGGTGAACAGTGCCCCACTCGGCACAGGTAAGAGCGTGGCGAAACTTGCGCACGCAGTACCCTCCAATACCCCCAGAAAGTCGAAAGACGACTACACTAAACGCTCGATTGATCACGGCGAGTTCGGGGCCCCGCGGCGAGTCATACACGGCGATGGAGATGGGATTTCGTATGCTTTTGCTGCGCCATTGGCAAACTTTGGAACCGTCAGATATTCGGTACACGCACACGCGACCGGGATTCGTCAAGGCCAGGTACACCCGATCCTCAAATACAGCCAGACGTGCAAAGTGCGCCTGGTCCCCGAGTTGATCTTGCAGCGGAACAACATACACCCACTTATGGCGCGCCGCCCAACTGAGGTAGCCTTGCACCGTGGTCACCAAAGTATGGGGTACACTGTGCCAGGCTCGTGGCAGCCACATGAGCAACCAATTTACTCGACAAACTTCCGCAACTCTTGCCAATTCTCCACCAGCGACAGCGCACAGCCTTCTCGCTCGGCGAGAAGTTTCAACGGTTTGAACCGGCGGTCCTTGGTGGCAATGACAAAGGTGGGGCTACTCTGACGGTTGGCGTGAATCTGCGAAAACACGGTGGCGACGAGTTCCAGATCGGAAAAGTTGGGGTCGGGTTGCGCAGCCCGCAGGACGTGGATGGACGGCGGAGCGACGGGGTTGACGCCGTAGCCGTTGAATCCTTGGTCGGCAAAGGCCACCACAGTGAGGTCTCGGCCGGGGTCATCGCGGTCGACGTATTCGGCCAAGTGCTGCAAACAATCGTGCACTGTGCCCAAGTCAACCAGCACGATCAGTCGCTCCGGCGAGGCTCCACAAGACACAGGGTCACGTTCGGGTACTTTGTGGGTGGCGTTCCAGCGTGGAGGCAGAGTGCCAGGTTGCTGGGTCACGCAACCCAACTCCAGCAAATCGTACAAATGGTGATTGACAGTGACGCGGGGGATGCCACTCTGCTCGCTGATCTCGGCTGCGCTCAAACCAGAGTCCGAGGCTTCAAGGACGGCCAGCACTTTGGCTCGATGTTGATCAGTCAGCGCTGTGGCCATCGTGGTCTCGACTTGTACTCTGCAACGTCCGAAATTGCTGCCTGCAAGGTTTAACGCGCCCCTCACAAGCGTCCATTGTCTCAAATGGCGGCCAGAGCCAGGGTGGTGCGGGCTACCCATGGCGAACACGTCTCTGGCATCTCGGTGACGCAAGACAATCCGGTGCGGTTTCGGGTGGAGCGAGATGGGCGCCTGCTGCTGCATTTTCCTGGGGCGCGTGGGTTGGAATACATCATCCAGCAGTTGACGACCCCTCGGTTCAGTGCAGCGTACAATACCGACACCAATGCTTGGACCTTTTGGTTCAAAGATGGACAGTACGCCAGCCAGATCACGGCCCAACCCCAGCGCGACTCGGCGTGGATGACAGTGGACCAAGAAGGCCAGTTTTCGGTTGAGTCTGAATAAACGGGGGGATAGCATGAATTGGGTGGCACTGGCGTGTGCAGTGGGGTTTGTGGGCGATGCTGGGTTGCAGGCTTTGACAGCGGCGGGTCAGGGTGGACCCGATGGGTGGGGCCTCACGCCCTATTTCAAACAGCATGGCCGTGCCGAAGCGATGTTTATTGCAGCCGGCATGTTGGGCGTGTTTTACGCAGTGTACCAGTACATGTTACGCGGCCCGATGAAATGGTACTGGTTGGCCTTGTACGGTGTAGTGTTGGACTTGATCTTCCGCTGGACGCGTCTCTTCCCCAGTCTAGACGGATACTACCACCACTTGAACTACGGTTGGTCGGCACTGTGGGGCGCCATTCCGATGGTGGCGCCGCTGCTGGTGGGCAAGGCGATCTCGTCGCTGCCGCCCGCCAACCCGCTCAGGCGCGACCTTAAGTAGTTCAGTGGATTCCGCACCGACGCGTACACGGAATCCACCCAGTCGATGTGGTGGCTCATTTTGTCCAACAGCGTACGCACCTCCAGGCGCAAATCTGCCATTTCCGCCTTCAACGCCCGGAGGTCTCGCAAAATCTCGTCGGCTTGGTCCGATGAGGCCGCAGAGCGCACTTCCATCCGTGTGTTGACACTGGGCCCGCCATTTTTCGGTTGGCAAACACCAACGTACTGGATTATGGCGGCGGCGAACGAAGCCCATCCGGCGAGTCAAGCCCATCCGGTGGAGTCTCGCTTGGCGGCAGCCCACTATGAATTGGTGTATGATCCCGATCAGATCCGCGAGTGGTGTGACTACATGTGGACGCCACACGACACGCACATGATCATGATCGCAGCCCGCAAAAAGTACGTGCCGGACGTCAAGGTCAAGGCGGCGTTTGTGTTGCGCCGTGACATCGTGAATGAGCCCGGTCGACTGCTCGATGCCATCAGGCAGTACGAGTTCCCGGTGGATGCCTTAAAGGACGACGCGGGGAGGCCTGTCCCCAATGCGGCTCTGGCGGTGTACGTCACCTTGAATCCACGTGACCCTCTGCGAGCCGTTGCCGATCTGGCGGTGGCCACCACCCAACACTTGCAACGCCACGCTGTGGGCACTGATGACGTACCCGTGCCGAAAGTGGTGAGCCTGGCCAAAAGCCTGTTGCAAACCGCCTGTTTGAAGAAACAGTACCTGACGGTGGACATCGACGACAAGGCTTTGTTTGGTGCTGTGGTGTCGGTCATTGATCCACGCCAGACGCCCATCAAATGCATCGTGGAGACGCGGGGTGGGTTTCACATCATTTTGGACCTCAAGAACTCGACGCCCGAGGGCGACTCGGCGTTGCGGCTGGCCTTGCGGGCTTGGTCCAAGACCCAAGTCGAGTTGCTGCGGGACCAAAACACGCCTGTGCCGGGCACGGTGCAGGGTGGATTTCGCGTGCGGTTTGTGTTCCGCAGTTGGGACCCCCACGGAAAACTGGCTATAAACTCGTGTTGAGGGTACACCATTGTATTGAATCAGCGCCGGAAGGCAGGGAGCAGTTGGTGTTGGATCCAGTGGACCGCACGGGTGACTGGTCCTTGTACTTCGGCTTGCGTGGAGGTGAGAAACCGCACGCCATCGCTTTGCACGGCATGTTGCACCGAGCGCCATTCGGCCCGGCTGTAGAGCATAAACGTCATGACCAGGCACACCAAGACGTCGGGACACAGCAGCAACAGGAAAAACAGTAACAGCGGCTCCCACGTGGGGATGAGTCGGGTGGCGTTGGGATCAGTGGCTTGCGTCTCCTCTGCCGACGCGGCTTTCGCTTGGGAAGCGTTAAACATCGCAGCGTCCTTTGTCTTCGGAAGCCCAGACAAAACATGGCTGCGCTGTCACCGCACGATCCGGCGCACGAGTACCCACTGACGTACTTGCGTCAACTCTTCGCCACGTTGGCCCAGGACAAGAGCATTGCCGCGTCGCCTGCGTATCGCACCGCGATGCAGACGCCACCGGCCCTGGCCAACTATGCCCTGCACACGAAAAGCACGTGCTGTGGTTGGCGCGAAACCTACCGAGTGGCGTTTTCCCACCACCAAATGTGGGTCTCGTACGATCCGCTGCAAGCCCACCTCCGTGCCGAACACGTGGATGACGCTTGTCGCGTGGTGCTGGCCCCGCACAACCGCAAGGCCGTGCAAGATTGGGAGCGTCATCTGCAGAGACTGAAAGCAGCCAAATGCAAAGGCTTTGCGCGGTAAGGGCGTCACACCTTCGAACGATCCGATGAGCGCCCTCATCACCGAACCCACACAAGCAGCCACTCTCGGGTTTCCCAAAGGGGCCCAAGCGGCGCGGACCCTAGCCCATGCCTTTCGCGAAGACTTGGAGCGTCGTCGCCAGGCGCAAGCACCCGTGCGGGGGGTGGTGGATCCACGTGACGCCGTGTACCAAACCATTGTTGCACAAGTCAAAACCACAGTCTGGGAGGCGATTCAGGCTGGACAACCCGAAGTCACCGTTAAGTTTGAGCGCCTTGAGTGGATGCAAGGCAATGTGTTTCCGACGGCGTTGGATGCCCGGGAGTACGTTTGGTTTCGGCTGCAGACCGAATCTCTGGCGGGCTATGCGGTGAACGTCATCTTGCATGACAGCCCAGACGACGACGGGTACGTGTGGAACGAATTCCACGTGCGCGTGCGATGGGAGTAGCACGGTCCATTTTGAAATAAACACACAGATCCCAAAAAATGACGATGCAGATTTGACGGAGTCGACGGGCACGGTGATTTCACGTTTCACTCCATTTGTTCTCGAACGGGTCGTGCTCATGGCATCCCCTGATCCTGTTGTGTTGCCTCCGAGGGCGATATTGGCCCGGCAAGAAGCCCGTGCTGTTCGCGAAGAACTAGAGCGTCGCCGTCGCCTAGAAGAGGAAAGTACGCAACCGGCGTTGGTGGATCCCCGTGACGCTGCCTACAAACTTGTGGTTCTTCAAATCAAACAAGCCGTGCGCCAAGCCATTGACCACGGATTGCCCAAAATTACGGTCATTTTCGAGCGCCTCGAGTGGATGCGAGACAACCTTCACCCGACACCCCAAGATGCCCGCGAGTACTTTTTGTTTCGCCTACAGACCGAATCTCTAATTGGCTATTGCGTGGACATCACCCTACACGAGACCCAAGACGAGGACCTGTACGTGTACGTGGACCAATTCCACGTGCACGTGCGGTGGGAGTAGTGCACCGCAACAACTTGACGTGGAAATAAACACTGGGGTCGCATGGACCGAACGGACAATGCTGTGTATGCCAATGTGCCGGCCGCCGTGGACGGGGTGCCCGAGGTCTTGTTGTGGGCGTGGATGGCACCGTCCCACTACGAGTCCCTGGATGAGGAAGGCACCCCTCGGGTCTGCCAGTGCCGTGCGTGTCGGGCCTACTTTGGGCGTGCCGATGGCGGTGCCGATTACAGTGAACATTGTGTGTGTTGCCAGTGCCGGTCGTGTGTCTGTCCCTTGCGCGAAAGCACAGGACGGTTTGACACCCGAGTGATCACACCGCACTGGGACAATGCCTGCTGGGGCAAGTGCACGTACTGCCAGCGCGCCGAAGAAATCAGAGTGGCGAAAGAGAAACGCGAGGCGCGTACCACGGCGAAGCATGGCTTGCGAGACCCTCCACCACGACGAGGACGCCGTGTGCGCCATTTGCTGCGAACTTCTTGAGGAGATGCCTGTGAGTCAATTGCCTTGTCTCCACCAGTTTCATTTCCGTTGCATAGCCCAGTGGGTAGCGGCCCAGCATTCGTGCCCCTTGTGCCGCAGTCCAGTTCAAACCGTGCGCAATGTGCCCTGCTGTTGGTTCCCAGTGGAGCGTCGTCACTGTTGGAACAAGGTGAACCCCGAACACGGCGTGTTTTGCACGCGGCACATGAAGGTGCCCGAGGCCGCGGCGTGCCCACAAAAATTGCGCCCGCGTCGCCAGAACGTGTCCTTTGCCCCGGTTGAACCTGACGACAGTTGGTCGGACTGGTGCCACATTTTATGAAACACACTGCCAGACTCCGTTCCATTGTGGATTTTTTTGCGGCGCCATACAGCAAATGAGTTTCGGACGGACACCGCAACAGGCCGACAATTCGTTCCGCAACGTCACGGTTACGGACACCTTGACTGTTCGGGGCAAGATGACGGCGGGGGTGTTGGATGCCGCGGATGTTCTGTTTGACACGGCCACGGTCAATGGCAGCGTCACAGTGGGTGGCAGCCTGAACGTTTTGGGTGGAGTGGTGACACCCAGTTTGTCCGCGGCGACGGGCAGTTCTGTCATTGCGGTGCCTGATGTCGCTGGCACACTGGTACTGGCGGATGAGGCTACCGATGGTTTAATCGTGTCCGTGCCCTTGACGGTGGGTGCTCCCGGACCGGCCGTGGGCACAGTCAAGATTCTTATTGATGGGGTCGAGTACAAGATACTCTTGGCGGCGTGAATACATTTCAATGCTTTCGGCTGCGGTACCACAAAAACCAGAGCACGCCGGCGACGGCAACGCCCAGGGCCACGTACAGCGCCACCTTGCGCGACTTGGAGTCTCCCAGGGTCACGGGATGGTACGGACCAGGACTGGGGTTGGGTCCTGGTTTGCTGGCCGGCACCAACCACGTGGTGGCACCACCTTCGGGTGAGTTGTCGTTGGGATTGATAAACCGTTCCAAATTGGTGTAGACGTTGATGTTGCGGGTCGGATCGGACATGGCAATGCGGAAGTAGCCCTTTTCGTTCCATGCTGTGCCCCACGAGTTGCGCACAATCCAGTAGGGCACCACACCCAGTCCGTTGCCGGCATCGCCTGAATCCCAGCCGACAATGGTCACCGCATGGGCGCCGTCGATCTTGTCAAAGTACGCTTGCAGCGACTGCTTGAACGCATCCAGCGAATTGCCGAACGAGATGCCGGCGTTTTGGATCATCCGCACGTCCTCGTTGTCGGAGTTGTTGCGCTGGGCAAACAACGTAGCAAAGTAACTGTCGTTGACGTACAGGCTCTTGTTGGGAACGTGAATGTAGATGCCATTGGTTTGGCGAAAGTTCATGACCGGAAACACAGTCATAAACACAAAGTCCCCGTACACGTTGTAGCACCCGACGATGGGCCCGCCCGCGTAGATGTTCAACTTCATGCGGCGCACGATGTCGGCCAGCGAGCCCGCAGCCAGAGACACGGTGGAGTTCGGCAGTCCCAAATAGCGCCGGGCCTGCGTGGTGGTTCCGTCGCTGCACACACCCGCATTGCCCGGGTGCGTGCCGCACGAAGCGCCGCCCCGTCCCGTAAAGTCCGCGCACTGCACCGCCTGGCCCGCATCGCCGCCGCTCAAGCCCGCCTGCAAGCCCGACGCACAACATGTGTAGGCTCCATCCAGGGTGCTGCACTGTTGGGCTCCCGGAGCACAAAACGCGGCGTAAGGCCAGCATTGGTCACTGGGCACACCCACCTGGCCAAAGAAACAGCCGGCATCAGCGGGGAAGCCGCCTTGGCAACCGTCGGCACCCGCCTCCCGCACGGCGCACGACGCCGTCACCACCGCGCTGAAGGGCGCGTACTTGCGCTTGTGGGCGATGGAGTAGCGGTCGGTGTGGGCACTGGTGGACGACACCGCCCAGCACGAGCCACACGTGCTCTGGTTCGGCGGATCCATGAGCCACCGCACGTCGTAGTCGTGCATGCGGTGCTTGCGCACCAGCGCTTGGTTGTTCCACGAGAACTTGGCCGGCAAATTGTCAATGGAAATGCCTGCCGCAGACAGGTGGCTGGCCAGTTCCGGCTCGCTTTGAAACGGCACCACGATTTTGGTGCCCGCGTTCATGTTGGGGATGAAATCACGGCCAATGCGGGGCACGGCACCCACACCCCGGGGCGCACCTTCTCCAGGACGCAAAAACACCAACGCAGGGTACTTGGGCGGCATGTCGGGCACCTTTGTTTCTTCGCAGGCGAATTTTTGTGTTCGTCTTAATAAACGGCCCTTGCGCATCAAGATTCACCATGGGCAGCCGTCCCGAATACGTGTTTTGTGTCGAGTCGGCCAACGGCATCCAGTGCAACAGTGCCAGCGACAACCCCACCAACGACATCATCGTGCCCACCAAGATGCCACGGTTGCGCACGCCCGTGGTGCAACTGTACTTGGGCTCGGTGGAGTTGCCCCTGGCCCAGTACACCGTCGAAGGGCTGTGGAACACAGTGTACTTTGACGAAGGCGTGCGCCTCATCGTCAACAACGACGAGGAGTTGTGCACGCGCGAGTTTTCAGTGCTGGTGGATGGTGTCACAGTCACGGCCATTGTGCCCATTCTGTTCAATCCCGTGGTCGACGTCAACCTGGACGATCCCACAGCGCCCATTTTCACCACGGCGTTTGAGCATGGTTTGGATTTGCGTGCCTACTGGAACTGGGGCGCACCCATCCAGTTGGTGTCCACCAACCTCACCGATTCTAGCCTGACGCAACTGACGGCGGCGAATCCGAACCTCGTGGTCCTCAGCGCCACCGAGTTCCAGTTGAGAAATGCACCGGGTCCCTACCCGGAAAGCGGCGGTGTGTATGGGTACGTGCATGCGCCACCCATCGCGTCGCCGGCGTACTTGGCAAACATCGTCAACGCCGCCTTGGCCCTGGTGGCACCCGGCGAATTCCAAGTCACGTACAACTTGAACACGGGACGGTTCACGTTCCAGTCCACAGCCCGGCAAACTGGCACCTGCACCACCGATCCACCGTTGAAGTCCCAGTCAATTACCCTGCTTATTCCCACGTCGAACTGTCTGGCGGCCTTGATGGGCTTTGGGTGCGGCAACGTGCCCGTGCCGACGGTGGCGCCACCATCGGACTGCAAGACCGACGGAGTGTGTCCCGTTCCGTTGCTCGAAGGTGGGTTTGGCTACCAGTGCTTCTCGCAAATCCGGATTACGCCGGGCAATTACTTGGCTGATGGCATGATGAGCCAGTTGAACCTCCAGTGGAACCGGTTCTATTTCGACGGAGGCCTGGCCAACAACCCGGCCAACCGCCCCGTGTTTGTGTTCTCGGCCGCCAACGGTGCGGCGGTGCAGGTGCCCATCGAGTACGGGCTGTACACACCCGACACGTTTGCCGAGTACCTCCAAAACGAAATGAGCGCTTTGGACCCCTTGGGCAATGCATATTTGGTGACCTGGGACATGGCCACTGGTTTGTTTTGCTTTGCGTCGGCCAACGGCACGCCGTTTGGGCTGGAGTTCACCGACTCGGCGGAGACATTCAATCCGGCGGTAATTGGCTACGACGTCATGTCGTACCGTGGCCAGTCCAGGTACTGCAGCACGACTCCGTTTCAAGTGCCTACCGCCGTCTGCTGTGGCTCCTCAACCAGTGCCCGGTTCAGTTCGTACGTCTTTGCCACGCGCAACAATGGCCACCAGATGCGGTTCACCATCGAAGTGAACCCGCCCCGCTACGTGGCCAGCGCCACGTTGACCGACGTGGGCGACGGCATCGCCGAGTTGACCTCCACGGGCAACGTGCTGGCCCACGGGCTGCAACCCGAAGATGCTGTGAATGTGCTGGACACGGGTTCGGGCGTCACGTACCAACTGCGCGTGGTGGAAGTCATCGATGCGTTTCGGTTGCGTGCCGAAATCGCCGGCGTGAGTGCCTTTGTGGGTGCGGTGAACTTGCCCGTGTCCTTTGGCATGGCCGATCCAGTCACTGCCAGTCTACTTTGGAGCGACCAGGCGCGACCCAATCGGCTCTACCCACGGTTTTTGGGTTACGGCAACCAAGATGCACTGTACAACGGCTCCCCGCCTGTGTTCGTGAGCCCGTACTCGCACGACTTGGATCCGCCGCGCTCTGTGTTGTTGGTGGTGGACGATCCCAATGGCGCCACCCACACCAACCACGCCTGGGGCGAAAACAACATCCCCAACGTGCTCGGCAAAATCATTCTCTACCCACAGTTCCGCCTGGAGCGCAGTTTGCCCATGACCATGTACTTGGCCGAAGTGGTGCAGGTCACGCGCATGCACTTTTTGTTTGTCAACCCGGAGAACCACACGCCGTACCAGTTCCACGGCAAGAACTGGTCGGCCACCATCAACATGACGGTGACCGAAGCGCAAGCAGAAATGCGGTGTTACTAAACGACGGGGGGGGTCAAGTGTTTGTTTCTTCATACATTCATTGGGTCACACGCGATGGCTTCCCACACGCCACCGCCTCCGGCTGTGGAGCCTCCTGCGGAAGCCACTGGCCCGCAGCCCCGTCGGTGCCCCGCCAAACTGTGCTTGGGCAACGAGGGGCGGTGCCAACAGAGTGGCCGCTTCAACTTTTTGGGCATTGAATACGGTCAGTTTTGCAAGAAGCATGCACTGCCGGGCATGGTGAATGTGACGGTGACGCGGTGTGCCCACCCCGAATGCTCCGTGTTCCCCGTGTTCAACGTGAAAGGGTCCTCGCGGGGCGTGTACTGCGCCGTGCACAAGATGCCCAACATGGTCAACGTGCACGGCAAAAAATGTGCAGCCCCCGAGTGCAACCGCCAGCCATCTTTTAACGTGGCCACGCAACCCATTGCGTTGTACTGTTCGAAACACAAACTGCCCGACATGATCAACGTGATCAACCCACGGTGTTTGCACGACGGATGCCAACGGTCCCGGTCGTTTGGGATGGAGGCAACTGGGGTGAAACTCTATTGCAAGGAGCATGCCTCCAAAACCATGGTGTGTTTGCGTGGGCGGCGGTGCAAACAAACGGGAGGCCGGTGCAACAAGACGGCCTTGTTCAATGTGCCGTACGACAGCCTGCCGTTGTACTGCCAAGAGCACGCCGCGCCCGGCATGGAGCGTGTGAAATGGCTGCAATGTGTCCAGGCGCCGTGTCGCAAGCGACCCCGCTACAACGTGGTGGGAGACGAAGCAGAGAAGTACTGCGAAGAGCACAAGACGCCAGAGATGGTGGACATGCAAGCCTGGAAGATGAAAACCCGGCTGTGCAGCGTGGAGGGTTGTACTGTTCACGTGCGCTCCGGACGGTGGGGGGTAGCGCTGTGTGGTTGGCACGCGACTGTAATCTTGTCCCACGAAAAGGCCCGCCAACAAAACCAATCTACGGTTCGGCAGCCATCTGTGTTGCAAGCGCCATTGTTGAAGCCGATGGTGCCTGGACCTCCGCCGTTTGCCGAGGTCATCCGCCCCATGCCGGTGGTGCTGATGACACCACTGCAACCTGCGCCAGCAGCACAACTGGAATGCCGTTCCGAAAGCGCCCTGTGCGATTCGTTTCTTGCATAAAACTTGCGTTGAATGCCAGGTGCTAGGAAGTGGAAGCGAATGAGGTACGAAGCATGACAGAGACACGTGCCGAAAGCCCACGGCTGTTTGACGAAGATGACGTTCCAGTGCGACCACCGCCAGCCAAACGGCCCGACCGCAAAACCTGGGACCGGTCGGCCATCCACCACTGGGCCGGGGAGTCACAGCCGTTGGAAGTGCAGTTTGGTGAACGGTTGAAGGAGTGGTTCACACCCGAGGAGGGCTTCGAGGTGAAGTGGCACACCAATGCCTTTCACCGGCACGATTTTGTCATTGGACACCGCGACTACGCCGGCCGGACCGCACTCATTGAACTGGAATGTGGCAAAAACCAGCCGCAATGGATCAAGTCCATTCTGGACAACCGTCAACGCTGGCCTTATGGACTGAATGTGCTGTCCAGAAAAGTAGCCGAAGGACAGCATTACGACATTTTTATCAAGCACAACGTGGCGGGCACTTCGTTCTTCGCCTGCACCTATGACTTGGCCAAAACGGGCCGCGTGGTTACGTTGCCGCGCCATTCGTTGCAGTTCAAAACCGATGACGTGGTGTACTCGTTGCCGTGGTCACTCGTCGAGCAGCCATCCCCTGTGCCGCACCCACAGTTTTGTGCCGATGACGTGCCGCAGTTGAAGGCCATGGTGATCCGCGTGCTGCAAGCGTCACAATGAAAGACTGCTCACCAGTGTGGTTCCAGTTCGATGGGTGGTGGGGAAACAGGTGGCACGTCACACACCAACCAAACTGTGTCGTGGAGTGCCATGTGAACGTCGCGTAGGGCTGGGGCGCGCCATTGAGCCAAAATGCGTCCGTCGCAGATGCGCACTGCCATGACGTAGTCGGCAAACGTGACCCACACGTAATGGTGGCACACGGCCAGAGAAAACGGCAAATCTTTGAATTTGATGATGCTCTTCCAGGTGCCCTCCATGTCGTACACGGCCAGAAAGTGGACCCAGGGACACAGCAAGAGGACGTCGCCCTCGCGCGAGATGGTCATGGACTCGACTTCGCGGTACGTGTACCACGTGTGCAACACGGTGCCGGTGGAACTTTGGTAAAACTCCAATTGGACGCCAAAGGGAGAGGTGGTGTGGGGACGGCAGTCTCGGGCCACGGCCAACACTGTGCCGTTCAAACACAGCGCCATGGAAATGACCTTTTGGGCACGTGGCAAGTGCCAGGCGTACACGCGGCGTCGCGTGCGGTGGTCGTGCACACAGACCTTGTCAAAAGGCAGCAGAGCGGCTACGTAGCCACCCAACGGATGGGTGTAGCGGTACGACGTCACTGGACTGCGCACTTCATTGCCGTCGGGTTGCAAATCGTCAATGCAATCCCACAAGTTGACGGTAGTCCGCAGCCAGTCGCGGTAAGTGATGCGACAGAACCTACGCGACGTGTGGTAGGCCGCGATGCATGTCCACAGGGCCAACGGGACCCGTTGCCAGGCGGCAATGACGGGCATACCTGTTGTTTCTCCCCAGAGTTTTATTCTGGATTGCGCAGAGGGGAACGCCTCGACTCGGCTCGCGCCCATTTGCGGAACAAGCAAGACACGTTCGTAGCCATGGACGCCGACTCAGTTCCGCTGCCGCCGCCGTTACCCCCGTTGTCGCCACGCTCGTTCAAAACCTTGCAGTTCCACGCCTATGCGTGCTACTATTCGGCGCTGTGCCGCGTGGTCTCGGGCCGGCAGTATCCCATCCGACAAGTGGTCGCACTGTACGGTCATTTGGCCTCGGCCGAGCACCGCCGCGATCTCCTCCACGACATCAAACTGGAGGAGGCCTACGCCGAGGCGCGCCACTTGGCTGTGCCAACATGGCGTCCGTCCGACCTCACCAAGCAACTGCGCACCGTGTCTTTGTGCCCCGAAGACTGGATCGAGGTGGAGCGCCTCCGGGGGAGCGCTTCTGTCCAAAATGTTGGAACTGGGAACGTGGACTGCGCAGGGGGTTGCAGCAAAGGTAATGCTGAAGACTGTCACGCGTGACTCGGTTGAGAGCCAGCCGAAACACCTGATCCAAGGGAGTCCATTGTACGCCATCGATCTCGGCGTCGTCATGGATGGCCAAATTCACAGCCTCCACCGGATCTAGCAACTTGACCACAAAGATCATGTACCGTTTCCAGCGGTGTTTGCCCGTGACGAAGTGGCGCAACAATTCCAGTTTCACTCCCGTTTCCTCCAACACTTCGCGGCGCATGCATGTTTCGGGTGGCTCCCGGTCAAAACACGTGCCTTTGGGCAGGCTCCACAGTTGTCCGTCTTTTTGTTTCACCAACAGGCACATGGTACCTTCACGTGACACAATGATGGCTCCTGCCGAACGCCGCCGTGCCCCTGCTGTGGCCATGCCGCGTCGTCCTTGCTCTCTTATGTTGTAATACACTCCAGTTTTTATTTTGTGCCAAGTGGGTTAGTTTGTGTAGCGCGCAATCGGTCCGGACGTGCTGTCCCAATCCACACCTTCCGGCAACCGCACGTCTGAGGCGCGCACCAACTTGACCACGCAGGTTCCATCCGGGGCACGTTGCCACACCAAATTCCATGTGACACGGTGTTCCGCCCGCAATTCCCAACCCTGCCACAGGTCGGCAGAGGCTGGGTTGGGCCGGTACCACGCCACGTCTCGCGCTCCATCACGGATGTCAACGAAAGGCATGCGTGTGTCTTTTTCGAGGTTGACCATGTTTCGGCGGTCAGTCAACGTCCGCGCCCACGGGGCCTCTGCTCTGCTCACAATCCCAGGGGCGTGTTGCAGCCTCCGGCACCGGCATCTGGCGACGCCTGCCATTTGAGCGCTCCGGGAACGGTCTGCGAGGTTTCCCAACCCAAGGTACTGTCGTAACCCGAACACTTGCCTCCAAAGCACGCAGGCGGGGCGTTGTTGCCGGTCATGTCGGATTGGCTCTCGAACAAGTAGTTGAACATGTCGGTGCTCCGGTCGCAACCCCGGGCCAAACTGTTGCCAGGACACATTTGTGCGTCCTTGCAGTACAGGGACGTGCACCCCGAGTTGAAGTACTCGGGCCCCAAGAACGTGCGCATCTGGGGTTGACGCAAGTTTTGGTTGTAGTTCTGCACCGTCATGCCGAATTGGCGGTACGTCACGCCCTGGGGCGTGGTGTAGGTCTGGCTGCCTTTGATGGACGCCTGGGGGCCCAACTGGCACACCGAAGGCGACACCTCCACACGGCAAGTTTCCGGGTTGGAAATGCCATAGTTCAACGCAATGGCAGTCGTCATGGCCTTTACTCTCAACCGTGCTACTTATTTTCTGGTGTGACGTCTGTGTTGAGGAAAGCCGACAAACCTTGCAGCAAGGCACCGATCTCGGCCGTGTTCTCCGCATCAAACAGGGGTTCGGGTGCTGGATCACGCGGCATCAACGAAACTTGGGCGGGCGGGGGCGGAGCCGCGACGCTCTCTTCAAGACTCCACAGCAAATCCGGTGGCGGCATGGGCAGCGAGTTGCTGGACGACAGCGGAATGAAGGCCGCAATTTGATGGGACACAGGAGGCAATTCGAACACGTCGGGACTTGACGGCCGGTATTGGACCGGTGCCGAACAGGTTTCGGTACGAGCACGTGACGCACGATGCCCCGACCCAATGGCCTCGTCGACCAATTCTGGACTGGATGGACGGTAACGTTTGTTCGGACGAAGCACTGGAGGAGCGGATGGAGGAGGGGGCGGTGGCGGCGGCGCTGCTTGGGCTCCATCCAATCCCATGTAAAACTCCAGTGGCATGGGTGGGGGCAACATGACACTGGAGGACGGTTGGTCTGGTTCGGTTGGGTCTGCATCCAGCAACGAGCGTGGTGGTTCCATGCTCGCCGGCAAATCCAGATCCAGGACGTTGTTGCCCTGGGATTCAGTCAAGGGCTGGACCCTCCAAGGCGGTGTGGACGGCGGCGAGGGCGGCCGTTCCAACAAGTCCAAATCCTCCACTGGGTTGTTGCAAGTCTGGAGGTTCCATTCGGTGATGATGCTCCGGAGGACACGTTGCTTCTTCACGACTTCGCGCGGCCGGCCGTACACGGTGTTGTGCATCAGTTTGGCATAGGCCGGTGGCGAGATCAACTTGACCACGCCCGTGCCCATGGGAGCCCGCGTGCCCACGATGATGTTCTCCGTGACGCCCCGCAACGGGTCGTGCTCGTTGAACACCGCCGCGTTCATCAGCATGTCAATGGACTCTTCGAAGGAGATGCGCGCAAACACACCCGTGTCGACGCGGTTGATGCCGTGGCGCGACATGGGCATCAAGTAGCCCCGGAGGCACATGGTGTTCACCACCATGCGCAAGTGGCGGTCGTTGACGTAGCCGCCGTCGAACGACAGCACCATCTTGATTTGCTCGAACAGGACTTGCGCAGCCGCCTCAATGCCCAGTGTTTCGAAGATCTCGTGCAAATCGTTGCTCACGGTGCGGGTCCAGTCCACCCCATCCAGTGCCCAAATCTCTTCCAGAGCCGTGCCCTGGGTGTCCAGCACCCACTCCTTGCGTTTCCGCAGTTCGCGGGTGGTGGGGTCCACGTCCACGCGGTGCACTTCACGCGACGTAGCATCGGCCAGCCCTTTGACCCCTCCCAGACACACGACAGCACGCAAGCGCGCCATCTCGGTTTGGGTCAGCAGTTTCTCCACCAGGATTTGCTCTTCGGGTGTGCCGCCAGACTCTTGCGACATGGCGCGCAACTCAAACAGCGTGATGCGCAACACCCAGTCGGGAGCGTTGGTTTGGCTGTACACCACGTCCGCGTGCGTCGACACGTACTTTTGGACCACGTTGGCCACGTCGCGGGGGCACAGACCACGCGACTCCATCATGGCGCGGTGCAACGTCAACCGCATCACCCAGCGCGAAGCCGTTTGCAACAAGGCATGGTTGCGAAACAAATTGGCATCGGCCACCATGTCTCGGTCGGCGTCAACCGTGGTCTGCAAGGGATCCGGCTCCCAGACGGTGGTGGCCTCCTTCACCACATGACCCAGTGTGGTGTGCACCAGAGTTTGGGCCAAGTAGTCGGCAGCCTCGCGGTTGTCGGCGTACTGCGGTTGCAAGGCAATCGTCAACGACGGCGTGCGCATGTTGCGGGTCACGTCGATCAGTTCGCGCAAACGTGGCACGCCCATGCTGATGTTCTTGTTGCCCACGCCGGAGAGGTGAAACGTGTTGAGCGTGTCGCGCACTTGCAAGCCGTTGTGCAACATAAAGTTGAACGATCCCGGCACGGTGATGTCGTACACGTAAGGATCCGCGCAGTTCACGTATTCCAGGTGCACCACTTCGTCCAGCCAAATGTTGTGGTGACGCTGGATTCGGGGGAGATGCCTTGCCGCAGCAGCCTGGTCACAGGCGTGCTTCCAACGAGCCTGGGCTTCCACTCGGGACAGTGTCACAGCCTGCAGCAGGCGCACAGCCTCGGCGCCTCCAATCTGGAGCACCGGATGGTGGTGGGCGTCGGTGGCCAGGTGGCCTACCACATCCAGTGACTGGAGCAGCAGTGCCAAATCCAACAGAAGTTGCTCCGATGAAGCCTGGATGCAAAGCAGTCCACCAAACGCCATATGAAACGAGGCTTCGCCGGCGCTGAAGTAGCCATCCAACACACCCAGCACAAACTCCAACGGAGCATGCAACGCAAAGGCCGGAAGATGGAGATGCTGGAAGGTGTGGCACCACTCGGACAAGAAGGCTTCCCATTGGGATGCGTTGAAGGGGGGTGGGCGTAGATTCGAGCAGCCCGTAGCGGCATACGACCCGATGCACACACCAGTGGACCGTGAGAGGTCCAAAGATCCCTGGGGTCCCAACGCTGGCACCGCCACGTGCATCGGCGTGGTGTTGGGCGGCACCGACACACCCACGGTCACCGGCAGCAGATCGCCGCACCGCAACGCCGCCCCCTCGGTGGGCTCCAACTGTCCACGTTTCCAAACCAAAAACGACTTGGCCAACGTGGCACGCACGTGTCGTCCGCTGCGTGTCTTCACGTCGATCAACTGTCCATTGGGTGGATGGCGGGTCCACCCAGTCACCGGCAAGAACTGAACGTGTCCGTCGGCGTCGGTGCTGGCAATCGAAAACGGCGAGGACAGGGCCGACCACGAGGCCACCCTGGTGTCGGTCGTGGCATAGTGATGCACCGTCACGTTGGGTGTGCACCACACCATGTTCTCGACCCAGTTGCCCAGGGTGTCTGCCTGTGCCACGCCATCCCGCAAGTACACCACACGGGTGTCCTTGTGGAAGGACAGTTGCGTGCTGGGCTCGCCAATTGATTCGGAGGACAGGGCTCCGACCATCTCGCCATTTTCGGCCAGCGACCTGTGGTAGGTGCGATCGGCCAACCGCAAGGCTTCGTCCAACATCGTCGTGGTCCAGACACGGCCGTGATGACGCACGCACAACTTGGCACTGGCAAAGCCAGCCCGCAAGGCCAATTCCATGAACAACGTGCCCCGTCGTTGACGGAGCGGTGCCAGCGCGGCATCCAGTCGCTGTTGGAGCACACTGGGTGTGAGGCGTGGTGCCGTGGCCTCTGGCTGGGTGGTGGCATTCTTCCAGACGTTGTCCAGGAGGCGGGGCACGTGAACCGGCAGCAGAACGCTGGCGTCAATTTCACCCGTCCAGGGATTGCGCTTGGCGCGGCGGCACGTGTCGCGCAGTTCCAACAAACGCGTGAACTCGGTTTGGCACACTTGCTTCCAGTCCGGATCCAGTTCGGGAGCGTCAAAGGCGGTGAGGCAGTACTGCCGCCGTGCCTCGGCATCGCCCAGGAGTACCAAGGGCACGTTGAACGGTTCCAAGTACTGGGCGTCAATGCCGTCGCCGCCATACACCAAGTCCAGCAAGTACCCTTCGGCGTTGCGCACGGACGAGTCAAAGTGCACCCGGAGCGACTCCATGGCCTTCAGCAACCGCCTTTGGATGTAGCCTGTGACACTCGTATCCACCACATGCAAGCCATTGGCCAGTCCAAAGTTGGTGGTGCTGGGCACAGTCACGTCGTACACCTTTTCGCCCACGCGTGCCGGTCGACGTTCGATGGAGACAATGGGGTCGAGCACCACATCTTGAACTGGCTGGTAGCGACGATGTACCTCGCTGGCTTGAAGTTCCAGCAGTTGGCGGTTCTTGTCACCATGGGTCAAGTGTAGTAAACTGGCCAGTTTGGTTGCCCACGTGGCACGCACAGACAGGTGAAAACTGGGCAACGGATGTGTGGTGGCGGTCACCCGGTGGCCAAACACACCGAGGCGCGTGCAAAGCCAGGCGATGTCTTCGATGAGTGACTCGGACCCAAAAGACACCTCAATACACGTCTTATCGACCTGCCCGTGGCCACTGATGCAACCATCCAACAGGCCATGGATGAATTCAACGGGGGCGGAGTAACATTCCGGAAACAGATGCTTGGTGGTCACCTTTGTTCCAAGGCAGGCCGTGACCAGTCGTGCCAGCGTCGCCGAGTGGCAAACCACGTCCGTGCTGGTTGTTTCGGTGGAGATGTGCCATTGGGTACAAAAGGCACGCACAAACCGGACGATGTCTGGATTGTTGTGGGCCAAGCACACGGCTGTGCCGCTCACGCTTCCAGTGACCAGATACAGTCCCACGAATGTGCCAAAGTCTCGGTCCAAAATGATGCGTTCGGGCACTTCGGTGGGAGAGACCACACTGTCTCGGGGATAGAACTGGGCCTGGAGTTGACGCAAATTCAAGGTATGAGCAAGGCACCGGACAACGTCCAGATAGGTCGTCATGACAGGAGGATTGACCAGGGACGCCGACGTAGGCAACGCGTCGCCCACCTTCACGTCGGAGGCGTGCGTAACCACGAATTGGCTGGCTTTGGGTTGCCACACCAGAAGACTGCGGGACTCAACCACCGTCACACGCCGCCCGCTTTCAGTCTGGATGGCATACAAGAACTCGCTGGGATCGTGGCGGGTGACAGCCGTAAGTTCACCCCAGGTAACATGGCCCGTGGCATCGACCGTGGGGATAAACGTGGGAGTTGGGACTGGCAGGTACTCCATGTGGGCGGTGGCGTAGTGGGTGATGTCACCGGGCTGGGCTTGCTCCAGCATTTGGTCAATCCAGGGTCCAATGGCCCTGCGCAGCGGACGTCCATCTTGCACCACGATGACGACGGTGTCAGCAGTCACCGACTTCACCGCTGTATCCACTAGGCCTTCGCGCCCGCCTTGGGCACACATGAAGAATTCTTCTGGCTCCAACCCAATGGCATAGGAGTTGGGACAAAAGCCATGGGTTTCGGGGTGTTCGCTAGCCACGTCGTAACAGGTCAACGTTCGAGTCGCCAGACGCGTGGGTTCGGTCAAACTGTTGAAGGTGTGGATGCGGTGGCCATTGACGGTTTGCTGCCCCACGGTCGCCACAATCTGGGAAAAGTTGATGCGGTTGCCCTTGGACCCCGCCTCAGACTGGGCAAAGATGTGGTTGCGGTCTGAGATTTGCAACTGGCTGAGTTGGCCGGTCTGGCTGATCACGTCACGCAAGATGTTGGTGACTGGCTCTTCGATGTCGGCCTTGCTCACCACACCCGCCCGCATCTGTGAGTTGACATATTCGATGCGGTCGTAGGCGTTTTTCACGATGTCGCGCACGCCCGCCTCGACTTCCGGGGTCACGATGCAGTCCGAAATGCCCACGCTGAAGCCAAAGTCCAACAGCCACCGATTGACCACCATCTGGGCCTCGCTCAAGAACAGACAGGCCCGTTCCATGGTGCAGTCTTTGGCAATGACATGCACCACGCCGCCTGTGGTGGCGCCCACCGTTTGCTTGCATACGGCACCACACAGCAGTTGGCCCCGCAAAATGCACACGTAGCGTTCAAGGTAGTCCAACGGCTCCGAAGCGGTGGCGTTGCGTACCGTCTTGCACAGGTTGATGGTGGGAGGAAACAGCAGACTGTACATCTGCTTGCCAGTCCAGAGAGGTTGGGGTTTCCAAATGGCTGGAGGAGGCACGCGCAACTGCGGGTTGTACGCGGCCATCGTCTTGGGGCAACTCAGCATCAAGTTCATCACTTGATCGCGCGTCAAAAACGTGTCCTTGCGCGTCATAAAGTAACTGCCAGTCAAGGCGTCTTGCACCAGGCCAAACGTGGGTTTGTTGGTTTGGGCGTTGAGCACCTGGCGAGTAATGGCCAAAATCTCTTGCAATTCGGCGCGTCCTTCGATGCTGTTGATGGAATGCAAATTCATCTCGTCGCCGTCAAAGTCGGCGTTGTACGGCGTGGTCACCGACAAGTTGAGGCGGAACGTGTCGCCCGGCATGATCTTGACACGGTGGGCCATCAAACTTTTCTTGTGCAGCGAAGGCTGGCGATTGAACAACACATAGTCGTTGTCTTGCAAGTACCGCTCCACCGTCCAGCCGTACTCCAGCCGCAGGTGCAGCCGCTTGTCCGGCTCCAAAAATTGCAGGTAGACAAACCGGTTCTTGTCGGTGATGACAGTGTGAGCCCCATCCAAACGTTTGGCACCCAGAGCAACACGTCGTTGCAACTGTTCGATGTTGAAGGGCGTAACCTTCTCGGCAATGGTAAGGATGAGCGCGATGCGCTGGGGCACGCCCACTTGATCGATTTCTAGGTTGGGATCCGGACTCACGACAGTACGGGACGAAAAGTCCACACGCTTGCCCGTCATGTTGCCACGGATGCGTCCGCCCTTGCCCTTGATGCGACCTTGAAACGTTTTCAGGGGCGCCCCGCTGCGTGCGGTGGCAGGCTTCAAGCCCCGGATCGGGTTGTTCATGTACGTGGCCACGTGGTACTGGAGTTCCGTCATGTGGTTGACCACTTCGGGTGGCAGCGGGTCATACGTGCCAAACGCCTGGGGATGCTTTTTCAACTCGTTGTGAAAGGCATGGATTTGCTTGAGGATGTCCAGCAACTTGCGCGTGAGGTCATTTTGGCCTCTCGACTTGCTGCCTTCCGAAGCCACCACACTGGGCCGGATGACAGGCGGCGGCACTTGCAGCACCGTAATCATAAAGTTTTTGGGATGCATACGCTGGGGGTCCATGCCCAGCATGGCAATGTCCTGGGGTTGCATGTGCTTTAGGATGTTGTACGCATCGATGGACGTGAACGGTTTTTCCGCCATGCGGCGCTCGTCAGCGATGCGGGCACATTCCGCCTCGCGTGCCGCCCGCGCCGCGTCCGAGGCACCCGGTGGCAGCGGATCGGGCAATTGCCACTGGGCTTGCGACGCCTCGGACCAATACATGGCAATGCCGAACGTTTTGTGCGCCACTTGCTTGTTGTAGGTGGGTTGCAGTGCGCCACAATGCGGGCAGGCGGCGTTGGTGCGTGCCAACTTGGTCACGATTTGGAACCGACGCAGCCCTTCGTACCGTTGCAGCACCGCCGCCAGTTTGGTCTTCTTGCGCTTGCCGGTTTCCGGGTCGACTGTGTGCGTCACGATGAGGAGCCGCGAGCAGAAGAAGCATACGCTCCGCAGCACTTTCAACGTGTGCACGAGGAAGAACGAACTGTAGCAAGGAATGGGGAGCGTGATGTGTCCCGGGTGGCCGTTGCACCCTTCCACGTCTTGCTTGCACGTGCCGCACCGCATGTGCCGGTCCACAGTGCCCATGCGGTGGTCGGCCACACCTCCCTCGCGAGGTACATTGCGCTGGTAGATGGAAACCTCCCGCACATGCACCACACTTTGATTTTGGATGTCTTCTGCTGCCAGCAATTGAAAATCCACGCCTGTGATTCGCGACGCATGCGAAGTGGTGGTCGTGGCCATGAACCCAGTCAATTCAACAAGTGGCGTGCATTCAACTCAAAAAGGGCCGAAAACCTTGTGCAGTGTATTCAACGCTGTTCCATACTCTGCACTTCCCAAGAACGGGGGTACGCTACCAGTCTGCCTCGAGACTTGGTGTGTGCTGCACTGGGTATGTAGTACGTGTACGCCAGGTCAGGCAACGCCTGGCGCAAAGCCGCCTCGACAAACGCCACGTTGAGCGGTTGGCCGTGGTAACTGTCAAACGGGATGTCGGGTCGGTCGGGGACTTGGAAATCATCAATCACAATCAAGCAGTTGTTGCGGCACCGCGACTTGGCGATCTCCAACAACTCGTCACGGATCGGCCAGTAGTCGTTCCAATGCGCATCCAAGTAAAAGAAGTAGCGGTCCTGGTCGGTCGCACTCGCCAGCACAGTCGCCATGACCGTGGGCGAATTGCCGGCGTGCGCATGAATGTTGGCGAGGCCCCGAAACCGCGCCTCGTTTTCGCGGACGAGATCGGGATTGTTCTCGATGGTGTGCACTGTTTTCACCATCTGGGCCAACCACCGTGTGGTGCCACCTTGGTAGGTCCCGGTTTCCAGGGCATGGGTAATGCCAAACCGTCGCAACAGGCCCAACACATACGGCGGGCAATCGGGATCTGAATTGAACGGCCGTTGCAACACACACGGCGCCGCGGGAGCCGCGGGAGCCTTCACTGGCGGAGCCACAACAGCCGCGGCGGCAACCCGGGCCACTGAGGGCTGCGCAGGAGCCGGTTTGACTGGAGTTGGCCTCGGCGGCAAGGGCTTTCTCCCTGCGATCACCCTCCGGCCAGAGGCCTGGCGGGGGTGTCTCACAGCACGCAACCGTGGATGACGCACCGACGAAAGCATCCGGACCACACCTTTACTGAGGGCGGCGCAAAGGTTTGCCCCGACGAACCAACGGACGAACGCGAATCACTGGTGCCCGTGCCAACCCAGTTGGCGCGCGTGCCAAACCAGTTCGTACCACTGTTCTTAGTGCTCGCCGTTGAACACCACGTGGAAGTCGTTGGGGAATCAACCGACGCGGCACCACTGGGGCGACACGTTGGCCCGTTGATTTGATCGGGTGGCGGTTGGTCCGCTCCACACCCAGTTGCGTGACTGCAATGGAGGCGGTGGAAAACGTGGGCAAAATGGCACGCAAGGCGGCGTGGATCGCTGCACGGTGGGTGACGTACGGGTAGGGCGGCTCGATTTCCACGTACCGCGCAGCCTCCCTGGGATTGAACTTGAACCCCTTGTAGTGCGTGAGGCACCGGGTACTGTTCTCCCAAAGATTGGGCACAAACACTTGAACCACGGTGTGGGGCTCCTTGGCCTTGAACCGCGTCACGGCTTCGTGCAGCACCAATTCATCCGTGGCCCACTGTCCGGTCTGGGCTTGGTGGAATTGACGCAGCCGGTCAAAAACGTGGGGCCACGTGGGTGCACCCGACGCGGGTTCGTCCCACAGGCGAGCAAAGGTAGCGCCCGTTCCAATGTGGTAACACATGCTGCATCGACCGATTTTGGCTGGATACCGATTGAGACACACCAATTTGGTGGCAGCGTGCTGTCGAATGTAACTGGACAGAAAGCCTGGTTGTACCACCATCATGTCGATGTCACTGATGACACACACTTCGTTGGGAAACCACAGTGGGGCCAACAGACGTATGGTTTGGGCCACAAAACAGGTAGGCAAGTCAGTGGGCGGGGACACGAAAATGATCTCGCACCCGGGTACGTGTTCAATGGCCGTGCCGGGCGGTGCCACGAAAAACAACGTGGGTTTGGCACCCGTAACATGTTGCCACACCCGGCTGACCAGCGGCCAAAACTGAATGTAATTGGCGTGCAAATCCGACGCAAACAACACACGATCCAATCGCATTTGTTGTACCACGTCACGAAGGACACGATGGTCCGACCGCACCACACACAGACACTGTCACTGCGAGTTTGTACTTTCAAATTCGGATCTACGTGAAAGCCCAAGCAACGTCTGGGCCTACTGGACGGGAAGGCTGACCTCCACCTCGTCGTCGTCTTCACCTTCTCCGTCGTCGCTTCCGTCAGCCGCCTCGTCTGCCTCGTCCGCGTCGGCTTTGGGCGCTGCGCCCGCATCGGCATCTGGCTTGGCCGCCGCGTCGCCACTCGCCTCTGGTTTCGCATCGGCCGCAGCCGCGGCTCCATCTGCCGGGGCCTTGGGCTTGGACGGTTTCTTCGCCGGCGGAGTGAACGAAGCGACCATCGTCGCCAGCAATGCCTCGGCCGCCGCCGCATACGGAGACAGGGCAGCAATGGCTTGAATTTGCGCCAGAACATCGTCGCGGCGCTTTTCTTCGCGCTGCAACAGGCTTCGGTAACGCTCCACAGCCGAAGTCGCCGTGTCGATGGCGTCGTCGTCGTCGGCTTCCTTGGCCTTCGCCAGGGCCGCCAAGGCCCGGCGCAACCCGGCCGTGTGCGAAGCAATGACCTTCCAATAGATTTGGAGGTCAAGGAAGTTGATGGGACTGTGGGCGTCAAACCGCTTCGGAGGCTTCTTCGGTCCGCCCTTGTTCACGGGGGCCCGACGCTTCTTTTCCTTCTTCTCCTCGGGTGCCGCGGCGGCCGCCTCCGTCTCGTCAACGTCGTCGCCCTCGGCCGCGTCTTCCTCGTCCTCTTCATCTGCGACAGCAGGCCGCTTGTCCGGCACCGCGGGTTTCCCAGACGGGGCCGTCACCTTCTTCTTCTTCGATGGCGCCGCGGCAGTCGCCTTGCCCTTGGGCTTGGCTGCGGGCTCGGGAGCACTGCGCTTCTTGTTGGCGGCGGTTGACATGGTGATGCTGGAGACGGAGGTGGAAAGGCCACGCTTTCGCTGCTTTGGCACAAGACACTTGACTTTGTGGGCACTGATAGCGAACGCCGACACCACACGCCAACACGGCTTGGAAGAGTTATCTGCAGTCCACGACCTCAAAAAACTACGTTGCAGAATAAAGTGATGTCTGCGTGTGGCTTCACCGGGCGACCGCCGCGCGACTCTGCAGTCAACAATCTGGTGGTGTCCCAGCGGTTTCAGGCTTGCCAGTCTCGAACACTGTTGCAAGCGTCGGTGTTTGCCAACGCCAGTGCTGTGCCCAGCGTGGTGGTGACGTTGCCGTTGGAAGAGATCTCACGGGTGGTGGATGGGGCGGCGGGAACCACGACAACGTGGCCCGACATTTTGCCCACCGCGAATTTGTCGTACACTCCCAGCCACGGATTGATGTATGCACCCGATCCAACCGCTCTGGGCACCTTGATTCAATGGAGCCAAATCCTGGTGCCGGTATCGGGCGTGTATTCGTTGCGGGCTTTGGTCGCACAGACGATCAACGGCGGCGTGTACACTGTGTACATCGATGGCGTGGCGACGACGTCCTCAATCGACCTCAGTGCGGCTGTGTTGGGCTTTGCACCCACCCAATGGAATGGTCTGTCGTTGTCAGCCGGCTACCACGACTTGGCCCTGATCAACACGGCGGTGGGTGTCAATGGCAACCGCACAAACTTGTCGGTGGGCGGCAGCGAATTCATTTTGGTCAAAACAGCGTGAGAGGGAACGTTTCATTGGTAATAAATCGCCCCATCCTCGGTGGCGTACAAAGCCTCAAACAAGGCCCGTGCGTTGTCCAGCACTTCCGTGATGTCCCAGAAGGTTTTGGCATCGTACGTGCCCAGCCGCATGGTTTCCAACAGGTCCATCACGCCCAGATGACCGGCCACTCCCGTGTACAACTGTTCGTAAGGGTTGGCCATGTCA
>CAZLQR010000013.1:0-54056 GCA_964561915.1 uncultured Gammaproteobacteria bacterium | reverse complement strand
ACGTAATTGGAAAGTATCGAGTCAATCCGTCCGGCTACGTAAATATCGGTCTCGCCCTCCAGCGAATTGGCCTGTTCCCGTGAGAGGCAGATGCGGACCTGCAGCTGGGGATATTGCTTCATTAAGCCTCTGAATTCCTCGACATAGTACGCATCGCTTTTGTACCGAAGTCCCCAGAATACCATGATCGCCGATGTGTTCACGTCCCGTTTGGTCAGGTGCGTTGTGAGCATGCTGATCATCGGTGCGATACCGGTACCGGTTGCGAGCATGATCTTCGGTTTGGCATTATCATTGAGGGTGAATACGCCTGCGGGTCCCTGCACCTGCAGTTTGTCGCCCGGTTTGAGACCGGCGAAAACGGTGGACGCAATCCCTCCCTCCACGACCTGGATGATGAGTTCGAATGAACGTGTATGAAATTCCGGACTTGATAATGAATAAAGGCGACGCACGATCTTCCCTTCGTGAGGAATCATGAAGATGAGGTACTGACCGGCCTTGAATGCGAATTCACCGCCGTGAAGCTTGAAATTGAATTTATAGACCCCCTTGGTGAGTTCTGTTTTTCCGAGAAATTCCGCATCAAATGTACCTATCATAAACGATTGAATGTCAGAGCTTAGCCCGCTGAGTAATCTCCGCTTCCACGAGGTCGCGCGGCTTGCCGTACTTGAGACGTGACAATTGTACTATAGCCTGCCCAAGTTTGGGGTTGCCAAGATCCTTGAGTTTCTTGACATCTTTCGTAAGATCCACCGAAAACGGCGGGACCGGTTCATTGCCGACGATCGTTTTCATGTATACATGGAATCGCTCGATATTGATGAGGTCGGATTCGCCGAAGACCGGTTGGAACTCGCGCTGGAGATACGCCGCGTCGGTGACACCGACGCGGAACGAAATCATCGTGCCGACATTGCCGAAAATGGCATTCTTGACCTCTTCATCGACTTGCCCGATGAACTGGTTCGCTACGGTAAGATTGAGATGGTATTTGCGGGCTTCCGACAGGATGGTGGCGAAGTCCGGCGTCGCGAAATTCTGGAACTCGTCCACGTACAAGAAAAAGTCGCGACGCTTCTCCTCCGGTATCTCCTGGCGGCTCATCGCGGCAACGAGGATCTTCGGCACCAACACGAGCCCGAGGAAGTTGGAGTTCTCCTCTCCGAGCTTGCCTTTGGAGAGGTTGATGAGGAGGATCTTGCCCGAGTCCATGACGGAACGGAAGTCGAATGCGGACTTGGACTGTCCGATGATATTGCGCATGAGTTTATTGGTCACGAACCGCCCGAACTTGGAGACGATATAGTCAAGGACCTCCGACTTATGGAAGTCGGATGTCTGGGCGATCTGATCGGTCCAGTACCGGCGGATGATCGGATCCTTCACTTTCGGGAGAAGCTCCTGTACGTATTTTGCATCCGTCAGGACGCGGATGACTTCCACAAACGTCGCTCCTTCATCCGACATGACAGTGAGCATCGCGTTTCGAACAGCATGTTCGAAACGCGGTCCGATAATACCCGTGCGCTGTGGATCGTAGAGTTTATACATGAGGTTGATGATCGACGTCGTGATGAAGTGTTTCTCCTCTTCGCTGTATGCTTCAAGGAGATTGAGCCCCATGGGACGCTCCCCGTCAGAGGGGTCGAAGTAGATGACGTCTTCGGCCCGATTCGGTGGGATATACTTGACGACGTCGTCGATGAGATCGCCGTGCGGATCGATGACACATACGCCATGACCGGTCGCGATATCCTGCGCGATCATGTCCTGCAGAAGATACGACTTGCCGGTACCTGTCTTCCCGATGATATATACGTGGCGCCGCCTATCCTCTTGTCCGATCACGATAGGGCGGCGCACCCCCCGATAGTAGCCGTACCCCATGAACGTCCCTCCCGCCTGGGGAACTTCGGACGACACGGGTGCATTCTTCGCTTTCAGCCATTGGATATGGGGTGTCTCAACCGATTTGTTGGGGAAATGGAAAAGCCCTGCAAGTTCATCCACGGAAAGCACGGAGTGCGTCTTGCGGAACGGGAGATCAATCGGCGGGAAGAATTTATAGATAAAATCAATCATGAATCCGCCCTTGAACGATATCTTGGCGGAGGTGAAGCTGTTTGAGTCGGCATTGAATTGGTTGAATGCGCTCTTGATGTTGCGGATATGCGCTTCCGCCATGTCTTTGGACTGGGCGCTCACCACCATGCGTACTGCCGTATCAAACCCTACTTTGGATGTCTTATCCTCGATTTTTTCAAGAAGCTTGGCATCGGTTTTGAATGTAGCTTTGTCCGGCGTTGCTTCGGTCTTCTTGACCGAAGCGATATACGACCGGCCTTCCTTCTTCCACTTGGAGTGCGTCGGCCGGATGAGGACCTGGATCATTGCCCCCTCCCCTTCGTCCATGCGGGAAAGCGACGACGTGATCGCCGCAAGCGAATCGCTTGGTATTTCCTTGTATGTCTTAAGCGGCATGTAGGGCGAACTCTTGGTCACGAGTCCCGCATATGCCACATACCCTTTTTCCGAAAAAATATTGGGTTCATCAACACGACGTATATCCGCTGAGGAATAATATCCGTACACGATCTTCTCCACCAGATCGATCATTTTGGAGGGGGCGGAGATGTAAAAACGGATTTCGCCCTGCTTGGCAACGATTTCAAACGCGATCATGTCACTGATCTCAAGGAACGAGAACACGCCGGTTTTCTTCAGCGATGTGAATGACGCGAACATCTGTTCGGCGGCATCGATCTTGATCTCGTTGTCTTTGGGCATTTTGACTTCGATCGTCACCATCTCAAGTGACGCTTTCTCACGGTTTCTCATGCGCATATAGATGAGGAAGAGGTAGAGTACGGCGATCGTCAAACCTGCGGCAAGGAACCCCGCCAGTACGACAAGAAACACCATACCGCTCACTTCGAAGAATCTGTTGGAAAACACATCCATGGAAAAATTATATAATAAAACATGCTTCGAAGGTCCGCTCTTACCCTGCTGTTTGCTCTGTTGATGTTTTATGTCCTGCTGAATGTATATTCATCACAGACCGTACATCCCCTTTATTTCAAACAAGCGCAGCATGAGAATAGGTATGCGGTGCGCTACTTGAGCGCCATCAGGTCGCTCCCGCAGTTTGACATGCAGTACCGGTGGTACAACAGCCTGTCACAGCAGGATATTCATGACGGCGTATACGAGGATATGATGAAGCGCGGCAATGAGATTGCCGCGCTGGAGAAATACCTCGCAGTCAATCCCGACGCACGCGACGTCCTCCTTGCCCTGTCGCGCCTCTACCGGCTCCAGGGCGATTTCCAGAAAGAAGACAAATATTATATTAAAGCGAAAACGGTCGATCCGGGTATACAATAAGTTCATATGGTCAAGGAAGTACACATTTTCGTATCGGGGGATGTCATCGGAGTAGGGTTCCGCGCATGGACCAAGATACAGGCTAAATTTCACAACGTGTCGGGATGGGTCCGCAACATCCACGACCGACAGGATATTCACGGATTGTCGGGAGGCGTTGAGATAGTGCTGCAGGGACAGGAACACGACGTCAATGCCATGATCGAGCTCGTGAGGAAGGGTCCTCCCATTTCGCGCGTTGAAGATACCCGGATCATGACCCGCCCGGTGAAAGAAGTCTACGACTCTTTTGAAATCCGCAAGTAATTTGTGAGCCCGCTGGGACTCGAACCCAGAACCAATAGCTTAAAAGGCTACTGCTCTAACCAGTTGAGCTACGGGCCCTACGGACGCTACGACAACCGTTTCGCTCTTCGCTCCACTTTTGTCCGCGCTCCCTCAGGGTGAACCCTTTGGGTAAATAGTAAGGAAATGCTCTGGTGGCACCGTAATTATAACAAATGCGGCTCAGTTCTTGCGGAGAATATCTTCCACGCGGGTTTCATTGATGATGTCGCCAAGTATCGGGAGCACTTTGAGATAAGCGAAAAGATACGTGAGGAGGGCGAGGACGACCGACACGCCGATGGTCGTTCCGAGCCCGATGAACACCCCTTTGAGGAAACTTTTCCAGATGAGATCTTTCGTCGACGGATAGAGATTCTCCAACACACGGACGAGCATCTCGAGTTTCTTCTCCGCCTTCGCCTCTTCCTTAGCTGCTGGTGTATCCTTCGTATCCATCCCGATTTTCATTATAGCATCACCCGATCCTTGACGGTACGGCAAGAAGTGCTACAATCTAGCCAGCCATGACATGGGAGTATCCGAGGCAGTATCGTAAGAATGTATCCACTGCAATTCCGTCTGTCCGGATTGCGCAGACAGCTGTCATGTTCCTGTTCATCGCGCTGCTGCCGACGCAGCTGGGCAAACACTTCTTCCTGCCGTTTTCATTCTTGTCGGGTGTGCGGGTCGACTATCTTGCACCGGCGCTGTATCTCAGCGATATCCTCGCGGTAATACTCATCATGCTCCACATTCGTGCTGTCATTCATTTTTTCCGCAATCTCAACGTGCAGATGTATCTGCTTCTGTGCGCACTCATCATACCGGCAGCGCGATCTCCCGAGATCGCGCTCTACTGGTATGTCAAACTTATCGAATTCTTCGCAGTCTTTGCGGTATTCCGGACGAAGCGCATCGCCGACCGTGTCATATTCGCCGGATTCTTCACCGGTCTTGTCGTCCAGACGTCGCTCGTTTTTGCACAATTTTTCCTGAAACACTCCGTCCAGGGGTTGATGTACTATCTGGGCGAGCGCAATATCTCTCTTGCGATGGCCGGAGTAGCCAAAGTATCGTTGAACGGTATCGAGCTGCTCCGGCCGTACGGGACGTTCTCGCACCCCAATTCGCTCGCGGGATTCTATACTCTGCTCTTTGCCTTTTATCTCGTCACGGACCATGTGAATATCCGACCCATATTACGGATACTGTTTCTTGGATTGAGCGCGATCCTCGTACTTTTTTCGTTTTCCAAGGTCGCACTGATTGCGCTCGTTGTCGTCAATATTCTGTATGTGATTTACCAGTGGCATATCTATAGAGAGTGCCTCCTCTGTCTCGCAGCACGTGCTGCGGTACTAGCCGCATTGTGCGCCCTGTTCCTCTCGGCCCAGGCCGATCCGCTGACGGTCGTCAAACGGATCGGCCTCGCCCGAAATGCATTGACGATCATCCTGCAGAATCCGATCTGGGGCGTTGGTATGGGTAATTATGTCATAGCGCAACATGCATTCCGTAATCCATACCTTTACTTTTTCGCTCAGCCCGTTCACAATATTTTCCTCCTGACAATCGTACAGATCGGCATCCCGTTATCCGGTATCACCGCGTATTTCCTCATTAAGGCACGCTCCACCATCAGACATTTTGTCATGTTTGTTTTCCTCATCGCGCCGATTATCATAACGGGAATGTTCGACCATTACTGGCTCACGTTGCAGCAGAATATTTTCCTCATTGCCGTTCTTTTTGCATTGATCTAGATTGTTACAATACGATGTTTTAAATAGAGATTGACACGACGGGATAAAAATATTATTCTGTTTCAAACTTGTTAATACAACAAGCTAAATTAGTTACAAGTTTTTACCAAAAGTAAGGGGGTGAATATATGACAAAAGCAGATCTTATCGCACAGGTTGCCAAGAAGGCGGGTCTTACCTCGAAAGCAGCCAAAGATTCTGTCAATACGGTCTTTTCTTCTATCACGCAAGCAATGAAGAGAGGAGAAAAGGTAGTGGTAACAGGGTTCGGCACCTTCATGGTCCGAAAACGCGCATCACGAAAGGGACGCAATCCCCAGACCGGAGCAGAGATCCAGATTCCCGCGACCAAAACTCCCGGTTTTACCGCAGGAAAATCTCTGAAGCGCATCGTCAAGTAACATACCGAAAACAACCCCGTCCGAAAGGCGGGGTTGTTTTTTGTTCGCAGTTTTCATATCATGTGCTATGATCAGGAAGACAACAGCGCCTTTTTTGGTAGTACTGTTTCTCATCATCATCCTGCCATTTTTTTACTTTTTCAGTTTTTCACTGAATGTCGCAAGAGACACCGGGGAGCAACCTGTCAAATACGAACTCCCGTATCCGGGTCTTATGGAGGACAGTCCCCTCTATTTCCTCAAGAACATTCGGGACTCCATTGTCGAATTCACGACGCGCGACAACCTGAAAAAAGCACAGCTTCACGTGCTCTTTGCCGATAAGCGTGTACGCGCAGCAGAGCTGCTCCAGGAGAAGGGACACGAGGAGAAAGTATCGGATGAACTCAAAACGTCACAGTCTTACTTCCGCAACGCACTGCAGGATGTCCTTGCATCCAAACAACAGGGGGTGTCCGCAAGTGCGGAGTTTATCACCAAAATGAAGTTGAGCAATCTCAAACACCGCGAAGTGATACAGCGTCTGAAACAAGTAGTACCGGGCGCGCAACAGCGCGCCCTGGAAGAGATCCTCAAAGAAAACCAAAAACTCCGCGACTCTCTACAGTCACTCTAGATCTTAGTCGTCGCTTCGGCACGGGCTTCGCGGATGACAGTGACTTTGATCTGTCCGGGGAATACTTCGAATTTCTTCTCCAGATCGTCTTTGATCTTCGTTGCCATGACCGTCATCTCGTCATCGCTGATCTCCTCCGGCTTCACGATGACGCGAAGCTCGCGTCCCGCCTGAAGAGCGTAGACGTCTTTGACACCGCGCCGTGATTTGGCGATGTCTTCGATCGTCTTGATCCGCTTGAGATATTCCTGGAAATCTTCGTGCCGCGCGCCGGGGCGTCCTCCCGATACCGCATCGGCGATATATACAATGACCGCTTCGACGGACGGGAACGGAATATCCTCATGATGGGCGGCGACAGCTCCGATCACCTTCTCCGGGAACCGGTGTTTCTTGAGGAGCTCGACGCCCAGATCGACATGAGATCCTTCGCCTTCCGTCACTACTTTGCCGATGTCATGGAAGAGACAACCGAGCTTGACTACGTTGACATCGGCGCCTATTTCGTGAGCAAGCGCAATGCCGATCTTGGTTTCCTCAAGCGTGTGGAGGATGAGGTTCTGACCGTATGAAAAGCGGTATTTGAAGCGGCCGAGCAGCTGGACGAGCTCGGCCGGGAGATTGTACACCCCCACTTTGTGCGCCAGCTCCTCTCCCGCCTTGAACATCACTTTGTCGAGTTCGTGGCGCACCGCCTTGACGATTTCCTCAATCCGCGCCGGCTGGATACGGCCGTCGCGGATGAGCCGCTCAAGCGATATTCGGGCTACTTCACGCTTCACTGCATCAAATGATGAGAGCTTGATAACGCCTTCTTCCTCAAGGTCTACATCGACGCCGGTCGCAAGCTCAAATGCGCGGATGTTGCGACCGTCCTTGCCGATGATCCGTCCCTTGAGCTCTTCCCCTCGGATCGGTATTGACGATAAAGTATATTCCGAAACATAATCGGTCGCCCCGTGTTTCATGGCTTCCACGAGTATTTCTTTCGCGCGTTCTTCGGTCCTGGCTTTGATCTCTTCATCGGCGGCTTTGATGCGCTTGGCGACGTCCGCCTTCAGTTTGTCTTCCCACCCTGCAAGAAGGATATTCTTCGCTTCCTCCTTGCTCATTCCCGCAACTTTTTCGAGTTTCAGGAGGAGTTCTTCCTTTGCCTTCTCTACATCACGGGCGACATGCTCCGCTTGTTGTTTCCTGCTTTGGATATCGCGTTCCTTTTGCTCAAGCTGATGTTCGCGGCGGGACAGATCCTTCTCGACCGCGATCGCCTCTTGCGTGATCTTTTGCGCTTCATTCTGCGCCCGTTCCTTGATGCGGAATGCTTCGTCCTTGGCCTGCTGGATGATATGGCTCGTGTCGGGAACAGGCGCTTTCGGAGCCGGCGCGGCCTTTACCGGCTCTTCGATGGTAATATCTTCGAGCGGTTCGCCGCCTTTTTTGTTTTGTTTCTCCAAATTGTTCAATATTTTGCGGAGGAGCTGTTCAAGTACTGCTGAGTTCATAGATTGATTCACCGGAGAAGAAGGAATGGCGTGCGAATGATGCGGCTATATTACAAGAGCGTATCTGCTCCGGAAGCGTAAGAAACGTTGATAATATAGTCTATCATGATGCGTCGATCCCTAATTCCTAACGGTATTAACTTATTAATACCCCTATTGTACTCGTTGGATGCGCATTGCGCAATTGATTATTGTTCATCAGCCTCGTTGCGCACCGATTCAAGCGCTTTTTTGGCAGTGCTGTAAGAAAAACCGCGTCCGGTAAGAAACTGGAGAGCCTTGCGCTGGCGGGTACGGGGGTCAAACAGGATCCACCGTTTCCATCGTCCCGCCAGCGCTTCATGCGCTGCACCCTCGTCATCAATATGTTCCCGCTCAAGGTATTCCGACAGGAGGAGTTTCGGTATACCCAATTTGATGAGCGAACTCCGGACGAATGCGAGAGACCGGTGTGCGGTGGTGAGTTTGCCCTGTACATACCACCGCACAAAGTCCGCATCGTTGATGAGACCCTGATTCTTGAGTTCTTCCAGCGCAGCGGTCATGACGTCGTCATCGAAGCGGAACCGTTGCGCCTTGCGTTTCAGATATTCACGTATCTCCCGTTCCGTTCGCGGACGGAACTTGAGATAGTAATAACAGAGGTTCAGCGCCTTCTGGAGAAGCTCGTCTCTCACCGTGATCAGGATTTTTTAAACAGTTTTTCTTCGAGTTCCTTGACGATCTGTTTGCGCAGATCCTGCTCTTTCTCAAACAGCTCTTTCAGTTGCTCTTTGCCCTGGGCGAGGACACGCTCCCCCATCTTGAGGAACGAACCGCTCTTCGCAATAATATTGGCGTTGATTGCCGCATCAATGATGCTCTCATCGCGGTCGATGCCGTTCCCCGTGATCGTAAATTCAGCCTCGCGGAACGGCGGCGCCATCTTATTCTTAACGATCTTCACCCGCACACGGGAACAGACCTCCATATTGTTGCGTTTAAGCGTCTCGATCTGGCGCACATCCATCCGTATGGATGCGTAAAACTTCGTCGCAAGCCCTCCCGGAGTCGTCTCGGGATTGCCGAACATGATGCCGATCTTGAGACGCAACTGGTTGGTGAGAAGAAGCGTTGTTTTGGATTTCGCAACTATGCCGGTGAGCTTCCGCAGTGCCTGAGACATAAGCCGCGCCTGAAGACCCATCTGCGCTTCTCCCATCTCTCCCTCGATCTCGGCGCGGGGTACGAGCGCCGCGATGGAGTCGACCACGACCAGATCGACACCTCCCGAACGAACAAGCGCTTCTACGATCTCAAGAGCCTGTTCCCCCGTATCGGGCTGGGAGATAAGCAAATCCTCAACATTCACGCCGAGTGTCTTGGCCCAATCGGGATCCAGTGCATGTTCGGCGTCGACGAATGCCGCAATGCCACCGTTTCTCTGCGCCTGGGCTATGATTGAGAGTGAAACGGTCGTCTTCCCTGACGCTTCGGGGCCGAAGATCTCGATGATCCTCCCTTTCGGGATACCGCCGATCCCGAGCGCAACATCAAGCGGGAGGATTCCTGTCTTGATGACTTCCGTTGCAACAGCCGGCTTGTCACCGAAGCGCATGATGGCGCCCCGGCCGAACTGTTTCTGGATCTGTTCGATTGCGGTGTTCACCGCCTGTTGTTTGGGTGTTTCCTGCGACGCCGATTTCGGCTCCTTCGCTGCCGTATTTTTTACCATAGGGCAATTATGATACGGACGGCGGGATATTGCAACGGATTATACGCTACAAAACATACAAAAGAAGCACTACTGTCAATGCCCAGAGCGCCATTGTTATGATGAGCGGCCGGTCTTTGACGATGATCTTCTCCGGCCGCTCCCCCTCGGCGTTTTCGTACAGTAGCTGAGCGTACCGCGCAATGCCATATACGATGAACGGGATCGTCAGCATAAGCCATTTCCGTGCCTCAAAATCCGGTACGAGCTGTCCAAGGAACTTGCGGAACTCCGTTTCCTCGCCGGTAATTCGTTCGAAGTAGGTATAAAACGAATATGCGAGGATGGTGGACGTCGCAAAAGTCGTCGTGAGGAAATTGAGAAGATGTTCACGATATGCAGAAAGAGAGGCGCGCGCCTGTTTCCCGTGGACTTCCAGTTCCGCATCCCGCTTGACCGTCGCGACGAAGAGTGATCCGAAAAAGATCGTGAACATGAGCCAGATCGGGATGTGAAATCCCGTCGCGACTACTCCTGCAAATGATCGAAGCATGAAAGAGATCGAAATCGTGAATATATCAATGATCGGATAGTTCTTAAGATACATTGAATAGAAAAAATGGAGCAGGATGAACAACAGCGCGATGACCAGGAATTGGACGGATACCATGAGTGAGACAAGCAGCGACGCCACAGTGAGAAGAAACACCATGAATGTCGCGCTCTGTACCGGTATCAATCCTGCCGCAATCGGCCGGTATTTCTTGACCGGATGTTTCCTGTCGAACGGAAGATCGATGATGTCGTTGAAAATATATGAAGTGGACGAGAGAAAACAGAATATGACAAAAGCCCAGAACGCTTTGAGGAAAATGGCTCCGTTGAAGAGCTCACCCGAGAACAAAATGCTGGTGAATACGATGAGATTCTTGACCCACTGATTCACCCGCATCATACGCATGACGGTCAGTGTCTTTTTCCTGAGTCCCACAGCTTGCATTATACACCATTTCTGGTATTATGACTGATATGTCAATGCCTGCTGCAAGGCCCTATCTCGTCATTCCCCGACTGATTGAGCAACCAACCTGGGGCGGCACGTACATACTTGAATTGAAAAAATGGGCCGATTTCCCCCACCTCAAAGGCAAGAAAATCGGCCAGAGTTATGAACTGTTCGGCAAGTCCAAACTTCTCACGCACATCACCGACACGTCCGACCCCCGGTTCCTTCCCGAATTCGGGGATGCAAGCGGAGAATTGCACGGCGATCAGATTCACGATTACCGAACTGATGAATATATCAATATTCAGACGCTTTTTAAAAAAACAATGATGATCCTGATAAAAATAAATCAGGCAATGGGCAATTCATTTCAAGTGCACGTGCACCCCGGTACCGTAGATAAACGGTGGTTACCGAAACCAGAATCGTGGTACTACTTCGAGGATGGACTCATCACATGCGGTATTAAGAAAGGTGTGGATTTGAGGGCGTATGAAAAAACATGTAAAGAGATTGAGGCCATTATGAAGCGCTTAAGCGGTGAGGTTCGGGATGGAATAAAGACATTGGAAACGGCGCGCGCGGAGGCAAAGGCAGAGATCGCGCGCCTTGATCCGTGGCAATATGTGAATAAAGTCGAAGTG
This sequence comes from uncultured Gammaproteobacteria bacterium, assembly GCA_964561915.1. GTDB lineage: Bacteria > Patescibacteriota > Microgenomatia > UBA1406 > GWC2-37-13 > CAZLQR01. The sequence continues at coordinate 42,711 of CAZLQR010000013.1, read as the reverse complement.
AAAAAAAACGACGTGGTGGATATGTCCAGCGGAGCCGTGCATCATAACTGGGAAGAAGACGCACAGCGTTTTCCACTCGGCAATGTTTGTTATGAAATTCAGTATGATGTGATGGATCCGTATTGTACTATCCGGTCCTTTGATAACGGCAAAATCAAAGATGATGGGACGATCCGTGAGATTCATATCGACGATTATTTCAAATATCTCGACCGGAGCGAATCGGCCAACAATCCCGCCAACTTAAAGCGTGTCCGCGACGGCGAACATCTGTTAAAAACGCCGTACTATTCACTTGATGTAATGGAATTGGCCGGGGAAAGAACGGAAAAAACAGGCGATTCATTTCATCATTTGTTTGTAAAAGAGGGGGCGGTTAATATTGCGGCCGGCGGCGTTACCGTGCATGTGACCGCCGGCCACTCCGCATTTATCCCCCCTCATACCGATTCTTACACCATTATGCCGGAAACTCCATCGGTTATACTGAAGACGTACGTATGAAATTTTCATTCGAACACGCAGGTAAAACGCTTGAAGAAATAACAACGGCCGCCGACAATATTGCGCAATATGTAGCGTCATTCGGAAATGATTTTGTGAAGCGGGAACAAAACGATGTGCCCGAAACGTCGATCAATCTCCCCGCCGATTCTGCACATATTGACGCGTGCACATCTCTTGCAAAAAAACTTGCCGGAAAAAATCTCAAATATATCCTCGACGTTGGAATCGGCGGGTCCAATCTCGGGACGAAAGCCGTATATGACGCGCTTTTTGGCGCATTCGATGGTGTTGAACCAGACCGGTATCCGAAAATGATATTCTGCGACACGGCAGACCCGGAATTCCTTCACCGTGTGACTGTACTTATGGAATCCGTCAGACATCCTGAAGAGGTGCTGATAAACATCATCAGCAAATCAGGTTCAACGACGGAAACCGTCGCAAACGCAGAGATTGTGTTGCGCAAATTGGGTTCACCTGGGGATGATATAACAAAACGTATCGTTGTGACGACAGATGAAGGATCGCCGCTAGATACAAAAGCAGATGAACTCGGCGTTCATGTATTACACATTCCGCATATCGTGGGCGGCCGTTATTCGGTGCTTTCAGATGTGGGGCTTTTTCCCCTTGCAGCTGCAGGAGTAAATATTGATAAGCTGTGTGAAGGCGCGGTCGCGGCACGCGACCGCGCTCTCAATATATCGTTATCTGACAATCCCTCACTTGTATCCGCTGCACTTCTCTATCTTCATGCCAAAGACGGTAAGAATATAAACGATAATTTCTTTTTTCACACGGAGTTGGAGTCGCTGGGCAAATGGTACCGCCAGCTTATGGGCGAAAGCATCGGTAAAGATGGGAAAGGCATCACGCCGACGGTGTCGATCGGGTCAACGGACCTCCACTCAATGGCGCAGTTGTATTATGGTGGCCCGCGGGACAAAGTGATGACGGTCGTGACGACCAAGCACCCACGGGCCGATGTCTCACTTCCCTCTTCGCTCATGTTCAACGGCCTTGTGAACAATATTGAAGAAAAAAAGGCGTCGGAAATCATGAAGTCGATTTCCGACGCAGTGCTTCTCTCATTTGCACAGGAAAAAATACCGTTTATGCACATTGAGCTTGATGCAGTCGACGAATATTCTCTCGGTGAGTTTCTGCAGTTTAAGATGATTGAGATGATGTTCCTGGGGAAATTACTTGGCGTGAATCCGTTTGACCAACCGCACGTGGAGATCTATAAAAAGGAACTGAGGCACATCCTGGCAGGAGAGTAATATTTACCGCATATTTCCCGTACTTTCTCCGCATTTATCGAGCGTTTAGCTTCAAAATCACTTATTATCTCTTATTATTACCGCATATTTCCCGTATATTTCCTGCATCGAGCCTCATTCTAATACCATTTTTTCTGCTGTAGAGCCGTTACGAATCCGCGACGTCTCGATGAGGATGGTCTCTATGCATAACGTCAGGGGAACCGCAATAAGGATGCCGATGACGCCGGCAAACTTGCCGCCGATGATAAGTGCGGTGAGTGTCACGATCGGGCTCAAACCGACGGTCTGCCGCATGACGATCGGAACAAGAATCTGGTTTTCGATCTGTTGGATGAAGAAGTAGAGCGCGATCACGGTAAGTCCAAGGAAGTGCGTCTGTGCGGCGGCGATCAGGAACGTCGGAACCGCGGAAATGATCGGCCCCATGATAGGAATTACCTCAAGCAGACCCGCAAAAAGCGACAGCGGGGCCGCGTACGGCACCTGCAAAAGCGAGAGGGAGACAAAGGTGATGAGCCCGATGGATACCATCAGGATGAGCTGACCCCAGAGCCAGGCCCGCATCCTGCTCTCAACGCGTGACAATATGAGTGAAATTTCATCCGCTTTTGACTTGGACATGAACCGGTAAAACATCTTGCGGATCACGTGCTCGTCCACGAGAAGATAAAAACTGAAAAATATGGTCGTGATTACGAAAAGCGCGTTGGAAAAGGTACTACGGACGAGTGAAAACGCATTGTCGGTGATGTCCGTGAGATAGGGGGTCAGTGCGTTCTGATCGATCTTGAAATCAAACGTCAGGTTGGGATTCAGCTCCTTCATGAGAACAGGAAGATTCTTGATCAGTATCGCTGTTTCCTGCACGACTGGAGGTATGATCCATGCGATTGCATACGAGAGCGCGGTGATTGAGGCGACGAAAATAATGAACGCGGAGATGACGCGCGGAATCCGGAATTTTTCCATACGCGAAACGGCCGGATTGAAGGCGCTCATGATGATGAATGCAAGAATGAAGGAAAAGAAAAGCTCCTGAATGACGGGAAACGCGATAATAAAAAGCAACGTGCCTACGACAGCTGCGATCGTCCGCGCGGTAACCTCGATTTTATAGACCTTCGACATCAAGCTCACTATACCAAAGCGCCTCAACCCTGCGCAAGAGCAAATGCCGCAACGCGGCGCGCTCCCGCACTTTTCAATACGCGCGCCGCTTCACCGGTTGTTGAACCGCTCGTGATGAGGTCGTCGACGAGTAGGTATGACCGGCCGGACACGGGAGTGTCCGGCCGGATCCGAAACGCTTCTGTAATATTTGCGTGCCGGTCCTTGGCGTGTGTGAGCGAGGCTTGCGGTGCGGTATACCTTACCCGTTCCAAAATGTGCGTAATGGGGATACCGGTTGCGGCATGTAATCGCTTCGCAATAAGCTCTGCCTGGTTGAATCCGCGCTCCCGCATTCGTCGTGAATGCAACGGCACCGGTACGAAAGAAAAATCCCCTAGAACTGTACGGAAGTCGGCGATCCTCGGACCAAGTCCCCGACACGCGATCTGGAACAGGTCGTCGAATGCGTCCTGTACAAGCCGGTATTTGATCTTCTTGATGATGACTTTCATGATCGTGTTGTAACGCCATACGGCAGAATACGCGTCAAGCGGCGTGATGTGCGCGCACGAGGTGTGTGTGGCGCCGGCCGGACTCGGCCGGCGGCATACGAGACACACCGGTGCGCCCTTCCACTCGATGCGGCGTTCGCATGAGATACACAAGTACGTGCCGAGCGCCCGGCACGTGACGCACTTCTTCGGAAACAGCAGATCTTTGAGTATATTCACGGTACGTACTATACCATACGTTTCAGAGCGCGAAATCTCCTGATGAAAGGCCTAACCTGCAATTTCGTTCAATACATATTCCGCATTTTCACCGGAATATCGGTATTCGTGCCTATATCGTCAAGCGCTTCCCATTAATGATGTAGTATGATATACTTAGGTCATACAAATAGTGCTTGACAGACACATTTCACACCATATATATTGTCAATTGGTGCTATCGCACTTTGAAATCGATGAATTGTCTATTCTGCCAGAATCCGAACACCGAAGTCATTGAGACGCGGGTGTCCGAAAACGCTACTGCAATACGCCGTAGGCGTCATTGCACCAAGTGCCAGAAGCGTTTCACGACATACGAGAGGGTGGAGGACCTCCCGATCCTTGTCATCAAACATGACGGGAAACGGGAGCGGTTCGATCGGGAGAAACTGGGGAGAGGAATACTGCGGGCAACCGGCAAGACCAGTGTCACAGCTGCGCAAATCAAGACGATCATCGACCAGGTGGAGTCGGAGATCATCCAGTCGGAAAACGGAGAAGTGGAGAGCAAGCTGATCGGCAATGCTGTCGCGAAACGGCTCAAGAATATCGACAAAGTCGCATATATCCGTTTCGCGTCCGTGTTCCAGCGGTTCGTCGATGTGGAAGATTTCGAGAAGGAAGTGAAGAAACTTCTCAAATAGGTATTTATCATTTATCAATTTACTATCAATTTATGAAGCTTACAGGCATCGCCAAAAAAGCCTTTCTTGACCGGTACTCGTTAAAAGACAAAAAGGGTAATCCCGTGGAAAAAACGCCCGAGCAGATGTTCAAACGCATCGCGAAGTCGGTAGCCGAACAGGAAACCAAAGAAAACCAGAAGCACTGGGAGAAAAACTTTTATGAGGCGATGAAAGACTTCAAGTACGTGCCGGGCGGCCGCATCTTGGCGGGCGCCGGTACCGGATATGACGTCACATTCTACAACTGCTTCGTCATTCCGTCCCCCAAAGATTCGCGGGGCGGAATACTCGAGACACTTAAACAAATGGTGGAGATCATGGCACATGGCGGGGGCGTCGGATTCAATCTGTCCTCCCTCCGCCCCCGCGGCGCGCGCGTCCGCAAAGTCAACGGATTCTCATCCGGGCCGTGCAACTGGGCGGAGTTGTTTTCCCTCGCGACCAAGGACATCATCCAGCAGGGCGGTACGCGCCGCGGCGCACTCATGCTCATGCTGTGGGACTGGCATCCCGATATCGAAGAGTTCATCACGGTCAAACAGGACCTGACCCGTATCAACGGTGCCAACCTGTCCGTCTGTGTATCCGACAGCTTCATGGAAGCGGTCAAGAACGATGACGACTGGCCACTCATCTTCCCCGATGTCACCGATCCGGAATATGACGACAAGTGGGACGGAGATATCGAAGTGTGGAAAAAAATGGGGAAGAAAATCAAAGTACACAAGATCGTGAAAGCCCGCAAGATCTGGGACCTTATTGCCGAGGCGGCATGGCGCTCTGCTGAGCCGGGAGTGGTATTTATGGAGCGCTACAACAAACTCCATAATAACTACTACTGGAACCGTATCAACTGTGTCAATCCGTGCGGAGAGGAGGGGCTCCCGCCGTGGGGTGTGTGCAATCTCGGATCCCTCAATCTATCAGCGTTCGTTCGCGGCACCAATATCGACAAGAAGGGGACGTTTGATTTCGCCCTCCTCAAGAAGACCGTTCACCAGGCGGTCCGGTTCCAGGACAATGTGATCGACATGGATCCATATATTTTCGCGGGTATCCGTGAGACGCAACTCAACGGAGAACGGCGCATCGGCCTTGGTACCATGGGATTGGGTGATGCGCTCATCAAACTGCACATCCGCTACGGATCACCGCAGAGTCTCGCATTTGTTGACAAAGTGTACAAACTCATCCGGGACGAGGCATACGAGGCATCGGTGCAGATCGCGAAAGAGAAGGGTTCGTTCCCCAAGTTTGACAAAGATCTGTTCGTCAAAGGCAAGTTCGTCCAGCAGTTGCCCGCAACGCTCCGTGAGAATATCAAGAAACACGGAATCCGCAACTCGGTACTTCTCATGCAGGCGCCGACCGGCACGACCGCATTGCTTGCCAACACTACATCGGGTATTGAGCCAGTGTATGAATTCGAGTTCACACGGCGTTCCCGGCTCGGCGAAGACGTGATCCGACACCACCTCTATGATGCGTGGTACAAGCGGCACGGCGAAGCGATGAAACAGGGGAAACTCCAGAAACCTGTTTGGTTCGTGGGCGCCAACGACCTCACACCGGAAGATCATGTGCGCATCCAGGCGGCAATCCAGAGGCACGTCGATGCGTCAATTTCCAAGACCGTCAATGCTCCCAACAGCCAGACCGTCGAGGAAGTCAAGAAACTCTATACATTGGCGTATGACCTCGGCTGCAAAGGTATCGCATATATGCGCGATGGGTCGCGCCAGGGAGTCCTGGTCCGCAAGGATGAGAAGAAAGAAGAACCGAAACACAAGGAGGAGCGTGCATTCGTCGTCAAGCCGCGCCCGGTCGTCGTCCATGGTGCCACGTACCGTATGGGTACGCCCGTTGGCACCGCATTCATCACGATCAATACCAACGGAGATGGCGAGCCGCTTGAGGTATTCGTGAATGTCGGCAAGGCCGGTACGGATGTCTATGCGGTCGCCGAGGGGATGGGGCGTGTCATATCGCTCGCGCTCCGGTTCTCTTCGCATCTTGATCCGCGCGAGCGGGTCAAAGAGATCATCGGCCAGCTGTCCGGCATCGGCGGTGCGCGAGCGCTCGGGTTCGGTAAGGAGCGCGTCCGGAGTCTGCCCGATGCCGTCGCCAAAGTGCTTTCCATGCACTTCGAGCTCAACGGCCACGCGAAGAAAACCGAGGTCGCCACCACCGCCCAATCGCACGACACGCGCGAAGAGAGTCCGCAGCTCGTCACCAATGTGACACAGCCGACACTTGCGCCGGCCCGCGAACAGTCGGCGGTGTTTGACATCTGTCCGAGCTGCGGTGAGGCGCTGTTGGCGCATGAAGAAGGATGCAGCAAGTGCTACGGGTGCGGATACTCGGCGTGCTGAATTTGGAGCGTTGTATAATGGAGCATGGGTACTCGACGGCTTGCAATATTTGATGTGGACGGCACGATCGTACGCTGGAACCTCATATTCGAACTGTTTGATGAGCTTGTAAAACGGAAGCTGTTCCCCTCCGAAGCGCTGGAGCAGACGATGGACGCATATCTTGGTTGGGTGAATCGCGAGAAGGACTTCAGTGAGTATGACATGTTGGTCAGCGGCATATTCCACAAATATTCGAGGGGTATGTCTGAGGAGGCGGCAAATGCGATCGCAGACGATATCATCGAAAACAAGAGATACCGAATTTATCGCTACACGTCCAACCTCATCAAAAGGCTCAAACTGGAGGGATACTATGTTGTGTTCATCTCCGGTTCGCCCAGCTTCATCGTCAAGAGGCTCGCAAAGAAACTGGAGTGTGACCGTGCATACGGCAAACTCTTCGAAGTAGTAGATGGCAAATTCACCGGCAATGCCAAATTCGGCGAAGAGAATGTGACTGAGAAAGACATCCTCGACAAGACCTTGCTTTTCAACAGACTGCTTCACGTCATATCTTTCACGCCTGATTTGGCCAATTCAGTCGTTGTCGGCGATTCGATGAATGATGTGTCGCTCCTCAATCTTGTCGGTAATCCGATCGTATTCAATCCGACGAGCGAACTGGCAGAACTTGCGCGGGAGAAGCAGTGGAAAATCGTAGTCGAACGTAAGGATGTGATCTATGAGATCAAAGATTTCGAAATGATCAACGTCGGAAATTTATGAAAATATACACGAAGACAGGAGACAGCGGGAAGACGAGTCTTTTCGGCGGCGCCCGTGTATCCAAATCCGATCTTCGTATAGAAGTCTCCGGCACTATTGATGAGTTGACCAGTCACCTCGGTTATGTCGCCGAATTTGTCGATAACAGGGAGTTCAAAGCGCTCATACATTCGATCCAAAACGAACTGTATGAAATAATGGCGGTTGTGGCAGGGATGGATAAACCTATAGCAAAGCTTGGAACATCAATCCAATCTTTTGAACAACTTATGGATGTTATCACGTCCAATCTGCCCAAATTAAATAGTTTTATCGTGCCAGGCGGCGGCCAAGCCGCCGCCCTTTTCCACATCGCGCGCGCCGTTTGTCGGCGCGCCGAACGCTCTCTCATACGGCTCTCCGAGGCCTCAAAAAATCCAGCCGACTTCAGCATCATCATCCAATACCTCAACAGGCTTTCCGATCTTCTGTTCACACTCGCCAGATATCATGCGGAAGATGAAATTCGGCTGGGAACAAGGAAAAAATAATGGTATCATTAGCCATAATTGTGCACGCTGGGGAATACGGTGTAAGTCCGTAACTGTGCCGCAACGGTAACCCTTACCATTTCCGCGGAAATGTTAAGGAGAAGTCCGAGCACCAGCTGCATTGGTCCTGCATTTTTTTGCGAAAAAATGCAGGACACACCCCGAGCAGGGAACCCATAATGTCAGTCGAGACTCTTCAACGCGCACAAACCCCGGAACCCGCTCCGCAACAGACAGAGTCAATATTCAAGTATTACTCCGTCGAGAATGAAATTGAATTCCTCCGTACTATCGACCCCTCAAAAGTGACGAGTAAAGACGCCAAATTTTACATAGAAGAAAACGTGTTCCGCTTCTTGGGAGAATTTGCCGGTAAGGTGCCGTATACCCAAATATCATATATTCAGGAGGAGGGCGGACCATTGACGTTTGCGGGGATAGATCTTACCGATTCATATAGGAAGACCGCTCAATTAGGGGATGAACGGGAACATGATGAAATGACCGGTTATGAGAAAATTAACAGGAGCTTTGTACTCGGGTCAAATACCGCAACATTGATTTCCCCTCCCAAAACGGCGGACTACGGATTCGTATTCCACTTCGTACGGGATCCCGATAATCCCGAACATATCAAAGAATATATTCTCCGGTATGACGAAAAGAGGGGTGAGATATCCAACAGCCAAGCAATTCTGGACCGGATAGATCCTACTCAGTCACACACTTCCGACCGTGGATTCCTTCAGAATCCCATCGTCGGCATAAGCACTCATAGCCCCCGGGAAGATCTTGAATACGTCATGCGGGCAGTAGGAATAGACGAACGAAGCATAGTCCAATCAGCGCATTTCGAATCAGAAATGAGGAAAAGTCTCAAACCCTGGGTTGATCAGTACACTCAAGAAATTTTTAAAGGTAATGTTTTGCGGGCAAAAACCATACTTACCGCAGCATTCAACAAAGCGGAAGAAATCGCAAGCGTAAATCGTAGGGAATTACGTCCAGAATTAGATCTTGTCGATCGGCAACCTGATCGAATCACATTCCAATCTTTGGGCGCCTTTATCACACAGTACGGGGATAGGGCTGCAACAGTTACCGGGGGTGGAAGCTGTCCGTCCGTCTCGAAGAAAAAAAACGGAGACCTTTTTGGCAACAAAAATTTATTCGATTCGCTCAATAATGGACTGACTCCAAACAAAATACTTGGAGATGATGGTGAATCAGAGCACTTTGTGTGCCCGAAGTGCGATTATCACGCCACAGGACCGATTGGTGATGAGTGTCCCGGTTGTCATATCACGAAGGAGGAATTTGCCAAAGATGGTGGCGCAGTGTGTTGAGAATATACTTATCTACTAACATCCGATATACTCATACTATGGCTGATGATGCGAATGCGACTACGGTCGACGATACTAATGTTACCACCGACGATCAGAAAAAAAGTTCTCAAATAACGGGAAATGGTGCGGCTGGCTCATCAACGGCAAAAGAGTCGGAGCCAGCCCCATCCGTACCGGGGAAAACGGAACTTACATCACCCAGAGAGAAGACGTTGAGCCCGGAGGTCGTCGAATATATCAAAAAACAGGAGGAGTCTATCAAAGTTCCCGAAGCGCTCAAGAATATAGGGGTGAGCGCCGGTGTCGATGAAGATATTCCTATGGGAGGTCCCACGCTCCCCATAAGCGACAAAAAAATCGTAATCGGGCTCAAGCAGCCGATCAATTCCTCGGTGAGGTGGCTTGCGGAGCTCGCACTCTTCATCCTCAAACAGGCTCACTATACCGTGAAGGTCATTAACGGACACATCAGAAGGATCATCTACACTGGGAAGGAATAGAATAGAAAAGAAGATTATTTGACTTTGTCGATCTCCCGAAGGAACCCTTCTTTGCCCATCGCGCCGACGAATTGGGATACGACTTTGCCGTCTTTGAAAATGAGGAACGTAGGGATTGAGAACACCGAAAACTGCGATGCGAGCTCTGCCTCCACATCTACATCAACCTTGACGAATGCAACATCCTTCAGCTCGCCGGAAAGCTGTTCAATGATCGGCTCGGTCATCTTGCAAGGCCCGCACCACTCGGCATGGAAGTCGACGAAAACCAGACCCTTCGCTTCAAGAACGTTTGATTTGAATGTATCTTTTGTGACATCGACTGCGCTCATATCAATCACAGCATACCCCCATTGAACTGAAAAGTCAACGAAAACTTGGGTATACTTTCCTTATGAATAATCGATTGGAGCATGTTGACACTGTTCGTGGAATATCCATGCTTGCCATGATCCTCATCCATACCAATGCCTATTTTCTCCATGACCGGACGGCAAACGCGCTATGGAATGCGTGCCAGTTTGCCGTCCCCGCATTTGTATTCTGCTCGTCATACTTGTTTTACCGGAAGGAATCGCATTCACACGTCGCACACACCTTCCGATATTACCGGAAAAGGATCATTCGGCTGCTCGTCCCGTATTATGTGTTTTTGGGGGCATATTGCGGTCTCCTTGCAGTATTTGAGCCGGAAGCTCTGACCATAGGGTTTATCACACGATCAGCGCTCCTTACCGGCGGAATAGACCTGAATTGGATGGTGGCACTGTTCCTGCTCATATCGCTAGCTCTGCCCGCGTTGATGTGGCTTGTGCGAAACCATCGGTTTGGTTTCATTATGTATGCGCTCGCCGCGTCGGCGAGCGCATCACTCCTGCTTATGTTCCAATCACCGGTCAACTTCCGTTTCGTTATGATAGTCCCATGGTCGCTGATAATACTGGCTTCATGGGTGGTTGCCCGCCACGAACGATCGAAAAAATCGCTTTTCGTGATCGCGGCGTTTTGGATGGTGATATACCTGCTGTCCCGCGAAGTTCTGGTCTGGACAGGAAAATCTCTCGTGCAGTTTGATAACAAATATCCTCCCAATCTTTTTCACCTTTCCTACGGATTGGCCGGCACGGTAAGCCTTCTTATCACTTCGGGTGTTTGGGATTATTTCAGACCGGTCAAAAACGTGATTCATTATCTGAGTGTGCACTCATACGCTGTTTTTTTTATCCATTTTTATCTTATCTTCATTTCCCTATATACGCTACCTGTGCGGACAATCGGATGGATCCCGTTTTTCTTTGGCATTCTCACGGGAACCATAGTGATCCATAGCTCATACCTGCGTGCCGTTACCTTTTTTCGACGTTAAACAGCGGGCCGACGATCTGAATATTGGCCGGTGCGCGGAGGTTGAAGTAGTCCTTGAATTCCGACGCGCTGATCGACTGACTTCCGCCGTCTCCCTGCACTGTTACCGACGTCGTCTTGCCCGATCCGTTGTCCCATGATATCGAGAGATCGCTCACTGATGAATAGGGGCTCCCCCCCCGCGAACGGAGCTCCGATCTCACTTTCTCGCTGTCCCACGTGTCAGTTCCTGCGGGGTTGGATTTGTCCGTCTGATAAAGATGCTCCTGAACGGAAGAGTCGCTCTTGGCAAGCAGGATCACGTTCACGATGTCTGCAACCTCCGTCGGTTTGAGCCATGCAGTACCGCCATATTCGCTTCGTGATCCCCAGTTGCAGTAAAACCAGGGTGAATCGCGGTCATACGCACGGCTTTTGAGGTCGTCAAATGTGGACGGATTGCCGCCCGACCCGTCGAACTTGGAGAGGTTAAGTATGTATCCGCCATGCGTCGAGGCATACTGAGTGAATCCCGGGTTGCCGCCGTCCATAAGCACCCATCCGGCTGTTGCGTTGACTGCCTGTTCCCAGTTGCCCCCTTTGGGTTCCGGCTTGAATACCTGACACGCTTCGGTCGTGCAAATGTGACCGTTCCGCTGCATGGAATTGAGTGCATACGTTCGGGCCGCAACCGCTTGTGCTTTGAGAACGGCCAGGTTGTTGTCTGTCCAGGAGTCGGGAACTTCATAAATACGTTTCACATATTCTTCAATTGAGAATGTCCCGTGCCCGTCGACGTTCACTTGTGCATTCTGGTCATAATCTTTCTTGAGCGAAAGGCCGGGATAATATTCGGAGAGTATCTGTTCTTCGTTTTGTCCTGCTTTGGCGCGCCCCCATGCGCCATATTGATTCAATCCATTACGGTGGGGCGCGCCAAACGTGAAGAAGCCGTATTTCGGGGAGAACCCCGGATCGCGGCCGTTGTCAAGATCGCTTGAGCATCCGCGGGCACTCGTGCCCGCGGATCGGGGGATGTTGAGTGAAGCAAGTTTTTGTGCAAGAAGTTGTTGCTGGCGGGCGGATAGCTGGGCGATTTTTTGTTTCGTCCCTTCGATTTCCGTTCCCAAAAGCGCTGATTGGCGGTCCACTTCCTCTTTGATTTCGGCAAGCTGTTTTTTTTCGATCCTGAGCGCTTCACGTTTATCCTCCAATCCTTTTACATAGAGCACTATCCTGATGATGGTGTTTTTGTCCTCATCCACCACTGTTTTTTGGTAAAAAAAATTCTGGAGAGAAGTGGAAAAATTATTAGACACCAGCAAATTGATGATTGAACCGGAATTTTTCCCGATATTTTTGTAATACATTTTTGCCCGCTCATTGAGGAGTTGTTTTTGCTGAATCAGATTTTCTTCCCCTTCTTTCACTTCTCTGTCTTTCTGGACAATAGCGCGCTCAATGAACACGACGCGTGATTTGATACCGTCAAGCTGTTTGCCGAGTTTCGCATGGTCCGCCTCCTTTGACTTGAGCTGATCGTTCAGGGATGTGAGCTCTTTCGTGATATCCTCCAGTTCATCAGCGCGTACTAGGAGAAACGGAGCTGTGAAAACAATAAAAACAACCAACAGAACAGCAAACAACCTCATGCTTAGATTATATCTCTTTTCACAGGGTGTTTCTGCTATACTCGAACTATGAGGCGAATGTTTGCATTTGTTTTAGTAACGGCATTTGTGTTGATATCACTCGCCGCTCCCGCAACGCACGCCCAACGGTATGCGCGGTGTGACGCGTGCGGTTTTTGCGATTATCCCAACCAGATACAACCACAAGCGCTTGAAGGATTGGGGTCGGAGCTTGCAGGCAAACAGCCGGCAGATGTTGACCAGTGCCATAAGTGCCTCTATCCGGGCATAGCCAATCCCCGCGATACGAAAGGTACGCTGCTCATAGATGAGAGCATCACGACCGATAGCGGTCCGATCCCTCCTACGCCCGCCGCCGGCAAATACTATACGATGTTCGGGTGTCTTGACACCAAACTTGGTGGATTCACCGAAACCGGTGCTTCAGGCGCGGTCACACAGCGGTTACTGAATATTGTGTTTGCGACGGTTGGCGGCATTTCGTTCCTTACCGTTCTCTTCGGTGCGTACGTGATCATGACGTCGCGCGCCGACCCGAACAGGCTCAATTATGGTCGGCGCATCGTCATTGGGGCAATCGTCGGACTTGTCTTCACCCTCTCTGCGGTATTCATCGTGAACATGGTTGGCGGGAATATATTGGGCATTCCCGGACTCTAGGTGGTAAACGGCTTGACTTTTCACGCCGAAAATGTTCTATACTATATACGGTCATGAATCCTAATCCGCAGATTATTTACTCGTGGGACGCTCCTCTTCGACCGTATATTAAACGGAGTCCGTTCGTCGTACGCACCTATATCAGCATCGGCGTCCTCCTCTCATTGATCGCGATTTTCTTTGGCGACCTGCCGCTCATGCTTGTCATTCTCGCCATATTATTCATATTTTTCGTCTTTACCGTCACGCCGCCACCGGTCATCATAAACAAAATCACGCAGTTTGGAATCGAGACATCGGGGACGACGATCCGGTGGGATGTCCTTTCGCATTTCTATTTTGCACGAAGGTTTAATTATGACGTGTTGATATTGGTGACGCACGAACCGTACTCCCACCACTTTTATATCGTCGTGCCGGATGAAAAAACGAAAGAGTCTATTGTCAAAACAATATCGGAGCATGTCATGTTCCAGGAGAAGCCGGTCCGCACCGTTACCGACAAGCTTGTCGATTGGTTTTCGCAGTTTCTCATTTCGGAGGAGACTCCGCAAGAAGTTCCGTCACAAGGCTCCCAAAAACAGGCGCACGCATCTCTTTGACGCCGAATCGGCGACCCCATGTAAGAAGCCCTTCGTCAGAAGATACGATGAATCCGTCAACCTCTTTCGCAAGAACGATGATGTCCAGGTCGGCGACGCTGTCCAGGAATCCCGTCCGCGTCGCCTGACGATACCGTTCTCTAAGAGACTTCACTGCGGGACCGACCCGAATCTCAAAATCCTTTTTGGAGAGGTCTCCCGCGCTGGACACGGCGCGGGCGGCTTTCACGATCTCATCCTCCGCAATTGCCATCCCCCGAAGATTACGGGCGCGTACATCGTTGATAAGTTTGTAGAAAACCGGGGCGCCAAAATGGATTGATCCGGCATCCGGCGACTTTGTCACCACTTCTTTGAGGAACTGCTCGGCGCGACCTCGTTGATCGGCGTCGAAGAATCCGAGAAACTCTTCGACAATGCGGACAGGCATGAATATTGTGCCGCGCCCGGACTCCTTGAGCACGCGCGCGGCACGGGTAAGCTGTTCGAGCACGCCGGCCGTATTCTTTGCAATGCCAAGTCCGGGCTCCATATTGAAAAACAGGTTGGTATCCAAGACATACGATTCCATATCTATATGGTATCATAACATCTTGCAAACTGTTGTTCATATGTTTATTATTTGTGGATAACTTATCCACATATTATTATGCCAGCCTCAATTTGGTCCGATTTTCTTGCATCAATCCCTGATTTCAAAGCCAAGAATCCGGTATTGTACTCTATGCTTGGTCAGCTCCGACTGACCGATACCCAAAATGATGTTTTTGTGCTCTCAACCGATAATCAGGGCCACGCATCATTCCTCCAGCGGAGGGTAGAGGAACTTGAGTTGCTGCTCAGCCAGCGGATGAACAGGAACATCAAAATACGGTTTACGCTGCATGAAAAAAAACATGTTGAGCGAGAAAATCCGCTCTTTCAGTTTGAGCCGAACAAGGATGATTTGTTCCGACGCGCCGGGCTCAATCCTGTCTACACATTCGATAACTTCGCTGTTTCCTCAACCAACCAGATTGCATATGCGGCAGCACAGGCAATCGCGGAAGAACAGTCGCGCGCGTACAACCCGCTCGTGCTCTACGGCGGGGTGGGGGTGGGGAAGACACACCTGTCCCAGGCGGCCGCGCGCCGCATGCTTGAGATGAACATGGATCGCAAGGTGTGTTTCAGCACGAGCGAACACTTCATGAATGAACTGATCGAATCCATCCAACAGCGAACCACTGCCAAGTTCCGTGCCAAGTACCGTAAACTTGATGTGTTGATCGTAGATGACATACAATTCATCGCGGGCAAAAACACCGCTCAGGAGGAGTTTTTCCACACCTTCAACTCCGTCGTATCCTCCGGCGGTCAGATCATCCTCACGTCCGATCGGCCGCCTGCAGAAATACAAAAACTTGAGGACCGGCTCCGCTCCCGGTTTTCCGGCGGGCTCATGGTGGATGTACAGCCCGCCGACTTCGAGCTCCGCGCCGCAATACTGATGATCAAAGCGAGAGAGAAACGGATCCCTGTCGATATTGATGTTGCCAAGCTTATCGCGGAGCAGATTGCAGATGCGCGCGCCCTGGAGGGCGCGCTCGTCTCGATTTATGCGGCATCCCTCGGCAAAAACGAACCGATATCGATCGAGACGGTTGAGTCATACTTCAATACCAAATCGCTCTCCCGACAGAAGGTGGTGAGACTGACGCCAAACGACATCATCCGTGTTGTGTGCAATTATTACAACGTGAAGCCCGTCGCTCTCCGGAGCCCGATCCGCACTGAGCGCATTGTATTGCCCCGGCAAGTCGCCATGTACCTGATCAAAACAAACACAAACCTTGGGCTCCAGGAGATTGCAGACGCACTCAAACGAAAAGATCACACCACCGTCATGCATGCGGTGGAGAAAATCACCCGCATGCTTATACGTGATGTAAATTTCAAGCAAGAGATTGACAGGATAACCCAACTCCTTACATCGTCCGCATGATATGAACAGGTTGTGAACATGGGGGAGGATGTGTTTTATCTTGTCTTGAAAATATAAACCGTTTTTTATACACTTATCCCCACGGCCTACTACTGCTATTTAAATATATGAAAATCGTCCTGGACAGACAAACACTCATAGATAAACTCTCCATAGCGTCGAAGTTCTCATCAAACAGACTTTCATCCATCACGTCGTTGCAGGGAATATGTCTTGAAGGTGGAAAGAACACCCTTGATATCTATTCCACAAACCTGAATCAGTATTTCCACACCTCCATTCCCGCGCAGACAGAGGATCCCCTTAAAATAGTCATCGAGGGGGTCAAGATCAATGAGTTTCTCAACCTCTTGCCAAACGGGAATATTACACTTGAGAGCGACGGCAAAAAAATCACCATCACGAAAGATAAAATCAAAGGGAGCTTCGCAGTGATGGCCCCCGAAGATTTCCCGCCGGTCCCGCAGATCAAAGATGCAGGACCGGCCACCCCAACCGCGCTTTTCAAACGGACGCCATACGTGCTATTCAGTGCGGCGAAGGACGAGGCACGCCCCGTCCTCGCCGCCGTCAATTTCACCCAGAAAGACGGAGACCTCCTCATGGTTTCAACCGACGGTTTCCGACTCTCACTCGTACGCTCCAAGTCCAAAACACCGTTCCCCCCGATGCTTGTGTCCGCATCGTTCCTGAATGACGTCTCCCGAAGTATCAAAGACACCAAAAATGTGGAATTCGCCATTTCGGATTCCGAAAAAATTTTTGTTATCAAGGCGGGCGCCGACTCGTATTACACCCGCCTCATAGACGGAGAATTTCCTCCATTTGAGAAAGTGGTGCCGAACGAACATGTTGCGCAAATCATTGTCGACCGGGAGGACTTTTTGCGTAACGTCAAACTTGTTTCAATCCTGGCCCGCGACTATTCGAACATATTGGTATTGGATGTTGTGAAAAACGGATTCCATATACGGCCCAAATCAGAAGCGGGGGAAGAAGGTGGAGCGTTCCAAGAAGCGGATGTGAAGGGAGAGCCGATGCAGGTTGCATTTAACTACAAATTCATTCTGGAGTTTCTCAACACGGTGAGTGCGGCCGAGTCTGTCACGATTGAACTACTCCGACCGGACGCACCGGTAGTCTTCCGGGTGCCGGAGGAAAAAGACTTCATACACATCATCATGCCGGTGCGTATCCAGAACTGAAGCGACCTTGCGTTAAGAAAGATTTATTAAAGCTGGCCGGGCCTTTCCTTTTTGGCAAACTCATCTTTGACGAGATTGAGGAACCGTTCGGTGGATGAGAGTCGTTTGTGTCCGACAATCTTGGCGATATGATCAACGGAAAATCCACTCATAAGCTGATGCGCGATGAATGTATTCCTGAAATCGTTGACCGTTGCATTCTCAATCCCAACTTCACGGAAGCAGCGCGCAATAATCTGGCGGATATTACGGATGAGAAGCGGTTTTCCGGTACGGGTGATGAATAAATACTCTTCTTCGTTTGCCGGTGCGGGACGGACCTTGAGGTAGTCTTGAATCGCTTTCTTTACCGCGCGATTCATCACCACATTACGGCCGACACCCTTGCCATATGCCCGGATCGCAAGATAGTCATCTTTGATGTCGGAAATCCTCAAACCAGTAAGCTCTCCGATTCTGATGCCGGTCTGAAGAAGAATCTCAATCATAGTATATGTTCTTGGGTCATCTTTCGCCACATCCCGTATAGCCCTATACTCCAATTTACTGAAAATCCGTGGAGGTGTCTGCACATATTTCGGGTGGGATACGTCCAGAGACGGATTAGTCTGGGAAATATTCTCCTGCTTCAAAAAACGGAAGAATGTGCGGATTGAATTGAGCTTCCGCGATGCGGATTTCTTCGTGTAGTTATCATTCAGGAGTTTTTGGATGAATGCTTCGATTTCCACCTTTTTCACATCCCTCACGTCCGTGATCTCCTTCGATGAAAGGAAGCCCATAAACTGCTCAAGATCCTTCTTGTACGCAACAATGGTGAATTGTGATTTGCCCTGGTCAGTAAGGAATTTTATGAATTTCTCAACCAGGGACGGGAAAAAATAACTGTCCATACAGCCCTATAATATATCATAAAATCCCAAATATTACAATATGTTGATACAAACCGTGCCGGAGGCTTGTGTTCAAGCCACCCTTCTGCTATACTTATCGCGAAGGAGTACGGAGGACCCCTGCAGATAATGCCCAAAAATCAAAAAACGACAAAAACAGATACAAACGACCTCATGGGTCAACTTCTTCAGAGCCGGCACGTAGCCAAACTTACCAAAGGAGCCGATATTGATGCGAAGGTGATAAGCACGTCCAAAAAAGGAATTGTCTTTGATGTGGGGTCCAAAGCGCACGCCGTACTTGGCGATAAGGAAATTAAAGAGATTTCCAGCTACCTTCCTCACGTCAAAGTGGGCGACACGGTCAAAGTGCGGGTGATTTCTGAAGAGTCGCGGGACGGATTCCCCGTCGTTTCAATGCGGAAATTTTTCGAAAAAGGCAAATGGGAGATCCTCGCCGGCAAGAAAAACAACGAAGAAGAAATTGAGGTAATATGTGGTGAGTATGGCAAGGGAGGGGTATTCGTCGACTTTATGGGTATCCGCGGTGTCATCCCCAAAATCCAGCTGACGGAAGAATTCCTCAACAACCCCGAGAAGCTCACCGGCCATAAGATCAAAGTACGCGTGCTTGAAGTTGACGAGGTAAAAAACAGATTGGTCGTGTCTCAAAAAGCATCTGTGCTGAATATTTCCCAAAAAGACCTCCGTAAGAAATTTGACTCGATCAAGGTTGGAGACAAAAAAACCGCCAAAGTCCTTGGCGTTTCGGAGTTCGGCATCTTTTGCGAAGTGGATGGTGTTGAAGGCTTGATTCACATTTCGGAGATATCATGGGAAAAGGTAGGAGATGTATCTCTCTTGGTCAAACCCAATGATGTGATCGATGTAGTTGTTGTTGAGAAGAATGCGGAAGATCTCAAGCTCAATCTCTCCATCAAGCGTCTTACGGAAGATCCATGGAAAGATATCGAGACCAAATATCCCAAAGACAAGGAAGTGGTCGGTGAAGTAATCCGGAAGGAAAAATACGGCTACTTCGTGAAGCTAGAAGCCGGTGTTGAGGGGTTAATCCACGTCAGCAAACTAACCGGCAAGGAAGATTTCAAAATCGGTCAAAAAATCAAAACATACATCGAACGGGTGAACGTCCCGTCCCGCAGATTAAGTCTTCTTCTTCCCCAGACCGAGAAGCCGGTTATGTATCGGTAATTCACACTCCCTCCATATTGGTATACTGAATACTATGGAGCAGCATCCTATACCCCGGCAAATCACTTCGTTCGAATTCAAACTGATCGGTTTCATGACTCTCAAGCAATTTCTCTACCTTGTTGTTTCATTCCCGCTCGGATACGTGTTTTACATGCTGATCCCCGTTTCGATAGTGCGCCACATCGTCGGCATCCTGGTGGCGGTAACCGGATTATTATTCGCATTCATGCCGGTGAATGACAGACCGCTTGACCTGTTCGTGCGGAATCTGGTCAAGCGGCTTCTTTCTCCGACCCAATATACGTTCCAAAAATCAAACAAACCGGTCTATTTCCTGCAGAATCTTTATTACCTTTCTGATCCGCACAAGGTATTCACTCACATTGAATCGCAGGAAAAACTCGCCGCATACCTGAACCGCGTACAGAAAAAGTCGGCGCCGGATGCACTCCGGGACAGGCATCGGGCCACCGTGAGTGCTGCACTGCAAGGCGGCAGCCCTCCGCAAGGGGCTGTTCCGGTGAAACCTCCCGTGATGCAAGTCCAGACAGGTGTCGCAAGCCAGGCGACGGCGCAACCCGTTGCGCCGCCGCAGCAGACTCCATTGACACAATCATTACCGCAACCGGTCCAGTCCGTCCAACAACCCACTGCCCCCGCACCCGCCAAAAAACAACCATTTCTGATTGGTATCGTCAAAAACCACAAACATGAACCGCTTGCCAACATACTCGTTTACATCAAAGATAACCATGACATCACGCTCCGTATCCTCAAATCCAATCCCCACGGCGTTTTTGCCACATACAACACACTTCCCCCGCTTACATACAAACTGGTGTTTACTGATCCGAAAGGAGAGCACATTTTTGATACAATGAACGTAAGCGTGAAAGAATCCGGCAATAAGCCGGTCGAAGCGTATTCCAAAGGATTGTTGTAATTATGGCAAATCAAAAACCAACATCACCGGTGAAAGCATCCACACAGACGTTTGTGGAGATTGAAGATATCAAAGATGATATCGTCCTCCTCAAGGACAACTCCGCTGTTGTAGTGCTGGAGGTTGGAGCGGTGAATTTTTGGCTCCTATCTGCTGAGGAGCAAACTTCCATTATATACGCATATGGGAATCTTCTCAATTCGCTCTCGTTTCCGGTGCAAGTCCTCATCCTCTCCAAGAAAATGGACATTTCATCATATCTGGAGTTTCTTGCCGGCAAGGTCACACATCAGCGCGATGAACTTTTTAAGAAGCGTCTTCTTGCATACCGCGAATACATCAAAAATATTGTGAAAAAAACAACCGTCCTGGAGAAGCGGTTTTTCTTCGTCATTCCATTCAATCCGCTTGAAATGGGTGTGACAGGCGCGAATACCAAGTTCCTCCACAAAGAATACGTGATAAGCCGGGCCAAATCGTCCCTGTACCCCAAACGCGATACGATGCTCAGGCTTCTCATGAAAATCGGTCTTCGGGCGACCGCACTCCATCAACAGGCGCTCGTCGAGCTCTTTTTCAATCTGTACAACGTATCATCGACAGGTCGCCAGTTAGCTCCGATCGAAACATATACCGATGTTATTATGTCGAGTTGACCACTATGCTTGGATTCGGTAAAAAAACAAAAAAAACCACACCGCACAATGCGGCGAGCGTTGCAGAGGAACTCGGGAAGGGAACAGTATCAATCAAAGATCTGATCGCCCCCTCGTTTATTGAGGTTGACTTCAACAATCTGAAAATCGATGAGAAATACTACCGCACATTGTTCGTCGTCGGATACCCGCGGTATGTATCTGCAAACTGGCTCTATTCTCTCATCACGTTTGACCACCCCCTCTATATCTCAATGTTTATTTACCCCACCGAATCCCGTGTCGTTATGGACGAAATGAAACGGAAAATTGCGGAAATGGAAGCGACGGTTGAGACGGATATCAAAGCGGGCAAAGTAGTTGATCCCAACGTGCAGGTGGCCCTTGATGATGCGCTGTCCCTACAGGCCGAGCTGGCAAAAGGATCCGAACGGTTTTTCCAGCTCGGCCTCTACGTGACGATTCCTGCAGATACTCTGGAAGAGCTCAACGAAATGTCCAAGCAGGTAGACTCCGTTCTGTCATCGCTTCTTATCACTTCCCGCTCTGCGATTCTTGAGATGGAAGCAGGATTCAAATCTACGCTTCCGCTTTTTTATGACCAGCTCGCCGTGTGGCGCAATATGGATACCACATCGCTTGCTATGACGTTCCCGTTCTCAACCGCCTCACTCACGCGGAACGAAGGCATACTGTATGGTGTTAACCAACACGACGGGAGCCTCATCATATTTGACCGATTCACTCTGGAGAATGCCAATTCCGTCATTCTCGGGAAATCGGGGGGAGGGAAAAGCTTCTTCGTCAAGCTTGAGACGCTTCGTCTGCTTATGATGGACGTCGATGTGATCATCCTTGATCCTGAAAACGAATACCGCAAACTGACCGACGCGATGAACGGGGAATTCTTCGAATTCTCGCTCAAATCGGAATTTAAGATCAATCCCTTCTCCCTTGCCGTGGATAATCCCGACCCCGACGAGCTTCAAAACAAGCTTCTCGATCTTCATTCACTGATGAGAGTTATCATGGGCGATCTCACACCATCACAGGACGCGCTTCTGGACCGTGCACTCGTTCTCACATATCAGCAAAAAGGGATCACCCAGGATCCAGAAACATTTCACAACGAACCACCCATTATGGAAGATCTCTATAAAGTATTTGTCGGTATGGAAACGGCGGAAGGGAAGGAGCTGGCGGACCGGATCGAGAAATTTGTGTCAGGGTCCGCAGCCGGAATTTTCAACCAGCAGTCAAACTTCGATATCAAAAACCGTTTCACGGTGTTTGGCATCAGGGATCTGGAAGAAAACCTCCGGCCGATTGCCATGTATATCGTTCTCGACTATATTTGGAAAGTGGTACGCAAAGACAAGAAGAAACGCGTATTGATTGTGGACGAAGCGTGGTATCTGATCAAGAACAAAGACTCGGGTTCGTACCTGTTCGCATTCGCAAAGCGCGCACGGAAGTATCTGCTTGGCCTCACCACCATCACGCAGGATGCGGAGGATTTCCTCGCATCAAACGAAGGGAAGGCGATCATCACCAATTCGAGCCTTCAAGTGATTCTCAAACAATCTACCGCCGCCGTTGATAAGATAACGGAAGTTTTTTATCTCACGGGCGGCGAGAAACATTTCCTTCTTTCCGCGGGAGTCGGAGAAGGCCTCTTCTTCGCCGGACAGTCGCATGTGGGATTCCGTGTGATCGCCTCCGACGAGGAAAAGAGCCTCATTGAGTGATATAATTAGCTGCATAGATCCTCAAAAAGTTCCAGGGCCCGTAGTTCACCGGTAGAATATCTCTATGGCATAGAGAAGAAAGGGGTTCAATTCCCCTCGGGTCCACTTGCACTTTTTATGAATGCCAATCACATAAGAATACTTGCGATCACCACGATGGTCGTTGATCATGTCGGCATCTTCCTGCTTCCCCAGTATTTTTTCCTCCGCATCATCGGGCGATTTTCGTTTCCGCTCTTCGCATGGCTCATCGCAAACGGCGCCGAGCATACCAGGAGTGTGCGGAAGTATCTCCTGCGGCTCGGCGCCATGGCGTTTGTTTCACAAGCTCCTTATCTCCTCGCATTCAGACTCACTGACCCGGCATATGCGGCATGGAATATTTTCCTAACACTATTCCTCGGCTTGGCGGTAATACAAGTATTTCGTACGGGCAATAATAAAATCATCGCGTATTGCGGAGCGGTTTTTTTCTCATGTATTGCTATACTCCTCAAAAGCAGTTATGGCGCGGCGGGTGTCATAGCGGTGATCATTTGTTATGTGTTCCGAAAGAATGTCATCGCGATGACTGCGGCACAATTCTTCATGTTTGCATGGTTTTACGTACTACCCGACGGATATTTTGCCGTTACGGCGGGGCACTCGATCTTCGCCATCGAGCCTCTCTATCTCTATCAACCACTTGGCGCATTCGCCCTCCTCCTCACGCGGTATTACAACGGGGAAAACGGCAGGTCCGGTAAGCCCTTTTTCTATTTTTTCTACCCCATCCATCTCCTTGTGATCTACGGTATTTATCAGCTGGTCCACTAGCGGTAGCAATTCTTGAGAAGAACTATATAATATATTGCGCGCGGAACAATCTCAGATCCCAAGGGTACACAATAATTGCAATTTCACTATCAACAAGGAGGTGAAGTGAAGACATGTCTGAAGAACCAAATCAAGCACAAACACAACCCGTGAAAAAAAATAACAGCCTGGAGATCGGTCTGGCCGTCCTCGCGCTTGTGGCCGTACTATCATACGCTGCAGTTACGACACAAAATCAATCATCCCAGACCGCGAAAACGGAAGATGTGATGGAAAAGACCGCAACCGTAGAACCGACAAGGAAGACGGGAGTATCAACCGCTCTCGAAAGCGCTCAATCGGAAGGAGAATTCAAGAACGGGACCTACGAATCGGTGGGGGAATATACCGTTCCGGGAGCCAAAGAACAATTGGGTGTCACCGTCACTATCGAAAAAGACGTGGTGACACAAGTAGAAGTGGAGCAGATGGCAAAACTGCCGATGTCCAAAAAAATGCAGGCGGATTTTGCCGCGAACTTCAAAGAGCAGGTGGTCGGCAAAAATATCGCAGAGATTAAACTGGTGAAAATTTCCGGCTCCTCCCTGACGCCCAAAGGATTCAATGACGCATTGGAGAAGATCAAAACACAGGCCCAATCATGACGTACCGTATGCATCAAATCCGTTTCGACGCGATTGGAACGGGGTGGATCGTCGATGTATCCGGCAAGCCTCCAGCACTTTTATCGGATTCGCTTGAATCCGCGGTTCGGAGGCGCATTGAGATCTTCGACAAACGATTTTCAAGGTTCCGTGACGACTCGATGGTTGCCGATATGGCTCGGCATGCGGGAGCATATCAAATCGAACAGTCTGAGCGCCCCCTCATCGAACTGTATCGAACCCTGTATGACTTGACCGGTGGATTGTTCACGCCTCTTATCGGCCAGGCTTTATCAGATGCGGGGTACGATGCGGACTATTCTCTCAAGTCAAAATCTCAAATCGCACACACCGATCGGTGGGAAGATGTGATACATATTCAAGGGGAAATGATCACTCTCAAGAAACCGGCACTTCTTGATTTTGGCGCTGCGGGGAAAGGATTCATCATCGACGAGGTTGCATCGATGCTGAAGTCATACGGCGTGGATGGTTATTGCGTGGATGCCGGCGGCGACATGGTGTACTACAGCGCCGCCGGCAAACCCCTCCGCGTAGGTCTTGAGAATCCGTGCAATACAAAACAGGTGATAGGGGTGGCGGCCGTATCGAACGCAAGTATTTGCGGCTCTTCCGGAAACAAGCGGAATTGGGGACCACATCACCATATCATGAATCCGTTCACTCACTCTTCCCCCGATCGGATTGCGGCGGTGTGGACCATTGCAGACTCCGCGATGGTCGCGGACGCCCTTGCGACATCGTTATTTTTTGTCAATCCGGAGATACTGCACAGATTCAATTTCGAATATCTTATTGTCCGGAGCGATTTCACCGTCGAAAAATCATCACGTTTCCCTGCCGAGCTTTATTACAATTAATCAGTATTATATGCAACAGATCGACCAATACCTCAACGGGCTCACCATGTACCGCGTTGTGTTATACGGACTTGTAGTCATCACTGTTTGCGCCGTTATTTTTTCCTTGTTCGGTATCCTTCCGTATACGGCCACTTCATTGGTGTTATCGCTTGCAATACTGATCCCTGTTTCATACGGGTTGAATATCGCGATCGGGAAGCTGTTCTCTGTCAACACAAACCTCGAGTCATCTATCATCACCGCGCTCATCCTGTTCCTCATCCTCCCACCGGCGGCATCGTGGGACGAAGCGCGAACACTCCTGATCGCAACATGTGTGGCTATCGTCTCCAAGTATGTTATCGTATTCCGTAAGAAACACATATTCAATCCCGCCGCAATCGCAGGCGTCATTCTCGTTGCGGCGGGAGACTACGGGGCTTCGTGGTGGGTGGGGAGCAGGATGTTGATCCCCGTCACAGCGGTCGTGGGGGCGCTGATCGTACGCAAGATCCGGCGCCCCCACCTTTTCTTTTCATACTTCATCGCCTTCCTTATAGCTCTCGTATTCACCGGTCTCACGAACGGCGAGAATATTTATCACCTCGTGACCGAGAGTATGATGTCGTGGCCGGTCATATTTTTTGGCACCGTCATGCTGACGGAGCCGCTCACAACACCGCCGACTCGCACACTCCAAATCATGTACGGTGCGCTTGTCGGTATCCTTTCCGGACTCCGGTTTCATTTCGGACCGTTTTATTCAACACCGGAGTTTGCGCTTGTGTCGGGGAATATTATTTCATACGCGATCAGCCCGCATTACCGCTTCACCCTTATATTCAAAAAGAAAGTTGCCCTTTCCCATAGCATTTATGAGTTCCGTTTTTCCCGCCCACCCGCATTCGATTACCAGCCGGGGCAGTATTTGGAATGGACCGTGCCGCCCGCGCGAAGCGACAGGAGGGGAAACAGACGGTACTTCACTATTGCGTCCTCGCCGACCGAACAGCACATCGCGGTCACGATGAAAATACCCGAATACGCAAGCAGTTTCAAACGGACGCTTTCTCAATTTGCGGCAGGAGACCGGATCACCGCATCCCAACGCGCCGGCGATTTCACACTCCTTCCGGGAACAGATAACAATCTGGTTTTCATCGCCGGCGGTATCGGAATCACGCCGTTTCGCAGTATGATCAAATTCCTCATTGACACGAAACGAAAACGAAACATAACACTCATTTACACCGCTCCTCATCCGGATGAATTTGTGTATATGAGCCTCTTCGAATCGGCCCAAAAATATGGCGTAGTCACACATAAGGTACTGACCAAAGCAGAGAACAAACCTCCCCGGTGGGACGGATTGACGGGAAGATTGAACGAGACAACGATTCGCACTCTGGTGCCAGATATCCAGTCATCCACGTTCTATATCTCCGGCCCCAACGCAATGGTTGATTCATACAAGCACTTGCTCATCTCACTCGCTGTTCCATCTTCCCGAATCGTCACGGATTATTTCCCGGGACTGTAATATAATGGTTGGGTGAAGATACTTTTCATTGCGGCGGAAGTGGCGCCGTTCGTGACCGTCGGAGGACTTTCGCAGGTCATGTATTTCCTCCCAAAGTCGCTCATTCGCCAGGGACACGACGTGCGCATTTTCATGCCCAAGTATGCATCGATAGACAGTCCGCATAACAAGCACCGATGGAAACTGAAAAAAGAAATAGACAGTCTCAGAGTGCCGATCGGCAGTGCATCATCGCGCGATAAAAGAATTGCCGACAGCGATGCGATCATCTGCAACGTCAAATCCTATGCCCGGACCCGCAATACCGCATACACATATTTCCTGGAAAACAGAGAATATTATGAACTTCGCGCAAATATGTACGGATATGCGGATGATCACATCCGTTTCGCACTCCTCTCAAAAGGATGTCTGGAATGGCTTCTTGAAATGCACGAACTCGTTGCCAAGAAGAGTAAGAGCGGGTGGATGCCCGACATCATTCACTGCAACGACTGGCACACGGGATACCTCATCGAAATGGCGCGGGAGTCCAAACGGTACAGCGACGTACTCGCAAAAATTCCGATTGTTTACACAATTCACAATTTTTTATTTCAGGGCAATTACGACTTCCGATACAGCGCAGATGAACACAAAGATACCGGCATCACGCCGCTGGAACCCCTCACGTCGCCAGGGCTGCAAAAACAAAATGCACTGTGGCGGGGCATACTCTATGCGGATGAAGTGAATACCGTAAGCCCCACGTACGCACTTGAAGTGCTGACTCCGCAGTATGGTGCGGGACTCGACGAACTGCTGAACACGATGCGCGGGAAGATGAACGGAATCCTCAACGGACTTGATACGAAAGAATTCGATCCCGAGACGGACCCGATCATATACCGGAAGTATTCCGGCACGCACTTCGTGTCGCAAAGGAGAGAAAACAAGCTGGACCTTCAACGGCTCTTTTTCTTCGAGGAGAATCCTGACCATTTCATGATGGCGGTCTCGGGACGATTATCTCAGCAGAAGGGATGGGATCTGTTGTTGGAGGTCCTGCCGCGGATTTTCTCACTGCGGCAGGACGTGCAGTTTATCGCATTGGGGAGCGGAGATGACCGCTATCGGGAACTTATTACCAAACTCAAAGACCGGTTCCCCCACCAGATCGGGCTCCATCTCCGCTCCGATTTCCGCCTCCCGCGCAAACTATTCTCGGGAGTCGACAGCATTCTCATGCCAAGCACATTCGAGCCGGGAGGCATCGTTGCTCTGGAGGCACTGCGCTACGGTGCAGTGCCTCTCGTACGCCGGACCGGTGGACTGAACGACATCATCAAAGACTTCAATCCCGTGACGAAGAAGGGGAATGGATTTTCATTCAAACATAATGATCCGTGGGAACTATTTGCATCAATGATCGAGATGTTGAACATATACAAGCAGCCGCTCCTTTGGAAACGCCTTGTGCACAACTGCATGTCATATGATTTTTCGTGGAAATATTCCGCACAGCAGTATATAGAGCTCTATGAGAAAGCGCGGGAAGAACGCAAGCGCGCATTAAGCGCCACTCCGCACCCGGCTTATAAGCAACTGTCGGGCGAGTAACTTTGTTATACTTACCCAATGCCCGATCGTCAGTGGTTCCTCGATTTTTCTTCCACGAAAGAAGCGCAATTGTTACGGGACCGGCCCATTGTATATTTCTGCGCTGAGTATGCCATCAACGAATCCCTCCCCATCTACGCGGGAGGCCTCGGTGTCTTGGCAGGCGATATCATCCGTGAGGCGGCGGAAAACAGATTTCCGCTCATTGCGGTCGGTCTCTATTATTACGGCGGGTACCGGTGTCACGACTTGTATAAAGAGGGCATCATGATGAAAAACGCCGACACCGTCCATCCCGCAGATACAATACTCCAGCCAGTCGTGGATGACAAGAACAACCGTATCATTGTTTCAGTGCCGATCGGCGATACGGATGTGTATGCACAGGCGTGGAGCATGGTGATCGGCACGGTGACGGTCTATCTTCTGGATACACGCGTTGCGCAAAATAGTGAAGAACGCAGGCAAATCACCGATTACCTCTATGACAAAGATCGCGACGATAGATTCGAGCAGGAAATGGTGCTAGGGCTGGGCGGGCTCCGACTTCTGGAAGCGCTCAACATCGCACCAACGGGATATCATATGAACGAGGGACATTCGGCACTATTATCTCTTGAGATAGCCCGCAGAGAAATGGCGAAACACAATAAATCGTTTTCGGAAGAGCTAGACAACACTCGTCGGCATATTTTTTTCACCAACCACACGCTTGTCACTGCGGGGAATGATGCGTTTGATCCCGTGCTCATATCCGGGTATCTGACCGGACTGTCCAAAGAGCTGAACATCTCGATCGAAGAAATCATCGCGCTTGGTACACAACCGGATTCGGGCCAGTTCTCACTATCACTTCTGGCCCTCCGTATGGCGGGAAAAACAAACGCAGTGAGCAGACTCCATGCGGACAAAGCAAAAGAAGTGTGGCCTCAATATCCGATGATACCCATCACAAACGGAATCCATCTGAAGACTTGGGATAAAATATATACTCCCGAGAAAATGTGGGAAAATCATCTCTCCAACAAACGTGCACTGCTCGGACACATCTACAAAGAAACGGGAGAAGATTGGAGCGAAAATGTACTTCTTCTCGGGTGGGCGCGGCGGATCGTGGGATACAAGCGTCCGCTCGCGCTCTTTGACGATCTGGAGAAATTCCGGAAAATCGCGCAGTCGGCGGACAGACCGGTACGTGTCATCATATCCGGCCTTTCCCACGAGAGCGATGCCGAAGGCCTCATCATCCTGCAGCATATCCAGCAGGTCGTGATGCACAATCTGAAGGGACTGGTCGCCTACCTTCCGGAATACCGGATGTCCACCGCACAGCTCCTTGTGGCAGGTGCGGACGTATGGCTCAACACGCCGCTCGTCGGATTCGAAGCGTGTGGGACGAGCGGCATGAAAGCGGCACTGAACGGCGTATTACCCTGTACGACCAATGACGGGTGGGTCGCAGAAGCCAACCTTCTTGATATCGGTTGGCTTCTGCGCAGCGAAACGCTCTCTATCGATCTCATTGGCATCCTTGAACATGAGATCATCCCGTTATTCTACACCCGCAACGCCGACGGTATTCCGGAGAATTGGGTGTCAATGATGCGGAACGCGCGGGAAATGGTCATCAACCAATTCAGTGCCACGAAAATGCTTCGCACGTATGCCGAGGAGTTTTATATCCCCCGCGCCATTGCACTCGAGAGGGAATTGGCTCGGTAATCAGGCGAATTTATCCGGCACCGGGACAGATTTATACGTCAGGAAATAGTCTACAATCCGTTCCATATCATTGTCCGTGTGGACGATCGATTCGATCGGGATTTTGGAAAAACGGCTCTCAATCATGTACCGAACGAAATCGATATACTTGTCATAAAATCCTTTCAGGTTGTAGAGCACGATCGGTTTGTCAAACAACTTATTCGCCTTGCCGCCGATGAAAGTGCCCATCTCTTCGATCGTCCCATATCCTCCGGGGAGGATGATGAATCCGTCTGAGAGATCCATGATCTTGCGCATCCTATCCTCCATCGTCGGCATGATGAATTTGTCATCAAGCCGGTCGAACGCTTTGTATCCTACCGTCACTTTCATCAGATCCTCGGCAAGGACACCCACGAGGTCGGTGCCGTGATTATCCTTATAACTTGTCGCAAGCGCGTCCATCATGCCGTAGTCGGTCCCGCCATATACGATGCCAAAAAAACGCTTCGCAAGTGAAGCGCCCACCAACCGCGCGTGCTCAGTATATTCCGGATCAACGTGCGCTGAAGATGTGAGTGTTATTCCGATCCGCATAAGGTGATTATAGCGTATTAAATATGAATAGAACGGGCGATAAACAGAGTGATGATTGAGACGCTTGCAGCGAGCACCGTTCCCCATAAAAGGTCGATGATGGTGATATGGAGCGGCCATCCCTTAAGTGTGGCAAGATTTGTTAAATCGTATGTCGCGTATGTGACAAAACCGAAAAATGCACCATGCAAAAGAGCCTGCTGCATCGATCTATTTCGAACGGCAGGCTCTATCACAAAAAACACAAGCGCGGCGATAAATAAAAGATAAAACGATATTGCCGCGACCCAATTAATATCTGTTTTCATCAGCGAACCAATGTGCGCTTTATAAAATTTTTGCCCGACTTTTCCAAGCCACATCATATCGATAACAAAGAAAACAGGGAGTGCGATTGAGTACAGCCGAACAAACATACCATCTAAATGGTACACAATTAAATGCGCCTGTACACATTGAAATATTCAACTGGCGGTAGCGCATTATTTCTTTCAACCTGCAATTTTCCGTCCCGTGCCATTTGTGATTGATGAGCTTTGATACCGGCATTCTTAACAGGGAGTGTGTCGGGAATAATTACCGGTCGATACTGTGAAATATCGACGGGCACAAACGGCTCATAAAAATCATTTTCAGCATAGTCACTAATAAATGCATCGTACTGATCCGGTGACATACCGGCCATCCAAAGTTCCCGGACAGAATCTCGCATTCCGAATACGGCGCGCGCCACTTCAGACATTACTTTATGATCGTTATGTCCTGAATATCCATCAGGTCCGAATGTTATAAAACGATCGTATGGATCACCCTCTGTGTGGGCGGAATCCACTACGTGTAAAAGAGCCTGCACGAGTAGAATTCCCGAATCTCTCATAGTTAGGCTGCCGTCGGCAATCTCGTAACGATTGCCGACATCATGAAGTCGTCCCATACCAAATATTTTCATCATGTCGCGCTGCTCCGCAGCGCGCTCTGCACCATTTTCGTCCCAATTGCTGTCTGTTGCCATGAACGAATCGACAGGTATGCCTTGCCGCGTTAATTGCGGAATAGTTCCTCCCGCAATCCACGCTGCATCATCTGCATGCGCTTCTATTACTAACGTTCTGTGATATTCTTTCATACAATTGAAAAAGCCCCGCCGGAGGCGGGGCTTGGTTGGCTGAAAATTGGTATTTGATTACGTCATCGCCGTCCCATCCCGCCTCGATGAGGCGCTGCAACAACAGCAACAAAGCCGGATGGAATCACGACGAATCATGTGGATTCCATTCTATCAGTTTTTTCAGGAAAATACAGCGATGGAATGAGGTATCCATAAAACTATACTTATCACGTCATGAATCAACTGTCCGATCTTATTGTGTGTGACGTTTCCTCGGCGCTGAATCCTGCAATTGCGTTGCTTAACTGAATCAATTTGTCGCGCATGATATACTCGGGGTATGAGTTGGGTAGTATACGCACTCATTTCGGCATTTTTTGCAGCGCTTACCGCGATACTCGCCAAGATCGGTATCAAGAATGTCAACTCAAACGTTGCCACCGCGATACGCACGATAGTCATTCTCATCTTTGCCTGGGGGATCGTCTTCGCGCAGGGGACTGCGAAGACGATCCCTTCAATATCCAAGTTCTCCCTCCTGTTCCTCGTCCTTTCCGGTCTGGCCACCGGCGCTTCCTGGCTCTTTTATTTCAAAGCCCTCCAGCTTGGGAATGCGTCTCAGGTTGCGCC
Source organism: uncultured Gammaproteobacteria bacterium (assembly GCA_964561915.1). Taxonomy (GTDB): domain Bacteria; phylum Patescibacteriota; class Microgenomatia; order UBA1406; family GWC2-37-13; genus CAZLQR01. The sequence goes on along the minus strand of CAZLQR010000013.1, from coordinate 10,427 downwards.
GATTGACAAGCTGAGCTTAGTATTGACTGTCATTCTGAGCGCGGTGATATTGAAAGAGCATCTTTCACTTGCTGTCATAGCGGGAGCGGTCCTCATGACAGCCGGGGCGCTTCTCATCGGAATGGGGAAGTAGACCGGTCACGGTCCCGTCGCAATAGCACTCACTCTCCACTTCCCGTCGATTTTTTTCATGACGATCCACCGGATATTCTCACCGTTGTCCCACCCATAGTTCGGGATCGGCGCATTTGCGGCGGACGGTTTCATCGTTACGTCAACAACCGCTTTGAACTACTGGGTGTCTTCTGTCCACGATTCTTTCATCGAGTCTTCCGTAGACATTACGAGGAATTGTTCGAAACTGTTGAATTGCACGCCCCATGCCTGCACCATGCTTTCATCGCCCCTCAGTTCCGGCGTCATCATCGCGACTGCCGAATCAATACGTTTCTCATTTATGAGTTCGAGGAATGAACGTGCAGTCGACTGTGCCGTCGGGAGCGGCACACCGCCAGTCGGCGTCGCTACAGTTGGTGACGGCTCCGCCGCCCCCGGTACCATGTACGCTTTCTTCCCCTGAAGAATCAGCGCAATATTCTGCGCGAATGCGACGAACTCATCATTCGATATGACGGTGGCCGAGCTCTTCCCGACACGAACGAACTTGCTCGGCCCCATGACAAGATATATATCCATGATCTGATCGGGATTCTTGCCGCTGTATACCATGAAATGCTCCATCGTGATTCGGGGATCGGTCGTAATCTTACGGTCAAGGTATTCCAGTCCCTTCCGCTGTCCCGCCACCTCGAAAAATCCGAGATCGAGCGTGACGAAATGATTGTCTATGTAATACTGACAATTGTGTGTTTTCCCGTCCCCCGATTTATACGTTTCCGTGCGTTGAAACGATTTTCCCGTCAAATCATTCACTTCCTTGAGCGGGAACACTTGACACATATCGGGCGATGAATCGAGGAGAGTAGCGATCGACTGCGCGGTGGTGCCGGGGAGACCGGATGTGCCGGGATTTTTCGTACTGAAACGGAAGAAGAAAAACGCACCCGCAAGAACCGAGGCGATGATCAGCCATACAACCGGTTTCCTCATACGCTCTGATTATACACCCGAAACGGTAAATGTAAAGTATTCAGCGTCACAGCAATCCGCTTATCAGCTTATAACTCTAAAATCATAGAGGTTTCGTCATCATATTTATTCCAGTGTAGCTTAACTATCTTAAGCTTAGCGACGCTTATGCAAGTTTCATTGCAATTATATCTTTTCTCTGGTGGGACAATTTGGCATTGATTCTATCAAATTCACCTTTTAAGTTTAAGGGTAATAATCCTGGCTCGATTGGTACAAATCCCATTCGATTATAAAAACTTATTAGCGTACCAAAACAGAGTAAATATACTGGTCTTTTAGTTTTTAATTTTAAAAGTTTACTCACAAGCATTGATCCAATATGTTTTCCTCTATATTCCGGCAATACCCCCAGACTTACAAGCTCTATGAGGGACTGTTTCTCTATGAGTCTTACGCAACCGACAATTTTCCCATTATCGGTTGCGACCATAAACTGATTGGCAATTAAGTCCCTTTTATCACCTCTTACTGAATCTAATAATCCGGATATTTCAGGAATATCGGAATCTTCTCCCCAACGATATTTCATGGAAAAAGTACATCAGGAAGCGAGCTAATTACAGACGATTTACCGGTTGTAGACGCTTCGATTACGATAAATTTCATGAAGTAAATATTAATTATCTTAACTCCGCCAGCACACTCTTTAAAAGCTTGGCGGGATTGTTATTAAAAATCACTTTTGAACCACTTTCCTTGGTAATATTTTTTGTAAGATTAAAAAGTTCGTCAGCAACTCCACCGGTATCAGTTAAAACGCCAACGACTTTGCCCATTTCCCGTAATGCGACAAATTCTCCCATCGAACCCCACCTTCCTGCAATTATTATTCCGGCATCAACCATTGCGGTGGAAATGAGATTTCGGTATTGTCTGTTTACCACCATCTTGGAAGAGAATTCAAAATCGGAAGGTATGTACTTAATTTTTCTATAAATCGATAGATCTGTGTTAGGAGTGTATTCAAGAAGTGCTTTTTCGGTAATGGTCGGTGCAAATCCCCAAATTTCTACTTTAGAATTAATGCGGTATGCGGTAGAAGCGATTAAATAGGGAATGCCCGGCCCCGCTCCTGTAACCAGAATATGATCGAGTTTGCTCAGTTCTTTCCCGAGTTCAATTGCTTTTTCGTTAACCGAGCTTGAATTATTTACTGCGGAGCCATATATTCCGATTTTAAGTTTATTCATATGCTGGATATATTATCTCAAATCAAATGCGATTCTAATATTCGTAACGGATCCGATTTCATCACTATCGCAAATTGCCAATGTCACCGCTCCCAAATCATAGACTACGGAGCGAAATCGACCTGATATTCGGGAATACCAATTGCGATTCCGTAATCACGCGCGTCTTTATATTCACCCGGATCGGATAAATCGACTTTAAAAATTTGACCGTTATAGACGATGAAATGATATTGATCGTTTTTAAAATCCGCATACCATTGAGGGTGTGTCGGATCAAACGACCAGCTTAGAATCTCCGCAATTTGGTCTGCCTTTTTTTCTGAAATCTCAACCGTATGCATTGTCCAATGTTTGACCCAAGGTGTTTTATGTTTTTGCGTCACTTTCTCTATTTTGGTCGATAGTATTTTAACTTTGTCCAATACCGACTTGTCTCCAAGACTTTCTTCAATGATTATTCCTCTGTAGTTCATCTCATTATACTAGTGAACAATCGTTCACATTTCAAGGACATACCGGTCTTAGTAACCAGTTACTTCATATGAGTTATTTTTTTCCACAGGAATACTGCCAGGAGTACCAGGTTCACAAAAATCAGGATCCAGAAAACCGTGACAACCAATCCGAGCTCACCCCGTCCCGCCGGTCCATCATTCCATCCGTTATATCTCATCATCGTTTTTTCACCTCCTTCTGTTTGAGTTTCCAAGCGGCCGCAAACAATAAACCGATAAGTAGCGCAGGACCGGTAATGAAAAGCAGCCATGAAAGCATATACCATTCAAACTGCTCGTTTTTCATCACAATAACAATGTAGAACAACCCTGCGGAAATGAATGTCGCCGCCCCAACCATCTCATTCTTTTTCCATGCAATAAGGAGAAAAAAGGCCAGCACAAGTGCCGGAATGTTGTGCATAAACAATCCAACAATCGTCTCCCACGGAGAGAATCCCATATCAAACACATCAAGCGAGAACATCATAAGAAACAGGATGAAAGTCAACCCGAGCAAACGCGGCGCCCAGTACAGAAACCGGTTCATTCTTCTCCCCATACCCAGATGATAGCAGATCGTTGCGGGATAGTTCGCTGAAGTGGTTCAGGCATCCGTACCCTCATCGATCCCGGGGTGGCCAGGAGTGCCCGCGGGTGCCCCTTGAGTATCTTCATCGAAGTATTCTTTTTGCTTCGCTCCCAAATCGTATTCCGCATGCTGCTCATCGCCGGCTTTTTGCTCGAAATGTTCTCTCAGCTCAACCTTCGATTCCGCTTCAAATCCGCAGACGGGGCACTCAAATGGTTCCGTGACAAAATCTCCATCCGTCATAGTGTCTCACCTCCATTTAGGTCCCTGACGATTACGTTCCTCATACAGATTTTAGTGTGGCGGTTACTATCTTGTAGTTAAACATGGGAGTCTTAAGCGATCCCCACAGTCGGAGCCACATCGGCATCATCATCTCAGTACCCCGCGCAGTCGTGATGTCGCCCAAGTCGATGATGTGCTTCCATCCGTAGCGTTCCAATAGTTCGCGGACTTTCATTTTTGCATCACTGTCATTACCGCTTACAAAAATGTGGTGCTCCCCGCCGGCGAGCTGTTGTGGATTGACTTGCAGCATGGCGTTCATAGTATTGAACGTTTTGACTATTCGTGTTTTTGGCAAAGCATTTTGGATTTGCTCTCCGAGCGATTCAGTATTCGATACAAACAGCGACGGCGGCATACCTTTGGAGAAATCCAGTGGATTTGCGATGTCAATGAGTACCTTGTCGACAAGTCCGGCTTCCAGCGTTTTGAGCACTTCGACTGCGATCGCTCCGTGGAGCGCTTCAAGTACCAGATCTGCACCGTTTACAGCATCGGTAAAGGGTGCCAATTTGATTTGGGGGCGTTCTTTTTGCCAAACCGAGTATGGGGGATTGCCCATCTGATCAGGCTCTTTAATTGCCATTGTTTTGGCAACGTCTTTTGTCCCCACTGTAACGTCATGTCCAAGCTGGATGAGTTTCGCAGCGTGTGCTCTACCTACCATTCCGGTACCCAGGACCGCAATCTTCATAGTACTGGCAGTATAGCAAATATCAGAATTACTATCTCACTAATAATTTTTTCCTAATATAGCAATAGAAGCGTATGTGAATATTGGTAGGTAGTGTGCTGCGTACTGTAGACGCTGTTAGAACCTATTTTATCAACTCCGTAAATTCTCAACAATTAGCTTTTTCAGTAAGTTACTAGGTTATTTTGACTATGGACACAACACTACAAGTATTATTTGAGGCCTACCAGGAACATCCTATTGCCTACATGCCCATATATTCGAGGGTAACTGGTAGTGTGACGGCGGGGATACTGCTCTCCCAAATTGTGTATTGGGATGGGAAGATGCAACATCGGGAGTTTTACAAAACCGACAAAGATTTCAGCGAGGAGCTATCAATGGGGTTGTCAGAGTTAAAAAATGCCAAAAAACGATTAATAAAGATTGGGTTAGTTGATGTAGTAAGAAGGGGCATACCAGCCAAAACCCATTACAAACTAAACTTAGCAAAACTCGCGGATGTAATTACCACCTTCGTCAAAAAGACTAATACAGTTAGTCGAAAAACGCAGAACAAGATAAATCAAAAGATAACTACTAATACAGATACTACACAGAATACTATCCCAAATATTAATTTATATGCTTTTTTGAACCAAAAAAGTAAACATGATAAAGATACAATAGAAAATTTTCTTATCAAATATCCTAGCAATAATGGAGAAATAAATCCTGTAATTCAGTTCTATCAGGATCGTTATCTAAATAAAATAGGTAAGGATCATCCCGAAATAACCCTAGAGCAATATCTGCAAACTGTCTCCATGCTCGAACAAGAAGCGGATCATTACGAAATAGGCACAGAAGAATTAAAAGCCATAATATCGAGTTGGTTCGAGGATCCTAAAGTCAAAAGCAACTATAACATCATTCATTTTGCATCAGAGGGAGTGCTTAAAACCCATTACCACAAAAGTGGTGTTCATTAATGCTTACAGCCGTTAAGCACCTCATTGATTTTACGTTCCAATACACTTCGGTATAGGTATTGATAGGCCTCAACTACATTTTGCATCAGTCTTTCTTTTTGCTCGGGCGTAGCAGTTTCAAGATTAGTTTTTACTCTTATCTTATTTTTATTACCCATATTTAATAGTTTTCGTTTGAGATAGCAATTTTGATCCTCATCATTTCAGTTAATTCGGATTAAAGGCCAGCTCGTTACATTTGGTTAAAGCATTAAACATAATAGCCATATCACTCTCAAATTGTTCCTGAGTAATATTTCGTGCAACATCTTTTGCATATTCCACTTTCTTTTTGTCTGCCACCAACTGAGCAATTTCTGTAGCATTTTTTGTATACGGAGAGGGGTAATATTCCTCTAGTGACGAGTGTGCTAATTCAAACACCTGGTTATTGGTAAATAAGTATGGATAACCACTTTTGAAAGAATTGTATTTATTTTGCTGTGTTCCATTTGGTTTATCTATCAAAACCACAGCTCTATCTTTGTATATAGGATTGTCCGATCCAGCAAGCGGTACAAAGAGTTTATGCACAGCGAGTAATGTGGGTTCTTGTTCATCAATGTCTCCGCAAGCGAACAAAGTCTTAATTCCGCAAAATTTATCTGCATAGAAACGCTCAATAATAATCTTTATGAACTCATATTCACATTTACCCTCAACTATTAGGAAATTTCTCGGTAAAAGTAAATCAGAGGGACTTCCGCCTAATAGCTCAAAAATAATGTTTATTTTTTCGAGATCTCCAACCTCATCAATATTTGTAATTCCATTCGTTTTTTCAACTTTAAATATCTAATGCAATTCGTTATAATCAACTACCAGTACTGATGAGTGGGTATTAACTAATACTTGATCTGTTTCACAGATGTCAATCAATGCCTTTTTCAATGCTCTCTGTGCGGTAGGATGTAGATGTAATTCGGCCTCATCTATCATGAACAAAAACGATCCTCCGCCTGTTTGTTTTTTTCTATAATCAGCAAACGCCTGAATGATTGAGAGCATAATTGCTCTTTGCATCCCGTCACCTTTAGCCTCTGCCCTTGTCTCAATACCATCATCAACTACAGTATCAAAGCTTTTTAGAAGATCAGTAAAATTTGGAGGATTTACCCCAAACTTAACCTTAGTACCATCTGGAAACTGTTTCTGTAGGTAGATTTCCACCTGATCTCCCAATTTGTCCAATTCTTTCCTGACTTCAGAATCGGCGTTATCGAATAATTTGGAGAAAGTCTTTTTGAAATCTATATAATCTTGGGATGTCTCAATGATTGCGGTTAAAACGCCAGATAGCATTGTTCCAATTGGGTTTTTATCCTTGTACTTAGATACATCATCGAGTCTAATTTTGGTATTTACATACTCCAGTTTTGGAAGAAATTCATTAATTGCTGTATCTAGCCCTTGAGGGTTTACCTTGTCCTCTCCATTAACTATATATCTCCGCTTGTGATCGCTACTGGATTTAATAACCGAGAATGAAGTCGATTCGCCAAGAATATTTCTAATTTTTGTTTTATTGGCGTCTGTTGTAAGTTTCTCTATGTCAGATTCTGAAACATCGTCAAATTGAATCTCGACTTGGATTTTATTACCTGTTTCTTTTTGACAATGTTCATCTTCTTGAGAAGATTTAGCATTATAAAACCACTCTATCGCCTCAAAAAAATTTGTCTTTCCGTGATTGTTTTGTCCAATGAAAATCGAAAATTTGCTCGGTAATACCTCAACCTTTTTAATTGATCTGTAGTTCTCTACTACAATTTTCGATATTTTCATAAATTCTCATATCTCTAACGTTTCCCAGTTAGAGAAATCATCTGGCACAAGATCGGAACTCTGGCCCTTGTAACAAACCCATCTCCCCGAATAATCCCTCGGGTTGGTATTGGCTACAATGCCACCAACCATCTTTTTGCCCTTTCTGTTATGTGCCTCAACGTACTCCTGCAACCCATCGCTTTTCTCTTTAGCATCCTTAATTGTCCTACCGCCCTTAGTATCAAATAACCCGATTGATCCATCCTTAGATTTAACAATGAAGTCAACGTAAAACGGGTTTTGATTACCATTTTCCATATATGGCACAGCAAAGAATGTAGAATCCCGATCTCCATTCTTAAACCACCACTCAATCTGATCTGACTGTTCTAAAAATTTGATAAACGCTTCCTCTGTTTTCCAGCGATTGTCATAGTAAAAAGGAGTCATTACAGATCTGTTAACATTTAGTGCAACATAGTCTCCGCCGTAATTTAGTAGTTGTGGAACCTCCCAATCGCCTAATTGCTGAAGCTTAGCCTCCCGCTTTTGTGTTTCGGCAGTATATCTTTCTTTGGTTTTATCAATGACGTTAACAAAAAGCTGTCTATTTTTCTCACTCAACACAATATTGATGATCTCTGCAAAATACTTGCTGTAATCCATGTCTAATTCTTCTCTGAAAAAGTAGTAGATAGCTTCCTTTACCCTACCAATTGAGCGATCTTCGGGGTAAAAGGGGGTAAGGTTGTTTCTAACAAAGTAGTCATAGAGCTTTTGCAGATCGGTTTCATTATCCGTATCAATTTTTGCCTCACCTTGGATTTCAGCATTAACTAATTGATCTACACCACCAGCCTGATAATCAGAAATGAGTGTCAATTCCAGTTTTTGGCCTTTGGTTTCAATCTTTTCTGCTAGCTTATATTCTTTTGCTATCTCTAGGAATATACGGATAAATAATGGGCTTAAACGGGTTTTCTCTCGTAATCTCAACCGATACACAGAGGCAAGTTCTAATTGTTTATAGTCATCAATCCGCTTACTGGTGTAGATAGTGACATAGCTTCTAGCCATGTCCTCTTTAATCTCTATGTTGGCCAGGTTGGTATAAACATATCCAAAGTTGAGTATTTCGTTTTCGTAGTGGCCCGTGTCAGGATCGGGCATACGCATAATTCGGCCCACAGTTTGAACTGAAAACGTCAAGCTCTTCCAATCCCTAAATAGCACCAGTACCTGCGCACGGGGACAATCCCATCCCAAAGCAATTGCTTGTTTGAAAATAAGCACCTCGGTTTCCTGATCACTTTTAGATATATTTTCAAGATTCTCTTTTTCTTCAGATAAATATATGGCAAGACGTCCGTTTTCAGTCGTCATTCCGTGCCTATCTTTTAGGTGTCGAATGATCTCATCTTTTATTAAATCCTCCTGTTGGGTTTTCCTATCAGGCAGTTGAATCAAAAGTAACGGGTTAATATTGATCCCTGCGTCTTGATAAGCCTTTGCTAATTCGGCACGTTTCTTTAATGCTTCCTCAAGTACCATCATGTCTGTACCATCAGCCAAAGCCGAAGTGACGTTATCGCCAGAAAGCACGTTTTTGAAGTTTGGATTCAACAATACCGACTTTTTTATCATCCCTTCGAGTTTTACATCCTCAAGCGGAACAGATACTATCTCGTCAGGATCTTGAATAACTGGGGTAGCGGATACTTCAATTGTTAATCTTGGGCCAATATCGGTTATTAAGCTCTGGGATATTTCGCTAGTGGCGTGATGATGGCTTTCATCAATAACCAACACAATCTCCCGCCCCTCGTCTTTAGTGTTCTCAACAATTTTGCCTAAATAAAACTCTTTCTCATTCTCCTTAACAATTGTATTCTTGTCCTTTTTATTAATGCTCTCCCAGTTCAAGAACAGGATCTCGTTCTCTCCAATCTGCTTGTCGGTTAATTCCTCGAAATCTGAACATTCAATGGCCCTAGTCGTGTCAAAATATTTGACTAGTTTTTCCTTACTTTGGGTATGAAGTTTTCGAGGAGCAGTCCAGATAAAGGCAAGCGGAGTTTTTATTTCGGCATCATCAACCATCTGCTTCAAAAACTCAGCCATCATTATCGTCTTACCCGATCCCGTCGGGGCTTTGAAAATAACCTTTTTCTCACCGCTTTGGGCCAAAAGCTCTTTACTTCTGGTTAATAGTTTTTTAATAGCTGTTTCCTGATAGTCTTTCAATTGCATATTATTTGAATATTCTCCTATAAACTCTCAATATTGCCTCTGGAATAGGTGATAGCTTTACTTTGTTTTTTATATCTGCAAACTCTTCGTCAAAGGTGTCATCACCTAAAGAAAACACATACACACTAAACCTGCCGTCAATGTCCTTAATGACTTGCTTGAAGTCGTCTATAGATCGATGATCGAAAATAATCCCCGTGTAGCGCCTTTTGTTTCTAAATATTTTGAATTTGGCTTTAGATTCAACTTCTTCAAATGTATCTTCTTTGATACATAACATCTCAGTAGCCTTATTGGTTAACTCAATTCTATTTTTGTCTGTTGGATCAGCTGGAACAAATAATGTTTTGTAGTACCTTAAAAAACCACCATATCCCTTTAACTCGTTATGTCCTTTTATTACTCTTTCTAATCTCGGATAGGTGGCACGACGACATATGCCATACTTTTCAAGATCTTTATCCTTATTGGCCTCCGCCAAAGCGCGTCCTTCGCCATTAAGTTCGTTATTAGTTGAAAGAATAAATTTCCGAGTACCGCCATCCTTAGAGTTTAAGTCTATTACTGCATGTCCAGTAGTACCTGAACCCGCCATGAAGTCCAAAACTACCCCCGTTTTACTTGGATGCTTACTAATCAAATATTCAATAAGCTCTTTAGGCTTTGGGTAACTAAATGAGGTTATTCCTATTGCCCTTAACTCTTTTGTAGCCTGTGTACTTGAAAATTTATCAATAACTCCAAAAGGGCGTTGTGATCTATCAATAGGATTTCCCTCGTTATCACATTTTAAGTACTGCTTAGTATAAACTTGCCATATTTGATCTCTATCTTTCTTAAACACGATAAAGTCGTTTTTTAATCCCCACTTAAACTTGTTCTTACTCCATCTCCAACATGCTTTTTGTCCTTTGTTGTTGTCTTTGGGCATCACCGTCTTGCCGTCGAGTTCGATGAGTGAAATACCATAAGAGCCCGGGTGGTCTTTGG
>CAZLQR010000012.1:46942-55291 GCA_964561915.1 uncultured Gammaproteobacteria bacterium | reverse complement strand
TTGGCCTCGTACGTGCCCAGCCGCATGGCTTCCAACAGCTCCATCACCCCCAGATGACCGGCCACTCCCGTGTACAACTGTTCGTAAGGGTTGGCCATGTCACGGAAGGCATCGATGGTGAAGGCGTCGTCGATGTAGTCCATGCACTTCACCACGTCGTGGACCGACACGTTGTCAGCCACAGTCAACACCGTGCGCGTGGACAAGGCTGCAAAGTGCTGGAGCAACATGAAGTCCAGATGAGGCACCACCGCTGCGTACGGAAAGTCGCGGTGGCGAGACACCAACAGTCCACAGCCCGTGGGGTTGAATTGAAACGGCATCTTTGGCAGCGACTTGAATTCCGATTCAGACATCTCATTGGTCACGACTTCGTAGGCCACGCGGTTACGCTCGGCAAACGACGCGTCGTCGGGTGCTCCTCCGTCTGTGGTGGCGGGCTGGGCGTTCTCGGATTCCTGGGCCGGCACTTGGTCAGTGAGGGAGGACTCGGAGGAGCCGCCACCCCACCACGACGACGGCAAAAGAAAACTCATGGCACTCGCTCCGGTTTACTTCTTTCACCAGTCAAAAACTTACAGACGCGTCCCAACGAACGCCGTTACACGTACCGGTTGACCGGCTCCCAATGGAACGGAGCCTCGGCCCCCAAAAAGTCACGCATCTTCAACAGCAACGACGTGGCCAAGTAAAACTGGTCGCGTCGGGGGTCGTTCATGTAGGCATGTGGGTCCAGGCATTCCACTTCGATCTCGTACACAGTTTGGTTCTGGCGTTGCTTGAGTTCGGCTTCGGAGCGCGACGGGCCGCTCCAGGACTTGGTAAAGTCCAGCGACCAAATGGGCGCGGTGGCGTGGGTCGGTTGGTAGATGAACGACTTGCGGTTTTTGATGCGCACGTACTTGGGTTGCACCCGCGGTGGGATGGTCACCGCCGCCGTGTCCGGTGGCACAAACTCTTCGTAGTTCAAACTCACTCGGATGTCGGTGCCAGGTGGTGCCACGGCCCCCACCCGATGGTTGGCCACGTACCGGAAATCTTGTTTGTCGCGCACTTGCTTGCACACGTGCTCGGTCTCGATTTTGGCCTCGTCGGTGCCAGTTTTGCGAAAGGCCACCGACGTGCGCATCAAGATGCCTTGGCCCCGGAGGTCTTCGGGGTGGGGTGGCAACTCATAGTAATAGTCTTGGGTTTCCTCCCAGTCTCGGATGGCATGCCACTCTTGAAAGGACCCCACCGAGCGCAAGCACTGCGCCATGAACTCGGGGGACACGCCAGGCTGAAACGTCAACCGTCCGTCGTGCGACAGCGTGCCAAAGCGGGCCTCGAGTTCAAACCGCCCGTCTTGCGTGTACTTGCGGTCGGTGACTGGCGCCAGGTGACGCAGCAACGTGTGCACCCGCGGCACTGCAAATTGAATTTGAGGGTACTTCATCAAGTAGTCCGGCAGTGTGGGCTGGAACAAGGTGGCAGTGGCGGCAGTCGCAGCCATGATGCCCCCGCGGTTGTTCAACCAACCCGCGAAATGTGGCAGAGGCCTCGAGAACGTGGTTCAACGGCGGTGGCCGTGGCTGCAGTGCAGCGTGTTCTCACTGCTCCTGTGAATTGTCACGTGTGCCAAGAGAAGCGGGCGCGTCCCACTTGGCCAAATGGACGATGTGCCCCACATTGACATCCGCAATGTTGACACGTTGCCGGACCATTTGTTTTGTCCCTCGGGCACCGCGGAGCAAAGCCAAAGCGGCGGCGGAAGAGGAGGCGCCAACAACCAGGGCGCACCCGTACGCAGTCGGTTCAACCGGCCCGTCGAGCGCGTGGTCGATGGCGTAAATCTGGAGGACCTGACCGACTTTGCCGTGCACGCCCAGTACGACGTCGACCAATCGGTGGCGTTGCTCAATGCCTTGCACGAAAAGTACCTGCCGGAAAACATGGACGGCAGCAACATGCGCAAGATGGCCTACGAACTGTGGGGTCTGGAGCCCGACATGCGGCCCGATCTGATGCGCCTGGAAGAGGAGTACCGACGCAGTCTGTTTCAAACCTATCAGGTTTACCAGTCGTTGTTGCAAAACAACATGATTGGCAACCGCGACAACGAAACCTTGCAAAACCAGCGCAAAATCACCATGGTGTTTGAAGTGCTGTATTTGATGCGGGACCACTTGATGTCGGAACACCGGTGGCGTGCCATGTGCGACCCCAGCATTGACGTCCGCCTGCCCGACGAAGTACAGATCTTCAAGTTCAGCCCGTTTGACTACTCCACGTGCAATGGCTTTCAAAACCTGTTGATTTACCTGTTGCAACAAGCGTACATCCGGGGCTACCGGCGCATGGGCGACGGCTGCTACGAGCAAGTCAAGACCCCCGAACACCACTACACCCACGCCTGGCGCAAAGTGTGCACCATCCGCGAGATGATCCACAAGGTGGTGCAAAAGGAGAGCAACTTTGAGATGTGGAAAAGCCTGACGCATTCGGGGGATGCGGACAAGCGTGCCGCCACGTACTTGGAGCAGCACGAAGACGTGGAGTTTCCGCTGTTGGAACCCAACCGCCACGTGTTTGCCTTTCGCAACGGCGTGTTGATGCTGGGCGGCTTCAAAAAGGATGCCAACAGCATGGTCACAGAGATGGTGCTGCCCCAGTTTCACCCGTACGACATCAGCGTGGTGCCCGACAACGTGGTGGCCTCCAAGTTTTTTGACCTCAAGTTCAACTACGTCGACTACTTCAACTTTGAGGACTGGTACCAAATCCCTACGCCGTCGTTCCAAAGCATTTTGGATTACCAACAGTTTCCCGAAGAAGCCTGCCGCATGATGTATGTCGTGCTGGGACGCATGATGTACAACGTGGGCGAACACGACAACTGGCAAATCATGCCGTTCTTCCGCGGCGTGGCCAACTCGGGCAAATCGACGATTTTGCGCGTGGCGTACACGTTTTACAACCCGGAAAACGTCGGCATCATGACCAGCAACATGGAAAAGAAGTTTTGGTCGCAAGCCATCTACGACAAGTTTATGTTCTTGTGTTACGAGGCGCGCTCGGACTTCAACATCCACCAGGGCGAATTCCAGTCTGTGATTTCCGGCGAGGAAATGTCCGTGCCCATCAAGTACAAGACCGCCGTGTCCATCACGTGGAAGGTGCCGGGCATGATGGCCGGCAACGAAGTCCCGACTTGGATTGATGCGGCTGGCAGCATGCAACGCCGTCTGCTGGTATGGGAGTTCAAGAAGATGGTGGTGTCATCCGACACCATGCTCCTGTCCAAGTTGCGCAACGAGTTGCCCGCACTGCTGCACAAGTGCAACATGGCCTACCTCCAGGCCATCAACGACCACGGCGAGAAGGGCATGAAGGAGTGGTGGCCCGACTACTTCAAGAAGACCTCGGAACAAATGGCCGCCAAGATCAGTCCCTTGCGCACGTTCATCGAGCATTGCGACCTCCTCGTCCGAAAGCCCACGTACTACATGCCCATGGAGACGTTCCAACTCATGTTCAACACGTTTTGCACCAACCGCCAGTTCAAACGGGGGGCCTTTACGTCCGACATGTACACGCCCGTGTTCGAGGCGTACGGCCTGGTAGAAACCAAAGCCGAAACGCTGGAGTACGACGGCATCAAGCAAACCAAAAACTGGGTGTACGGACTGGGTCCACGCGAAGTCTGGGAACCCGTGGTTCAACAAGATGGCGCGGCCGCAGATTCGTCCGCCATGCAGACGTGACACCAACCAAAAAATACAAGATTTTCATTGTGTCATGACGCGGGGTAGGGCATGGGCGCGGGTGTCCGAGTCAGCCTTGTCAGCGATTCGTTCGTTTCGTCACAAACCCCGGTTTCGCTACAGCATCCCCGCTCGCGGCTGGACCTTGTGTGCCGTCCAGGATGAACTTTTTGTTCACCGCGCTGTGTCCAACGATATCGCGGTTTACCGCATTCACGACGGGACTTTGGTGTGCACGTGGGCCATCGGGGAGGCAGACCTCATTCAGCACATGACAGCCACCAAAACGAAGACTGGTGAGGTCTGTGTCGTGGTGCTGACGTCAAGCAACGTCGCGTTGGTCTTTAACCACCGCGGCGTGCGGCTGCGCCGATTTGAACTCCATGATCTGATGCACCGGAGGTGTGCTACGGTGGGTCTGTGGCAAGGAGAGATCGCCGTGGCGGCTCACGAGACATTGGGCATGCCCACTGTGCATCGTTACCGCGCGACGGATGCAGCGTTGCTGGGAACTTGGATTGTGCCCTACAATGGAATAATGATACCCACCGCCGACGTCGTGCACACAGTCTCGTTCTTGCCAGGTGGCTTTGTGATGGTCACGTACACGCCTTTTTATGGCAAACATTCTTCGCTGTTCGATTGGTACGGCACGCAAATCAAGTTCTGGACCCCAAGTCTAGATGTTCGAGACAACAATTTGTGGTTTGGATGGTTGACGGTCCTGGATCCAAGCACCCAGCGGGTCTGGATTCCAGACTGTATGCGACGCATTCACATGTACCGCTGGCCAGACGGAATGTATCTGGGCGAGTGGACCCACCAGCCACTGTTGTCTATGTGGCAGGACGAAAAGTTTAGGTCGATGGGCACAGCCTCGGATCAACGCTCGGTGTTGTTTGTCAGTTCACTTGACCTTGATGTCGATTTGACGCCCGGGACCCACATCCGCAGCCATCCTGGGCGGCCCGTGGCTTTGGCCGTGCACGGACGTCACTTGTTTGTCACGGCCGCAGATTGCAATTTACGGTCCCAGGGAGGACGCATTCTGGTGTTTGAGATGCAATGAATCAAATTCGGGACACTTGTGTCTTCAATTCTCCACGTGCCACCATGGCTGACGTCTGGCAGTGGATGTTGGCTGTTAACACGTCACAAATGGTACACGCAACATCCATCCAGCGGCTGTCACGGGATTTGCAAAACACAACCCTAAACCTCTGGGATCCAGACGAAATACCCGATTTGTTAAGCCTCCCTGGACTACAAGAAATGATCACGGGCGAGGTGATACGAGTCATCGACAGGAGTTTCGATGATGAAAAATGTGAAATGTAACGCAATGTCTGGATTCTGCGTGTCACCAGTTGTTGTGTGTCGATGAAACCCTCTCTGCTGAGCATGGCACTTGGCCATCATGTGTGATTCGCAACGGTGTGTCATGCTGGTGAAGCACAAGACACCCGTGTCCGTGGCCTGGAGAACACCTGTTATGTTGTCTGTCAGTGAAGCACCAGACTGGATCAAACAACATGACCCCACTGGTTGTATGTGGCGACGGGTTCAACTCGCTTTCCCGACTGGGTGGACCAAAGTCCAGTTTCAACCGAGGCCGAAGGAAACGGACGACAAACATGATGCCTGAACAAACAATACAATGACAATGGTTTGACCCAGTTTTTGCCTTCTGCATGTTGACAGTGGCTGACGATTGGCCCAATCTTGCCAAGGGCCGCACTTCATGTCAGAATTTCAGTATGGCGCACCAATTTAGAGACTTGGTCCAATGCATGAATCGCACGTTGCGCAAGGGCACCTGGCTGGATGAGCACGACGTTTGGTTGGCGTCGGCCCTGGACCGTGCGACATTCAAAGCAAATCTCCGACGGTTGATGTGGGTGTCGTTTTTGTGTGTGAAACACACCCACCCCAAGGCCACGTCCGCTCCGTTCGTGTGGCGCAAAAAGCCTAACTCGGATGTGCTGGAATTCACCCGGAGCGATGGTTCCGTGGACCAGTTTTATGCAGAACACACCAGCCCTTGGCGCATGATGTACCGTCTGTTAGGGTTTTTGAGACATTTGTTGCGACACGACAAGTGGCTGTGCGAGACCACGGTGTTTCGATGGGCCATCACCTACCAGCCTTTTCCGCTGGATGGAATATCGCCTGCAAGGGTTTTTGCCACAGAGATGGATCATGTTGCGGCCTGGGACGTGTGCGGCAACGAGACGGGCCCCGGACAATTGAAACGCATGCGGTTTCATGGCAAACGCTACTGGCGACTGGATGAAAAACCGATGCCAGAATTCATTGTGGAAGAGTCGATGGAGTTTGCCAACATGATTGTTCCCAGTGACGATGCTTTCTTGGACACAACTGGCTTGATTCCTCCGCCTCCCCGCGAACCAGTGGACAACAAGAAGAAACTCAAGGTGGCGACTACGGACGGATTGGCACTCCCTTAGCCCGAATGGGGGCAGGAAAATGGTGAAAAGGAGAAAGTAAAAGACTGCTGCACTGGTCTGGCAGTTCCGCTGTTTAACACTGTCAAAATAATGTCTGCAGCAAAAGAAAGGGAGTAGATGGAACCGTGCGCACCCGTCAAAGGCGCACTGTCCCAATCGATGGCGTCGTCGCCGATGACGCCCTCGGTGGTGCCGTCTCCGGAGCCCAAGGCGAAGCCCAAGGCGGTGGCCAAGAAACGGAAAGCGGCGCCGGCGAGTCCCGGCTCGGACACCGAACCCGAGCCGGTCACGTCCATGGACCCGGCAAAACAGGCCGAAGTGTTGCGCCAGCCACGGGTTCACACCGTGGGACGGTTCTGGAGCGTGGCCAAGATGCACGACAAGCCGTTGTTGCGCCTCCAAAACTTGCACCGGTGGTTCACAGATGATGTCATCGCACGGGTGTTGATGCCCTTGGCACGCCAGGACGACCGACTTTCGTTGCGGGCTTTGGATTGGCTGGTGACCAACTATGCCAAGAAGAAGAACATTGTGCTGGCCAGTGCCGTAGGCCAACCGCCCCTCAACATCTACCGCGAGTACCGCAGCATGCTCACGTTTTGGCGGCGCAAGTACTTTGATCCCTTTCGCCGCCACCAACGGATCTACTTTTTGTGGAAGGAGCCAAGGACTCCCCCCCACGCCCAGCCCACACTGGAAGAAACCACAGTGGGGCAGTTGAATTTCCTGCACTGGGCGGAAACCAGTGGCATCATCCAATATGCTCGCAAGAATGTGCAAGAAATCGAGGCCGACATGGCCACCTGCATGAGTCAAGTGAAAGCCCTGAAAAAAGAAGACAAAAAACACAACATCCAGCGCAAGCGACGGGAACTCTCCAAAGCCCCCAAACGCAAATGCTACATTTATCCGATGCGAACGCAAGTCAACCTCGAACCCGAACATCCAAGTTGTCAATCCTTGCCTGCACCGCCTCCTTCCAACTCCCCCACCCCCAACATTTCTGCTGCCGCGGCTGCGGGGGTGTCGGCCAGCCCAGTCCACAAATCCTGAGCCGGTTCCTTCCGCGGAAACCATACAATGGGGCCGTCCCGGCGCCCATACTCGACGATGGTGTGGCCATCGGCTTGGGCGTGCCCTTCACAAATCTCGTTGAATTCAATAAACTTTGTGTTGTCGCCGTGACTGACCACAGTCGTTTCTTCTGGCTTGACTTGATCCGTGCCTGGGTTCAACCGCACCACCAGCCAACAATCAGCCTTGGTGCGTCGCAACCGAACATCGCAGACTGCGGTGCACCGGCTGCAAAACAGATGACCGTGCAACTGAGTGAGGATGGTTCGGCGGGTTTCGACATTTTGCAGGTCTACCAATGGTGTTACGCCCACACACCGGCCCCCAAAATAAAGAAACTGCAACGAAGCATCCATGAGTGGGTATTCACCGTGTGTATTCGAATGTTTTTCTCTCCGGCCCCAACACGGCGCGCCCTTCAAACCATCAAGTTTTCCCACTCGGACACATGCACACACTCGGCGGCGGCAATGGCGTTGGTTTCGCACGTGTCACAAGACTCTTGGTAAATCACAGTTTGCAACATCGGCGTTTGCCAGCGCGCGAGGGCTTTTTCCTGGCCAATACACGGCAGCCGTCTGAGCACCAAGCATTGAACCGAGTTGATGTGTTTCGGTCGTTTGCACGTCATGGCTTCGGCAATGAGTACACAACGGCGTGGAGTCAGAGTCGGCCGTGGAATGCGGACAGTTTTGTTTTCGACCAGTCGCCGAAAGGCTAGGTGCCACGCTTGGCACACTGAAACCAACGAAAGGACATAGCACGCCGGCAAAAACGCCGACACGTGAATCAACCAATCGGACGGCATTCGAGTCCACAGCAACCCTTCGTGCCGCCGCTTTGCGCTGCGTGTTATGCGTTGGGGTGGGTCGCGTGGTGCACCTCGCTTGGGCATGGCGGCGCCGAGTTGTTCAAGAAGTGTGGGTGCACTCGCGGTCAACCCGACGCCACAAAAGAAGGCAACCAGAAACGTCAAACGGCCATGTTGGCTCAACTGTTTCAATGTGTGTCTGAACTGCAACAAACCAACAGTTCTACGGAGAAGGTGGCGATTTTGCGTCGGC
>CAZLQR010000012.1:14546-46932 GCA_964561915.1 uncultured Gammaproteobacteria bacterium | reverse complement strand
GCATCCGGCGTTGCAGCCCTTGTTGGCAGTCATCTTGGATCCGTTGCAAACAACCGGCGTGACCCGTGCCGGCGTGCTGAAGTACGAAGCGGAGAAATACCCCAAGTTTACCCGCGAACATCTCACCTACCCAGCCGACATTGCAACGCTGCTGGCGGCTTTGGTGAAACGCACACTCAAAGGCGACAATGCCAAAGAGGCCGTGGTGGCGTTTGTGCGCAAACAGCCTCCTGTGCACCGGGAGTTAATCCTGGGCGTGGTGGAGAAGGACCTCAACACCCGGCTGGGTGTGGCCTTGTACCGCCAAGCCTACGAGACTCCGTTGCCTGCAACGTCCGCCGCCGACCCGGCAAAGTCTGCCACGAACCCAGTCAAACCAGAAACCAAAACTGCCGAGAGTGCAGTCAAAAAGTACCAGCCCACGTTGGCGTACGACTTGCAAAAGCACCTGAAACATTTCCAGACTTCGGTAGCCCGAGGCGAACCGTGGCTCATCTCCCGCAAGTTGGATGGCGTGCGGGTCCAAGTGTGGACCACCCCGCCGGGTCAGGCGTGCTCGCGTGAAGGACGCCCGTTCGCATCTTTGGAACCACTGTTGAAACTGGTGCTGGCACATGCACCTCCTGGATTGGTGCTGGATGGCGAAGTGTGCGTGCTCCACCCCAATGGCACCGAATCCTTCAAGGACGCCGTGTCCCACGTCAAGCGCAAACAGCCCATGATCAGGTTTTGCTTTTGTGTGTTTGACGTGTTGACAGACGAGGAATTTCGTCGCGGACAAAGCGCAGTTACGTTGTCGGCACGCTTGAAGCGCGCTAACGGCCTGTCTTCTTTGTTTCAAAGCCAGGGGTTGCAACGCGTCCAATTGGTGGACCAGGTGCCCTACTCTGAGCCGATCTTGGCGCAATGGCAGTCTCGTGCGGAACAGCAAAACTGGGAAGGTTTGATGCTCCGCCGCGATGGCCCGTACGTGGGCAAGCGCACCCACGATCTGCTCAAGGTGAAGCGCTTTCACACCGAGGAGTACCGCATCGAGGGACTGTCGGTGGGACCCTACCGCGTCATCGATCCCCGCAGCGGGTTGGAAAAAGTGATTGAGACAGTCACTGCGGTCGACATCAATCACAAAGGCTTTCGGGTTTCGGTGGGGTCGGGCTTTTCGCTGGATGAGCGCATGCGCATGTACCGCAACCAAGCCCAAGCCATAGGCCAGATCATTGCGGTGCAGTACTTTGAAGAATCGCAGGACAAGCAAGGCAATCTGTCGCTGCGGTTTCCCACTTTCAAAGGCTGGCACGGTGCAGCCCGCAAAACTTGAGTTGACTTTTTCCAGAAACTTGATTGGCCCGTAACGCAATGCAATAACCTCATTGCGTGAAAAACCCATGGCGACATTGCCGCACAACGAAGATGAATGCACTGACAACGAAACGCGTAGGACAGCACGCGTGTTCATGGCAGCGCGCCTATTCATGGTGACGCACGTGGTCACCAGCGTTTGCTGGCTAGCCTTGATCGTTTCGTACTTTGCCACGGTTAATGGTGCTTTTCCGGCCTGGCATTGTGCTAGCAATCAAATGTCTTATTGCTCACATTACCTTGCGATGGACGAAACCTGTCACCCCGTCGGACACATGTGTTCGGTCAATGCGTTTTCCTCCGGTGTCATCTTGACCTTCTTGACGTTGGTGCCTTGGTTCAGTGTGTACGTGTCCGATACCCAACGACATGTGCGCTACATGATCATACCCAGGTGCTCTGATTCTGATGCATGTTGCTTCTTCTTTTGCGACTGTGGAAAACTTGGGCTGTTGTACATGATTTCGCTGTTGACATTTGTGGCCGAGGCTGTGGCCTTGCCCTTTGGCACCAAACGGGAGGCCATTGCGTTTGTCTTGTTGGATGACGTGGGGTTGCACTGGACCCTGTTGGCCACCATGGTTTGCATTGGAATCATGCGGGCCAGTTACGACCGAGAGTGTTGTCATGTGTTGTCACACTCACGTTACAAGTTTCTGGTAGCCCTCAGTTTGGTGGGTTGTGTCATGCATGCCTGTGTCGCGTTGGGCCTGCACATTGCGGAACACTGGGAGTTTGTAACGTGGTCTTGGTTCTACTTGGATTGGAAGCGCGAGTTTGTGTGGCACCGTGTGCTGCGCACTGTGTTTTCCGTGTGCTGCGCGCTGGACTTCTTGGCGCTGCAATGGTACTTTTACAAACTCAATTTGACCGGAACAATGTCACTCGGCACGTATCGTCACACCGCGTTTGCACCCTTGGAACCCTTGCTGATGCAACTGGAGCGACCCCTTTCACCCTTGAGTGAACCAGACCTCTAAGAAGGCAACTCAAACCCAAGTCGACACGCAAGTTGCGGATGCGTCTCCACCCTCACCTTGGCTATTGCGTTGAGGGCTGTGATTCAAAAATACATGGATGTCAGAGGAAATGGCACAGTCTTGGACTTCGTATCTCTGGACCATGTGGGGCCATGTGGTGGGGTGGGTCTTGCGGGCCCGTGAGTATGTGTTTCCACTGCCTCCGCTGCCACCAGCCACGCCCGTCAGTCAACCCAAGTTGACACGTGCCACCTTCCAGGATTTGGTTCGCCCCACTGAGGTGCCCGAAGATATGCTGCTGGAGCGTGACGACACCGAAGAAGAAAAGGTCAACCATCCCGTGAAACCGGACTCCACTCCGGTGGACTCCCAACCCACGTCCCCTGAACCACCGGGTCCAGCACCGACCGAGTGCGTCGTGAACGAGTCCAAACCAGTCAATGATGAGTCCGTCGCGGCCGAAGAACACCACGAAGTCGCAAAAGTGTCACCCACCAAGGCCAGCCCAGCGGACATGGACATTGACGATGCAGACATTGGTGACCGGCAGGCCGAACATCTCAACCAACTGTTGCAACGACGCAGTTGGATTCACAGTTCACAGTTTGGCCCAACTGAGCCGCTGACTGGAGACCGTGCCATCGTGTTCCGCGACGACGACGGTGTCGAGTCGGCCTTCACCACCGACCGCGGGCCGTGGGGCAACGCCTTCCGGTAGGAGACTGACGGTCAACTGGAAAACTCTGCGGTGTTAGTAAATCCGTTGTTATGTCGTGCTCGGCGTACAAACCTTCGTCGGCCACGGAAAATTTGGCCCGCCAGGCTATGGGCTGCGGAACTACGGCCTGCCCCAATGCCGCCTTTGGCAACGCTACCTATGCGGGCGGCATGCGTACCTACCCGTACGAATGTGGCCATTCGGTCTTTGTGCCCAAACAACCCGGCCCGGGGTTTGCCGGCACGCCGTTTGAGGACACCCAAGTGTGGATCAAGCAACACCTCGAAGCCGTAAAGTCTGCCACGGCCCTCGAGGTGCGCAACGGCTACCCCCGGTCGTCGTATGTCCTGCTGAAGGATGCCGCCCCTCCGCTGCCCCCACAGTTCTGCCTGTGCAACCAGTAACCTGTTGGTGCCACCAGTGGTACGCAATGAAACCAATTTTGAACCATCGTTCGTTGGCGCACACACTCCCACCCAGTGGCAGCGTTTATTCAAACTCGTCGTTGCGGCGCTGCAAAAGACGTTCAATCTCCGTCAACGTCTGGGGCATTTCCTTGCTGTCGTCGGTTCTCTTGATCCATTCCTTGAGCGACGTTTGGCCAAAGTTGTCACCGAAGACTTGGCGTTGCGTCAAGTTGAGCATCCCGGGACGCACAACAGTGACAACGCTGGCCCACGTCATCCAGTCTCTATGTTTGAGCAGGATGTGGAGCACCGTGCTGGCCACATCGGGTCGCAGCCGCACCGCCGCCCGCGACGACGTGCTGAACTCGGTCTGGCACAAAGCCAAGGGATCCGCGTCACGCACGAGCAGCCAGTACAACACGTGCGCCGCATGCCGGCGGTGCTTGCGCGACCTGTAGTGGTCGTCCGTAAGGGAATCCGCAAATTCCACCAACAACCGCTTGCCATAGGGTCCCACCGGCTCGTTCACATCGAAATCGGGGTAGGCTTGCATCAACAGGTAGAACAACACGCGGTACGAGTAGACGTACACAGCCCACGAAATGGCTGGGCAGCCCACCGCATCTCGAACTTGCATGTAGTCTACGCCGCGCTTCACCATGGCAGCGACCGCATCGCGGTCGTCGCGTGAAATGGGGATCAAGGCCGCGCAAAAGTTACCGCCGTAACGCGTGCAATCCATGAGATCGGCAACCGAATAGGACGGCAACAGGTGCAACACCATCTCCAGATTGGTGGCATCCAGAGCGTTGCTCAACGCATCTTGCTGGGTGCGCGAAGAGGACTTCTTGTCGTCGTGGCACACGTAACGTGCGTCAAACTTGGCCAATCCAGATTGGAGCAAGAACTTGGCGATTTTGTTGCTGTTCACGCGAATGGCAAAGAGCAACAAGTTCAAGCCCACTTTGGCAAGGTGATGGAGTGGCAGACCGCACAAGTTCAGCAGTTCCAGCAACGGATCCATGTCATCCAACAGGGCCAGATTGTGAAACACCGTGGTTTCAATGGCACCCGAGGTGCTGGCTGGCGCATGGTACCAGGCAACCCGATCCAACTCGGTGGGGCTCAAGCGGCGAAAGTCGGCCATGATGTCGGCGATGGGGCGCTGGTAAAACTTGACTTGGCCATAGGCAGGCTCCGTCATGGTCTTGAAAAGTTTGGATCACCAACAACCGCAAAGTGAGGTGTGTGTGTGCGAGAACGTGTGGACCGCACCCAAGCGGCTTGTTCTGGGAGCACAATGCAGAACGAACCAAGAAACTCCCGTCTGACAAAAGAAACCATGTCTGGCTTGGTTCCTTCGGATGCAGCAACAAGCAACGTAACCACGGCTCAGATTGCCGCCTCGCAAACCACGGTTGCTCGCGTGGTACGCACACAAACCTTGCAAACGCAATTTGCATCCATTGGACAACTGGAAACTGTTCCTGTGACCTTGCGCGTGGACACAGACAACACCTTTCAATTTGTCCTGGCCAACGACATTTCTGTGTACACCCCGGCGACACGTACAGTTCAGTTGCAAGCCACGATTAATCCGCTGCAGCCAGAAAATTTGCACATTGGATACCATCGAATCGCCTTTGTGCCTCCGGAATTTGCCCCACCGATTTCGCAATATTTGGACGCCCGTATCCCGTTGGAAAACAGCCCCGCACCGACCCCATTTGACACCATCCTTTCCTTGTGGCTCAAACCCACCGGCGAAATCATTGCCCTGTTCAACGGGTTTGTGGGCTACTGCACCGTTCCCATTCAATTTTCGTATCGCTTGGCACGCTGAGCATGCCGACGTACTTGGGACTAGGCTTGACCCTCTACGAGGAGAACGAGTTGGACGCTTTGCCTGCGGAACGCAAACGTGTGGCGTTCCTGTGGTCGCAACATCCGGTGCATCATTTTCCACGCCCGGCAGACTTTGAAACCGTTCTGCAGCACGCGCTGCTGCGTCCAGTTCATGCCACTGGAAGTCCATCGGCCCCGCTCGCATCCCAGACCATAGACCCCAACCCAATGCCAACCGTGCCTGGTTTAGCCACCACTGTGGAACATGAGGCTCTGAGATCCATTTTGTACGGCGATGTTTCACTCACAAACGAGACGTAAAGGCCTGTTGGATGTGACAGCGTTGAAATTGAACCGACATTCCGGCCGAGTAAGGTTGTCCGTGCCGCGTCGGATCCATCAACACTCCAAAGAATACACTGCCATCTTGGTTGATTTCGTTGATACGCACACGAAACTGTTCGTGCACATCTTCGAGCACGACGATGTCACGCACCCGCGGGTTGGGTCCATCATCCACGGCACGCGCAATCCATTCTCCGTTCATGACAGGCGCCTTACGGGAAGTTTGTTTCGACGGGTGTGCAAAAGTCCAACGTGGCTTCTCAACGTCACTGTGTTTGTTGGCAACTTTGGCAGTCCGGTTGCTGGCAATTGACACAGTTCTTGTCACCTGGTTCACAGCAGGCACACAAATAGGCGGTGTTGCCGGCTTTGAATTGCCGACTGGCAAACGTTGCGTCCCATTGGTACATGGCCTGCTCCGGCTTTTGCGCGGCAAACAACCGGCACTTTTGTTCCATCAAGGGACTTTCACAACTGCACCGTCCCAAGTAGTTGCACGCCCATTTGTTCAACAGCGAATCCGTGGACCGGGGTTTGGCACTGACCCAGTCGCCTCCGCGTGCTTGGCACTGGCCGCACGTGGCTCGCTTGGAGCAGGGACCCTCGGCCCAACACCACAACAGAGCCACCAACCCCACCACTGCCATCACCACCACCAAGGCCGTGTTGAACGCCCGGGACGCCTTGCGTTGTTGCGTGGTGGTGCGCAGGTAGGCATCGGACGACATGTTTTCCAAGGCGGTCAGCGGCGGCAGCGATGGTTTGCCCACGTACAGGGCGCCGAGCAGCGCCAATCCAGACGCCGCAGTCGCCATGAGAATGGGTTTCCACTTGAACACTTTGCACTGCACTGCGGGCGGCGGAGGACCCGACGGCGAGGCAGGAATGATTTCCATGGTGTTGAGTGTGCCGTAGATGACAAAGTTGCTAAAGTACACCGTGCTACTGGTAACTCCCACCACCTGGTAGACGTCTTGCAGAGCGACAGCGAACGCGGCGTCTTGTCCAGACTGTACGGTGGCACATTTGGGCGTGGCACTGGGGGTCACCTGCGTCAATTGCACGGCCTCCGCAACCCGGTTCATCACCGACAAACAAGGTTGGGTGGCTGCGGCACACGACGGGAGCGGTGACAACTGTACGCACGACGTGGTCATCTGCACAGTTTACTTTTTAGGCACACAGGGACATCGTTGGTCTCACAACGCCATGGCCAGTGCCGCCATTCAAGTCAACCCTGCGGTTCGTGCCGAATGCCGCAAACGCTTGGCCGCGTGGACCAACCCAGACTATGCCACGGCACTGGAACGATGCATCTGGCAGTGGAGCCAAGGACAACGTGTCACCGCAGCCAGTGAAACCAAGGTGCCCTTGAAGGAAGACAAACCAACCACAGCGCCACCCCAGCCCAAAGCCAAGGCCAAGCGCAAAGAGCCTCCTCCACCCACTGGCCGCAGCAAAGATGCCCCACCGTCCAAACGCAAGAAAAATGCGGCGGCTAAAAGTGCAGCAGCGGCAGAGGCCGTGGCCCTATCCGACGCACACTTACTGTACGCCAACAAAATGCTCCAAATGTTTTTTCATTTGCGCCAAGCCCACCTCCGGCTGCATGAAACCCACCCGCCCGACGTCCTGGTCTGGCTGGACGACACGGGACTGTCAGGCAACACCGAACCTGGTGCGTCCACCAGTGCCGGCAGTGCACACGTCAAACGCATCGAGCGGGTATTCGACGAATCCAAACGCCACACCAGTGTGCAGCCCAAACTCCAGACCCACGTTGCGTTCTTGGTCTGCAAAAAATGCAAAAGCACCGACGTAGGGTTCAACCAAAAGCAAACGCGCTCGGGCGACGAAGGAATGACTTCGTTCTGCCGTTGCAACGCTTGCTCTCACACGTGGACGATGTAAAGAGGCGTAACGGAAAAGTAACCATCCACAACGCCACAGGTGTACCCCACATTGATTAATCCCGGAGGCTCGCGCATAAACGTGGCCCTCATGGGCACTTGATTAAACTTCCAGGTTTGCAACACCACTC
The DNA here is from genome assembly GCA_964561915.1 of uncultured Gammaproteobacteria bacterium. GTDB lineage: Bacteria > Patescibacteriota > Microgenomatia > UBA1406 > GWC2-37-13 > CAZLQR01. Next base: position 39,237 of record CAZLQR010000012.1, on the reverse strand, counting down.
CGTCGGCCAACCGACGCAGCCAAATTGATCGTTCATCACAATTGGTCACCAACACATGATCTTGATGCACAGACAAGCCACGCACGCGCACACGAAATCTTTCGTTATCGTAGTCCCTCCAATGCTGTTTCACTCGGCCATTGAGACCGGAAATTCGTTTGATCTGGCCATCATCGCTCGCCATCAGCAAGTCGGTGCTTCCGGGTATCGAACACAGCGACAAACACCATATGCGACTCACCCACTGGCGCAGCAAACGACCATCGCCCACCGCAAACACGTAGATGACAAACTCGTTGGTCACAAACACTTCGTCTCCGATGGCAGCCACGCTGGCTGGGTGCCACTGATCCATGGCAGACAATCTGGGAGACTGCAAACTATGCAAAAAATGGCCCTGGTAATCAAACACCTGCACGTGACAGGCGTAATCCAACACCACGATGCAACGCACAGCACCGTCGGTTACCACCACTTGTTGAATCAGATTAAACGGGTGTGGTGCATCGTCTCCTACTCGCCGGAGCAGTGTTCCGAAACGGTCGAATACTTTCACACAATCGTTTCTGAAGCCACCAGCCACGACCACCTCGCCGTCGGGACCCAGAGCATGAAACTTCCGATTGTAGCCCACAAAGTGCAATTTCAGAGGAAGAAACGTCTGGATGTGTTTGGCCAAAGACCGAGGAACCCATCGCCAGGCACGGGCACCCCGCATCGGAACCATCGAAAAAATGTGGCAACGCGTTGAGTCGACCCGCCGTTACGTTGGTGCCTTACGCAGAACCGTTTCTTGGGCGATTTCGTTTCAATCACGATGTAACGAAGAGTTCATTGGGTTCAAATGTCGGTGCCGGGCAAAGTTCCGAAACGACGCAAGCATACGCGCACGCCGCGGTTCGTCGAATGGCAGTCCCATTACCGTGACCGTGCGCATGTGTACAACTCGCGAACCTGTCGGTACTGTCCCGTGGAATCGGAGGTGCATGACGCCGACGGCATGTGGGCGGACGGGTGCCGCACAACACTGCCCACGCCAGGCACGGCGGCAGCACAAACACCCGAAGCCTTTCGTCTGCGCTTCAATGCGCTCATACTTTCCGAAATGCGCCGACGCCATACGTTTCAACCGTGCCACATCAAAAAATTGAAGAGTTTGGCGGCTTGTCCCAACCGCTTGCAATCCACCATTCGTGCGCGGCTGGAGGCCAGAATGCGCTCACCCCGCACGGATGATGGACGACAAACACCGTACCTCAAGCATGCCATCGACGTGGCCTCGCACGCCTTGGCCGTGTGTTGCCGGAATTGTGCGGCAAAATGGCATGCCTTTCCAGTCACCGAACGGCTTACCGACGCGCAAATGAAGTGGGCTGTGGACTTTCTCACGTGGTACCTGGCAACTGTAGCCACGCACCGCAATTTGGAGCGGTTCATGACCGAGGTTCCCGTGGAGCAACGTGTCGACGGATGCTTTTTCGATGCTCGCGCCTCGTTTACTTGGTAAAAGTCATGTGGTCACAAGCCATTCGTGCGCGGGTCCAACACTGTGTGTGCACGTCGTGGTAGGTGGGGCAGCACGAGTTGCATCCTGGTTGATCGCACAGTGCACATGTGATGGTACACGGCTTGCACGTCCAAGCGTCGCAGGCCGCACAACGGCGCATGTGTCGAAGGCACAACGTCAGGTGGCAAAAGCAACACGTGGGGCAGCAGGCTTCGCACACAGCGAGGTTGCATTGGATACAATCTTGCAGGGGTGCCTTGACCTGACACAGTCCACAAGTCTCTGAACTGGCCATGCACTTCCAGACTCTTGGTTTCTGCATCACTATTTTATCACGACCCGTTAGACTTCACCGTGGAGCGTGGCACAATGGCGTGTATAGAGGTGTACGTGTATTCCACACCAGGGTTGGATGCTCTTCACACCTGTGTGGTGATAGACCTACTGCGTCGTCACCACACCTTTGCGTCTGCCATGCGGCGCCAACACCAGTGCTTGCGTGACGACACGGCGAGCATCCTAGCCTTCGTGACGGAGCACGTACCGGCCGCGGCTGCATTTCTGACCAGCGCCCAGTTGCCGTTTCGGCTTGTGGTAAGCCCTGACGGCACGGCGCGCCGGGGCTAGGCACTACGCCTCGTTGCCGAAGTCACGGATGATCTGCAGCGTGGCGTTGTCCACAACGACGTTGCTCTGTGGCCGCGGTGGACGCTCGCAGAAGTATCCATCCATGTAACCATAATACACTACCTTGCCCCGTTTGTTGGGTTCGGGCAAGTCTTTCATATTCACTGTGGTCTTGCTCTTGTGGTCCAGGAGCGCCACCAAATCCACTTCGTCTTCCTCTGGCTCCGGGCCTTCTGCTTCGGTGTCGCGAGGGCGTTTGGCTGCCATTGGGTGTTGGGCGTGCGTCACTCTGGTTCTTCTTGCTACCGTCATTGTTTGACCTAGCGCCATGGACGAGTACCGGCAACGGGCCCAGGCGCGCTACCAAGCCTACCAACGCGAACAACGCGAGGCACAGTGGAAGGCTACCCAAACGTCCGATTTGCTTCGGTATGGGTTTTCACCCGACCAGATTCCGGGGTTGTTGGGCCCTCCGTTGGACGACTGTCTGAACTGGACCGAACAACAGTATCGCGGGGACGAACTGCCCTTTGCGTTTCGCGTGGCCAGCCGAAACGGAACCCAGGCTCTGGGCTTCAACCTACTTCACGTCATGACCGTGGCCACCACATCCAACCACACTCCGGAACAAACCTGTGCCCGGTTGGGGTGGACTCGAGAACAGTGGGAACAAGCCACGCTGCGCTGGCGTTTGGTCAATCCCTTTCCGCTGGAACCACTTTGTCCATGGGATGTCTTTGTAGCCCGATGCGACCATTCGCGTACGGTGTACGAAACCGTAACCGACCAGTTGCATGGGTTGGGGCCGCACACCTTGGACTGCCGCGGGTCAGGGTTGATCCGTGTGCCCGCGAGTCTCATGAGTCTGGCTTCGCAAAAGATTGGTGCTGCCAATGCCAACCACCCGTTTTGTGTGGTGCAGGTGGCGTATCACACCCACGGCCGGATGCGGGCTGATTTTGTGGTGCTGCAATTTGACCAGGCCATGACACCGGCCCAGACTTTGGGTTTGTCGCCGGCTGTGACGGCACGCACGGGTATCGTCGACGGCCAACAAATTCATGGACGTTTGGTGGAGTTGCGGCCCATACGACCCGCCGACCGGGGTGTGGGCGTGCGGCTCCGGTACTGCCCCACGCCGCACGACGCCGCGCGATCTTCCCCTTCCGTGGACTTGCTACAACACGAACTGGAAAAGCACTTCATTTTGGTGCGGGGCCAATGGATTGTGGTGTCTGACGCAGACGGTGGCGTGTGGGTCTACCGTGTGCAAACGTTGTGGGGCGTGCATGGACGGCCGTGTCATGCAGCCAACATTTACAGTGCCCACGTGTGCCTGGAAATTGAAGCGGATGCAACACAGTCCGAAAAAGATCTTTCCGATTGGATCAATGCCTGGCAGTGAATCCAGTTTGTGTTCTGTGGCTCAGACACACCACGCACGTGACACACCCACACGCCACACATTGTGCCATGCACCGGGTCCAAGCCTGGAGGCCGGTGATGTTGCATTTGCAAGAGGCGGTGCAAAGCGCGCTAACTCCATTTCGCGACCATCGTGCCTTTGTGTTTCCCACAGTTGGACATCCTGGGTACATCGAACACGTGACATGCAACGACTCGTACTTGGTCTTGTTGTGTTTGGAAACGGTGCATGTGTATGTCCTTCAAACCGGTGCATTGTTGCATACGTGGTCAGCGATGGACCTGCCTCACCCCACGGACGTGGATCAATGTCTCATTTCCACCACCAACCACATCTACGTGGTGTGTGTCGGAGGCGTAAAACCCTTCGGCGCGACGCACACTGTGCGTGTCACGACATTGAACGGACAACTACTGTGGAGTCATGTGTTCGACACGTTGCTTCAGGGACCGGCAGTGCTGTGGGATGACAAACTGTTGCTGGTCAAAGACAATGATCTGTGGAGTTTGGTTGAAGGACAGGGTTGTGTGCACATGCGCGAGTTGCCGTGGCCAATCCCAGCCTTTTGCACTATGCGGGTCTGGCACAAAACACCGCATCCACAAGTGGTCCTTGCCACTGGCACGACGATGTACTGGTTCAGCCTGGGTGGGCCGCCTACGAATTTTGCCGTTCCACTGGATGCACACAACTTGGTAATCATGGGAGATCGACTCTATTGGCGAGAACGATACACTGGTCGCTTGCCCTCAGTAAGACTGGACGCCTCAGCCTACGTTCCAGATTACCGTGCCACCTGGGGGGTACATGATTGTTTGATTGGTGTCTGTATCCGCAACGGACGTAGACATCTGGTGACACATGCGCGCGATAAAGGCATTTGCCAACTGTTCGAATAAACTGGATTCATTTCCAAAACACCACATCGGCCGTGGGCCAGTCCACCGGCGCCTGGCTTTCCGCAACGTGATGCACCACTGGAACGGGTGCTTTGGCGTCGGTGTAAAACATCACACGAGGCAGGGTGAGGGCCGCGGCATATTTGTCTTCGCGTGCCGACCACGCGCGCACTCGGCGGTAAACCGTGCAATGCGGCGGAACGTCTGCCACACAGCCGAATTGGTAGGGCTCCTTGAGATTGGCCACGCCGTCGAGCATGGTTTCGGTCAGCGACGCAAACTGGCGACATTCCTCTTCGTTGCGCAACCCCAAGCAAGCGTACACTTCAGGACGCCGTTGCATGTCAGTGTGAAGTGCATCCACCACCATCCAATCGTAAGACAGCACAGCCGGATCCTGGTACAACGAACGATGCAAGACACTCCGCAGGTCCAGAATGCGTTGCACCGTTGCAGCATCGCCACGGTGGAACACCCACCGGTTGTCCAGGACCCGACTCCGATCCAACAGGGTGTGCACCTCAAACACCGACAGCGGTGTGACAGCCTGGGGCATGCGCTGTGACAAATGCGTTGCCGCCAACGCACTGTCTCGCACCAGATATTCCATGCGGTCCACGTCGATGCCATGGATTCCGTTGCACACCACATCGGACAGCCATGTGCCGGCAACACCCGAAGAAGGGTTGATCCACGAGACCACTGTTTCGGTCTCGTCAGGGGTCACCAAATAGGACACGTCGCCTAGAATCTGGCGTATCAGCCGCTGGCCTCGTTCTTCGTGGTGCAACAGCCAGTGTTTGGGCCGTTGGTCACTGGGCAACAAAGCCAGCGCACGATCAAACGTGTGGGACCATGGTCCATGGCCCACGTCATGCAGCAGTCCGGCCAATTCGATGCACTTCAACTCGGAGTCTGTCAACGTTTGGCCCGAATGGCTCGCGGCAGCCACCGCGGCGCGGTGAGCCAACCGTGCCACACCCACACTGTGGGTTAGGCGGTTGTAAGCCGCCCACGGAAACCGCATGTGCGCACAGCCCAACTGGTTGATGTGGCGCAGCCGCTGAACCACGGGGTGCTTCAGCACCTCGCGCGTGGCAGCCCGCAACGAAAATGCCATGCCGGCGCAACGTGTGTTCGTTGGCCAAGAGTGGAAAATGTCTGAGTCCACGGCCAACGTTCACTTGATGGACGCTGTGTCGGAATCTGCCCAATTGCAGGCTCTGGTCAGAAATTCACGGACCGACACACAACGCATGCGGCGAAAATCCAGATCCACGGGCTGTGTGACGTTTTGCGCCATCTCCAACAGGCGCAAAGCACCTTGCGGGTTAATGACATAGGAATGCGTGCCAGTACCACTATGTACCGGCACATACAAATGGGGACCCAGCGCTTGACCTTCGTGTGCGACGGGGGCGTCCATCCAAATGTTGCGTGACAGATACAACACATCCCACTCCGCTCCACTGGCTTCCAGTTCGTGTAAGGCACTCAGCACGTCGTCCATGAAGTGCGGAGTCAAACACACAGTGTCATCCTCCAACACCACCGCAAAGCGCAACGTCGAACCACGGCGCACACACTCCTGCCACACCGCCACGTGGGACAAGTAACAGCCCAGTTCGCCCTTGCGTAGGTTACAGTTTGGCTTGAGAAATCCGGTGCGCTCCAGTGCACCGACATCTACCTGTGTGCCATGGACAGCCTCCACGCGGATGACTGACGACTTCAACGGGATGTGTTGCCGACTCAACTCCACCAGCATCTTGACGTTGCGATCGGTCCGCACGGCCAAGTTGATGTAAAACAACTTGCATTCGTTCCACGTGGGGTGATGCAAACGAGATGGACCTGGCGTTGGGCCGTATTCTCGCCGCAACACTTCTAGTTCGCGCGGGTCCCACACTGCGCTGGCCACCAATGTTTCCACCGGACAGGGTGGTGGCACAAAGGCCAGTGCCAACAAAGAAGGCGGCACCGGCGGTGGCAAAACAGGTGCCTTGACAGGAACTGGACGGTGAGGCGTGCGCAATCCATGACTGCCGACGCGGTGTTTCAGAGGGACGGCATGGCGCTGTCTTCTTCCAGACGAAACCGTCACAGGCATCAACACACGAAGGGGGATTTACTTCATTCGAAACGAATATTGAAACAGATGGGAATCCATGTGTATGATCAAGGTGCCATCCGACTCAAAGTACATCACGTAAGATCCCGAAACTCTGCCATTCCACAAGGGGTCCGAATGGGGCGGCGGCAAGGCCCGAAATGGTTGCAGGCATGCACCATCTGACGCACGATACAGCGCCACATACAAATCCGATGCAAGCAACAGCAACTCTCCGTCCCGATGGGTTTCGGCCACGGAGTAGATGGCCCGGCGTGGTGTGTCCCGCACCAAGTCGGGCCAATATTGAATCGTAGATGCCTGGTAGCCTCCTTTCAAATCATGCAAGTGCAGGTTGTTGAACCCATACGTCACGACTTGGCCATTGCGTGTGATGGTGGCCACGTGGGCTTTGATGCGCAGAAACCCCAGACATTCGAAACTAAGCACATCAAAGTACAGGATGCGCTGGTACAATGCGTGTATGCACCGCACTGCAATGCGGGGTCCATGCAACACAGACACATGGCAACAGTCGGCGACAATCCAAGTGTGCTGATGACGTCCCTGTTGATCCCACAGCACCACGCGATTGTTGTCACGGTCAACCAAGACAACTTGGCCCGTTTTCTCCACCACTGCGGCATTTTGGAAACGAATGTGCCGAGACGAACAACGCCGCCAAAACATGGCAAATTCAACTACGGTCATGGCTACAACCGGCGACGACGGCCCGACGTCCACTTTGAATTGGGTTGGCACGGCACAACCAACTTCCGGCCATTCGACTGCTCCCAACAATCCATGTGGGTGCACGTCCACCTTGCGGCATTGCCAGCCTATGTGGTCGCGCACGAGGCGTTGCAAAGAACGAGGCACTCCGCGCCAAGCCTTCATCGCACTGCTTTTTTGCTTGATGGCTTACAACAACACGCACGGAGGAAAATGGATTTATGCGTTGGCAAACTCGGCCAGAGATTGCGCACTGCGATCTCCGCTGTACATCTTGACCAGTTCTCCGCCACGGAACAGTGCAATGGTGGGAAAGCCCCGCACGCCGTACTTTTGGGGCAACGCACCGGCTTGGCCGCGCTCGATCATGATGAGCGCAATCTTGGCATTGCGGGCGGCCTCGTCAAAGTTGGGTTTCATCCGTTCGCAATGTCCGCACCCATCCATCACAAACGCCACCAGTGCCGGTTGCTTTTGTTGCAGCACGCGCTTGTTGAACGCCTCTTCACCCAGATGTTGCACCCGTCCCAGTCCACTGATGGCCTCGGAGTAGTTTTCGTACGCCGGCATGCGGTTGTCGTTGTACGGCATGCCCTGGGGCTGGTTGTAGCGCTTGTCCAGCATCATGGCTACATCCCCAGCCCGTTGAGCGTCTCCAGCCTGGTACGATGAGAACCGGTTGCCAGCACCGGCATAGGCTTCGGGCGTGCCCTGGGCTCCCGCGGCCGCCGCCCCAGGTTGTTGTGGTTGCTGCTGCTGCGGCGGAAACGCAGGAATGTTGCGGGGGAAGGGACGGGCTGCTCCGCCGGCTGCGTACTGCAATCCTTGGACTTTGCGCACGTCGTTCTTGTCTTGGTCTTTCTTGCGCAACAGGTGCACTGCCACCACCACCACCAGGGCCACACTCACGCCTACCAGAGCGGGGATCAGGTAGCCGCATTTGCGCTTGGGTGCCCCCACGTTCACAGTTTCCACATGCATGGTTGCCATGGGGCTGGGACTGTGGCCCAAGGCGAAGCGATCGGGGGTGGGAGGAATAACATCGGCCATGGCTGGCGCCGTTTGTTTTATGGGTCGATATTTTTTCCCACTGGGTTTGGCTGGCAACCCAGGGTATTTTCAACGCTCTTCGGACACGACTTCGGTGTACAGTCGAAAGTACACTGCCCGCTGGTCATGAAGGGTGGGTGCAGCCAACAACTCATCCTGCCAACGCTCACTGTACAAGACTTTGTGGAAAATCAACGCAAACCGGGTCAACTCCAACTTGACGGTGGCCCACAGTGTGGGGTTCCAGCGCACCGCCGTGACCTTTTGGCGCCCATCCGGCAAATGTTCGCTCATATCGGCCTCGGTTTGGTTCAACAAGTACATGTAACAGTGCAATTGAATCACGTCGTATTCCGGCAGCGGCATCATAAATTTGGCCTTGCGGTTTTTGATTTCGACCAGACGTTTCTTGTCCCGCAGTCCATCGATGCGCCCACCCACATTCAACGTGATGTGGCCGGGCAATTGGCACAAGGCCTTGATGTGAAACTTGGTGTTGTTTTCCGTGACGTCCTTCAATTGGCGTACGCTGCGTGGTTCCTGGGTGATGCCGTGGTGCCGTTGCAATTGCGATGTCACCTCGCGCGACACGTCGGCCACCGACACGGTTTTGACGGCCTTGTCGTCTGCACCCGAGACAGTTGCCAAAACACTGCCGGGTTTGCACACGTCGGGTTTGGTTTTCAACGACATCAGGGTCTCGCAAATCTCACGCGATGCTTGCACCACAGCCAAAGGCAACGTGTGCGGCGAGACCGCCACTTGGGTCTTCCACCGGTCCAACGTGGTTTTGAGTTCGGGGGTTTGGACCAGTGCGCGCGCGATCAAGGCATCGTGTGCATCGATTTGTTCGGGAGCCACACCGCTGCGCTGGGCCACGCGGTCCTGTGCCGCCAAAAACTCGGCGCCCTGGTGGTATCGCTTCCACACGTCAAGCAGAACGGACACGGCATGCCGATAGGGGTTGCTGCCCATGGCGGCCGCCGCCTCACTGGCATAAATACACAAATGCATGCCGGGTTTCTTATTCCTTGCACCAGTTTTTGCCCAGTGGATCTGGGGTCCGGTCGGCCACTTCCAGCAAAAACAAACACATCAGGGTCAACTCCATCTGGTGCTCGTCGTGCACCAAGGGAATGGACCGGGCACGGGTGTCGGCCGGGGTGCCGCGGTACAGGGCGTGCTTCCACAAATGAATGAACGCCACTGGGTGTGGTGCTCGGACTGCCAGCACGTACTTGCGGTTGACCCGCCACAGCACCAGGGCCGGTGGGTGGGCCGGGTGCAACCCTAAAATCTTGCACACAAAGGCACCGTACTGCTCCGGCGTGTACAACTCGCCCCCCATTTGGCAAATTCGATCCAGGTCCAAGGCGTGCCAGACGTTGTCGTTCACGGTGGACATCACGTCTTCCGACTGTGGTTGCCTGTTTCGCGGGTCTTTTTCAACTGGGCAGCCAACGCCTCCACCTCATGGTAATAGTACAGTCGAATGGGCGGCGCATGCATGTCATGAAAGTTCTTCACTGTGAACATGCGCAGCCGCTTGTCTTGGAAGGCACGGTGTAGGTCGGCGAACGTCAGGCCAAACGTAGTCTTGGCACGCGAGCGCGTGATCAATTGATGGGGTGGCCGCTGGGCGCATGCAGCACAAAGGTAGTCGCGCGTGGCGTACCGCCACTTGCCGGGTTCTCCGCACCGCCCCACACACAGTTTGTTCGGGGCCGTTTTGACCTCCACCACCTTGACCATTTCACTGGGATTCGCAAAGTGGGTCTCGATGGAAAACGCGCGATTCGACAGGTTTTGCGAAAAGGATACTATGGGCGGCGGCGCCGGCCCCGCCGACTGCGGGGTCACTGGCGATCTCAGGGACGGTGATGTCGAAGCAAGGTCCGCTGCCGACCTCGTGCGCACCGCTGGTCTGCGACTTGGGTAGGCCATCGTGTGCTTTGTCTGCTACCACTGGCTCCGCCGACTCGGCTTTGACCGCATCCCCGTCCTCGGCGCCGGCTTCGTCAGCACCGGCTTCGGCCGAAGATGGGTTCAATGGTGCGATACAGTACACCCGGTCACTGCGCTGCGGATTGGAAGACTGGACCTTGGACACAAAGTCGGGCGAGTCGCACGGGGTGCGCATGCGGCGCCGGGTGCCCACTTGGCGCAAGTCCAACCCGACGAGGTTCAACACCGAAGACAGAGCGTAACGCGCTCGGCGTGCGCGTGGCGGCAGACCCAGCAGCGTAAAGATCTTGGCGTATTTGTCCATGATCAACGCCTTGTGCCGCTCGATGGCGGTGCACATGCTGAACTCGGTGGTGCGGTCGGTCTCGTAGTCGAGGACACCCAAACACCGTGTGATGTCGGACAAGTGTTGGCGCACGGCCACTTGGACTGGTTCGGGGAACGAAACCAACCGTTGCTGCACGCGTCGGGACGACGGCCGGTCCAAGATGCGCACCGCCACCGGTTCGCATTCGGCGCCACTGCTGGCGCTGCTGGACAGTGCCGAATCACACCGGGTGCGTTTGGCAGGTTGGGGCGATGCATCGGCCAAATCTGGCTCGATGCGCTCTTCGGATGGCACGGTGGGTAGGTCTGCTGGCACCACTGCGCCACGCCGTCGTTGGGTTATGCACCAGGCCAAAATGGAGCACACCGCATCGGCCATGTCGTGCTGCCGCTTCTCCTCGGACCCTTCGCCGCGCTTGCGTTTTCGGTCGGCATACGGCGTCCGGTCCCGCACGGCACGCACCGCCGACTCGTCGGGCGTCAACTGGTTGAGTTGCCACTGGGGAAAGTGTTGCAACCACGGTCGAGCCAGTTCCATGGCTTTCGACTTGCGCGACTGTGCTGCCACGGCCTGTTCCTCACTGGTGGAGTTGGACCGGGCGCGCGGAAATTCGAGCAAGTTCTGGATGGTCATGCTGTACATCACCACGACTTTGGGGCGGTAGTGGTGCATGATGAGTTGTTGGACGGCAAAGGCTCCGCCCTGGGTAGGTTGCTGTTCCATCAAGACCAGTTCCACCATGTCCAGCAGAGGTTTGAGTTTTTGCATGAGGTGGGCCACTTGGTCGCACGTCTCGTTGGTGTGAGGGAGCGTGCAGGCCTCGTATGGAGTGAACCAGTGCTCTTCGGGCAAGTTGAGCCGCTTCAAGTTGTACTTTTGGCAGGCGACAATCCGCACCAGTTCCATGTTGGCCGTGTCGATACCGCCCACCACCAACGCCAGATTGGATACGCCCGGGTCGATCGAGGCCACCAAAATCTCCCGTGGTGTGGCTGGGCGTACCCACGGCACATTCGCCATGCTGCCACGACGTGTACCTGTTGTCGCTCCATTCTTGTCCCGCTGGCACCGAACTCAAACCCCAGGCCTGTTTTTTCGCCTGGACGTAAAGTAAAGGACACGGCAGTATGGATGTCCGCCTGTGGGGACCGCAAGTTTGGGCCACCATGGATTTCATTGCGTTCAATTACCCAGAAAGACCCAGCGCCGAGGACAAGGCGCACGTCAAGGCCTTTTTCCAAAACTTGGCCCCTTTGTTGCCGTGCAGCAGTTGCCGCGATGACTTTGCCAAGTTGTTGAAGACGTACCCTGTGGAGGCACACTTGGACAGCCGCGACACGCTCACCCACTGGCTGGTCGAAGCGCACAACCGTGTCAACGAGCGTCTGGGCAAACCCCGCGTGGCGTACGACGTGGTGGCCAACAAGTACAACCAGTTGCGTGGCACCTGCGAGATGCGCAGTGGCGGAGGGCAGCAGTGTCCACCCGCAGTTGCCACCACACAATGTGCGTCCTCCGCCTCATCGGTTCGGCCATGGGTGGTGGGCAGTTTGACGGTGGCGCTGGCGCTGCTGGTGGTGGCGTTTGTCGTCTGGTGGCAACAAACCCAACGCCGGTCCCTCACGCAGGCAGGAACACGTGCATGAGTATGACGTCGTAGCCAGTCACCAAAGCCAAAGCCGATCCGCCACGCACCACAGCCATACAGTGGCAAAATATTTGGCACTGTTTAGGCACCCGCCAGGCCTTCACAAACATGCCGTCGCAGGCCCGAAACACTTGTATGCTCGGAATGCTGGTCTCCAACACAAACACCAACTGTTGCCACGTGCACAGTGCTGCCTTGAGACTCAACGAGGCAGACACGTCGTCGTACGAGGCCAAGGTGCGTAGTTTCTGGCCGTACGCGTCAAACAGGGCCACCACGCGGCGTTTCATGTAAATCACCACTACTATGTTGCCCGAGGTGATACGCAGGCGGTTGCCGTGTGGCAAGTTTCGGCGCCAGCGACGCACTTCGGTGCCACAAGCCGTGTCAAACACATGCACGTCTGACGTCGACAATACAAACAGTTGTGTCTGGTCCACCGAAACATCGCAACTGGTCACGGCAAAGCCATAACACTCCACCGAAGCCAGCAATCGAGACACGCCACTGGTCCGGCTGGTGGCCCAGACCTCGCCACGCCAAGCATGCAACACCTCATGGCCACACAGCACCTTGCTGTCCAGTTTGAATACATCGGTTGCACTCAATTCAGGTGCGTCGTGACATGCAAATTGGTGTATTAGGGTAGGGTTGCGTCGCGACACGATGAATTTGAATTGGTCTGGTACAGCACGCACAGTTTGCGGCACGCGACACCAGGCCACACAACGCTCCATCGTGGCCGAATGGACCTACATAAACACGGGACAACTTAGGCCACATGTTGCACCCATCCAGAATTCAATTTCAACAGATACGCGGTGTGGTCCACATACACAGCCACTTCGTTGGCTTTGGTGAAGACCAGACGAAAACAATCAACGGCGTCGATCGGCAACGTCCACACGCCAATGCTGGCTCCGTCGACTGCCCGAAATGCCACTAGGCACGCGTAGGGCATGTTCTTCTTCACCACGAACACAAGGTCTCCACAGGAGCGCAACGTCACAAACAATCCTTGCGTCACGGCAATGTGCTGTACCAGATGTCCATCAAAGTCAAAGGCTGTTAACGTGTTGCCATCTGCGTGGATGCCAAAAATGGTTCGCCTTGGAGTGGTACACAGGCATCGCGACGGCAGGTAGTCCGATTGGTGCCAAGTGCGCAACAGGGCCCCATCCGGCAGTCGATACACCGCAACTACGTAACAATAGACCGCAGTTGACATAACAAACAGTTCCGTATCGTCACATGATACAGCAATGTGGGTATTCCACAAACTGATCAACGGCATGCTCAGTGACACCAAGGTTGTGCGCCGTGGTGGGTTTACTTCGGTCGATTGTGTCAAGGTCACAATCAAGCCGGAACCTTGGAACATAAGTGTCAATAGGCCATGGCGGGTGGGGACGTAATTCTCCAGCCAGGCATATTCACGACGTGAAAGATACGTTTGCAGGGCGAGTTTGCCGCTCCGTGGCAAGGCTCTCCACCGCCCAGCGCCGCTCACCAACAGTTGTTGTTGTACGGCAGTGACCAGAGGCAAGGGCACGCGCTGCCATGCCGCGCTCCGCATCACGCCCCAACCAATTTGCAAACTCCTCTGACACAACGTTCAATTAGGACCAACGTTTTGGGAATCTGGACCAATGCACTGTGAACTACACGGTCTTTTGCTCTGCATGGAACCATTTTTTTTGCCGTCGTGATAACCCCACTTGTTCGGCTTGCATTTGTTCATCAATTGGCCACGCATGGAGCCCTTCCAACGCATCCAATCGGTGTGGGCCACCATTTGTGCCCGGCTGGCACGCGAAGATCCCATGTGGATGATTCAACAAACCTGTGACGAGGAAGATGGCAACCTGGTGGACGTACCAGCCAATGTGTTGGAGCACATCCCCGAATTCTTGAAGCAAAGCCAACGCCCCCCTGCCTTTGACTGCACCACGTTGTGGGACACGCTGGATCACCGTCGCGAATTGGGCCAAGTGTGTCAACTGGTGCGCAAAGAATGGGAGGCGAAACACGCGACGCAAGATGCGGCACAAGTGGACTTGTTCTACTCGACGCGGCCGGCGACGCTCGCCACCCGCATGTTGCGGACGGGAGGGCTGGACCAATCCAAAACGGCACTGGGATTTGATGTGCCGACGGAGGAGCGCCGCACGTTTTGGGCCAACATCCTGGACACATTGCTGGGATTGCCCCATGTGACACCGATCGACGAGGCCTTTGCGCCGCTGCAAGAACCCTACATGTTTGGTGCTCAATAAACTGTGTCTGGTGAACAGTACGTCTGGAGAGTCGACCCTTAAACCGTTACGCACGCAACCGTTTCACATTCTGCATTCCGAACATTGTTCGTAGTGATCCGCGAAGCGCATTGTTTCGTCTTCGCGAGCACGCAGAAACAACGGCGCGGGATCCCCGTGTTTGAATGAGTGCACTCACTTCGCTCCCCACGTTGGTTCCTTCGGCGAATCATGCCATCGAAGGCGCCGTGGACTCGATCATTGCCGGTCCCACCATCGTGGCGGCTCCACTCGTGGAGGCGTCGCCGTTGGGGGCTCCGCCGACATTGCCGGATGCAGGCGTCCCTTACCCCGAGCACGCAGCCATCTTGGCCGAAGTCGGCGCGGCCGTGGCGGGCGGCTATGCCGGCGAGTTGCTGGTGACGGAACTCAAGCGCATGCTGCCGTGCCCCGCCAAGTTGGGCAAGGCCGCTGCGGAAAGTCTGGGCAAGACGTGGCATGCCGAGTGCGTCGACGTCAAGTGGATCCTGGTGCGCGGCACCCAAAAGAACAAGGCCAAGCGCGACATCGTGTGGTACTTTCGGTACACCCCACCGGGGCAAACGGTGGCTCTGGAATGGACCCACACGCAACTTATTGACGTGTGGTCCACTGAGTACCGCGCAGCCATGGATACGGCCCACAACTCGTCGACGTCCAATGCCTGGGTGGAGATTTACTTGCAGACGCGGCGCTCGGTGGCCATGTTCATGAATTTGCGCACCATTCTACCCGTGGATGTCCAGACCTTGGATCCCACGGCCCTGGCCATGTGGCTCCTGTGCGTGCGCCACCCCGAACCCCAAAATCTAGTCATCTCGGTGGATGCCATCACCAAGATGGTGGCACGCCAAACGCCACCCAATGTGTTGTTCTCCAGTTTGTCCCAATCCCCGAGCGTCAACGTGCGAACCACTACGGCATCTGGTCGTCTGGGTGGACACAAGAGTGCCGGTGCGGCGCGCAAACCCGCGCGGACGGTTCCGGCTACACCACCCGCAGCCGGCGCCAAACCGGGACGTCGCATCATTGTGGTGGACGACATTGGCGACGACGACGACGCGCGGTCTTTGTCGTCGTCAAGTGGATCTGGCGAAGCGCCAGCCTCGCGGAAGCGCAAGGTCGTCGCCACGAGAAACACAGGCGCAAGAAGGCAACCCCGTGCCCGCAGTTTGCGAGGCACCGCAGCCCACAACCAACGCAAGCGGCGCAACCAACGCGGGGCGGCGGCAGCATCGGTGTTTGGTCCCGACGTCGAATCGCAGATCCACCCGCAGCCGTTGGGTTTGCCACCACCCCCACCGGTGCTAACGCTGGCTGCCCCGCCTTTGACGTTGCCCCCGTTGGACAACCCGCTGGATGCGGAGCCGGAGCCATTGTTGCTGGCCAACGCGGTGGGGTCGGGAGGGTTTGCGGACTTTCAAAGGCAGCAATTGGATGCGCAGACCAATCAACTGGCCATGCTCGATGCCATGTTGGAGGTCTTTGCGCCCGAAACCGGAGATGCCTTGCTGGATGACCTGAATTTCGACGAATACGCCATCGGCGTACTGGGAGACATGCCCCCGGGGCTGCCCAACGGCGTGCAAGTGAATGCCGTGGCCGTCAACTTTGAACTGCCCACTGACATGGAACAGACCAGGCCCATGGAATTGTAATCAATGTATTTTACACAGTTTTTGGCATGCAGAAGTCGATCTGTAACAGAGTGAAAAATGCGTGGGGTGGGGTTGTGACACGTCGTCGGTGCGGTCGGCAAGTGTGTGGGGGGTTGCCACATTTCCAATTGGTAACTTGTTCCTCGCCGGCTTAGACTGCTACGGCGCTGGCTTGGCTGGGTGTTGCATGACGACACCAACGTGTTTGCCCTCGGTGACCATCCGTGTGATCAGTGGTGACGAACAAGACATCGATGCCGTGCTTCAATTGTGTGCGGACCGCCAGCAGATGGTCCTTTTGGTCAATAAGAAGACTCAACGCATGGTGTTGGCCAATGCTGCCGACTTGCTCAAGAGGCGCCAAGCCCATCACCCACCTGGATCGACAATGCCAAAAATCAAATCCTCTGAATAAACAGGTCCTCACTTTCTTGGTAGAGTGCAATGCCTTACATTGTTCCCAATCGAAGTGGCACATTCGGGCGTGGCGCACGCGGGTTCACGGCCTACGACAACAAGGGCAACTTTTGGGGCTACTTCCCCAATGGCCGCATCCCCCAGTGCTCCATCACCAACTTTGCGGTTGATCCCAACTGTCCCCTGGGTGCGCTGCGACCTTCAACCAGCCAGACGCAATGTGGCTGCAAGAGTTCGGGACCCAACGGTTGCTACCCCAAGACCTTGGCCACCTGCCCAGCCGGCTACACGTGCGTGGGCTACTCGTACGCGCCGTGGGCCTCGTGCAACATCAACGCTGGCATCCTGTTTTGAGGTGACAATACACTGGTCAACTAGTGTTTATTTCGGTTGTCTTCACACGTCACTGGCCTTCCACTGGGCCCGACACATCACACACTCGTAATGGTCACGCGTGGGGTCGTGGTGGTGCCACCGCAGGTAACAATCCCGGTGCACGTTGCTGCCACAACTGGCCTTGCAGTACAAGACCGATTCATGGCCCTCGATGGCTTCGTAACAAACTGGGCAAGGATCGGCGTCCAAGGGCTTTTGGTGCACTCCACCTGGAGACACCACACCGGCCGACGGTGGTGCCGTAGCCTGGGCATGACTGCTCCGTGTGCCCACCGCGGCCAGCAACGCCACGATCTCGTCCCGTGCGAACTTGGGCCGTTCGGCCACCTCGGCCTCGGCGTCCAACACCCGCCGCAACACAAAGATGATGTGCTTGCACCGCGAGCGCCGGTACGTGTGGTCGGGACACGTGCAAGATGGAACCTCTGAGTTGAAGGATACCAGATACGTGGTCTCCGATGACCCCAGCACTTGAAACGACAAATCCGCCGCCGAGGTGTCGGGCATGCTGACCACCATCAACCGTTGCGTCATGGCGCGGTGCGCGCGACCGGAAGCCATGGTGGGGAGGAAGGGGGACTTCAAGAAGGTTTGGCGTAAATACGGTTGACACACCCCGTGCACCGCCGACACATACTGGACCACACTGCAGCAGCCGCGAAACATGGTTGCAGAAATACATTTGAATTTTTGAAAACTCCCTTGGGTGCGACGTCACACCACCCGTGTCTCCCGTGGGCGCCGACCGATGCCTCCCATGCCTGTGAATCCACATTTGTGCTCGGAAAAGCCCCCGGCACGCAAACCCAAACCCTTTTCTCCTGTGCCACCGGAACAACAACGGTCGGCCACGCCGTTTTCCCGGTGGAGTCCCTTTCCGAGCGTGACGCCCACGGCCGCTTCTCCAAGTTTGGGACCGCACTCGCCGGCCCTGGGACCCCCCGAACCGTGCCGCACCGCATCGTTGCCGCCGCCACCCGCTCTGGTTTCCACGGCCGACATCGAAACCATCAGAAAGGCCTTGCCTCGTTCGCAGTCGAGCGACTAGGCAGCCGTTCGATGTGGTGCGCCTGCAAGTTCTTGATTTTGCTGTCGTCGTGCGTGGCCAAATACACCAGTTGTATGTGTTTGCGCACGTCCAATGTCACGCGGTCGTGCAACGTCACATGCAAGTGATCGGCCAGCAGGAATTTGGGCTTGACCACCTCTTGATCGGCGTTGATGGTGACGTCCACCGAACCGTAACACCGCACAGTTGAAATGCGCGCCACCATCCGCGGGACATGCTGGCTCCACACATACCGGTACGCGTACACGTTCAACGCCGACGGCGGCGCACACGGTCCAGACACACGCACAAACAGCATGCCCGACTTGGCGTCGCACTCAATTCGCAACGGAGCATTGCTGGTGACACTCAACTGGTTCAGTGTCACCGACCCGTGGTTGCCTTCGACCACCAACTCGCTGACGACCATGCTTGCTTATTGGTAACGCCTTACATTCCTGAGTGACGCCCAGCCTTCGCACCCAATCGAACAGCCAAAAGCACTATCACAAGCACACTGGTGGCCAGGAGAGCCCACTCGATGGGCGAGCCCGAAAAGCGGGCAGCGCGCACGTCGAGTCCCGCTGCCCGCGCTGCCGCGGTGGGCACCACTGTCCAGGCCACAGGAGCCGAAATGCCCGAGTTTTCCAACCCACAGCCCCACAAATACGTCCAGTACCCATCGCCATTCCAACGGGTGCCCCACGAATTGCGCACCACCCAAAACCCCTTCTGGGTGGCCACGTCGTAGCCCCAACCCACAATCACAACGGCGTGGCCGCCCAGCGGCGTACCACGGCCGTCGAAGGGCGTGCTGTTTTTGCCAGTGCAATTGTAGGTCTTGACCAAAACATCGGTGCACTGGAATCCCACCACCACGGGTCCGTTTTGAAAGATCTCATCTTGCACGGCTTGAATGGACCCCAGCACTCGGAAACTGTCGACCTGACCCAGTGTTTTGCACTGTGCTTTGCGACGCTGGGGACGGGTCGAACAGTTGCATTCGGGAGGTGCTGGCAAAGCGGTGGTACCTTCATACGTACAGTGGTAACCAGCACTACACCAGGCGTGGTAGGGGTTGCACGTTTGTGGCATCAACGTTTGCTTCTGCAAGATGCCAAAGGCCATGGCCGAGTCGCCGCCGTCGCAACCGTTTTGTGTCTCACAGCACGGATCCAATATGTCCAGCGCCAGAGGGACGCTGCGAGTGGCAATGGCCAGGCGGTCACTGGACATGGTCACCGCCGACACAATCCAACACGATCCACAGTTGCCTTGGTCGGGAGGAGACTGGATGAGTTGCGAGGGCAACGGCGTGCCTGGGGCAAAGCGCTTGCTTCGCACGTCAGCCAGGTTGTTCCACGAAAACGCGGCCAGGGTATGACCTTGGATGCCGGTTTCGGCCACAAACCCATGGCCACGGGGCAACTGCGAAGGTGTACGTAGCGCTGGTGGCAAGGGCCGCAGCGTCAAGGGCGGCACGAACGTGCGTGTGCCAGTGCCCGGATGGGTCACCCAGTAGGCGTTGCGCGGGAGACTCACCAAAGTTGCGGTCATCCCAGTGATTTGTTTTTGGTGTACCTGTCAAATGCGTTCGTGGGACGAGGTGGTGGGTGCCGGAAAAATGTGAACCTACAGTAAACCGGTGTGTGCGTGTGGCAAGGGCCACTCCCACCAGCAAACTGTCGGTAAGTTTGCAGCCAGCAGTTACATGTGCTGGGACGAGAGAGTGAGGTTGCAATCAGGTGAGAGCAGGTGAGTGGTGTGTGTGTCTCTTTGGTTGTGCCACCCACTCATGACTTTTTTTTACTTCCACCATTGGATTGCGGGGAGTTGGTGTGTTTTGCGGTACTCGTTGCACTGCTGGAAATGGCGGCTGGCCCGAAAGGCCGGTGCCGCCGCCGTCACAGTCGTGACAGAATACGGAGAAGGATGTGACGAACAGAGCACATGATGACGCGTCAATGGCCTCGGGCCAAGTAAGGGCCAAACCAGTTCACGTGCTGGTTTGCCCCACAACAGAAACACGAGGTGTGACTTGTGTGTTGCGAGACGACGCAGGACAGTAGCGGTGAACCAAGTCCAGCCCAGGGAGCGGTGGCTGTTGGCTTGACGCGCCCGAACTGTAAGTGTCGCATTCAACAATAGTACGCCCTGTTTCGCCCAGGATGCCAGATTGCCTCGCTGCAAATCCGAGTCCAGTGTGACGCCAGGATAGTCCCGACGGACTTCCTCGAAGATGTTGCGCAGGCTGGGTTGCAGGGGGGCCACGGTGCAGGAGAAGGCCAATCCGTTGGCTTGATGCGCCGTGTGGTAAGGGTCTTGGCCCACAACGACCACGCCCACAGTGCTCACTGGACAGAGTTCCAAAGCACGAAAGATTTGTGGGCGTGGCGGATACACTGTCTCTTGTTCGTAAGCGCGCTCTACCTTCGCCGCAAGCACCAAAAATTCCGAGGCATCCAGGACTGGCCGCAAGAAATCGCGCCAGTCTTCAGGGATCGACAGCCAGAGTGCATTGGCCTCCAAAAGGTTGGATGGCTCTGTCGTGTTCACGGGTGGCAGCGGAACGTTGTCGCTATCGTCTTCGGATGATCCGACCTTCTGGCTCGAGGGCCCGTGCTTCGGCACTGGCATCAACCGATTCGGACGACGTTTGTTCACTCCGCTGCCTTGCTGGTCTGGAGACGCATCACTGGCCTTGCGCTTGTGAGAGTCGTCCATGATGTACGCGCCCCCCACTGGTATGTGAAGAGGCGTTGATGCGGAACGGCACGCATAACTTCCACAGAGTTGCGCGAGACTTTCGCAGCCTCAACCCAGTGACCTGCAGCGATGCACTCGATTCTACCCCGACGGGACCAACACAGCCGGAAGTACCCGCAGTTGGTTTTCACGTCGTCCCCTGGACCCACTTTTCTTTGTCCCTACCCCTTGAACAGCCCGCAGCAAACACGTAAATTCGACTGTTCGAACCCGCCCCATTGACCCAGAGCCTTGGTTGCACTGGTCAATGGGGCTTTTTTTTTGGCCTGGCCAGGTCAGGCAGAATGCGTAACGGCTCGTAACGGATCCGCGGCGCATCGTGGGTCTTCGGTTGCGTCTCACAACATTGTGTTTCGTCTCGCATGAGTGCCCTTGGTCCGTTCTTGGTTCCGGGAGAAGGCGGCAGGCCCCGCTCTGTGACAGTCACTCGCCCGGGACAAGTGTGTGTGAACCGTGACGGCGCCTACTTGGAGCAAAAGTACGCACGGTGTCCGGGATGCACCAAACTCAGTGCCTTGTGGCATGATGTACACCCAGACGCGCCGCACGAACAGCACGCCAGCGACTTTCAAGAGTGCGACGAGTGCAACACCGAGTTTTGCCATGCGTGCTTGACGTGGGTCGAGTGCCAGTGTTGCGCCCAGACCACGACGGTTTGCGCGAGGTGCAACCCCCATCCAACATGCCTGCAGTGCCAACAAGTGTGCTGTTGCCCCCGGTGCAATTTGACCTGTGAACACTTTTGCGAGGAGAAAGATGGCTGTTGCGAACGTGAAATCTGTTGCAAGTGTTGCATACTCGCCGAGACGGAAGGCATTGTCCGTGTTGTGTGCTACGCATGCGCCGAAGAAGTGGACGCGGATGCGGCCACGGCAACAGAAGAGGTGGGAGAGACAACCACGGAACGAGACGAGTTGGAGGAGCAAGAGGAATCCGAATGAAGTTTGGCTTTACGTACACACAGTTGTTTCACATCCGCGTTGAACCCTCCGAAATTCTCTTTGCATCCATCAGGAAAGACTTTTAGCCATGAACGTCATTTCCGCGGGCCAATCCGTGGTGCAGTGCGCGTACCCGGCGTGCATTGTGAACTACAAGTATGCCGATTTGACCAATTGGGGGCTGGACAGCGACCAGTTCATCATCCCCGGCCGATACGAGCGCGCTTTGGTGGACTGGGCCATGCAATTCGTCACCCCCCAAACCCAATTTGTGGACGTGGGCGCCCACATTGGTTCCTGGACACTGCTGATGGCTCCGCGCGCTAAGCAAGTGACCGCGTTTGAACCGCAGCGGATGCGCTATTACCAACTGTGCGGTAATTTGGCCCTCAACAACTTGGACAATGTGGTGGCTGTCAACTGTGGCTTGGCCAGCCCCGAACACCGCAACACCCATCACACGTTGTACAAGTTTCGGCAAGATTCGGGGTCGTCGACGTTGCGCGAAGACGTCAAGCGTTTCAGTGACGCGGTTACACCGGCCTTTGGCTCAGAGTCAGTGTACCTGACCTGCTTGGACGATCACAAACTCACCAATGTGTCGTTGCTTAAACTCGACGTGGAAGGCTTTGAGTTGGAGGTGTTGAAGGGGGCAGTGGATACGTTGACCCGTTGCCGTCCTCACATTGTGCTGGAATTGTGGGAGCAAGAGTGGTTCAAGGAAGACCGAACTGCCACCCTGCAATGGCTGGCCGACCACAACTACCAAACCATGCCCATTTCCGGGTACAGCGACAACTACTTGGCTGCGCCTTTGCCCCTGCTCCCATAAACCTGTGTTTTTACGTACACACAGTTGTTGCCAAAATCACACTGACCAAAAACAACAACATGGAATCTGATCCCGATTTTCACGTTCGCATGGCACGGGCCCTCACGCGGTGGCCTTGGCGGGCCCCGGCACTGTCACACGAAAACTACACCCAACTGAACACGTTTGATCGAACAGCCTACCACCGGTTGGGCACACCACTGTCCGTGGCTTGCGAACTGTTGCATTGCGAAGCGGTGACTTACTTTCTGGAACACAAGGCTGATCCCAATGTGTTGGTGCCAGTGGATGCCGCCGAATGGGAACGGCCCACCGCCGCCAACCGACACGAATGGTTCTCGCCGCTGGACATTGCCTTTGTGGCTCTGGTCAAGTCTTTGGCGGATGGACCTGACATTGACCAGTACGCTCAAGTGGCCCAGACGCTGCTGGAGTTTGGGGCACGGCCCGAAATGTCACCAGACTTGGAACGGTTGTTTAAAAATGCAACAGTGCAAGCCCTGGTGGCCAAAGTGGTGCAAGCGCACGAACCGTTGCAACGTCATTTCGCACGCATTGACTGGCGGCAACCACAACCAGTTCATTGAAACTCATACATGGTTTTGGTGTAGTACTCCATCACACCCAATCGAAACACACCATTGGCCAACACCAACCCGGGAAAAACATTGACATTGAAGTTGTCGTACTGTTGGCACCGTATCAAGCGCCCGGTCCAATCAAACACATAAATCCAAAAGACTTCGTCGCGCCGCGAAACTGCAATCAATTCCCCTTCCGGGGTGACTGTCATACCGTATGGAGGGGCGGTACTGGGGAACCGCAAAGTGACTGGTAACCCTCCTGGGCAATACCCGTAAACTTGCAAGTGCCGTTCCATCAAGAACAAATACGGCTCAACATACGCGGCCCACGAATACATGGTTAAGATCTCGTAGGTGTGAACCAGGTTCCCACTGTAGGCACGGTAGACGTTGACACATCTGGATGTGTCCCTCCAGTACGTCACGATCACCCTACCGTTGGATAAAATTATGTCTTTGCTGCTGCGAAATCGATAGGAACGGACCACGCTCCCGGTCTTGGTGCGGACATGTATGGTGTCCGAGTCGTTGACGATGACATAAGGCTCCCCTTCCATCTGGTCCCACGCCACAAACACAATGCCTTGGTCATATCTCACCCGGTCTTGATACACCAACACTGGTTCCTGGTGAGGCTGGGCGGGGTCGTGAACTCTCACGCTGCGCACCACTTGGTCACTGTCAGCGCCATGGTCCCGCTCGTCGCGGCTGTACGTCACAGCCAACAAACCATTGTGCGACCAAGCCATGTGGCACGGCGGATCAACGCCCGGCTCCACCCATTTGCGCACTCGTCGACCCTTGAAGCCACGATTCCACTGGCTGACGTGATGCAACACGTGGGTCGGGACGCCGCGCCAGGCCGCAGGAACGTTGCGCCGCGTGCGCGTGCGAGAAGCCATGGGCGTGTGCCGGTGGTTGCACGAAAAAAACGGCGCGTTTGGGGTTGACGCTTGCAGATTCGACGGAGGTAAGACACAGACGCGATGGCCAGTCGCAAGTACAAGTACAAGGTGTTGTACCGGGTCAAGGGCACCGATCACACCGGGTACTGTTCGGGCCGTGACGGAGACGACGATGGCGTCGAGGTGGATCACATGGAAGTCAAGTACGTCTTCGATGGACCGATCGCCAAACTGAAAGCCCTCAACCACACGGTTGATGGGTGCACCAACGTCAATGGCAGCCAATGCTGCAAGAACTTTCGCCAAAAGTACAAGGCCGTCGCCATCCTCAGCGTCAAAGAGGTGGCCAAAACCCGCCCTGCGGATCCCAGTTACGTGGAACAAGACGCATAAAACTCAATGTGTTCATTCGATCGAACGGTGTGCACGCAGCAAGTTGGACACACGGTAACGCCCTTGTGGACGGTTGAGGCAAAACACAAACTGGCGAGTGACTCCCAAGTCCATCACAAACAAACCATCCATGATGACCTCATAAGCATCCGCGAGGGGCGGGTG